>NZ_NXGI01000002.1:0-197299 GCF_002993025.1 Arcobacter cryaerophilus gv. crypticus | reverse complement strand
CCAAAATAAATACAAAAAGCAATCCAGCCATTAAATCAGCATAAGAAACCCAAAAGTTCTCTTCTTGATTTTTGTTTTTTTCATCTTTTTTATACATCATTTTCTACTTTGTTAAATCTTTAAAAATAGTCAAATCTTTTACTATATTTGCTGTTTGTAAATCTATTTGTCTTAAAGACTCTTTTAGTCCATCTTCAAATTTCCACTCTATTTTTTCCATATCACTTTTCATAGTTTCAATACTTTTTACAATATTTGTATATATTGCTTTTAGATTTTCGCTACTTAAATTATTCATATGAGAATTTAACTCAATAATATTTTTATTTAAATTATCTGAAACATCTTTGAAAATCATTGTTTGTGAATTTGACTGTAGAGATAATTTTTCAACAGCAATAGAAAGTTTTTCAAAATTTGCAATATTTTCATCAATTCGTAAAGACAAAATATACTCTTTTTGAAGCAACTCATCAAGACTTTTTGCTCTTTGTTCTATTGATCTATTTATATCATACATAGCTTGACTAGATGTTAACTCTTCAAAAATTTTACTCATACTAGAAAAATTATCAATATTACTTTTTATATGAATTGACTCAATATCTATTTTTGTCCAAAAAAAGTTTTTTGTACTCTCTTTTATAATATAACTATCGTGATGAAATCTACTAAGTCCAAATTTCTCAAAAAATATCCACCAAATAGATAAAAATATTCCATAAATTGAAACATAAAAAGCTGTTCCAACTCCACTTAAGAGTTTTGTAATTTCACTATCAAGTGCCACAATATTGTTTGATGAAAAATCAGGCATAGATAAAGCTATTGATATAAAAGTTCCCAAAATTCCTAAAGTTGGAAAAATTCCACTTGCAATACTTGAAAAATTGCTATTTCTTAAATTACTTGTATAATCTTGTAAAAAATCATCTACACTTCCATTTGCTTTTGAAGTTTGAGTGATTGTTAAAAGATTATTATTTATATAAGCAAGTAAAGCTATTTGCAAATCTGCATACAAAGTTCTAAACTTACAAGCCACAAAATAAGCATTGTGTCTAATAAAAAACAGATATATAAAATATATTGAACCAATCAAAATAACGCTATGTATCTCAACTTTCAGTGGTAAAATTCCAAAATAACATAAAATAACCATAATAAATAATAATGTAGGTACAGTAAGTAGTGTGAAAATTCTTGAAAGTGGTTTACAATTTGTATAAAATTTTGAGTTTAACTCAAATAAATCTTCCTCTTTAAACATAATATTTCCTTCAAATTTTTAAAATAACCTCCATTTTATCTAAATTTAGTAAAATAGCAAAAAAAAATTTAGGGATTTATATGAAAAAGAGTCTGTTTTTGATTTTTATTTTACCTTTTTGTCTATTTGCAAGTGAGAAAAAATATACTGTTTCAGTTTGTACAACTTCAAATTTAGAAAATGCACTTGTGTGTAAAAAAAGAATTTATGATAATACTATTGGAGAAGTTTTTATAGTAAAACAAAATCAAAAATACTACACATACTTAAATACTTACGATGACAAAGAAATAGCAAAAGTTACAATAAAACATGCTTCTAAATATATAAAAGAGCAAAAACCTTATATAAAAGAGATTGATATAAAAATCGTAAATCAAATTGATAAAAGAAAACTTTTTATAGATATGGATAATCAAACTAGTTTTTATAATCAAGAAAATAACTCTTCAAACAAAGATAAAAAAAATATACAAAAAGAAGAAAAAGAGCTTGAAAGTCCAAAACCTCAAGCTGTGAATATTCCATTAGTTTCTATGATTCCTGAAAATGTTGAGATTTTGGGACTTTTACCTTATGACAATCAAGATATAAAAAATGAAGAAAATAGTAAAAATGAAAATAATAATGAAACTAAAATAGAGTATGAACTAAAAAGTGAATTAGATTTTGGAAATCAATCTTCAAATGATATTTTAAGCCAAGAGGATGAAGAAGAACTTTTACAAACAAGTCTAAATGAGTTTGATGAACAGATAAAAAAAGGCTCAAAAAGTAATCAAACTTTTACAAAATCTTATGAAAAAAAGGTTTCAAAATCAAATTTACCAAAAGAACAAAGAAGAAATCTAAATAACTACGATGAGTTAATAATAAGAGTAGATTCAAAAACAAATATTATGGAACTTTTTGCAAAAAATGGTGAAAATGAAGAAAAAATAAAAAGCTACATTGTTTCAACAGGAAAAGATAGTATAAAAAAACCATTAGGAGTTGGAAGAATTTCACAAATATCACTAAATCCAGTTTGGTATCCAACACAAGATACTAAAAAAAGCTTTGCAAAAAAAGGGATAATTTTACCAAATGTTGTACCACCAAATCATAAATACAACTATATGGGAATGGCAAAATTAAATCTAACTCATAGTGTTGATGGAAATACAACATATAGAATTCATGGAACTTTAAATGAAAAAACTCTAGGAAGCAACGAAAGTGCTGGATGTATTAGAATGAGAAACAACGATGTTGTAGAACTAGCAATTTTACTAGAAGAGTTTGCCAATATTAAAACTTTAAATAAAATAAAAGTAGTTTTAATCTAAAACTACCTTTTACTTCTTTTCAAACTTCTTCTTTTATACCTTTGATACTTCTTTTTTAGATAATTTTTAAAACTCTCTGGATATGCTCTATTTTTTGGAATATTATTTACTATAAATGCAATTAAAAATAAAATTAAAGCTCCACTAAAAACTGGAATTAAAATATAAAAAAATTCAAGCTCATGTATTTGTTCGCCTCCAATAACTGCTATTAGTGAAGTTGCACCTCCTGGAGGATGTAAAGTTAGAGTTAATTGCATAATCAATATTGATGTTGAAACAGCAATAGCTGATGCTAAAAATAGATTTGAAGAGAAAAGCTTATATGAAATAACTCCTACAATAGCAGATAATAAATGTCCACCTATTAAATTTCTAGGCTGGGATAAAGGAGAATTAGGAACTCCGTAAATCAAAACAGCACTTGCTCCAAACGAACCAACAACTAAAGTTAAATCTTTATCATCTAAAAAATCCATATGAAAATATGAAATTGCAATAATCCCTAAAAAAGAACCTATCCAAGCCCAAAACATATTTGATTTATCAATATTTTCTAAACTTATTTTTCTAAACTCTTTATTAAAAAAATTCATTTTTTATACCTTTTTTAAAAGTTTATGTTAATCAATTTTTTTAATAATTTATATGATTTATATCAAAAAAGATTCTATTTGGTATAATAAAAACTATTTTTAAAAAAATGAGGTAATTTTTATGGGTATTTTAGAAGATTTAATAAAAAGAGCAGAAAATAGTTGCGAACTTTGCAAAAGTTTAGAAGATTTAGAGATTTTTGAAGTATCACCAAGCGATGGAACAACTGAACAATCTGCACTTTTATGTCCAAAATGTAAATCTCAATTTGAACAAAATTGTACCCTTGATGAAAATCATTGGTATTGTCTAAGTGAAGCTATGTGGAGCGAAACTCCTGCTATTAAAGTTTTATCATATAGAATGTTAAAAAAACTAGACAACCAAGAGCTTTTGGATATGATTTATTTAGATGATGAAACTTTAAATTGGGCAAACAAAGGTTTAGAAGAGTTTAACACAAGTGTTGTACAAAAAGATTCTAATGGTGTAGTTTTAAGTGCTGGAGATACAGTTACTATTATAAAAGACCTTGAAGTAAAAGGTGCTGGATTTACTGCAAAAAGAGGAACTGCTGTTAGAAATATCTCATTGGGAAGAGAAGAAGGACAAATAGAAGGTCGTGTAAATGGTGTTAAAATAGTTATTCTAACTCAATTTGTAAAAAAATCTTAAAAGTAACCAAATTGTAACCAAGCGAAACTAAACTTCCAAATATCAAATTATTAGGAAGTAAAATGAGTTTCAAAAAAACATCTATGGCTTTAATAGCAAGTACACTTTTAGTTACAACTTTAAGTGCAAGAGATCAAATCAAAATAGTTGGTTCATCGACAGTTTATCCCTTTTCATCTTCAGTTGCTGAAGAGTTTGGTGCTACAACATCTTTTCCAACACCAGTTGTTGAATCAACAGGAACAGGTGGAGGAATAAAACTATTTTGTGCTGGAGTTGATATAAATACTCCTGATATTGCAAATGCTTCAAGAGCTATGAAAGCTAGTGAATTTAAAATGTGTCAAGAAAATGGTGTTACAGATATAACTGAAGCACTAATTGGTTTTGATGGAATTGCTATTGCACAAAGTTCAAAAGTGCAAGGTTTTAATGTAACAAAAGAGCAATTAGCTCTAGCTGTCGCTGCGCAAGTTCCATCAGCTGATGGAAAATCACTTATTGCAAACCCTTACAAAAAATGGTCAGATATTAGTAATAACTTACCAAATAGAGAAATTATTGTTTATGGTCCACCAAAATCATCAGGAACTAGAGACTCTTTTGAAGAGTTAGTACTTCAATCTATATTTGAGAAAAAAGCAGTTTATACAGATTTATATAAAAAAGATGAAAAAGCAAATAAAAAATATAAAGCATATTCTGAAATTAGGACAGATGGTGTTTATGTTGAAAGTGGTGAAAATGATAATTTAATAGTACAAAAGCTTACAAAAAATGAAGCTGCTGTTGGTATTTTTGGATACTCATTTTTAGCTGAAAACAGAGATAAAGTTGTTGGTTTAAGTATTGATAATGTTTTTCCATCAGTTGAAACTATTGCAAATAGTTCATATCCAGTTGCAAGATCTATGTATTTTTATATCAAAAACCAACATTCAAAAGATGTTCCAGCTTTAAATCAATTTAATAAACTTTTTGTATCTGAAAAGATGATTGGAAAAGATGGAATTTTAACAGAATTAGGACTTATTCCATTAACTGATGACACAAGAACAAGAGCTAGAGCAAAAGTTTTAAATAGCGAAAAATTAAAAGCAGAAGATTTAAAACACTAACAATAAAATAAAAGGAGCTTAACGCTCTTTTTATTTCTTCTTTTCAAATAACTTTAGGATACACTTATGATAAATTGGGATGAAATAATAGATAAATTAGATTATGCTTTTCAACCAATAATCTATGCACAAAGTGGAAAACTATATGCTGTTGAAGCATTATTAAGAAATGTTCAAGATATACCAAATATTACAACTATTGATGATCTATTTGATTTAGTTTTTAGTAATGACTATTTATATGAATTTGATTTGCTTTTAAGAGAAAAAGCTATTAAAAAATTTGCAAATATAAATATTCCAAATTTAAAACTATTTTATAATCTTGACAATAGAATAATATACAACAAAAATTATAGTGCTGGAAATACTGAAAAGATTCTTACAAAACACAATTTAAGCAAAGATAAAATAATTTTCGAATTAAGTGAAAAAGGTACTTCAATAGAGCAAAATGCTCTTTCAACTATGCTTCAAAGATACAAACAAAGTGGTTACTCTATTGCAATAGATGATTTTGGAATAGGAGTTTCTGGACTAAAACTTCTATATTTTAGTGAAGCAAATATTATCAAAATTGATAGATTTTTTATATCAAATATAGATCAAGACTCAAAGAAAAAACTTTTTTGTTCTTCAATAATTGATATGGCACATATTATGGGAATGCAAGTAATCGCCGAAGGTGTAGAAACGCAAAAAGAGTTTTATACTTGCAAAGATATTGGTGCTGATTTTATACAAGGATTTTTAGTTCAAAAACCAACAAAAGATATTAATGAAATAAAGCCAATTTACAATGATATTTCAAATCTTATTTTAGATGATAAAAGAGAAGAACAAAATAAATTTATAAATGAACAATTTATAGATAAAATTGAATCTTTGCCTGTAAATAGCTCTTTATATGACATAATTTTACATTTCAAAAAAAATACAGAGCATAACTTTGTTCCAATAATTGATGAATTTGGATATTTTCTTGGAATTGTATATGAAAGTGATATAAAAAAAATATCTTACTCTCAATATGGATTATCTTTGGCACAAAATCAAAATTTTTCAACAAGACTATTAAAATATTTAAAACCTGCTTTGAGTGTTGAAATATCTTGGGGAATTGATAAGATTTTAGAGATGTACAACCTAAATTTCCAAAACTCTCTTGGTATTTTTATAACAAATTGCGATAAATATTTAGGATTTATAAATCTAAACTCTCTTTTAACAATGTCTTATAAAAGAAATATTGAAATAGCAACAAATCAAAATCCACTTACAAAACTACCTGGAAATAAGCAAATTGAAAAATTTATTGGTAACTCTTTTAGAAATATTCAAATAAATACAACTCATATAATCTACTTTGATTTTAATGATTTCAAACCTTTCAATGATATTTATGGTTTTAGACAAGGTGATAGAGCAATTCTTATATTCTCCGAATTATTACAAAAAAGATATCCAAAAAATAGTTTTATCGCTCATATTGGTGGAGATGATTTTTTTGTAGGATTAACAGATTTTGCTTTTGAAGATGTTTTTGAATTAACTTTAGATATTCAAAATGAGTTTGAATATAGTGCAAAAAATCTATACTCAAAAGAGGATAAAAATCTAGGGTATATTGTCTCAAAAGATAGATTTGGAATAACTAGAAACTTTAATCTTTTATCTGTATCTTGCTCAATTATAGAGATAAATTCTCAATCAAATATTCTAAATTTTGATGATACTTTAAATCTTATGAAAAAAGAATCAAAGAGTTCAATAAAGCCAGTTTATAAAGTTTTATAAACTGTAATCGTAATGTAATCAAACTCTATTAAAATTCATTAAAATTTAACATAAAGGTAAAGTTTGTTAAGTAGTCTTCAATCAGAAAAAAAACGAAGAGAACTAAATGAAAAGCTTATAAAATCTGCTCTTATTCTTGCAGCTGCTATATCTATTTTAACTACTTTTGGGATTTTGTTTTCAATATTATTTGAAGCAATAGAGTTTTTCAAGTTAAGAAGTTTTTGGTACTTTTTAACAGGTACAATTTGGTCTCCAGGAGTTGTAAATAGCCAATTTGGTGCATTACCAATATTTGCAGGAACATTTGTAATAACAATAATAGCACTTCTTGTAGCAATTCCAATTGGTCTTGGAAGTGCTATTTATATGAGTGAATATGCAAGTCCAAAGTTAAGAGATTATCTAAAACCTATTTTAGAAGTTCTTGCTGGTATTCCAACTGTTGTTTATGGTTTTTTTGCAGCTATTACTGTTGCTCCACTTGTTGTAAAAGCTGCTTCTTTTTTTGGACTTGAAGCTACTTTTAACAGCGCTTTAGCATCTGGAATTGTTATGGGAATTATGATTATTCCTTTAATTTCATCTTTAAGCGATGATGTTATAAGAGCTGTTCCAGATTCTCAAAGAAAAGCAGCATTTGCTCTTGGAATGACACATGGAGAAACTATAAAAAACATAGTAATCCCAAGTGCAATGCCTGGAATTATCTCAGCATCACTTCTTGCACTATCACGTGCTTTGGGAGAAACGATGATTGTTGTTATGGCAGCAGGTTTAAGACCAAATCTTTCTTGGAATCCACTTGAAGATATGACAACTGTTACAGTAACTATTGTAAATAGTTTAGTAGGTGATTTCGAATTTAATTCACCTGAAACACTTTCAGCATTTGCTCTTGGGCTTATACTGTTTATTGTTACACTGATTTTAAATATGATTTCCTTGTCATTAATTAGAAAATTCAAAGAAAAATATAAAGTGAATACATTATGATAAAAAGAAAAAAGAAAAATAAAGAACATAATCCATTTTATGATCCAACACTTAAAAAAAGACATACAAGTGCAAAAAGATTTAAAAAGTTTACTCTAACTTCTTTAATCTTTTCAATAGCATTTTTAGCATTTTTCCTATTTGATATGATAGGAAAAGGTATTCCTGCTTTTAATATAGCTTATATAAAAACAGATGTAACTTTTAATGAAAAAACTTTAGAAGATACAAGATTTGCAGTTCCATCTCCTTATAGAAATTTAGTTTCAAGAGCAGCACTTAGGGATTTACCAAAATTATTAGAAGAAAACCCGACATATATGAATTCAACTCAAAATATTTGGATTTTAGCAAGTAGTCAAGTTGACCAATATATAAAAAATCATAATCATAATCTAAAAGATAAAGATATAGAAAAAATTGATGAACTCTATAATCAAGGTTTAATTGAAAAGAGATTTAATGCAATTTTCTTTACAAATGGTGACTCAAAAATTCCTGAATATGCTGGTATATTTTCAGCAATTGTTGGGTCTATTTTAACTTTGATTATTACAATGGCAGTTGCATTTCCAATTGGAGTTATGACTGCTATTTATCTTGAAGAGTTTGCTGGGGACAATAAATTTACAAGATTTATTGAAATAAACATCAATAACCTTGCAGCAATTCCTTCAATTTTATTTGGACTTTTAGGACTTGCTATATTTATAAATTTATTTGGAATGCCAAGAAGTTCACCTTTGGTTGGTGGTTTAACTTTGGCACTTATGACTTTACCAATTATAATTGTAAGTTCAAGAGCAGCTTTAAGAGCAGTTCCAGATAGTATTAGACAAGCTGGATATGGTTTAGGACTAAATAAAATTCAAGTAACACGAGACCATGTTTTACCACTTGCATTTCCAGGAATAATGACAGGTTCAATTATTGGTTTAGCACAAGCTATGGGAGAGACAGCTCCATTAATTATCATTGGGATGATTGCATTTATTCCAGATGCTCCTTCGATGGTTACACAAGCGGCAACTGTTATGCCAGCTCAGCTATTTACTTGGGCTGGAATGCCTGAAGGTATGTATATAGAAAAAACAGCAGCTGGAATTTTGGTTTTATTGACAATATTAATTTCACTAAACGCAATAGCAATATTCTTGCGAAAAAAATTTGAAGTAAAATGGTAAAAGGAAAATATTAAATGAATAAAGATATAAAAGCAAAAATAGATGTTAAAAATCTAAATCTTTTTTATGGCTCAAATCAAGCTTTGTTTGATATAGATGTTAATTTATATCAAAATAAAATTACAGCACTAATTGGACCATCAGGTTGTGGAAAATCGACATTTTTACGATGTATAAATAGAATGAATGATTTAATTACAAATGTTAAAATTGATGGAAAAATTATAATTGATAAAAAAAATATCTATGATAAAGATGTAGATGAAGTAAGTGTTAGAAAAAGAGTTGGAATGGTATTTCAACAACCAAATCCTTTCCCAAAATCTATCTATGATAATGT
This sequence comes from Arcobacter cryaerophilus gv. crypticus, assembly GCF_002993025.1. Lineage (GTDB taxonomy): Bacteria > Campylobacterota > Campylobacteria > Campylobacterales > Arcobacteraceae > Aliarcobacter > Aliarcobacter cryaerophilus_B. The sequence continues at coordinate 187,994 of NZ_NXGI01000002.1, read as the reverse complement.
TGCTTATGCACCTTTAAAACATGGAATGGTAAAAAAAGGGAAAGATTGTGATGAACTTATTGAAACTTCTTTAATAAAAGCTGGACTTTGGAATGAAGTAAAAGATAAATTAACAACTCCTGGAACATCACTTTCAGGTGGTCAGCAACAAAGACTTTGTATTGCAAGAACAATTGCTATTAAACCAGAAATTATTTTGATGGATGAACCAACAAGCGCACTTGACCCAATAAGTACAGAAAAAATTGAAGCACTTATGCTTGATTTAAAACAGGATTATACAATCATTACTGTAACTCACAATATGCAACAAGCTGCACGAGTTGCTGATTATACAGCGTTTTTCCACTTAGGAAAACTAATAGAGTACGATATAACAGAGACTATCTTTGTTAATCCAACAAATAAAAAAACAGAAGATTATATTACAGGGAGATTTGGATAATGTTAAAACCATATGAAGAGAAATTAAAACTTATAAAAAGTGATGTAGAAAAATTAGGATTAGATATTGTTGAGGCTTTAGAGGTTTGTTTAAAATCTTTGAATGAAAGAAAAATAGAGAATCTAAGAAATGTTGAAGTTAGTGAAAAGAAATTTCTAATAAAATCAAATGAGATAGACAATCTTATAATTACGACTTTAGCTTTATATACTCCAGAAGCAAGAGATTTAAGAAGAATGGTAGCATTCTTAAAAATAACAAATGAGCTTACAAGAACAGCTGCAAATACAAAAGATTTTGCAAAAATGTTTAGAAAATCTTATAGTGATGAATTAGATACAAATACTATTTTAGAGTACACAATTCCACTTCTAAAATCAGCTTTATTATCTACAAAAACAGCAATTTCAATAATAGATGAACAAGAACACTCTAAAGTTGAAGAAAAATATCAAAGAGTTATTGTAGAAGAGAGTAAAACAGATGATTTATATTTGATGATAGAGAAAAATATTTTAAAACTAATCACACAAAAACTAGACCTTTCAAAAGAGTATTTTGATCTTTTAAGTAGTTTAAGAAGATTAGAAAAAATTGCAGATAGATCAGTTTCAATAGCTAGTTTACTACAATTTGCAAAACTAGGAGGAGATATAGTTCAATCATAAAAATCTTTATGATATACTTTTTAAATGAAAAAAGCTATAAATAAAATATCGAACTACTTTAGTTCAAACTTTGAGGTTTTGGTTGCTACGGTTATATTTTTAACAGTAGTTTTAGCTGGAAATGACTTTTATACAGCAATTATTTTAATGCTTGAATTTGTTGTGATTATGGAAGTTGTAAAAATGATTTCCGATTTTATAAAAAAAGAGACATTAAGACTTAGATATGTTCTTGATATTTTTATAATATTTTTAATCAGAGAAGTTATTATTCTTTCAGCAAATAAAAGTAAAGATTATTTTGATATTGTATTTTTATTATTTGTTATTTTTATATTTTTTATTTTCAGAATATTGGCTATTAAATTCTCTCCATTTGGAAATGATGAAAATAGAAAAATAGATGAAATAAAAGATGATGAAACAAAGTGAAATTATGCTTGAAGGTAAAAATAGATTAATTTTAATAATAGAAGATGAAGAAGATATTCTTGAACTTCTTGAATATACTTTACAAAAAGAGGGATATGAAACTATTGGATTTTTGAATGCAAATGAAAATGTAAAAAAAGTTTTAGATGAAGAGAAGATAGATTTAATTCTAATGGATAGAAATCTTCCAAATATAGAAGGTACATCTTTTATAAAAGAGTTAAGAGCAAATGGTTATCAAAACCCAGTTATTTATGTTACAGCAAAAGATAAATCTGAGGATATTTTAGATGGATTTGAAGCACATGCAGATGACTATATTACAAAACCATTTAATATACAAGAACTACTAGCTAGAGTTAAATCTGTAATAAAAAGATCTTCAAATGATATTGAAGTTTTAAAAGTAAAAGATATTGTTTATAACTTTTCAAGTAAAACATTCTGTATTGAAGATAAAGACATTGAGCTAACTTCTCTTGAAACTACTCTTCTTTTAGAGTTTATAAAAAATAAAAATATTCTTCTTTCTAGAGAGTATTTACTAGAAAAAGTCTGGGAAGACTCTTTTGATAAACAAGAAAAAACAGTAAATGTTGCTATAAAAAGATTAAAAGATAAGATAGATCCTAATTCAAAGAAAAACTATATAAAATCAGTTAGAGGAGAGGGTTATATTTTTTGTTAAAAATTCATCAACTTTTTTTACGAACTTACCTTGCAATATTTATTGCCATTTTAATAACTCTTACTATTACTATTTATTTTTGGGCGAAAAATCTCTACTTAAATCAAATTGAAAAAAACTTAATCCAAAATATAGATATATTATCTGTAATTTTAGAAGATACAAAAGATATAAATAGTATTAAAGATATTATTAAAGATTTAAGTAAAAAACTGAACTTAAGAATTTCAATTATAAATGAAAATGGTGAAGTAGTAGCAGAAAGTCACAAAAATATTGAAAATATAAAAAACCACTCAAATAGAGTTGAGATTATTGAAGCAAAAAATATAGGTCTTGGAAAAGATACAAGATTATCTGAAACTCTAAACAAAGATTTAATATATATAGCAAAAAAAGTATCTTTTAATAAAGAAACTTACTACCTAAGAATGGCTGATTATACAAATAAAATTACTGATAATTTCAAAAAATTAACTTTTGAAATTTTTATCTATATATCTTTTTTCTTAATAATTGCATTTGTTTCAACTTACTTTATAAGTATCAAAATACAAAGAGAAACGGACTCAATATTACAGTTCTTAAAAGAGATAACTAGTAAGAAAAAACCAATATTTTTACAATCAAATTATACTTTTGAATTTTATAAAATAGCAAAACTTCTAAACAAAGTTGCAAAAAAACTATCAAAAAAAGATGAGATAAAAGCAAAACACACTGCAAAATTAACTTTAGCAAATAGACAAAAAGATGATATTATCTCTGCTATTTCTCACGAATTTAAAAATCCAATAGCAATAATTTCAGGATATAGTCAAACTTTAATAGAAGATGAAAATTTATCACAGGCTTTAAAAATAAAGTTTTTAAATAAAATATTATCAAACTCAAATAAAATGTCACAAATAGTTGATAAACTAAGACTTACTTTGAAGCTTCAAGATAGCAATCACAAACTAGTTTTAAACAAAGTTTCTATTAAAAAAATAGTAGAAAACTCTATTAGCGATTTAAAAATAAAATATAAAAATAGAGAAATAAACGTTTTAGGAATGAATAAAGAGATAAATGCTGATGAGATTTTAATAGGAATTGCTATTTCAAATCTAATAGAAAATGCTTTAAAATATTCTCAAGAAGATGTAACTATAGAAATAAATGAAAATTCATTGTCTATAATTGATAAAGGAATTGGAATTTCTCAAGAAAATTTGGAAAATATTTTTAAAAAATATTATAGAGCAACTAGCAACAACTGGAACAATTCTTTAGGTTTAGGACTTTTTATAGTTAAATCTATTTTAAATATTCATCATTTTAAATTAGAAATTACCTCTAAAATCGGAATTGGTTCAACTTTTAAAATATATTATTAATTTATACTTAATTTAAGCAAAAGCTAAGTATAACTTAAATATTATTCCAACTTAATATTGAAAGGGAGTTGATAAATGAAATTTACTCAAATGGCTAAAGCCAACGAAATCGAAAGATCTTGGGTTGTAGTAGATGCTGAAGGTAAAGTATTCGGAAGAATAATTACTGAAGTTGCTACAATATTAAGAGGAAAAAATAAACCTTGTTTTACACCAAATGTTGATTGTGGTGACTATGTAATTATTATCAATGCAAGTAAAGCTAGATTTACTGGTGCTAAATTAGAAGTTAAAAATTACTATACTCACTCAGGTTATTTTGGAAGTACTAAAACTCACAAAATGTCAGATATGATTGAGAAAAACCCTGAAAAACTGTTTAAATTAGCTACTAGAGGTATGCTTCCAAAAACTACTCTTGGTAAAGCTATGTTAAAAAAATTAAAAGTATATGCAGGAAGTGAACACCCTCATACTGCTCAAATTAAAGGATAATAGTAATGGCAAAAGTATATGCAACTGGAAGAAGAAAAACAGCAATAGCTAAGGTTTGGTTAGAAAATGGAAACGGACAACTAACTATAAATGGACAATCTTTAGATCAATGGCTTGGTGGTCATGATTCAATTAAAAAAAGAGTAATGCAACCTTTACATGTTTCAAAACAAGAATCAAGTGTAAATATCATTGTAAAAACTCTAGGTGGTGGATATTCAGCTCAAGCTGATGCTGCTAGACACGGAATTTCAAGAGCTTTAGTTGCTTTCGATGAGCAATTTAGAACTATCTTAAAACCTTATGGATTACTTACAAGAGATGCTAGATCTGTTGAAAGAAAGAAATACGGAAGAAAGAAAGCAAGAAAATCTTCTCAATTCTCAAAAAGATAATTGGTATTTTTCTTTATTTCTCAAAGGAGGCGATTTTTATCGCTTCCTTTTTTTATGCCTATTTTTTCAGTTTAACTCTTTAAATTTATTATGTTTTAGATATTATGTTTAAAACATAATGGAGTTTAAAATGTTAAAAAACCCTTTTTACTACGGTGGAGCAGTTTTAAATGAGCATTTTTGCAATAGAGTTGATGAGATAAAAGAGTTAAAAACAGATATAAATTCGGGTTTAAATTTACTTATTTATGCTCCTAGAAGATTTGGTAAAACATCATTTGTACTAAAAACTGTTGAAGAGCTAAAAGAGAATAAAGTCAAGTATGTTTTTTTGGATTTAATGTATCTATCAACATTAGATGATTTTATAAACAAGTATTTTAATATTCTAGCAAAAAGCTTACAAGAACCAACAGATAAAATTGTAAATTTTTTTAAAAATGTAATCCAAATAAGACCAAATATAAATGTTAGTTTTGATTTGGCTGGAAATCCAAATTTTTCACTTGCTTTGAATGGTGAAGATAGTATAAAAACTTTAGAAGAGGTACTAAATATTCCTTTTGAATTTGCAAAAAATGGACAAAAAATTGTTGTAATTTTTGATGAATTTCAAGAGATTGTAAATTTTGATATTGAAGCAAAAATAAGAAGTGTTATTCAACATCACAGCAATAAAGTTTCATATATTTTTATGGGTAGTAAAAAAAGCTTACTACACGAAATGTTTTTAAATAAAAATCGCCCTTTTTATAAATCTGTAAAACATTTTAAAATAGAAGAGATAAAACAAAATGAGTGGAATAGTTTTATAAAATCAAAATTTAAAAATACAAATAAAAATATTGATGATATCTTTATAGAAAAAATATTCTTACTTACAAAAGGTTTCCCTTATTATACTCAACAGTTTGCTTATGAACTATGGAATAATTGCGAAAAAGAAGTAAATGATGATATATTTTATAAAACTTTAAAAACTGTAATAGAGAGAGAAGAAGATTTATTTACAATGGAATGGGATAATCTTACAATTAATCAAAAAAAAGCTTTAAAAATAGTAGTAGAAAAAAATGGAATTTCACTTTATGATGAGCAATATTTTGCAAAATATCATATAAAATCTGCTTCTTTTCAAGTTGCATTAAATGGGCTTGTGAAAAAAGATATTATTGATAAAAATGGTTTAGCTTACTATATTTGTGACCCACTTTTTGAGTATTGGATAAAGCAAGATTAATTTAAAAAAAAGAGCAATTTTTGCTCTTCTTTAACTATTTTTCATATAACTCATCTGTTTATTATAAGCCATATCCCAAAACATATATTCAAACTCAACACTTGAAATAAATATATCTTCAACCACTTTTTTCTCATCTTCAGTTTTGTTTTTTACAAGCTCATCAAGTGCATCATAAAACCACTCAAATGACTCTTCAAATTCACTTGACGAATAAGTATCAATCCAAGATTTATAGAAATTGTTTTCAAGAGTATCTTTGTATTGCTCTTTTAATCTTTTCCCATAATCACAATATGTCCAAGCACAAGGAAATACAGTTGCTAAAGTTTCTGCTAAATCACCTTTTAAAGAAGTTGCAAGCATATTTGCTGTGTAAGTTCTATTAAACAAACTTGCTCTTACATTTTTAACCTCTTCCTCACTAATACCAAACTCCTTCATATACAAATGATGAAGCTTCATCTCATCAACTAAAGTTGCTTTTGTAATAGCACTAAGATTTCCAAGCATCTTCTCATCATTTGCTTTTGTCAAAGCTAAGGCAAACACTTTTGCATACTCTAAAAGATATAAATAATCTTGTAGTAAATAGAATTTGAACTTATCTTTATCTAAAGTTCCAGCTCCTAACTCTTGTACAAATGGATGGTTATAACCATCTTCCCAAACTTTTATAGCTTTTTGTTTTAATTGTCTTGAAAATGACATTTCTTATTCCTTTTATAATTATTTTATCTCTTGATAATTTGCTTTTTTTATTAATATCTCTTGATTAAAATTACTTATTGCATTAAATAACTCTTTATGAAAAGTTCCAAGTCCTTTATTATTACTATTTTCATAAGCAATTTCACCTGCAATTCCCATTGTAATTACTCCTAAAATTGTAGCTTCATATATTTTATCTTTAGAAGCTCCACAATAACTAGCAACCAAAGAACTACACATACAACCAGTTCCTGTAATATATGGTAAAAGATGGTTACCATTTTTTATTGCAATTACTTTTTTCCCATCAGATATAACATCAATTTCGCCAGTAATTGCAACAACTAAACCTAACTTATTTGCTAACTCTTTTGCTATATTTAATGTATTATCAATTGATTCCAAATCTTCTTTAGAAGCATCAGCACCTTTTTTATTTGAACTTAAATTTAAAATAGATTTTATTTCAGAAATATTTCCTCTAATACAAGATATTTTAGATGTTTCAAATAGTTCATTTACAAAATCTTTTCTAAACTTAGAAGCACCTACACCAACAGGATCTAAAATAACTGGAACTCCTTTTTCATTAGCTCTTTTGCATGCTTTTATTATAGAATTTTTTATATCTTTATTTAATGTTCCAATATTTATTAAAAGAGCTGAAGCAATATCCACAAACTCTTCAACTTCTGCTTCATCATCTGCCATAGCAGGACTTGCACCAACTGCTAAAGTTACATTTGCACAATCATTTACTGTAACATAGTTTGTAATGTGATGAATTAATGGGTTCTGTTTTTTTGTATTATTTAAAATATCAACTAAATTATTTATCAAAGTAATGCCTTAAAATATATTAATAAAAAGGCAATTCTATCACAAAGAAAAATGAAAAGCCAATTTATAATACTTTTTATAAAAAAACTATACAATACAAAATGAAATTTTTAATAACTTCTTTAATATTTTTTGCTATTTTTGTAAATATGCAAGCAAGTACTCTAAATTTATCTATGAGTTCAAGTCCCAGTAGATTAAATCCTATTTTAGCAAATGATAGTGCAAGTGGTGAAATATCTGATTGGCTTTTTAATGGACTTTTTAAATATGATAAAGATGGAAATATAACAACTGAAATAGCATCTTCATACACTTTTGAAACACCTACAAAACTTATTGTTAAACTAAAAGATAATGTTTTATGGCATGACAAAGAAAAACTATCTTCAAAGGATGTTGTTTTTACTTATGAACAAATAATAAACCCGACTGTTTTTAACTCAATAAAATCAAATTTTAGTGAAGTGCAAAGTGTAAAAGCAATTGATGATTTAACTGTTGAAATTGAGTATAAAAAAGCATATTTTAAAGCTTTAGAGATTTGGATGGTTGGACTTTTGCCTTATCATATTTTAAAAGATGAAAAAAATCTTATGACAAGTAGCTTTAATAAAAATCCAATAGGAACAGGTGCATATAAACTAAAAGAGTTTAAAACAGCAAGTGATATAGAACTTATTGCAAATGATGATTTTTTTGATGGTCGTCCAAAAATAGATAGGATTTTATATAAATTTTTACCAGACCCAAATACATCTTTTTTGTATTTAAAACAGAACAAACTTGATATTGGCTCATTAACTCCAATGCAAGTTTCAAGACAAATAGATAATAGCTTTAAAGATAATTTTGAAATTTTAAATAGAGCTAGTTTTGGATTTACATATTTAGGATTTAATTTAGAAAATCCTAAATTTAAAGATATTAAAGTAAGACAGGCTTTATCATTTGCTATAAATCGGCAAGAGTTGGTTGATATTTTATTTTTTGGATATGGAGAAGTTTGCAATGGACCATTTATGCCAAACTCTTTTGCTTACAATGATGAAGTAAAACCTATAACTCAAGATTTATTAAAAGCAAAAGCTTTATTAAAAGAGGCTGGATATGATGAAAAGAATCCTTTGATTTTTGAAGTGGTTACCAACACAGGAAATGATATAAGAATAAACACTGCTCAAATTCTTCAATATCAACTCTCAAAAATTGGTGTCCAGATGAAAATAAGAGTTATGGAATGGCAAGCATTTTTAAATACTGTTGTTCATCCACGAAAATTTGAAACTGTACTTTTAGGATGGTCTTTGGCTTTAATGCCAGATGCCTATCCTCTTTGGCATAGTAAAAGTGCAAAGCTAGGTGGATTTAATCTAGTAAATTACAAAAATGAAAAAGTTGATGAGCTAATAGAAAAAGGAAGTGGAACTATAAATAAAGATGAACTTGGTGAAATTTATAAAGAAATTTTTAAAATCGTTGCCAATGATTTACCATATCTATTTTTGTATATTCCAGATGGAATAACTGCTATTAATAAAAAGATAGAAAATATTGAACCAGCATTTATAGGTATTATGCACAATCAAAAAGATTGGGAAATAAAAGAGTAAGGAATAGTTTTATGAACAAAAAAGAGAAGATTATTTTATTTGATTTAGATGGTACTTTAATAGATTCAACAGATGCAATAACTGATACATTTTTACATGCATTTTCAAAACACAATTTTGATTTTAAAGGAACTATTGAAGATATAAAAATACAAATTGGATATCCACTTGATATTATGTTTGAAAATTTGGGTGTAGATAGAAAAATAGTTTGGGATTTTGTAGATAGTTATAAGATGCGATATAAAGATATTTCAGTTGCTCAAACGCTACTACTTGAAAATGCTTTTGAAGCAGTTACTTTAGCTTCAAAATTTGCAAGGCTTGGAGTGGTTACTACAAAAACAAGAATCTACTCAACTCCAATATTAGAAAACTTTGATATTTTAAAACATTTTGAAGTAATAATTGGAAGAGAAGATGTGCAAAATCCAAAACCACATGAAGAGCCAATTTTAAAGGCTTTGAATGCTTTAAAATATGATGATAAAAAACATCACGCTTTTATGGTAGGAGATACAAAACTTGATTTAATCTCTGCTTCAAATGCCTCTATAAACTCTGTGGCAGTACTATGTGGTTACTCAAATGAAGAAGAACTTTTAAAATATACTAATATTGTAAAAAAAGACTCTTTAGAAGCTGTAAAACATATCTTTCTACTTTAAATGATAAAAAATATTTTTCAAATGCTACTAGCTTTGCTAGCAGCTTTTTGTGGTTCAATTATTTTTATATATTTAAATTTTCCACTTCCTTGGCTTTTAGGAAGTATTTTTACTACAAGTTTGCTAATAAGATTTGAAAAAATTCCAATACAAAGCCCAAAAATATTTGGAGCACCTGCAAGAATTTTAATTGGTTTAGCAATTGGAAGTGCTTTTACTCCAGCAATTTTAAATCATATTCCACAATACACTATTAGTCTACTTTTGGTTATTCCATTTACTATTTTGATTATATTTTTTGGAACATACTATTACTATAAAGTTTTAAAATATGATTTAAAAACTTCATATTTAGGCTCAATGCCAGGTGGTGTAATTGAGATGGTTATAATTGGGCAAGAGCTAAAAGCAAATACTGCAAAAATAACTTTAATGCAAAGTTCAAGACTATTTTTCGTAGTTGTATCTTTGCCTTTTATTATTCAATATATTTTTCAAATAGATATTCGTGGTAACCAGCTTTTAACAACACCAATAAAAAATATAGATATTTTAGAGTTTTTATATATCTATATTTTTGGAATAATTGCAGCAATATTTGCAAAAAAGATAAAACTAACAGCTGCATATTTGATTGGTCCTATGATTGTAAGTATTATTTTATATTCAGGTGGATTTGTAACTACACATATACCAGATGAGTTACTTAAATTTATTCAAGTTGTTTTTGGCTCAATTATAGGTTTTACATTTAAAAATGTTGATTTAAAGACTATTTTTAATACTTTAGTTGCTACTTTGGGACATTTTGTTATTTTGATAATTTTGTGTGCAATATTTATTTTTATTATTCATCACTTTTTTGCTTTTTCTACTTTAGATATATTACTTGCTTTTGGACCTGGTGGTCAAACTGAGATAAATTTAATTGCTCTTTTGGTTGGTGCAAATTTACCTTATATAACTTTGCACCATATTGTAAGACTATTTTTGGTTATGAATATTGCTCCAATTATTGCTAAAAGGCTAAAGTAGTTAATATCTTTTATAATTTTTATAAATAAAAATCAAAAACTACTCAGCAAACTATTTATACTCTCTTCAAAAGCTTTGTTTGAAGCTTGTACAAAACCATAGGCATTGTTTGATTTACATAATACTTTTTTATCAAAATTAAAAGATTTTAAAACCTTATTATCTTTTACTAAATCAAACTTAAGTTTTAAAACTGCATAAGATTTTTCTTCTTCAAAAGTTTGATAAAGTTTTATAACTTCAGTTTTTAAACTATATTCATGTTCTATTTTTTTATCTCTTAAAACTACATTTTCAAAAATATTACTTGCTAAAAATGAGTCTGTTAATTGATTATAAATCATATTTGAAGGCAGATTTATCCATCTATTTTGTGCATATTCTTCAAATAAATATGGTTTTGTACTATAAAAAATAGATGTTAGATTAAAACTTCTATTTACATTTACCTCTTCTATTAAAATTGATTTTAATTTTGAAACCTCAGCTTTTTTTTGAGTTTTAAAATCTATTGAATAATGATTTATAGATAAACTTTCTTGTTTTAATCCACATCCACTAAATATAAAAAATATTAAAAAAACTAAAACTGTACTTCTACTTGTAAACAAAATTTTACTTTGTTTCATCATCTTTCTCTCCTGGTCCATATTTTATTGCCTTTTGTTTAAATATCAAATCACTTGGGCTTTCATTTAGATTATTCATTAAGTCTTGAGTTTGATTTAAAGTATTATCCAAATTTTTTAAAACTGTTTCTAGATTATTAATACTATCTTGAGCCATCCCTTTTATATCAAAAGCTCCTTTGTCAAAATCCTCTTTCATTTTTGTTGTTAGTGCTTTAAAATTATCAGCTGAAGTTTTTACACTCACAAAAGATGAGCTTCCAATAGTAGCAAAGTTTTTCATACTTAGTAAAAGTTCATCAATATTGTTTTGATTTTTTACTAAATAATCAGAAAACTTTTCAATATTTGCCATACTTTTTTGGCTATTTTCAAGAAGCATTGAGAAGTTTTTTAAATTATCTTCATTTAAAACATCTCTAAAAGAGTGAAGTAAAAAAGTAAGCTCTTTTGTAATATCTTCAGTTGAATCAACAAGATTACTCAAAGCTGATTTTTTTGAATTTATTATTTTTATACCATACTCATTTTCCTCTAAAGGTTTTGCTTCATTACTTCCACCTTTTAACTCTACATATTTAAGACCTGTAATTCCAAGATTTCCTAAAATTGCATAGTTATCCTCTTTTAATGGAGTTCCTTTTTGAATCTGTATTTCTACTTCAATTTTCTCTGAATTATGAGGACTTATCTTTATATTTTTTACAAGTCCAACATCAAAGCCTTTATATTTTATAGGTGAACCTATATTTAATCCAGAAATAGATTCATCAAAATGTATATAATATGTATCATATTTTTTATCTTCCAAACCATACTTTCCTAACCAAAATATTGCAATAATTAGTAAAAAAGATATTACACTTACAAATAAACCTATTCTAAAAAAATTAATCTTTGTATCCATCAATCTGCCTTTTTATGTGTTAAAAAATCTTGTATAAACTCATCTTTAGAACTCATAGCTTCATTTATATTTCCATCAAATATTTTTTCTTTTTTTATAATTATAAACCTATCAAGAACTGTTTTTATTGTCTCTAAATCGTGGGTTATTATAACTGTTGTGATATTTAGATTTCTCTTTAAATATAGCAAAAGCTCATTTATACTTTGTGTACTAGCAGGATCTAATCCACTTGTTGGCTCATCCAAAAATAGAAGTTTTGGTTGCATTGCAAGACTTCTTGCAAGGGCTACTCTTTTTTTCATTCCACCACTAAGTTCACTTGGATATAGTTTTGCTGTATGTTTTGGAAGTCCAACTATATCCAAATTTGTGTAAGCAATTTTTTCTATCAAATCTTTTGGTAAATTTGTATACTCTTTTAACATCACACTTATATTTTCAATCACATTTAAAAAAGAGTACAAAGCACCAAATTGAAAAAGATAAGAAAAATTTAGCTTCAAACTCTCTAAATCATTTATTGTTAGTTTTGAAATATCTTTATTAAAAATCTCAATTTTACCTTTTTGTATCTGATTTAGCATAACTATTTGTTTTACCAAAACACTCTTTCCACTTCCACTTCCACCTAAAACTCCAAATATTTCACCCTCATTTACACTAAAAGATATATTATTGTGTACAATATTATCTCCAAAAGCTGTGTGAAGATTTGAAACTTTTATTATTTCCATCTTATATTCCCATTTGAGTAAATATTACAGAGAAAACTGCATCTAGTAAAATAACCACAAATATTGCATTTACAACACTCATAGTTGTATATTTTCCAATACTTGTAGTATTGTTTTCAACTTGAAAACCTCTAAAACAACCAATAATTGCTATAAAAAATCCAAAAAATAGAGCTTTAAAAACTCCTAGTAGTAAATGTTTTACAGGAACTTCATTTTGAAGCCTATTTATAAACTCTATATATGTGATATCTAAACTTGTGTATGCGATTACCATTCCACCCATTACTCCAACAATATCTGCAAAAAATACCAAAAGTGGCAAAGATACACACAAAGCAAAAATTCTAGGAATTGTTAAAAAGATTATTGGCTCGAAATTCATAGTTCGCATAGCATCTATCTCTTCTGTTATTTTCATAGCTCCTATTTCTGCTGTATAGCTACTTGCACTTCTTCCAGCTATTACAATAGCAGTTACAAGTGGTGCTATCTCTCTAAACATGGTGATACTTATCATCTCAACTACAAAAATATTTGCCCCAAACTTTTCAAGCTGAACTGCTCCTTGATAAGCAATAACAACTCCGACCAAAAAAGCAGTCACAGCAACAATCAAAAGTGCATCTACTGCTGATGTTTCAATATATTTTAAAGTAGCTTTAAATCTAATATTTTTTGGATTAACTACTAAATAAAAAAGAAAATAAAAAACTTTTCCTACAAAATCTATAAATAGTTTTGTAGATTTTAATATTTCATATACTTTTTTTCCAACATTTTCAAAAAATCTATTTAATATCTTTTTCTCTTTAAGAAACTCATTTTGATAATGTTTTTGATAAAAGTCAAAAATTTGCTCATACTTTTCAAAGTTCAAATATGAAATATTTTGCTTTTTAAATTTTTTTAAAAATGAGATTAAATAAATAATAGCAATACTATCAAGCTCTTGTAAATTTTCAAAATCTACAATTAAATTTTTAGTTTTTGAGATATTTGATTGTTTTATATTTTCTATAATATCTGGTAAAGTATCTTTGTTCCAAATATTTAAAAGATTTAGTTTATATCCATCTTCTTGTTTTTCTAAAATAAAATATTCTATACTTTTCATAATTTTTACTATTTTCTCTTTTAAATTAAAATAATTTATATTATCCAAAATTTACAAAAATAATCTTTTTTATGAAAACTACCTTTAAATTTCTTTAGCTATAATTTTTCAAAATTTTAATAAATATATAAAAGGATACAAAATGCCATTATTAGATAGTTTTAGAGTTGATCATACAATTATGCCAGCACCTGCAGTAAGAGTTGCAAAAGTTATGCAAACACCAAAAGGTGATGCTATTACAGTTTTTGATTTAAGATTTTGTGTACCAAATGAAAAAATGTTAAGTGAAAAAGGTATTCATACTTTAGAGCACCTTTTTGCTGGATTTATAAGAAATCATTTAAATTCTCCTACAGTTGAGATAATTGATGTTTCACCAATGGGTTGTAGAACTGGTTTTTACATGAGTTTAATAGGAACTCCAAAAGAGGAAGAGGTAGCAACTGCTTGGAAAAAATCTATGGAAGATGTTTTAAAAGTAGAAAAACAAACTGATATTCCAGAACTAAATATTTTCCAATGCGGAACATGTGCTATGCACTCACTTCCTGAAGCAAAAGATATAGCACGTGATATTTTAGCTTCAAATATTGGAGTTATGTCAAATGAAAAACTATTTTTAAGCGAAGAGAAACTATCAAGTTTAGGAAACTAAACTTGATAGAGGACAAACTGGTTACCACAAGTGATGGTAGCCACACTCTTTTTTCTTTAAAATATAATCAACACTTTCACAATACAGAAGATGGTGGATTAAGTGAAGCTTTACATAAACATATTATTCCAGCATTTACATATTTTCAAGATAAAAAAGAGTTAAATATTTTGGATATTTGTTTTGGTTTAGGGTACAACACTTTTGCAACTATTTATTATATTTTAAAAAATAATCTTGATATTAAAATAAATATTTATTCTCCTGAATTTGATTTTGATTTAATAAAATCTTTAAAAGATTTTACTTTTCCAAAAGAGTTTGAAGAGTTTAAAAATATAATAAATGAACTCTCAAATAATCAAAAATATGAAGATGAAAAAATAAAAATAGAGATTTTTATAGGTGATGCAAGAAAATACATAAGAACTTTTCCAAAAAACTTTTTTGACATAGTATATCAAGATGCTTTTTCAAGTGATGTAAATAAAGAGCTTTGGACAAAAGAGTATTTTCTTGATATTTATAAAATATGTAAAAAAAATACAATTATTACAACTTATGCAATCTCTACAAATATAAGATTATCTATGTATGAAGCAGGTTTTTTTATATATGAATCACGACCAACAAAAAGAAAAATAACTTTGGCTTTTAAACAAGAACAGATGATTATTGGAAAATATATAGATATGGAGCTAAAGAAAATAAGGAATAAAGAGTCAAAAGCCCTATTTGATAGCTTTATTTAATTTTTTTTTCAATATAATGCAAATTCTAAAAAATACACAGGAAACTTCATGAAAAACTTTTTAAAAATATTTGTCTTGCTTTTAAGCCCACTGCTTGCCCTTGCGTACAATGATGCAAAAGTTTTTCAAAAAATCGAAAAAGATTTAGACTCAATTATAGTAAAAGACTTAAACAAAAAACAGTTAATTTTCCAAAAAGATGCAAATCAGCTAATAAGACCAGCTAGTTTAACAAAAATTATGACATCAATTTTAGCGATTGAAAGTGGTAAAATGAATAGTATTGTTACTATTACTGCTGAGATGAAAAAAGTTGAACCTACAATTATGAATTTTAGAGTTGGTGAGAAATTTTATTTAAGAGATTTAGTAAATGCTGCTATGATAAAATCAGCAAATGATGCAGCAAATGCAATTGCGATTTATCTTGGAAATGGGAGCAAACAAAAATTTGTAACTATGATGAATACAAAAGCAAAAAAACTAGGTATGAAAAATACTAACTTTCAAAATCCTTGTGGTTTTGATGCTCCAAATCACAAAAGTACTGCAAGTGATTTATTAAAACTTACAGAATACTCTATAAAAAACAATACTTTTAATAATATTGTAAAAAAAGAGAGTTATAGCTTTAAAGCAATAAATACAAAAAGATCTTACTTTGCACATACAAGCAATAAACTTCTTCCAAAAGAGAAATATATGATTGGAGTTAAAACTGGTTATACAAGTAAAGCTGGACCTTGTTTAATTGCTCGTGCAAAAGATGGGAAAAAAGATATTTTACTAGTAATGCTAAATTCTCAAAATAGATGGGAAAATACAAAACTAGCTTTAGATGCTGTTTTAGATAAAAGATAGATTACTAAATATTAGTCAATCTATCTAAAATATATTTTTGTAAATCTCTTTTTGAAATCTCTTCTCTCATAGCCTCTTCAAAAATTTCATTTACTTTATTAGAATACTCTTCATAATCAAAAAATGGAAAATGTAAATTCCAAGCCTTTTTAAGCCTACTTTTTGTCATTTCCTTTTTTATAATATCTTTAAAATAGTTAAATCCCATAAATATAAGTGCTGTGATAACCATTCCACCAACTATTGATATATGTGCATCTATCTTTGCAAGCAATTTATGTGTAAGAAGAGAAATAGGTAAAAGAACTGCTAAAACTAACCAAACATAAACAAGATATGCTCTTGTTAATCTTAATCTAAAACCTAATCTTGAACTATCAACTTCCATATCATTGCTAAACTGAACTGAAGCAACCAACATATCTTTTAATAAAATTGGCTGCTTTGAAGTTGTATAAATGTAATTTAATATATAATTTTTGATATTTTTTTCTCTATTCATAATATTTCCTCAAATAAATTGTGATAATTCTACCTTAGTTTGCTATAATAATTGTTAAAATTTTAAACTTAAGGTTGATTTTGAAAAAGATATTTATTTTTATTTTACTTTTCAAATACCTATATGCAACAGATTTGCAAAAAGTTTCACTTCAACTTATGTGGCTTGACCAGTTTCAATTTGCTGGATTTTACATAGCAAAAGAGAAAGGCTTTTATCAAAAAGTTGGACTTGATGTTGAGTTTAAAAAATTTCAAAATGAAACAAATGTATTAGAAGAAGTTACACAAAATAGAGCAACTTTTGGACTTGGTTCTAGCTCTTTAATAGTTCATAAATCAAATGGTGCAGATATATCTATATTTGGAGCTATTTTTCAAACTTCACCTCTTGTGATTTTGGCTTTAAAAAATTCAAATATAGACTCAATTAAAGATTTAAAAGATAAAAACTTGATGATTGCAGATGAGCAGCTAAATTTTGCAAATTTACAAGCTATGTTTAGTAGTCAAAACTTTGATATTAAATATGTAAAACTAATTCCTCACTCTTTTAATATTGATGATTTAATAACTAAAAAAACAGACTTAATGGCTTCTTATACTACAAATGAACCTTTTTTATTAAAAGAAAAAGGTTATGAAAGCAAAATTTTCTACCCAAAAGATTATGGATTTGACTTTTACGAAAATATTATGTTTACAAATAGTGAATTTGCACAAAAAAACCCAAAAATTGTATATGATTTTTATAAAGCTTCAATAGATGGTTGGAAATGGGCATTTGAAAATATTGAAAAAAGTGTTGATATTGTTTTTGAGAAATATAATCCACTAAATAAAAGTAAAGAAGCACTACTTTTTGAAGCAAATGAGATAAAAAAAATTATTTTTGATAAAAATGGAAATATTGGAACCATTTCTGATGAAAAAATGAATCTAATCATAAATACATATAAAGTAATGGGTTTAATAAAAAATGATATAGATTTAAATAGTTTTATTTTACATAATAATTTTCAAAATGAACTAAATAGTGAAGAAAAAGAGTATTTAAAAACAAAAAAATCTTTTACTTATTGTTCTCATAACGATTTAATGCCATTTGAAGCTACTTTAAATAATAAACATATTGGAATTATAGAAGAGTATCTTGTAGAAATTTCAAAAAATTTAGATATAGAATTAAATTTTGTACCAACTTTAAATTGGCACGAAAGTTTTGAAAAAGTTGTAGAAAATAAGTGTGATATCTTAACAACAATTGCAGATAAGAAAAATAGAGAAAAGCTTTTAAATTTTACAAATCCTTATCTGGATTTCCCTTTTGTGATTGCTACAGATATTTCTAAACCTTTTATTGAAGATTTAAAAACTCTAAAAAGAGTTAAAATTGCTCTTGTTAAAGATTTTGCAACAAGTAATATAATAAAAAACAGATATAAAAATATTAGTTTTGTAGAGTATGCAAATCTTTATCAAGCTTTAGAAGCTGTAAGAAAAGGTGAAGTTTATGCTGCTATTGACTCTCTTGCTGTTATTGGATATGAGATACAAAATCATTTTGTAGGAGATATCAAAGTATCTGGAAAAATAGATGAAAATCTAAAACTTTATATGGCAACAAATATTGAAAATAAAACTCTTGCATCAATTTTAGATAAAGCTTTGAATTCAATAAACGAAAATCAGAAACATGATTTTTTTAATAAATGGGTATATATAAACTATCAAAATAGTATTGATAAAGATACAGTTCTTAAGCTATTTATTATTATCTTAGCTATATTTTTAATTTTAGCTATTATTTATAGAGCTTATTTACTGAAAAAAACAAATCAAGAGCTAGAAAATAGAGTCGCTTTTGAGATAAAACAAAATGAAGAGAACAATAAAATTCTTTTACAACAATCAAAAATGGCAGCAATGGGTGAAATGCTTGAAAATATAGCTCATCAATGGAGACAACCACTATCAACTATTAGTATTTGTACTTCAGGAATGGAGCTTAAAAAAAATCTAAATATGCTAGAAGATAAAGATTTATATGATTCAATAAATCATATAAAATCTTCTGTATCATATTTAAGTAACACTATTGAAGATTTTAGAAGCTTTTTGGATAAAGATAAAATTACATCTAATATAAATATAAATCATTTAGTACAAAAAGTACTAGATATTTTAAATCCATCTTTGCAGTCTAAGAATATTGAAGTTATAAAAAATATAGATGATTTTGAGTTTTTAACTATTGAAAATGATTTGATTCAAATTTTTATGAATATCATTACAAATGCAAAAGATGCTTTAAAAAATTTAAAAGCTGAAGAACCAAGATATATTTTTATTAATATTTCAAAAAATCAAAAAAATATAGTTATTGAAATTTTTGATAATGCTATGGGTATAAAAGATGAGATTATATCTAGGATTTTTGAACCATATTTCACAACAAAACATAAATCTCAAGGTACAGGAATTGGTCTATATATGTCAAAAATATTAGTAGATAATAACCTAAAAGGTAATATTTTTGTAGAAAACCATAAATTCTTTTACAATAATATAAATTACAAAGGCGCAAAATTTACTATTTTATTGCCTATTAAAATTGAACAAAAATAGATTTAAGAATTAAATTCTTAAATCTAAACATTGTAATAGTTTGCTTCTTTGTTATGAACTACAATTGCACAAGTAGTTTGCTCAGGATGCATTTGGAATGTTTCACTAAGCTCAATTCCATATTTTTCAGGATTTAACAAATCAAAAATATCTCTATTTTGTGATAACTCAGGACAAGCTGCATAACCAGGTGAATATCTACAACCTACATATTGCTTCATTTGAACATCGCTTAATCTATGCCCCTCTTTAGGAACAATATCCCAATCAAGCCTTATTTGTTTATGTAAAACTTCAGCCAATGCTTCAGCTAATTCAACTCCAAGTCCGTGAACTTGATAATATTTTGTAAACTCACCACGATCATAAAACTCTCTTTCATAATCACTTATTTTAAGTCCAGCACTTGCAAGTGTAAATCCTACAACATCTAATCTATCATTTGCAAAAAAGTCAGCTATACATCTAAAAGGTTTTCTTTTTTGTCTTGGAAACTCTAAAACTTTTATAGCTTCACTTAAAGGTGGAACTTTTTTTGCCTCTTCAAGATTGTTGTAAAGATATTTTTTATCAAAAATATATAGTTTATTATCATAAGAAATACATGGATAATACTCATATATAGCAATCGGTTCAAATATATTTTTTGAAATAAGTTCATCTTTTAAAGAGTAGTAAATAGGCTCAACAACATCTTTTTCATATTTCATAAATGCTTCTGGAGTTTGTTTTCCTCTTTTATATCCCCATCTTTGTCTAAATAAAACTCTGTGATTTATCCAAGAAAATATTAGCTCTTTATCTAGTTCATCTCCAGTTTTTGCAACTTTATTCCAATATGGAGGAACTATAAACTCTCTTTTTGGCATAGAAATCTCTTCATAAGGAGGAATTACAGCCTCCTCTTTTTCAACTCTATCGCTTGTATCAATTTTTTCAATTAAATCAGCAGCTAGTTTTGTATCAATCTCTCCACCTTTTTCAATTCTTTGCATAGATACAACACCATCAAAAGCATCACGACAATAAAAAATCGGACCATCATAAATTGGTCTGCAATAATCATCAACAAAGCTTTTTGTTAAAGCAGCACCTCCAAGCATAACTGGAATTTTAATTCCTAGTTTTTGCATCTCTTCAAGGTTTTCTTTCATTACAGCTGTACTTTTTACAAGTAATCCACTCATTCCAATAGCATCTGCATTGTGTTCTTTTGCAGCTTCTAAAAACTGATTTAAATCTGCTTTTATTCCAATATTTACAATTTTAAAACCATTGTTACTTAAAATAATATCAACTAAATTTTTACCAACATCGTGAACATCGCCTTTTACAGTTCCTATAACCATAGTTGTTTCACTATCTTTTTCTTGCTTGGGTAAAAATGGATTTAAAGAATCAACAGTAGCTTTCATAGTTTCAGCACTTTGAAGGACAAATGGAAGTTGCATTTGACCACTTCCAAAAAGCTCTCCAATTATTTTCATTCCATCAATTAACCACTCATTTACAATCAGTTCAGGAGGTACAACATCTTTTAACTCTAAAACTAAAGGAAGTAATCTATCTTTGTCACCATCTAATAAAAGTTTTTTAACTTTTTCAATAGGTTCCATTTTTTGATACTCTTCATCACTTTGTTCATCTTGTGACTCAACATTTGAAAAATGGTCAATAAATTTAAATAGTGGATCCCCGTTTTCTTGGTTGTTAAATATCAAATCATCACAAGCTTTTCTATCTTCATCACTTATTTTATTTAGTGGAATTATATGTTTAACATTTACAATAGCAGTCGTTAGCCCTGCTTTTACACAGTGGTCAAGATATATTGAGTTTAGATAAATTCTTGCATTTTGAGATAAACCAAATGAGATATTTGAAAGCCCCAAAGTTGTTCCTACTTCTGGATGAAGAATTTGAAACTCTTTTATAGCTTCTAAAGTTTCAATTCCAGCAGTTCTATACTCATCATCACCACTTCCAATTGTAAAAGTAAGCATATCAAAAACTAAATCAGCTGGGTCAAAACCGTGTCTATTTACACATAAATTGTAAATTCGCTCTGCAACTTCAAGTTTTCTTTGTTTTGATTTTGCCATTCCAATCTCATCGATTACAAGGCAAACTAAAGCTGCTCCAAACCTTTTTGCCAATTTGCAAACTTCATCAAATTTATCTTCACCATCTTCAAGATTAACTGAGTTTATTATACATCTTCCACCAATTTGTTTTAAAGCAGCTTCTAGTGCTTTTATTTGAGTAGAATCAGGCATTAGTGGAAGTGAAATTTTTTGAGAATACAGCGATACAACTTTATTCATATCGCCAGTTTCATCACGACCAGCAAATCCAACACTAACATCAATTACATGAGCCCCAGCTCGAACTTGTTGTTGAGCAACACTTAAAGTTCCTTCATAATCATTTGCTTTTAAAAGCTCTCTAAAAGCTTTACTTCCAGTTGCATTACTTCTTTCACCAATAAGCAGTGGTGCTGGCTCTTGTTTTAGTGGAACTATATTAAAAAGTGATGCCAATGAAGCTTTTAAAAATCCATTTGGTTTTTTTGGAATCATTTCTTTAACTGCATCGCTTAAAGTTTTTATGTGAAGAGGTGTAGTTCCACAACATCCACCTAAAAATGCAACTCCATTAATATTTAAAAACTCTTTTTGTAAAGCTGTAAACTCATCAGGTCCCATTGGATAAAAAGTTTTTCCACCTTTGTTTTGAGGAAGTCCTGCATTTGCGTGAACTGAGATTGGGAATTTTGATACTTCACTCAAAGCTTTTACATGTTTTTGAACTTGAATTGGTCCAGTTCCACAGTTAAAACCCAAAGATAAAATATTAAATGGTTTTAAAATAGCTGCAATTGTTTGTGCATCTGTTCCTATTAGCATTGTTCCATTTAACTCAATTGTCACTGAAACCATAATTGGAATTTGCGGTGCAATGTCATTTAAAGCATGAAGTGCAGCTTTTATTTGAAGTGGATCTTGACAAGTTTCAAGTAAAAAAACATCAGTTCCACCATCAACTAAACCAGAAGCCATAGTTTTATAGCCTTCATACATTGCATCATAAGTAATATGTCCAAGACTAGGAAGTTTTGTTCCAGGTCCAATAGATGCTAAAACAAATTTTGGCTCATCTTTTGTGCTATGTTTTTCACAAATCTTTTTTGCACTTTGTGCTGCTAATTTTGACAACTCATAAGACATATGACCTATGTCATAATCTTCTAAAACCCATGGCATACTTCCAAATGTATTTGTGCTAATAAAATTTGCACCAGCAATTGCATAGTTTTCATAAATTGTCTCCAAAATATGAGGAGCTGTAAGATTTAAAAGCTCATTGCAACCTTCTAAATCTTTATTCTCAAATTGCCAAAACTCTTTTTCTATCTCACAAGCTTGAAGCTGTGTTCCCATAGCTCCATCAATTATTAAAACTTTCTCTTTTATTAAATCTTCTATTTTTTGCTTCATATCATCTTCTTATATTTATTTAAAGTTTATATTATATTTTAAAATTGCTAAAAAGCTTGAATCAAAGCATTACTACAATTTGTTTTTAAATTATCGATTAATGTAATATAATATTTTTTATCAATTTTTGTAATATAAAATATAGTGTTATTTGTCGCAACAACTTCATAACTAATAGTTTTAACTTTTTTTGTAAACTCTTTTTCTTCTTTAGTTTTATCATTTAAAAAACTATCTAAGTAGTTTGTGTTTGGTTCAAAAATAAAAATTCCATCTTTACTCCACCCATAAAATGCATCATTATATGGGCTACAATTAAATGAAACTTCAATATTTTGTATATCAAAACTCTCAATATAAGTATCAATTTCTTCAATTGTATATTTTTTGATTATTTGTGGTTTATTTTCCAACTCATTTAGATTTACTTCAAAATAACCATAGTTTTTATTTATATAAGTTTCATTTAGATTTTTCAAATCATTTATCTGAATTAAATATAATATATATCGAATATGGCTTAAAAGCTCTTCATCTATTGGCTCTTTTTTTATTGGCTCTAATCTATTTTGATTTACTGCACAAGAGCTAAAAAGTAGTAATATAAAAATTAGTATCAGGTTTTTTATCATTTTATTTCCAAATATTTTACGAATAGTACATTTTTTAATCTTAGAACTTATTTTAATTATCTTTTTGATAATATTATTGATTAAAATCTAATTTTAGGATAATAAAAGCAATGACTGAATCAAAATATATTTGGATGGATGGAGAGTTTACTCCTTGGAAAGATGCAAAAGTTCATGTACTAAGTCACACTTTACACTATGGAAATGGTGCTATTGAAGGAACAAAAGCTTATAAAACTGTTGATGGAAGATGTGCTATTTTTAAATTAAATGAGCATACACAAAGACTTTTAAACTCTTCAAAAATGACATTAATGAATGTTCCATTTTCACTAGAAGAGTTAAACAAAGCTCAAGTAGAGTTACTACAAAAAAATGAGTTAACAAATGGAGCATATATTAGACCACTTGTATATTTAGGTTATGGTGTTATGGGTCTTTATCATAAAGATGCACCTGTACAAGTATCAATTTCCGCTTGGGAGTGGGGAGCTTATTTGGGAGAAGAAGGTCTTAAAAAAGGTGTTAGAGTAAAAATCTCTTCATTTACAAGAACTCCAAATACTTCAGGTATGGGAAAAGCAAAATCAGTTGCAAACTATATGAACTCTCAAATGGCAAAATTTGAAGCTGTTGAAGCTGGATATGATGAAGCTTTACTAAGAGATGATCAAGGATATATTGCAGAAGCATCGGGTGCATGTTTCTTTATAGTTAAAGATGGAAAATTAATATCTCCACCAAATGACAACTCTTTAGAATCAATTACTCAAGCAACTGCAATTGATTTAGCACATGACATGGGAATTGAAGTTATTAGAAGAAGAATAACTAGAGAAGAGATTTATGTAGCTGATGAAGCATTCTTTACAGGAACTGCAGCTGAGATAACTCCTATTAGAGAAGTTGATGCAAGAGTTATTGGAGCTGGATGTAGAGGTCCTATTACAGAAAAAATCCAATCTGCATATTTTGATGTGGTAACTGGAAAAAATCCAAAATACATTAAGTATTTAACATATATTAACTAATTTTAAATAATATATTAGATTAAAAAAAAATAAGGAAGATTATGCCAATAGATAACGACTATTTTAAGAACAGACAGCAGGGAAATAAACCTAACGGTGGAGGAGGTGGAAATTTTCAACCACCATTTGAAACTCCAGAATTTTTCAAAAATTTTGGTAAAAAAGCAGGATTGCTATACCTTGTAATTATATTAATTGGTGCACTATTTTTGTTTAAACCATTTGTTATTATTGAATCAGGACAAGTTGGTATTAAAGCAACAACAGGAAAATATGATAAAGAACCTTTAAATCCAGGATTCCATTTTTATATTCCTGTAATTCAAAGAGTTATTGTTGTTGATACAAAAGTTAGACTTTTAACATATATGAATACACAATCTGTAGGTTCATTTGACCAAAGTATCAAAAATAGCCCTGCTATTAATGTTCTTGATTCAAGAGGTTTACCAATCTCTATTGAATTAACTGTTCAATACAATATTATTGCAAGTGGAGTTCCTGAAACTATTGCAACTTGGGGACCATCGTGGGAAGATAAAATTGTAAATCAAGTTGTTGGAGAAGTTGCAAGAAGTGTTCTTGGTGGATACAATGCCGAAGTTCTTCCTATGAAAAGAAATGAAGTTGCTGAAAGTCTTGATAGATTAATCAAAGAAAAAGTAAATGAAAGATCTAAAGGTGCAGTTATTGTTGAATCTGTTCAATTAAAAGAGATTGTTCTTCCTGAAAAAATAAAAGAACAAATTGAAAAAGTTCAAATAGCAAACCAAGAAGCTGAAAGAGTAAGATACGAAGTTCAAAGAGCTAAACAAGAAGCTGAAAAAAGAGCTGCACTTGCAACTGGAGAAGCTGACGCTAAAAGAATTGAAGCACAAGGTAGAGCTGATGCTGTGGCTATTGAAGCGAAAGCACAATCTGTTGCAAATAAAGTTATTGCTGAATCTTTAACGCCTAGTCTTCTTCAAATGCAACAAATTGAAGTTCAAGGAAAATTCAACGAAGCCCTAAGAGAAAACAAAGATGCTAAGATTTTCTTAACACCAGGAGGTTCAACTCCAAATATCTGGGTTGATACAAAAGATAAAAGTAGAGACACTGTAGTTAATCAAAAATAGTATATAGACTTCAAAAAGGATGGAAAATGAAAATAGTAACTTTAATTTTATTACTACTATCTTCTTTTAACCACCTTTTTGCTGATTCTATTGAATCTGTTCTTAAAATAAAACCTCCAATAAAATATAATCAAAGTCAAAAATATGACAAAATAAAAAAATATAGCGATAACCAAACTGATAGTTATGGTAATAAATATGACTTTGGATTTGATATTGGTATAGATCAAGAGCTTATGACAATAGATAGATTAAAAATCGATGTTGGAACAAAATTTAAAGGTATTAATTAGATGAAAGATATAGAAAAAATAGATTGGGAAAAAATGGGAAATTTAATACCTATTATAACTCAAGATAGTAGTTCAAATGAAGTTTTAATGCTAGGATACACAAACAAAGAAGCTTTAGAAATTACACTAAAAACTGGATATGCACACTACTTTAGTAGAAGTAAGCAAAGAATCTGGAAAAAAGGTGAAAGCTCAAATCACACTCAAAAAATTGTAGATATTTTTCTTGATTGTGATAATGACACACTTTTATTTAAAGTAATTCAAGAAGGAGTTGCTTGTCACACAGGAAGAAAATCTTGTTTTTTTACAAATCTACAAAATGAAAAAATTGTTGAAGAGGTTTTAGTTGATACTTCAAAAACTTATAGTGTAATAGATAATTTATACCACACTATACAAAAAAGAAAAAATGAAGATATTACAAAATCTTACACTGCAAAACTTTTAAATGGTAACCAAAACTCTATGCTTAAAAAAATTGTAGAAGAAGCTGGTGAATTCACTTTTGCAATAAAAGATAAAAATGAAAATGAAGCAATATACGAAGCAGCCGACATTACATATCATGTTTTAGTAGCTCTTGCAAGTCTTAACATAAATCCTGATAGAGTAAAACAAGAATTAGCAAGAAGATTTGAAATCTCAGGAATAGAAGAAAAAAACTCAAGAAACAGATAAAAATTATTAATATTTCTTATACAACTAAGTTGCATTTAATAATTGCTTGTTATAATGCTCGCAACAAAAACTAAAAAAAGGAGTTTAAATGACAAATAGCTGTCAACACTGCTCTAAGAAAATACCAATTTCAAAAGTTTTTTGCTCTCCAGCTTGTAAAGAGAACTATTTTCAAAAAATTGCAATTTCAGTTCCAAAACCTTTTGTAAAAAAATTATACTTTTTTTGTACAGAAGAGGAGAAAAGCTATGAAATCAAAACTTTTGCTAAAAGACACAATTGGCATGAAGAGCTAGTAATAGAAAAAGTAGAAGAACTATTTCAAGAGTATTATAAGTGTGGATAAATTCCACACTTCTTCAAAATAAAAAATGGCACTTTTAAATAATCAAAAAAATATCTTACCGCTTAGTAGTATTTCAGAACTTCTAAATACAAAAACAAGAACTTTAAAAATGTATGAAGAAAAACTTCTTCTACCTTTAGAAAAAGATAAAACTATCAAAAAACTATACTCTATTGATGATATAAAAATGATAGCATTTGTTCACTATCTAGCAACAATTAAAAAAATAAACTCAAATGGAATCTCTTATATTTTAGAAATATTAGAAGATAATATGGATTCAAAACATAAGCAAGAATTTCTAAAAATTATTGAAAAAAAGCTTGAAACTCTATCAAGTTCTGATTCAGAAAAACTAGATAACTTTTAATTTATCAAATTTCTCACAACCCCCTATAAACCTATATTTATTGCTACAAATAGTTTAAAAATATTTATGTATTAAGCTATATCTTATTTTAAAATGGTATAAATTCTACTCATAGTTTGTAAATATTTTACATAGAATCTGTAAAAAATTTACATAATTTATACTAAAAAGGAGTATTATGGAATCCAGATACACCATAAGAAAACCAGAAAAAAATGACGCTAAATATATATATGATTTAGTGAAAAGAAGTAAAGTCTTAGACTTAAATTCGCAGTATTTGTACCTTCTTCAAACAACTCACTTTAAAAATAGCTGTAGTGTTGCTCTATTTGAAAACCAGATTGTTGGTTTTGTTTCAGGATATTATTTACCAAATGAAAATGACACACTTTTTATTTGGCAAGTAGCTGTTGATGAAAATCATAGAGGAAAAAATCTAGCTTTAAATTTAATAGATAATATAGTTTCAAGAAAAAATATAAAATATTTAATCTCAACTGTATCACCTTCAAACATCTCATCGCAAAGAGTTTTTGAAAAGTTTGCAAAAAAATATGAAGCAAATATAGAAAAAAATACACTATTTTTTATAGAAGATTTTATTAATGCACACGAAGAGGAAGTTCAATTTAAAATTGGACCAATAAAATAAAGGAGAAAAAATGAGAATATTCGAAAATTTAGAATCAGAAGTAAGAGGATACATAAGAAGTTTCCCAACAATATTTAAAAAAGCAAAAGGTGCTATTTTAACAGATGAGCAAGGAGTTGAATATATCGACTTTTTTGCAGGAGCAGGAACTTTAAATTATGGACACAATAATGAACATATAAGTAAAGCATTGATTGAGTATTTACAAGAAGATGGAATAGTTCATGGTTTAGATATGGCAACAACTGCAAAAAAAGAGTTTTTACAAACTTTTGAAAGTTTAATTTTAAAACCAAGAAATCTTGAATATAAACTACAATTTACAGGACCAACAGGAACAAATGCCGTTGAAACTGCCTTGAAATTAGCAAGACTTGTAAAAGGAAGAAGTAATGTTGTTGCTTTTACAAATGGTTACCATGGACTTTCGCAAGGCTCACTAGCAGTTACAGGAAACAATGAGTATAGAGATGAGAGTTATATAAGTAGAACAAATGCTACTTTTATGCCATTTGATGGCTATTTTGGAGATGTGAATACACTAACATATTTTAGAAAGTTTTTGGAAGATGGAAGTAGTGGTGTGGATTTACCAGCTGCTGTTATACTTGAAACTATTCAAGGTGAAGGTGGAATAAATGTAGCTTCAAAAGAGTGGTTGCAAGAGCTTGAATCTATTTGTAGAGAGTTTGATATTTTATTAATTGTTGATGATATTCAAGTGGGTAATGGAAGAAGTGGAGAGTTTTTCTCTTTTGAATTTGCAGGAATAAATCCTGATATGGTAACCTTGTCAAAATCAATAGGTGGAGGTTTACCAATGGCACTTTTACTATTCAAGCCACATTTGGACCAATGGAAACCAGGTGAACATACAGGAACTTTTAGAGGAAATAATCTGGCATTCGTTGCTTCAAAAGTTTCATTAGACCATTATTGGCAAAATGACAATATCTCAAAAGCTGTCTTTTATAAAGAGAAAATTTTAAAAGAAACTTTAGAAAAAATTGCCACAAAATATAAAGATGATTATGAAATTGAAATAAGAGGAAGAGGATTAGCTTATGGTTTTGAAATTAAAAATGACAAATCAATGGCAAGTGATATTTCAGCTTACGCATTTCAAGAACAACTAATAATCGAAACTTGTGGTAGTGAAAGCCAAGTTGTAAAATTTTTGCCTCCATTATTAATTGATGAAGAGTTACTTATTGAAGGACTTAAAAGATTTGAAAATGCTGTTGATAGATTAATTATTGAAAGAAAAAATAATTTAAAAGGGGAGTTTTAATGATAGTAAGAGATATAAAAAAAGATGTAATTGGAACTTCAAAAGAGGTTTTTGCAAAAGATGGTCAATGGCTTAGTAGAAGAATGCTTTTAAAAGATGATGCCATGGGATTTTCATTTCATGAAACAATCATAAAAGCAAATACAAAAACACATATACACTATCAAAACCATCTTGAGGCTGTTTATTGTGTGGCTGGAAATGGGAAAATAGAGGATTTAAAAACAGGAGTTGTTCATGAAATTTATGATGGAGTTATGTATGCTTTAAATAATCATGATGAACATAATTTATATGGTGGAAGTGAGGATATGCGACTTATTTGTGTATTTAATCCACCAATTAAAGGAACTGAAAATCACGATGAAAATGGCGTTTATCCGCTTGTTGATTAAATTATAATTTGGATAGGTGCTCTACCTATCCAATCATACTTTTAGTGACAACCACATCCAGAGCCACAACCACCACTTTTTTTAGCTTCATGTTCAGCTTTAATCTTTTGTCCCTCAGTAGAACAAGCACTTACTCCTGCTGGCATAATTGGCTGAATAGCCTCATTTGAAACTTTATCTTGATTGTCAAGCATAGATATAAGTTTATCAGCAGCCATCATATATCTTTTTGCACTTATTGATTCAGGTTCAAAATAAACTATTGGTTTTCCACTATCTCCACCAACTCTAATAGCAGGTTCAATTGGAAGATGAGCTAAAACTTGAGTATTGTACTCCTTTGCTAACTCATCACATGTTCCTGTTCCAAAAATATCAGATTCAGTATTACATGATGGACAGATAAATCCACTCATATTTTCAACAATCCCAGCAACTGGAATATGAAGCTTAGAGAACATATCTAAAGATCTTCTACTATCATCAAGAGCTACATGTTGAGGAGTTGTAACATTTATTCCAGCACTAACAGGCACACTTTGAGCCAGTGTTAATTGTGCATCTCCTGTTCCTGGAGGCATATCAATAAATAAAATATCTAACTCTTCCCATAAAATATCTCTTAAAAGCTGTTGGATTGCCTTCATAACCATAGCGCCTCTCCAAATAACAGCTTCACCCTCTTTCATCAAAATTCCCATAGACATAACATCTACACCATAAGCGTTTAGAGGTTTTGCTTTATTTCCTATTACTTCAACTTCTTGTCCATTTACTCCCATCATTCTAGGAATATTTGGTCCATAAATATCAGCATCTAAAATACCAACTTTTTTACCTTGCATAGCTGCTGCAATTGCAAGGTTTACAGTTGTAGTTGATTTTCCAACTCCACCTTTTCCGCTACTTACCATTACAATATCTTTTATTTGTGGTGCAATATTTTGACCACTCACGCTATTGCTTTTTTGTTGTTCCTCTTTTGGCTTATTAAAAACTAAAGTAACATTTAAATTAGAAAGAGCTTTTGGAATCTCTCTTCTTAATTCATCTTCAACCTCTTTTGATGTTGAAGTAATATCTAATAATATTGTGCAAGAATTTGCATCTAATTTAATATCCTTTACAAATCCAAAATCAACAATTGATTTTGAAAAACCAGGGTATTTTACATTTTCTAATGACTTTTTAATATCTTCTATATTCATTTTAAATCCTTTTTTATAGGTTCCCTATAAAAAAGGAACCATATCACATAAACTACTTTTCATCGGAATTTATAAAAAATTCCTCTTCATAGCGTAGTCTTGTAGCAAACGCAGTGAAGCTAAAAAGTAGCAAAATCCTAAAGGGCTTCGAGAACGAAGCCTTATTTCAGAGGTTCCCTATAAAAAAAGGAACCATCTCATAACCAGAAGAGTATTATATTTTAATTAGGATAATTTTTATCTTAAATCACCCTACCATATTATCTATTGCTTCACCATGCTCTTTTACAATTTTTTGAGTTATCTTATATGAACAAAATTTTGGTCCACACATTGAGCAAAATTCTGCTTCTTTAAATACATCTTGAGGTAAAGTTTCATCGTGATATTCACGTGCTCGTTCAGGGTCTAAACAAAGTTCAAACTGTCTATTCCAATTAAACGCATATCTTGCATCACTCATTTCATCATCAATATCACGTGCGCCTTTTCTTCCTCTTGCAATATCAGCACTATGAGCTGCAATTTTATATGCAATAATTCCATTTCTAACATCTTCAGCATTTGGTAATCCTAAATGCTCTTTTGGAGTAACATAACAAAGCATACTTGCTCCATGCCATCCACCAACAGCTGCACCAATTGCACTTGAGATATGATCATATCCAGCAGCAATATCAGTTGTAAGTGGTCCTAAGATATAAAAAGGAGCTTCATGGCAATACTCTTTTTCTATCTTCATATTTCTCTCAATTTGATTTAAAGGAACGTGTCCTGGACCTTCTATCATAACTTGAACATCTTTTTCCCAAGCTCTAAGTGTCAAATCTCCAAGAACTTTTAGCTCTCTTAGTTGTGCTTCATCACTAGCATCTGCTAAACATCCTGGTCTTAAACTATCACCCAAAGATAAAGATACATCATACTTTCTACAAATATCTAAGATTTTATCAAAGGCTGTATTAAATGGATTTTCTTTATGATAATGCATCATCCACGCAGCCATCAAGCTTCCACCTCTTGAAACTATTCCCATCTTTCTTTTTGCAATATGAGGCATAAATTCAAGCAAAAATCCAGCGTGAATTGTGAAGTATGAAACACCTTGTTCTGCTTGTCTTTGAATTACTTCAAGCATTTTTTCAATACTTAAATCCTCTATTTTATCTTTTACATCATGTAAAATTTGATAAATAGGAACTGTACCAATTGGAACTGTAGAGTGAGATATAACAGCTTTTCTAATCATATCCAAATCTCCACCTGTACTTAAATCCATAATAGTATCAGCACCATATTTTAAACAAACATCAACTTTTTCAATCTCTTTACTAACATCACTTGCTAGTGCTGAGCTTCCAATATTTGCATTTATTTTACAAGAACTTGCAATTCCAATAGCCATCGGAATTTGATTTGTATGATTTACATTTGCAGGAATTATAAGTCTTCCTCGAGCAATTTCACTTCTTATAAACTCAACATCAAGGTTTTCAACTTTTGCTACAAATTCCATATGAGGAGTAATAATGCCTTGTTTGGCATAATACATTTGTGTTCTTACTTCATCGTTTTTGTGCTCTTCTAACCATTTGTGTATATCTTGCATTTTTGCTCCTAAATTAATATTATTTTCTTTATTGCTAAGACAAATTTTGAGCAAAAAAAAAGTACTCTCTAAAAGAAAGTACTTTTTATTAAATTTTATCTATTTTAACTTTATAAATTTAATTTTTAAAACTTACTTCCTACGCTGGTCTTAACCATCAGGTTCAAAGGGTCAGGTTTTACCTTCTCAACGCCAAAGCGTCCCCCTGCAATAAAAAAAATATTCTATCATAAAGAATGTTTAAAAGCATATTAATTTTATTTTATAGTTTAATTATATTTAATACCTATAGTATAAGTTACAATTTTATATAATCTTTCTTATTTCATATTAGGTTTTTAGACAAAATGATAAAAAATTTCCCAAAATATATACAAAATATACCAGCTTTACCAGAAATTATCATAGATTTAGATAGTTTTAGAAAATCAAAAAATAGAAATTTTAAACAACTTGCTATGATTATAAAAAAAGATAAGAATCTTCATTTAGATATTTTAAAAACTATGGATTTTCAAATATTTGACTTTTTGAATAAACCAAAAAATATACAAAATTTTATCTCAATTACTAGTTTAGAGTTTGTTTGTGCATTGGCAACATCTTTATCTTTTTGTAGAACTATAAAAACAAATCTATTTTCATATGCTGTTACTTTTGATGATTTTTTATATTCAAATACACTTTCGATGCTAATTGTTGAAATGTGGTTAAAAAATAGTGACAAAAAACTAAAAGATGAGCTTCTTATACCAGCATTTTTACAAGATTTATCAAAACCTCTTATTTCTAAAGCAATAAGCGAAAATAAACTAACTGAACAGTTTTTAAGTGAAATAAATAACTCAAGTATGAGCAAAGCTGAAGAGAAATTCATAGGTTTTAATGCCCAAAGAATAAGCTCAAATATACTTAAAAAATGGGGCTTAAGTCATAATATTATATTTCCAATTTTATTTTCAAAGGATTTAGAAAATTGCCCAAATGAGTTTAGATTAAAAGCTCTTATATTGGATATTGTTAGTCTTGTTTCAAATTTAAGAGAACCATTGTTGGAGCAAAACATAAAAAAAGCTATTAACGAAATTGAGTTATTTGGATTAAATAGTAATACATTTTTAACTACAATAAGTAACATAAATGACAATATAAAGAGTAATTATTAAAAGTATTATAAGTAACATTCAGCTAGTATATGTAACTTTTTTACTCAAAGGTCTATAATTGAAAGATATTACTTTAGTTATTTTATGTGCTGGAAACTCTACAAGATTTGATAATTTATGTAAAAAACAGTGGATTAGAGTTGATAATGAGCCTCTGTGGTTAAATGTCACAAATAGATTAAACTCTTTTTCTAACTTTTCAAAAACTATTGTAGTTTCACATAAAGATGAGCTAAACTATATGAAAAACTTTAGTGATGATTTTATTTTTGCCGAAGGTGGAGATACAAGACAAAATTCTATAAAAAATGCTTTGGAATTTGTTGATACTCCATATGTAATGATAAGCGATGTTGCTCGTGCTTGTATTAGCCAAAATATTATTTCTGATTTAATCAAAAATAAAAATAAAGCATCTTGTGTAGTTCCAATTTTAGATGTAAGTGATACAGTTATATTTGAGAAAAATACTATAAAAAGAGAAGATGTAAAACTTATTCAAACTCCTCAATTATCAAATACAAATATTCTAAGAAAAGCAATTTCAAAAGATATTGAATTTACAGATGAAAGCAGTGCTATAAAAAATATAGGTGAAGATATTTTCTATATAAAAGGTGATATTTCTAGTAAAAAACTAACTTTTGTAGAAGATATTTCACAAATTCCATGCTTAAAAGCTCCAGCTAAAACACAATTTGTTGGAATGGGATACGATATTCATAGCTTTGAAGATAAAAAAGAGATGTTTTTAGGTGGTGTAAAATTGCCATATGATTATGGATTTAAAGCCCACAGTGATGGCGATGTTTTAATCCACTCTTTAATTGATGCACTTTTAGGAGCTATTGGAGCTGGCGATATCGGAGAGTTTTTTCCAGATACTAGTGATGAGTTCAAAGGAATTGACTCTAAAATACTCTTGAAAAACATTCTAAACTTTGTAAATAGTGTTGGATATGAGGTTATAAATATTGACATTACAATAATTGCACAAAAACCAAAAATTAATCCACACAAAAATGAAATAAAAAGTAGTTTATCAAAACTTTTAAATCTTCCAAAGCAGTTTATAAACATAAAAGCATCAACAGCTGAAAAGCTAGGTGCTGTTGGAAGAGAAGAAGGTGTAGTTGTGCAAGCTATGGCAAATTTAAGATATTACGATTGGACTAAATAAAATGAATATATTAATAATTGAAAATGAGGTTTACCTAGCACAGAAAGTTGTTTCAAGACTTCTTGATGATGGTCATAACTGCGATTTTGTAGAAAATGTAAATCTTGAAAATTTAACAAAAGAGTATGATATTGTACTTCTTTCAACATCAATCTCAAGTTCTATAGTAAAAGGTGTTATTAAAAAATATGGTCAAAATTCAATAATACTTCTTTTAGTATCTTATATTTCAGATGAAACTGTAACAAACCCTATTAAAGATGGGGCAAAAGATTATATTATGAAGCCATTTTTAATGGATGAATTAGTTAGAAAGATTTATCACTATAAAGAGTGTAGAGCTATAAGAAGAGAGCTTAAGGTATTAAAAGATTATTTCGAATTTACTATGAGTGATATTGATATAAAAGATGTATTAGTTCCTCTTTCATTCCCTTTATTAATAGAGACAAATTTTCAAAGTTATGCTGATAAACTTGTTTTTGAAATTGCAAAAAAAGTAGATTTACCAATAAAATTTATCTCTTTATCTTCAGCAAATTGGCAAAAACAGATAACAAATAATTTTGAAAGAACTATTATTTACCTTACTGATTATCATACTTTGAAAAGAAATGTAAAAGATCAACTAATAAAACAGATTCTAGATAAAAAATGTGTAATTTGTTCTTTAGAGAGCGATGATGAATTTACTCACAAAAAAGTAGTTTTTAATAGTAAAAATAAATCTTTAGATCATAGTCAAATTATGTCAATAAACGATTATATAAAAACTATAGTAATAAATCATCAAAATAGATACCCTGA
This sequence comes from Arcobacter cryaerophilus gv. crypticus, assembly GCF_002993025.1. Classification (GTDB taxonomy): domain Bacteria; phylum Campylobacterota; class Campylobacteria; order Campylobacterales; family Arcobacteraceae; genus Aliarcobacter; species Aliarcobacter cryaerophilus_B. Next base: position 152,316 of record NZ_NXGI01000002.1, on the reverse strand, counting down.
TACTGAGCTTTCAAAAAGGTTAGGAATATCTAGAAAATCTCTTTGGGAAAAGAGAAAAAAACTAGAAATTGATAAAAAGAAGTAACTATGAATTTTAGAAAATTTTTCTTAACTGTTGGATTTAGTGGATTAAGTCCAAAAGCACCTGGAACTGTTGGAAGTTTTGTATCTTTAATTTTAGGAGTTATTTTACTTGAGTTTTTACACACATCATCTCTATTTCTACTATCTATTTTAATAACTATAATAGCTATAAAACAAATAGATCTTTATGAAAAAGAGATTGGGAAACACGATAGTAGTGAAATTGTAATAGATGAATTAGCTGGTATGTGGATAGCTTTAGCTATTTGTGGAATAAATAGTGAAAATGTTTTCATTTTAGCTCCTGTTGCTTTTATATTTTTTAGAATCTTTGATATTTGGAAACCATCTATTATTGGGAAAATAGATAGAGATGTAAAAGGTGGATTAGGAGTAATGGGCGATGATGTTGTTGCTGGAATTTTTGCTGGAATTTGTACAGCTGGAGTTTGGCAATTAATTGAAAAATTTGTTATTTAAAAAATAGAATTTATAGATTAAAACAAAAAGGGCTTTTATAGCCCATTTGCTTCGATAAGTCTTGATTGATGATCAGCAATAAGAGGATCAATTACCTCATCAAACAGACCATCTTGAAGAATATAGTCAAGTCGATATAAAGTTAGATTTATTCTGTGGTCACTTAGACGATTTTGTGGAAAATTATAAGTTCTAATTCTTCCACTTCTATCTCCAGTTCCTACTTGCTCTTTTCTATTTGCACCCTCAGCTTCCATCTTTTTTTGCATCTCAATTTCAAAAAGTTTAGCTTTAAGAACTTTCATGGCTCTATCTTTATTTTTGTGTTGAGATTTTTGGTCTTGATTTGTTACAACAATACCTGAAGGAATATGAGTAATTCTTACAGCAGAATCGGTAGTATTTACAGATTGTCCACCATTTCCACTTGCACGCATTACATCAATTTTAAGGTCATTTTCATTTATCTCAACTTCAACATCATCAACTTCTGGCATAACAGCAACTGTAATTGCAGAAGTGTGAACTCTACCTTGAGACTCTGTTGCTGGAACTCTTTGAACTCTGTGAGTTCCACCTTCAAATTTTAGCTTTGAGTAAACATGGTCACCCTTTACAAGTATTACAATCTCTTTATAGCCACCAGCTTCACTATCACTTGAACTCATTATTTCAACTTTCCAGTCATTGTTTTCTGCATATCGCAAATAACCACGAAACAAATCTCCAACAAAAAGTGCAGCTTCATCTCCGCCTGTTCCAGCTCTAAGCTCCAAATATATATTTCTATCATCATTTGGATCTTTTGGAATCATAAGAAGTTTTATCTCATCTTCCAAAATAGGTTTTTTCTGCTCAAGCTCTTTTAACTCTTCTTTTGCTAAATCACCCAGCTCAGAATCATCAAGCATACTTCTGTTCTCTTCAATATCTTCAAGAACTTTTATATACTCTTTTGCTTTTCTAACAATTGGTTCTATACTTGATTGCTCTTTTGACAGTGTTGTCATTCTTTTTATATCACTAGTTATATCAGGAGACATCAATAGATTTGTAATCTCCTGCGATCTAGCAATAAAAGGTTGGAGTTTGTCTTTTAACATAAATTATATAGCATTTACTTTTAGTTGAAGTCTGCTTACTTTTCTAGAAGCTGTACCTTTTGCTAAAATACCTTTTGAAACGCAGTGGTGGAAGTATTTATTTGCAACTTTCATAGCAACTACTGCTTTTTCTTTATCAGCACTTTCTACTGCTGCAATAACATCTTTAGTGATGTTTTTAATTCTTGTTTTGTAAAATCTATTTCTCATAGTTTTTACTAATGTTTGTCTAGCTCTCTTCTCAGAAGATTTATGATTTGCCATTTTATTTAACCTCTTTATAAATTTTTAAAGGATAGAATACTATCAAAAATAACTTAAATAGAGTTTAATTTTAGGAAGATTTAATGAAACTATTTGGAACAGACGGAGTTAGAGGAAAGGCTGGAGAGTTTTTAGATGTAATTACGGTTATAAAATTAGCACAAGCAGCTGGGATTCATTTTAGAAAACACTCAACAACAAACAAAATTATTGTAGGAAAAGATACAAGAAGAAGTGGATATATGATAGAAAATGCACTTGTTAGCGGCTTAACTTCAGTTGGTTACAACGTAATTCAAATAGGACCTATGCCTACTCCTGCTATTGCATACTTAACAGAGAGTATGAGATGTGATGCTGGAATTATGATAAGTGCTTCACATAATCCATTTGAAGATAATGGAATTAAATTTTTTGATAATCATGGTGATAAACTAAGCGTTGAAAGCGAAAAAGAGATTGAGAAAATTTTCAACAATGATGATTTGCTACAACAAAATCAAGCAGTTGAAAAAGATATTGGTTCTTCAAAAAGAATAGATGATGTGATTGGAAGATATATTGTTGTAATCAAAAGTTCTTTTCCAAAAGACTTAACTCTAAAAGGATTAAGAATTGTTCTTGATTGTGCAAATGGTGCTGCATACAAAGTTGCTCCTACAATTTTAGAAGAGTTAGGAGCTGATGTTATTACAATAAATAATAAACCAAATGGTTTTAATATTAATGACAATTGTGGAGCTATGCATCCTGAAAACGTTTCAAATTTAGTTCGTGAATATAGAGCTGATATTGGTCTTGCGCTTGATGGTGATGCTGATAGGCTAGTTGTTATTGATGAAAATGGAGATATAGTTGATGGTGACAATCTTTTAGGAGCTTTAAGTGTATATTTAAAAGAGGAGAATCTTTTAAAAGGAAATGCTTGTGTTGCAACAGTTATGTCAAATAAAGCTTTAGAAGACTACTTAGAAAAACATAAAATCAAACTTTTAAGAAGTGATGTTGGTGATAAATATGTACTTGAAGTTATGAAAAAAAATGGTGTAAATTTTGGTGGAGAACAAAGTGGACATATAATATTTTCAGATGCTGCAAAAACAGGAGATGGTTTGGCTTCAGCTCTTCAAGTTTTAGCTTTGATACTAAAATCAAATAAAAAAGCAAGTGTTGCTTTAAATCCATTTACTTTATACCCTCAAATATTAGAAAATTTAAAAGTTAGTGAAAAAGTACCATTAAAAGATATAAAAGGTTTAGATGAAATTTTAAAGCCAATTAGAGAAAAAGGCATAAGAGATTTGATAAGATACTCTGGAACTGAAAATAAAATTAGACTTTTACTTGAAGGTAAAAATAAAAAAGATGTTGAATCATCTATGAAAACTTTAGTAGAATTTTTCAAAAAAACACTATAAATAGGAAATAATTTGAAAAAAGAGTTAAAAATTGCATTGTTTATTTTTGCAACTATTTTTATTATAGATCAAGTTGTAAAATTTGGTTTTGCAAATTTAGGATGGGGTGCTACTGGAAGTTTTATGAATTTAGAACTTGCATATAACTATGGAGTAGCATTTTCTATGCTTGAGTTTTTAGCTGAATACTTAAAGTACATACAGCTTTTCATAGTAATTTTGGGAACTATTTATCTTCTTAAAAATAGAGATGTTTTTTATAAATACCATATTCCTATTGCACTTTTATATGCTGGTGGATTATCTAATATTTTAGATAGATTTACTTATGGTGCAGTTGTTGACTATTTTGCATGGCACTATATGTTTGAGTTTGCAATATTTAATTTTGCAGATGTTATGATAGATTTAGCAGTTGTTATAATTATAGTTATGCAAATAAAAGAGAGCAGAAAACAAAAAGTGGAATAATCCACTTTTTTATGCTTTTATCTTAGATATAGCTTTTTGAAGTCTTACAAATCCTTCATCTATTTCACTTTTAGATATTGTTAAAGCTGGTAAAAATCTTAAAGTATTATTCCCTGATTTAAGAACCATAACTCCACACTCAAAAGCAGTTTTTATTAAGCTTGCCAAAGTATCAGCATCTTTTACTCTTAATCCTCTCATAAGACCTAATCCAACATGAGTTATAAAAATATCTCTATTTGCTTCAAAGGTATCGTTTAGTTTTTTTGTAAAATATATAATAGTTTCATCCAAAGTTCCACTATCTTTTAAGTTTTCCAAAATATCCAAAACTTCCAAAGCAGCAGCGGTTACCAAATAGTTACCACCAAAAGTACTTCCATGGTCACCAGCTGTCCAAATATCTTTATGTTTTGTAATAACAGCACCCATAGGAACACCTCCTCCTATACCTTTTGCCAAAGTTATAATATCTGGCTCTATTTCATATAAATTTGAAGCTAAAAACTCTCCAGTTCTAAATACTCCTGTTTGAACTTCATCAATAATTAATAAAATATCATTTTCTTTTAAAAATTTTGCCAACTCTTCTATTTTTTCTTTATCAAATGGAAAAACTCCACCCTCACCTTGCACAAGCTCTATCATAACAGCAACTGTTTCATCATCTATTGCATTATAAACATCATCTATTGCATTAAATGAGAATCCATCTGGGTATGGAGCAAACTTGCTTTGATGAAAAGAGCTTTGACCTGTTGCTTTTACAGTTGTGATTGTTCTTCCATGAAAAGAGTTTTCCAAAGTTATGATTTTGTATCTTTTCTTCTCAAAATTTAACTCTCCATAAGTTCTTGCTATTTTTATAGCTCCTTCATTTGCTTCAGCTCCACTGTTTGAAAAAAAAGTTCTTACATCGTATCCGCTAAGCTCTTTTATTTTTTTTGCTAAAAGTGCTTGAGGTTCTATTGCGTATAAATTTGAAGTATGTGTAAGATTTGAAACTTGATCGAAAATTCTTTTTGCAACTCTAGCATTTCCATGACCTACACTTGTAACTCCAATTCCTGATGTAAAATCTATATAATCTATATTTTCATCATCATAAAGTGTTGCATTTACACCTTTTTTGAAGTTTACATAATTTCTTGCATATGTATGTAGCACATAATCTTTATCTAATTTTTCTATATCTTTCATTATTCTTCCTGATTAATCAATAATTTTTTATGAATTATAACTATAAATAATTAAATCTTACTAGTTATCATCATTTATTGCTGCTGAATAATATCTATTTAAATCAAACAATCCATACTCCAAAGAATTTGATTTTTTAAACTCTCTATCAAACCAATCAAAATGTTCCCAGAAATTTGGATTTGCTCTATTTATTGTGTAATATCTAATATGCTCTTTTAATTTTATTTTGCTTTCATAATTTTTTATAGTATTAAAGAAATCTAATATTTCATTTTGTTTTAAAACTATAAACATACTAGGATAAGAACTTACAAAACCTTCAATAAAATCTATATCATCTTTTGTTGGGTCGAGTCTTGATTCTTCATTAAACATCAAAGCGACATTATCATGCCATCTATTTACAATCATTGAATATATAAGATTTTCACCATTATCCATAATAATTCTAATTAAAATAGCATTTGCATCTCTATCTGTAAAATGCTTTGTAATTTTTGTGCTACCAGGAGCTGCTAAAGATTTAAAACTCTCTTCAATCTCCTCTTTTGTATTATAGCTATCCCTCAAAGGAGTTGGTTTATATGCTTTTTCTAAAAAATTAATTTTATCTCTTTTTGTTTTTGTATAATCAAGTACCATATTTGTAAACTCATATTTATAATCATTTGAATAATATTTTATTCCTGTTTCATTTTTTGAGGGAGAATAAACTGTAAGATATTTTGCTAACCAACCAATATACCAAGAGTTAAAATAATCCATTCTACTTTTTTTTGGTAAAAACTCTAAAAAATTATTCTCTCCTTCTACTCTTAATCTATCCATATGGGTTCTTACTAGTAACTGATGAGCAGTATTTCCAAATACATCAAAACCTGCAACTAAAGAGTAATATATTCTTTCTAACAGAGGAAAATCTATAACCCAAAGAGTTTTTGGAACGCTTCCTACTGCTCCATACTCAAGTGAGGCTGTATCAAAATGTCTATAAACAGTTAAGATAGAATCATTATGATTTGGATTATTACTTTTTCTAATATGCTCTAGCTTCATTCCTTCTGGATAATATTTTTTATAAATATTTGCTCTATCTTCTTGATATTTTTTTGTCTCTTTTTCATGAGCTAGATTTTTAAAAGTTTCATATAAACTCGGATTTTCTCCTAGCTGATTTGGAATTTTAAGGTATTCAAAATTATCTTTTAAAAAGTTTTTATCTATTACACTAACATCATATTTTGGATCCATAAACATTATCCAAAAGTGATCTTGTATTACATTTAATGCAACTTGTCCTTTGCAAACAGGACCTTTTATAAATGTATTTATAAAAAAATATATATCATTTAGTAAAAACTCATATCTATTTTTTGCTGGAATTTGCTCAAACACTGATAATGCATTTGGAGCTAAATGTTCATTATAAGAGATTATATAAGGCTTTTCTTCCCAATTTGGTTTTATAAAAGTATCATTATAAAATTTTAATTTCTCATCATTAAACTTAACAACCATATGAGTTTTATGAACAATTGTACCTTCAACTTTTTGCAATCTATAATAAAACTTCTCTTTTATCTCATCATAAGGAAATCTAGTAGGAATTATTTTTGGCTCATATCCAGATGGGCTACTAGATCGAATTATTTGAAAAAAGTTTTTACTATTATCGTCAAAAGATATATGAGCCAAAAACAGATGCTCATAAATATATCTTGCAGTTACTTGATTTTTTATACTTTTATCATTAAAAAAATCTTCATATTTTTGAATTTGGGCTTTTTCAAAGTCATTTATAGTATCTTTTAAAGTATCATCTATTGCTCCATTATCAAGCCAAGTCATAATAGTATTGTATTCATTTTTTGATAAGCCTGGAAAACCGTAAGGCATTGCTTTATGTGGATTTACTTCAAGATAATCTTCAAGTTCTTCTTTATTTTTTACACAAGATAACTTATCTGTTTCTGGAGAATATTTACCTTCTAATTTTGGATTTCTATCTTTTTCAAAAAGATACTGCATCATAATAGAAGCATTTGTATCTTCCATCTTATCAGTCATAGAAAAAAAGCCTTTATCTCTCCAATCTTTAGTATTTAAAGCATCAACAAATAGCCTAGTTGGATTTACAGATTTTATTCTTGTAGCATAAACCAAATCTTTTGAAGCTCCTCTATCAAGACCTGCAAATGAACCTAAATTTAGCTGACAAGGTGAGTTATAACAAGAGTGACAAGATACACATCTATTATCTAAAATAGGTTTTATATCTTTTGTAAAAGATATATCTTTATTAACTCTATCAAAATTTACTGGGTCAAGTGGTTTACTTGAACATCCAAAAAATAAAAATGATAAAATTAATATAATAAAGAGTTGAAGCTTCATAAAATTCCCTTGTTTTACTAAAATTCTTAGATTGTACAAAAAGTTTAATTTTAAAGTGCTTTTTGCTAAAATTCCAAACTAAAATCAAAGGAAAAAAATGAAACACCTAATTCGTACTTCTGACTTTACAAAAGAAGAGATATTTAAAATTTTTGATGATGCTAGAGAGTATAAAGCTACTAAATTTAGCAAAGTTTTAGAAGGTAAAATCATTGTTACACTCTTTTTTGAAAACTCAACAAGAACGAGAAGCTCTTTTGAAATAGCCGCAAAAAGACTAGGAGCTGAAGTAGTAAATCTCGATGTTGGTACATCTTCACAAAAAAAAGGTGAAACAATGTACGATACAGTTTCAAATATAAATGCTATGAACCCTGATGCTATAATTATTAGACATAGTGTTCACGGTCTTCCAGAGAGCTTAATAGGTTATGTAGATTGCCCTATTATAAATGCAGGTGACGGAAGACACTCACATCCAACTCAAGCTTTATTAGACCTTTTTACAATTAATGAATATTTTGATGGAAAAATAGAAGGTAAAAAAATAGCAATAGTAGGTGATGTAAAAAACTCTAGAGTTGCTGGAAGTAATAGAAGATTACTTCCAAGATTTGGAATTGATGTAAATTTGGTAGCTCCTGATTGTTTTAAATACGAAGGAGATGAATTTAAGCAGTTTGATAATATTCAAGATATAGTTGATGAAATGGATATTGTTATGAGTTTGAGAAGCCAGCTTGAGCGTCACAATATTACATATTTTGAATCACTTCAAGAGTATGCAAAAGATTTTTGTATTACAAGTGAATTAATGGATAGAAAAGAGTTCTTACTTCTTCATCCAGGACCTGTGAATAGAAATATTGATATAACTGATGAAGTTTTAAAACATCCAAGATGTAAAGTTTTAGAACAAGTTACAAATGGAGTTGCTATAAGAGCTGCTATTTTAAAAAAATTAATCCTAGAGGATAAATAAATATTTACTAATTTTAAAGATAATTTAAATAAATTTGGCTCTTCTAAAGAGCCTTTTTTATTTTTAATCTCATATGATTTGAAAAAAATATATATAGAAAAACTAGACAATCTATCACAAAATATAAAATTTGAAATAAATAGTGAAAATAAAAAATATATAAAAGACTATACATTAAAAAAATATCCAATTAGTTTCGATGAATACAAAATAAAGTTTGATTTAATTCAAGATGAAATTAAAAATGGAAATAGCTATTTATTAAATTTAACTACAAAAACAAAAATAGATACAAACCTAAGTTTAGATGAGATTTATCAAGCATCAAGCTCTTTGTTAAACTTAAGAGTAAAAATAGATGATTTAGATTTTGTGTGCTTTAGCCCTGAAAAATTTATAGATATTAAAAACAACAAAATCTATACATATCCTATGAAAGGAACTATTGATACAATCTTAGATGATGCAAAAAATCTATTACTCAATAGTAAAAAAGAGTTAGCAGAACACACTATGGTTGTTGATTTACTAAGAAATGATTTAGGAAAAGTTGCAAAAAATATAAAAGTGGAAGAGTTTAGAACTTTTAGTAAAATAAGTACAAGAAATAGTGAACTTTTTCAGACAAGCTCAGTTATTTCTGGAGATTTAGAAAATAATTGGCAAGAAAAAATAGGAGATATTTTTTCAAATATTCTTCCTGCTGGAAGTATTACAGGTACTCCAAAAAAATCTACAATAGAAATTTTAAAAAATATTGAAAACTATGATAGAGGATTTTATAGTGGAATTTTTGGTATTTTTGATGGAATAAATCTTCAAAGTTTTGTACTAATTAGATTTATTGAAAATATAAATCAAGAACTCTTTTATAAAAGTGGTGGGGGAATTACAAGTGATAGCATTGCAAAACAAGAGTATGAAGAACTTTTAAATAAAGTTTATCTGCCATTTTAAAGGAAAAATATGTTTTTTGAAACAATAAAATGTGATGATTTTGAAATCTTTAATTTAGAGTATCATCAAAAAAGAGTTGCAAGAACTATTGGTAAAAATTTTGATTTACGAGAGTATATAAATCCACCAACAAATAAACTTTTAAGATGTAAAATAGTTTACAACAAAGATGAGATTTTGAGTGTAGATTATTTTACTTATCAAATAAGAGATATAAAAAGCTTTAAAATATTATTTGATGATAGCTTAGATTACTCAAAAAAATATCTAAATAGAGATAAACTAGATGAACTGTTTTTTAAAAAAGATACTTGTGATGAGATAATTATTGTAAAAAATGAAATAGTTACAGATACATCTATTGCAAATATAGCTATATTTTATGATGGAGTTTGGATTACTTCAAAAAATTGTCTATTAGAGGGAACTTGTAGAGCAAAATTGATTGAAAAAAAAGAGATATTTGAAAAAGATATAAGTTTGGATATGTTAAAAAATGCTTCTAAAATTGCACTTATGAATGCTATGATAGATTTTTATGAGATAAAAGATTTCAAAATAGAAGATTAGGTAAAGTAACTTTATTTTATTACTGAGGCAAAGCCTCAGAGATATTTTTAAGCTCTATTTTGCCATTTGAGCAAACTCTTTGCAAATACTAGAGTTTGAAGTTGGTGTAAATTCACTACTTATTTCATTTTTATTTTTATATTTTAAAGCAGCAGCAGTATCATTAAATACTTTAATATGAGTTACATCTGCAATATTTTTAATATCTTCACTTATCTTAAAATCACCATTTATACTACAAATTTCTACAGTTTTTTCACCTCTTATAGGGTGGCTTCCATATTTAATAGATTTAATCTTATCTACTTTTGCACCACTTGCAATTGCAAGTAAATAGTGTCCTAGACCAACTGCAAGCATTGGAATATTTGCATCTATTAATATTTTTATTTCAGCTATTTCATTTGTTAAAATATTTGGATTTCCAGCACCACTACTTAAAACTACTCCACTTATTTTACCTGCTTTAAAGCTGTTGATTATATCTTCTGATTTTGTAGAAGCGGGAACTACTTCAACTTCAAATCCTAACTCAACAAGTTCATTTAAAAATGATTTTTTAACTCCATAATCAATTACTAGAACTTTTTTATCACTCATTTGTGCCTTATTATATTCTCCAGTTTCATGATTCCAAACACCTGATTTATGGATATAAGCTTCTTTTGTTGAACTCTCTTTTACAAAATTGATTTCATCATATTTTTTTGCTTCACTTAATTTTTTTGCTAGTTCATCTTTTGAAGAGATTTGTGTAGATGCAATCATCATCATACTTCCCTCTTCTCTTACAATTTTTGTCAAAAATCTTGTATCAATATCACAAATTCCAACAACATTTTGCTCTATTAAAAAATCTTTTAGACTCATATCGGCTCTGTAATTTGAATAAAAATCGTGATAATTTCTAACAATTATACCTTTTGCATGAGCTTTAGAGCTTTCCATATCAACTATATTTGCCCCAGTATTACCAATTTCTGCAGCTGTAAAATTGATAATTAAACCATTATTTGAAGGGTCTGTAATAATCTCTTGCTGTCCAAATGTTGAGTTATTATAAACAAGTTTTCCAACAGCAGTTGTATCTGCACCAAAAGAATTTGCTTCTAAAAATATCCCGTTTTCTAAATAAATATATACTTTTTGCATCAAATTAATCCTCTTTTTATTAACTCTTCTTCATAAAGTCTATGATAAACCAAATCATAGTCCTCAGTACCTGGAATTAGCTTTCTCTTATAGTTTTTAAGCTTAGCTAATACTTCACCATCTGCTTTTTCAAACCCTTTTATGAAATCATCCAAAGAACCAAATATTACATTTTTTATTTGGTTATCTGAGCAAGTAAAATGTATATAATCCTCCTCCCATAGATAATCTAATATTTTGTGAGAAATATCAGAAAATCTATCTTCATTGTTTAAGATAACTCCAAAATCATTTGCAAGTCTTTTTTTTGTCATCCAAAAAAGTTGCCTTCTATCAGCATTTAGATACTCAATTTCATCTGTTTGAGCATCTAAAATCTCCTCTACTCTTTCATCCAAAGATTGCTCTTTAATAATATCTTCATCTAAAATTCTTTCAACTTGCTCTTCTATACTAGGCTTATCTTTTCTTGCTTCTATAAAATCACAAGTGATTAAATCTCTTGTAATTCTTCTTGAAAGGTATGTAGTTTGGTGTAGTCTTAATCTCATTTTATCCCCTTAAAATTGTATCATCTCGTTCTGGTGAAGTTGAAATAATTCCAACCTTTACATTTGTTATCTCTTCAATTTTTTCTATATATTTTTTTGCATTTATTGGTAAATCTTCATATTTTCTAATTCCAACAACACTATCCCAACCATCTATTTCTTCATAAATAGCTTCTACATTATCCATATTTGATGGCATATAATCAATTTTTTCTCCATTATAATAATATGCCACACAAACTTTAATTTTATCAAATCCATCTAAAACGTCTAATTTCATAAGTGCTAATTTATCACAACCATTTAATCTACTTGCATATCTAACTGCAACAGCATCAAACCAACCACATCTTCTTTTTCTTCCAGTTACTGCACCAAACTCTTTTCCAACTTCACCCATAGTTTTTCCATAATCAGTGAAATCTTCTGTTGGAAATGGACCATTTCCAACTCTTGTACAGTAAGCTTTTACTATTCCTGTTATATCTCCAATATCTTTTGGATTTAATCCCAAACCTGTACAAGCTCCACCACTAACTGTACTTGAAGATGTAACATAAGGATAAGTTCCGTGATCAATATCTAAAAGTGTTCCTTGAGCACCTTCAAGTAAAACTTTTTTATTGTTTTCAAGTGCTTTCCAAACCATATTTGTAGTATTTGTGATATATGGTGCTAATTTAGAACTATAATCTTCAAGCTCATTTAAAAGTTCAATTTTTGTAGGTGTTTTAATATCTAAAACATTAAAGATAGCTATATTTTGTTCAAAATATTCCAAAATATCATCACATAATTTTGAAGGATTTAATAAATCTCCTGCTCTAAAACCATTACGACTTACTTTTTCAGAGTAAGCTGGTCCTATTCCTTTTCCTGTTGTTCCAATAGCTTTTTCACCTTTTAATCTCTCTTTTGCTTGATCAATTAAAGCATGAAAAGGTAAATTTAAATGAGCTTTATCAGAAATATACAATCTTCCAACTAAGCTTCCAAATTGACTCATCTCTTTTAATATATTCAAAGGAGATACAACAACTCCATTTCCAATAATATTTATAGCCTTTGGATTTAAAATTCCTGAAGGAATTAACTGAAGTACATATTTTATACCATCAACCCAAATCGTATGCCCAGCATTGTGTCCACCTTGACTTCTACAAACCATATCATACTTTTGAGCAAGCATATCAACTATTTTACCCTTGCCTTCATCTCCCCATTGAATTCCAACTATTACATCTGCTTTCATTTTATCCCTCTAACATTTTTAATAAATTATCTGTGTATAATGCAAAACCAAGAGAGCTAATTCCATCTGCTTCATACATTCCGCCTCTACATAAAACTAAATTTTTATCTATTACTCTATAATAAACACCATTATAATATTTTAAACTTCCATAATACATAGGTGCAATAATAATATTTGAGTAATTCACCTCTCTTGATTTTTCCAAAAGAGTCTCTAGCTCTTTTTTCAAAATATTTGGTACTACTTCAATAATACTTTCTAAGCTTTTTATATCCTTTACTCTCAAAAGGCTATTTAGCCAATCACAATTTAACTTTAAAAGTTCAGATATTTCACCATTTTTAAGTATATCAATACTAATATTTAGCTCTGTGCTTATTAGTTTTGGTATATTTATATTTGATATTTGTAAAATTGGCTCTATTTTTATAGCTCTTAAAATATCTGCTGTTAAATTCATAATATCAGATATATTATTGTGCTCTATCCATTCACAACCAATTTGATAATCCTCTTTTGATGGATAAGAAAAAATAGGTTGCACATAAAACCATTTTCTATGATTTGTAGCTCTTCCCAATCTTTTTGTAATAATTCTTACAACATCTAAAGTAGAATCAGCTCTTAAAGAAACTTGTTCGTTTTCTTCATCTGAAAATTTTATTAGTTTCTTATTATCCTCAATAGACTGATGCTGAGAATATGAAAAATTTGGAGTTAGAATCTCTTCAAATCCATTTTTCTCCAAAATTTCACAAACACTATTTTCTAAAACTCTTTTTGCTTTTGCTGTTTTACCAAAATAAAGTCTGCTACCTTTTGGGATTTCGTGCTCAAAAATCATAATTGATTAATTTCCTTTATAAAATGTCTGTGCAAAAACTCTGTTTGCAGTTCCATCAAATGTTCTAATTTTTAACTCATCCATAACTAACTCAATAGCATTTACAGCCCAAGAAGCTTCAAAATCTTCAACTAATCCCATATGATTAATTCTAAAAATTTTTCCAGCTAAATGGTCTTGCCCACCAGCAATATCAACATTGTATTTATTTTTCAAAAGTTTTCTAATCTCATTTGATTGCTCTGTATAAACTGTTGTCATAGCATTTGCTGGAGTTTTTGGATATATTTCAAAACCAATAGCTTTTAAAGCTTCTTGAGTTGCTTTTGCTCTTAGAGCTGTTTTATTATATAAATTATCAAATCCTACTTTTTTTAATTCAACTAAGATAGCTTTTAATCCCATAATTAATGTAGTTGCCGCTGTCCAAGCTGTTGTATTTTTTCTTTGATTTTTTAATTCAGTTGCAAGATTAAAATAATACCCAGCTGATTTTTCTTCAATTTTTTCAACTGCTTTTTGTGATAATCCAATCATCGCAAGACCTGGAGGAAGCATAAATGCTTTTTGACTTCCAGTAATAAGTGCATCAATATTTGTTACATCAATTTTTTCAACACCCAAAGCTGTAATTCCATCTGCTACAATCATTATTTCTGGATTTATTTTTTTAATCTCTTTTGCTATTTCTTCAACAGGATGTCTTAATCCTCCAGCACTTTCACATACTTGAATAAATATAGCATCAATGCTTGAATCATTTTTTATTGTATTTATTACATCTTCAACACTAACAGGAGTATTCCACTCATTTTTTAATTCAGTATAGTCAATATTAAAAGCTTTACAGATCTTTCCAAATCTCTCTCCAAACTTTCCAGAGTTAACTGTAAGTGCTTTTTTTCTAGTAAAATTAGTGATGCAAGCTTCCATAGCTCCTGTTCCACTTGATGCTAACATTAAAACTTCTGGCATATTATAAATTTCAATTAAAAGATTTCTAGTTCTCTCAAAAATTGCTTCAAACTCTTTTGTTCTGTGATGTATCGTAATGTCACTCATAGCTTTTCTTGCAAATTCTGGTACAGGAGTTGGTCCTGGTGTTAATAACATATTAATTATCCTTATTATAAATATTTCATATTTCAGTAAAACGGGATATTTTAGCTAAAAAAAGATTATTAAATGGTTAAAATATATTTTATTAGATATAATTGCACGACTAATTTTATAAGGTAAAAAATGAAAGCAACAAAAATCTTATTCTCAATACTATTATTAACTCCTTTTCTTTGTGCAAAAGAGTTTGTTGTAAATAGTAAAAATTCAAAAGCAAATTTCCAACTAACATACCAAAAAACAAACATAATTGATGGAAGCTTTCAAGATATTAGTGGATTGATAATTTTTGATGAAAAAGAAAATATAATAAAATCAATAGAAGGTTCTGTAGATACAGACTCAGTAACAACTCAAAGTGGAGATTTAGCTACTTTGATAATAAGCGAGAAAATTTTAAATAGCAAAAAATATCCAGAAATTGAGTTTAAAGCAGAAAAAATAACTGATAATAAAGTTTTTGGAGATATTACAATAAATGGTGTAAAAAGAAATATTGAGTTTGATATTGAAAATAGTGGTATCTTTCTTGATAAACTTTATGTAACAATGAGTACAACTTTAAAAAGAAGTTACTTTGATCTGTTTTGGGATGTTTTAGAAGATTTTGGAAGTAGTGCTGTATCAAATGATATTAAAGTTACTATAAATATGGAAGCAACTTTACAAAATGATTTAATTTTTCAACACACAAAAGAGAAAACAAAAAAATAGTATTGACTTTTAATACTAATTAGTAGTATAATTCCGCCAAGGAGTTTTTATGAACAAAAAAAGTCTAAAATCTTATGGTGAAAAAGCCGACAAGTCAATGAAAACGGTTATGAGACTCTTAAGAGTTGCTCATACTTTAAATAACAAGACAGAACTTTTTTTGTCAAAACATACCCTTACATTTAATCAATTTAAAGTTTTAGAAGTTTTATATCACAGAGGTGATCTAAATATAAGTTCAATTACAAAACTTATTATGGGAACTCCTGGAAATACAACTGTTGTTATTAAAAATCTAAATAGAGATGGACTAATTGAGTCAAAAAAAGACCCAAATGATAATAGATCTTCAATTTTATCAATAACTCCCAAAGGAAGTTTGATAATACAAGAGATTTTTCCAAATCATGCTAAAAATTTAAATGAGTTTTTAGATATTTTAGATGATGATGAACTAACAACTTTATATGATTTATTAAATAAAATTTACAAAGAAAAAAAGGATTAAAATGAAAAAGATTACTTTAGGATTATTAAGCATATTTTCAGCAAGTTCATTATTTGCTGGAACTTATAGTGTTGATACATCGCACTCAACAGCTGGATTTACAGTAAAACATATGATGGTTTCAAATGTTGTTGGAAAGATAAAAGATGTATCTGGAACTTATGAATATGATGAAAAAGCAAATACTTTAGTGAGTGTTCAAGGTGAATTAAATGTTGCTTCTATTGATACAGCAGATGAAAAAAGAGATGCACACCTAAAAGCTGATGATATTTTAGATATTGCAAAATTTCCAAAAATAATTTTTAAATCTACAAAAGTAGAAAAAGATGCAGTTTATGGTGATTTAACTATAAAAGGTGTTACAAAAAATATTAAACTAAATCTTGAAAATGGTGGAGCATTAGGTAAAAAATCAGGTTTTTCATTAACTGGAAAGATAAATAGAAGTGATTTTGGAGTAACTTGGAATAAAATTTTAGAAACAGGTGGAGTTGCTGTTAGCGATGAAGTGAAATTAAATATTGATATTGAAGGAAATTTGACTAATTAATTTTAGTCAAATAATATTATGAATCCAACACTATTTATTTCACATGGCGCTCCAAATATAATTTTGAGTGATATAAAATCTAAAAAAAATATAAGAAAATTAGCAAATAGCTTAGAAAAACCAAAATATATAATCATATTTTCAGCACATTATTTAACACGGGATTTAAAAATAGTTTCTCCAAAAACAAATAAAATAATGTATGATTTTTATGGTTTTGAAGATGAATTATATAAAGTAAAATATGAGATAAATAGTGATGAGAAATTAACTTTAGATTTAATCGAGAAATTAAAAAAAGAGAATATTGATATCTCAATCGATGAAAATAGAAAAAGTTATGATCATGGAGTTTGGAATACTCTAGCATTAATGTATGAACATATTGAAATTCCAGTACTACAAATAAGTATTCCTACTTCATATAGTATAAGTCAATTATTTAATCTTGGAGAAAAACTTCAACAATTTAAAGATGAAGCTTTGATTATTTGTAGTGGTGGAATTACCCATAATTTGGGTGATATGAGTATGAACCCAAATATAAGAAATTATGCAAAAGAATTTAATGATGATATTAAAGATATTGTAGAAAATGGAAAAGTTGAAGAGTTAAAAAACATAACTAAAAATAAAAATTTCTATAAAAATCACCCCTCAACTGAACACTTTTTACCAATGTTTATTGCATTTGGTAGTGCTAATAATAAAAAAGGAAAGTCATTTAATAGTGAGATGTTATATTCAAATATCTCAATGGAGAGTTTTATTTTTGATAAAAAAGAGATAGAAAAATGATAAAAAAACTACCAAAAGAGAATATGGGAAAATCAAATCTTGGTTGGTTGCAAAGTCGTTTTCACTTTAGTTTTGCAGAGTATAGAAATCCAGCAAATATGCACTTTGGAGTTTTAAGAGTTTTAAATGATGATTTAATTCAGGCAAAAACTGGATTTGATACTCATCCTCATGATAATATGGAGATTATTTCATATATTGTTGATGGAGAGATTACTCACAAAGACTCTATGGGAAATAGTGAAACTTTAAAAAAAGGTGAAGTTCAGTATCTTAGTGCTGGAGATGGAATATTCCATAGTGAAAGAAATGAGAGCGATAAGATTTTAAGACTTCTACAAATTTGGATAATTCCACCAAAAAAAGGGCTTCCAAGACTTTATGGCTCAAAAAGATATACAAAAGAGAAAAGAGATAATAAATTTTTAAATATAGTATCAAGTCAAGATGGAAATAGTGACATAAAGATATATCAAGATGTAAATATTTATGTTAGTGAATTTGATAAAGAACTAGAGTTTGAAATAAAAGAAGGCAGACAAATCTATTTTGTACAAATTGAAGGAAGCTCAAATATAAATGGAACTATTTTGGATTTTGGTGATGCAATGAAAATTACAAATGAAGATAAAATAGTAATCAATCCTATTTCAAAAAGCCATATTTTGTTTATAGAAATGAAAAAATAATATATTTTAAATTAATCTCAAAATAGATATACTAATTCAATTTTAAGGAGTAAAAATGCTAATTACATTAAATATAAAAAATGAAAGTAAAAAAGATAGTTTTTTAAACTTTTTAGCAACTCTTGATTATATAGAGATTAAATCTCAACAAAATATTAAAAAAAATAACTCAGACAAAAAAGATAAATTTAAAGATTTTGCAGGTTTGTGGCAAGATAGAAATATAACTTTAAAAGATATAAGAGAAAAAGCTTGGAAGTAATATTAGATACAAATATTCTAATAGAGATATTAAAAAATAATAAAGAAACAATCGAACTTGTACAAAAATTTGATACTCATTATATCAGTGTAATAACTGCTATGGAGCTTTATTATGGAGCTTTCAATAAAACAGAACTAAATAAACTAAAAAAATTTGTAGAACTCTTTAATATAATAAATATAAATGAGGAAATATCAGATTTATCTAAAAAGTTAGTTTTCGACTATGCAAAAAGTCACTCTTTGGATATTCCTGATAGTTTAATCGCAGCAACAGCAATGAAAAATAATATAAATTTACTAAGTTATAATAAAAAAGATTTTAAATTTATAAATAATTTAAAACTTTTATAAATTAAATTACTAAAATAGAAAGAAGTAAAATATGGATCCAAAAAAAAGGTTTGATGTAAAAGTAGGTTTAAAAGTAAATATTGTATTAAAAGCAGATCAAAGAACAGGAAAACTGACTCAAGGAGTTGTAAAAGATATTTTAACAAATTCACCAACTCATCCACATGGAATAAAAGTAAGATTGCAAAATGGAGATGTTGGTCGTGTTCAGCAAATACTTTAAAAAAAAGATTAAATTATGAGTATAAAAATTGTTTTAAATGGAGCTGGTAGAATTGGAAAATCAATTTTAAAACAGCTTTTAAATGACGAAAATTTTGAAATTGTAGCAATAAATGAGATAAATCCATCACTTGAAAATATAGTTTATTCAATAAACTATGATTCAACTTATGGAAAACTAAATGATAAATTTAAAGTTATTGAAAACTCTTATATTCAAAATAGCAGACAAAAAATCAAAATTACAAACTACAAAGATATATCAGAGTTAAATTTAGATGGAGTTGATATTTTAATTGATGCAAGTGGTCAAAAAACTGATTTAAATATATTAAGAAATTTAAAAGTAGATAAAATAATTTTAACTCATCCTCAAAAAGATGCCGATATAAATATAGTTTTGGGTGTAAATGAAGAGAACCTAGATATAAAAAATCACAAAATAATATCTACAAGCTCTTGTAATGCAACTGCACTTCTTCCTGCTTTAAAAATAATTGATGATAAAAAAGAGATTCTTTGTGGAGATATTGTAACTATTCATCCACTTTTGAATCATCAAAGAGTTTTAGATGGAAGTTTTGTTCAAAGTGCAACAAGAGATGTTGATTTAAACTTTGAATTTGGAAGAAGCTCAACTCAAAATATAATTCCAAGTCAAACAACTACTATAAAAGCTTGTTCTTATGCTTTAGAAAAGTTTAATTCAAATTTAATAAGCTCAAATTCTCTAAGAGTTCCAACAGATACAGTTGGAGTTATAAATGTAACACTTTTTACAAAAGAAATTTCAAGCAAAGATGAGATAAAAAATCTTTTTTTAGAGTTTGAGAAAAATCAAAAATTTCCAATAGTTTTAAACAATTTTGAAGCACTTGTTTCAAGTGATTTTAAAAAAGAGAAATTTACAACTATAATAGATCATAGATTTTTGGAAGTTAAACAAAATATGATAAAACTTTTACTTTGGTATGACAATGAGTGGGGATATGCCTCTAAAGTTGTTGAGATTTTAAAATATATAGATATAAAAAAAGGCTAGATAAAAATCTAGCCTTTTAATTTTTACAAAAGAGTTTTTATATAAACTCTACTTTTCTCTCTCCAGATTTTAACTCACCAATTACATAACCATCAGTTGAAGCTAAAATCGCATCTACATTTGAAGGATTTACTACAAGTATCATTCCAACACCCATATTAAATGTTCTATACATCTCTTGCTGCTCTACATGATTTGCCATAAATTCAAAAATTGGAAGAACTTTTATTTTACTTCTTTGCACAACTGCTGTTAAATTTTCTGGTAAAACTCTAGGAAGATTTTCAGTAATTCCACCACCTGTAATATGAGCTAGAGCATTTATTTTATCTTTGTTGGCTTTGAACTCTTTTACATAAATTCTTGTTGGCTCAAGTAAAACATCTTTTAATTTTTTTCCTAAAAAATCATCTTCTAAACTCATTCCTAATTTTTCAAGAAGTAATTTTCTAACTAAGCTAAATCCATTTGAGTGAACTCCAGAGCTTGGAAGTGCAATTAAAACATCTCCTGCTTGAACTTTTGAAACACGATCTAGCTCATCTTTTTCAGCAATTCCTACACAAAAACCAGCTAAATCAAAATCTCCCTCTTTGTACATTCCAGGCATCTCAGCTGTCTCACCTCCAATTAGTGCGCACTCACTTCTAATACAACCTTCAGCTATTCCTTTAACAACTTGAGTTGCTTCATTTACTTCAAGTTTTGCAGTTGCATAGTAATCAAGAAAAAATAGTGGCTCTCCAAAGTTACAAAGCAAATCATTTGTACACATGGCAACTAAATCAATCCCAACAGTGTCAAATTTTTTAGCATCAATTGCTAATTTTAATTTTGTTCCAACACCATCTGTTCCAGCTAAAATCACAGGTTTTTTGTAACCACTTGGAAGTTCAAAAGCACCAGCAAAAGAGCCAATTCCTCCAAGAACTCCAGGAATCATTGTAGATTTTACATAAGGTTTGATATTCTCTACAAATTGATTTCCTGCATCTATATCAACTCCTGCATCTTTGTAACTAACTGTTGCCATTTTTTACCTTTTTTCGTAATATTCTTAAATCTTAAGATTTATTAAAAATTTTTCGGTATTATAGCAGACTATTTATAAATTTTAAGGAATTCAAAAATGAAAGATAATATTGCATTTAGTGAAATGATGGTACATATACCACTTTGCACACATAAACTTGCTAAAGATATTTTAGTAGTATCACAAGAAAATAGTGATTTAATAAATGAGCTTGATAGACATAAAAAAGAGTCTAATTACAAGTTTATAGAACTAAACGATTTAGAAAAAATTGAAAACAAATCTTACGACGTAGTAATTTTACCAAATACAAAACTAGATATAAAAATTGTAGGAAAGCTTTTTGATGTTTTAAAAGATGATGGACTTATTGCCTTTGCTTCAAAAGTTTTTTCAAGAGATGATAATAGATTAATTGATGATTTAAAGCTAGTAGGTGAAAAATTTTGGATAGCAATGCCTTATAAATTTGGGCATCAAGCTTCAATAATTGCTTCAAAAAAATATCACCCAACGGCTGACTTAAATCTTCAAAGAGCAGATTTTCTTGATGATTTAGAATATTATTCAAGTGAAATTCATACAGCTTCTTTTGTTTTCCCAGCAAAACAACATAAAGATTTAACTGGTATTGCAAAAAGATAGTATGAAACAATCACAAGAAGATAGTTTTAAAAATGCAATTGCACTAACAGGAGGAATTGCAACTGGTAAAAGTACAGTTTGCAACCTTCTAAAACTTCATGGTTTTTTGATAATAGATGCTGATAAAATAGCTCATAAACTATTAGATGAAAATAGTCAAAAAATAGAACAACTTTTTGGAAAACAATATGTTGAAAATGGAAAAGTTTTAAGAAAAGAGTTAGGTAAAATAATATTTTCTAATGAAAAAAATAAACTAAAACTTGAAGCACTACTTCATCCACTAATTTTTCAGAAAATTGAAAAAGAGGCAAAAGTCTTTGAAGAACAAAATAAACCTTATATTGTTGATATTCCTCTATTTTTTGAAAAAATGCACTACCCTATTTCTAAATCAATTGTTATTTACACTCCAAAAGATTTACAAATAAAAAGATTACAAAATAGAGATAATATTACCAAAGAAGAGGCTATATTGAAAATTTCAAATCAGATGGATATTGAAGAAAAAAAATCTTTGGGTACTTATATAATAGACAACTCAAAAGATTTAAAACATCTTCAAAATGAAGTAGAAGATTTAATCTCAAAGGTGTTGAATTAGCTCCCACTTTTATTAGGAGCTAATTTTTACTCTGCTACATTTATATCAATACCTTGCTTTAAAAGTTCATCCTGTCTAACTCTTAAATAATCCAAATAAGTTTTTGGATACTGTACATAGTGTTTTCCACTAACATATCTTAAAACCTCTTTGAAGTGAAAAGGAAAAAGTAAAGCATCTATTGTTGAAATTAACTTTTTATCATTATAAAGCAAAATTCCTGGTCTGTAATCTAAATTCATTTTCTCAACCAAAGATTTTGGTGTAGTTTTTTCACCTGTTGGTAAAATTAACTCTTTTGTACTATTTGCATCAACTCTAATAATTGTAAATTTTGAAAACTCATCAATTACATCTTTGTTTGTTAAGATTTTATTATGAAAATGGTCGCATTGAATACAACTTTTATCTTCAAAAATAATTGCAACAGGAGTTTTTATTTTTGATAAATCATTTAACTCTTTAAACATTTTATTTGGAATAAAAGTGTATGTATCTTTTTTATTTACACTACTTAAGTATGTTGTAAAATCGATTTTTTCATAAGATTTTGTTTGTATAAAATCCAAAATATATTGAAAATCTGTACTATTTCTATATCCATTTACTCTAGCTACTATCTCTTTATTTGAGTTAAAAATAATAAGTGTTGGACTGTATTGAATTTTTAATTTTTCTGTTAAATCTTTTTCAGTTAAAACATCTCCATCAACCCAAGTTAATTCACGACTTCCTTTAACATTTAGTTCAATAACATCAAAATTATTTTTGATAAATTGGCTAGTTTTGTTATCTTCTTCAAAACTCTCTTTTAGCATTTTTGAACAATATGGACAACCTTCAAAATCCAAAAATATCATAAAATGCTTATTTTTTTCGCTAGCTTCTTCAATATCTTCACTTATATCTAAAAAACTATCCTTAAACCAACTAGGTATTTCATGACTTGAAGACCCAATAACTTTACCCTCTTTTGCATTTAAATTTGAAGCAACGAGTATTGCAACAAAAATTAAAAATAAACGACTAAAAACAAACTTCATAATCTCTCCTATTTTAAAATAAATTTGATTCTATTCAAATTATGATTATAAAAAGCTATAAATTTGAATTCTTTAATCTAAAAATGATAGAATTCTTTTTATAAAAAAAAATTTACTATAAATATAATTTAATCTTATGATAAAAATCTATAAGAATAAATTGTGTTTATATGAAATCTTAAAAAAAATTTATGTAAAAGGATTTAAAATGAGCGAAAAAGACGGGTTTGTAGAAAAAACTTCTTATCGTAAAAAGAGATATTTTGTTTATGCTATTGTTTCAATAGTATCATTAGTAATTCCGTTTATTAAAGTAAATGGAAATCAATTATTCTTATTATCTTTTGATAAAAAACAGTTTCATCTTATGGGAACTTCTTTTGATATGCAAGAGTTATACTTAATGCCATTTTTATTAATGTTGTTATTTATAGGAATTTTTGCAATAACTTCAATTGGTGGAAGAGCTTGGTGTGGTTGGGCATGTCCTCAAACAATTTTTAGAGTAATTTACAGAGATTTAATTGAATCTACACTTTTAAAACTTAGAAGAATAAAAAATAAACAAAAAAATATTGATTTAAGTAAAAATGGAAATAAATTCAAAAAATTTATTGGTGTTATTTTATGGTCTATTTTATCTTTAGTTGCTGCATCAAACTTTATGTGGTATTTCGTACCGCCACAAGATTTCTTTGCATATATTCAAGACCCTCTTGAGCATATGTTTTTAATAGGAATTGTTTTAAGTATAACTGCATTTTTAATCTACGATGTAATTATTTTAAAAGAAGATTTCTGTGTATATATTTGTCCATATTCAAGGGTGCAATCTGTTTTATATGATGACAATACATATCAAGCAATCTACTCTACGAACAGAGGTGGAAAAATATACGATGAAAAAAAAGAAAAAGTTGTTTGGAAAATAAAAGATTTACCAGACCCAGCAAATGAGTGTACTGCTTGTGAAGCTTGTGTTACTGTTTGCCCTACTCACATTGATATTAGAAAAGGAATGCAGCTTGAGTGCATAAACTGTCTTGAGTGTGTAGATGCTTGTGCAACAGTTATGGGAAAACTTGGAAAACCTTCTTTGGTTCAATGGTCAAATACAAACACTATTGTTGAAAATAAACCAACAAAACTTCTTAGAAAAACAACAATTATGTATTTTATATCTATTGCTATTACTTTTGCTCTGCTTTTTGTTATGAGTGGAGAAAAAGAGTATATGCTTCTAAATGTGAATAAAGATACAGAACTTTATAAAATAAAAGAGGGAAATGTTGTATCAAATAACTATTTATTACTTTTCCAAAATACTGAGTCAAAAACTTTAACTTATGAATTAGAAATAGTAGATAATCCTGATATAAAAATCACAAGATTTGAACCATTTACTTTAAGTCCTGGAAAAATGGCAAAAAAAATTGTAATTCTTGAAACAGATAAACTTTTAGTAGATAATAATCTAAAAGATACTCCTATTACAGTAACTCTTAAAGCTTATGCAAAAGAGGATCCAGAAAAAGTAAAAGTATTTAGAAAAGCTACTTTTTTCTTCCCAAGATCAGATAAACTTAAATAACATAAGCAAAGTGCTTCGGCACGATGCTTGTTTAAATTGCTTATTATAAACTTTTAGATAAAATCACAGCTTATATATTTTACAAATTTAATAATTTTTATGGAGTATTTTAATGACAAAATTCATTTTTGTAACAGGTGGAGTTTTAAGCTCTTTAGGAAAAGGAATTACATCAGCTTCAATTGCTACAATATTAAAGCAATCTGGGTTTAAAGTAAGTATGTTAAAAATCGACCCGTACTTAAATGTAGATCCAGGAACTATGAGTCCTTTAGAGCATGGAGAAGTTTTTGTAACAGCTGATGGAGCTGAAACTGACCTTGATTTAGGAAATTATGAAAGATTTATTGATATAACTTTAACAAAAATAAATAGTTTTACAACAGGTCAAGTGTATCAAAGCGTAATAAAAAGAGAAAGAGAAGGTGGATATCTAGGAAAAACTATTCAAGTAATTCCTCATGTTGTTGATGAGATAAAAGATAGAATTTATCAAGCTGCGGATGGAAATGAATTTTTAATAATTGAAATTGGTGGAACTGTTGGAGATATTGAAAGTCTTCCATTCTTAGAAGCTATTAGATCAATTAGACACGAACTTCCAAAATCAAACACTATGAATATTCATGTTAGCTTAGTTCCTTTTATAAAAGCGGCTGGTGAGCTTAAAACAAAACCAACTCAACACTCAGTTCAAGAGTTAAGAAGAATTGGAATAACTCCTCATATGCTTGTTTGCAGAACAGAACAGGAACTTCCAAAAGCACTTAAAGACAAATTAGCTCTATCTTGTGATATTGATAGAAATGCAGTTATTGAAGCAGGAGATGCAAAGTCTATATATCAAGTTCCTCTTCATTTTATAAAAGAGGGAATTTTAACTCCTCTTCAAGAGCATTTTAATATTAAAATCAAACCAAATATGGAAAAATGGGATAGACTTGTAAAAAATATTCTAGTTCCTCAAGATGAAGTTACTATTGCTTTTGTTGGAAAATATCTTGATTTAAAAGAGTCATATAAATCTTTAACGGAATCTTTAATTCACGCAGGAGCTCATCTAAATACAAAAATAAATATTCACTGGTGTGATAGCGAAAGAATAGAAGATTTAGGAGCTTATGAGGTTATTGGAAATGTAGATGCTATTTTAGTAGCTGGTGGATTTGGTGCAAGAGGTGTAAAAGGAAAACTTGATGCTATCAAATATGCGAGAGAAAATAAAATAGTATTTTTAGGGATTTGCCTAGGAATGCAACTAGCAATAATCGAATTTGCTAGAAATGTTTTAGGAATTGAAGATGCAAACTCTATTGAATTTAATAGTGAAACAAAAAATCCTTTAATCTATTTAATTGATGAATTTATGGATCAAAGTGGAAACAAACAACTAAGAACTAGCAAATCACCAATGGGTGGAACTATGAGATTAGGAGAGTATCCATTTGAGCCATTAAAAGGTTCAAAACTACAAAAAGCATATGGAAATGAAGATGTATATTTTGAAAGACATAGACACAGATATGAAGCTAATCCTAAATATAAAGAACAATTAGAAACAGCTGGAATGATTATTTCAGGTCAATCAAATGGTTTAATTGAAGCGGTTGAATTAAAAGATCATCCTTGGTTTGTAGGAGTTCAATTTCATCCTGAATTTACATCTCATTTAGAGACACCAAATCCTATAATTCTGGATTTTGTAAGAAAAGCTAATTCTTCTAAATAATGTCGAAAATCACAAAGGATAGACTTTTTGAAATCTTAAATGCAAGACATTTGAATAATCCATATTCAAAACTTGCATCTATTCCATCTTTTAATAACTTCAAAGATATAAATATTGCTACAAAAAGAGTAAAACAAGCTATTTTAAATGGTGAGAAAATAACTATTGTTGGGGATTATGATGTAGATGGTATTGTGTCTACTACTATTATGATAGATTTTTTCAACTCTTTGGGCATAAAAGTTGATTATATTATTCCAAATAGATTTGAACATGGTTATGGTTTATCTGTTAAAATTGTTGATATGATTGATAGTGGTTTAGTAATTACTGTTGATAATGGAATAACTGCATATGAAGCATCTTTAAAACTAAAAGAGAAAAACATTGATTTAATAATCACAGATCACCATACTGTTGGAGATAAAGTTCCAATAGCTCTTGCAATTATTAACCCAAAACAAAAAGATTGTAATTTTGAATTTAAAGAAATTTGTGGTGCTCAAGTTGCTTGGTATTTTTGTGCTGCAATAAAAAATGAGATGAACTATGATATAAATATGAGTTCATATTTAGACCTTTTATGTTTAGCAATAATTGCAGATATTATGCCAATGACTAGCCTTAACTACACTATGGTAAGACAAGGATTAAAAAAGATAAAAAACTCTTCTAGAGAAGCTTTTAAGCTTTTAAATTTGCACCTAAAGAAGGATATTTTAGTTTCTGATGATATTGGATTTACAATTGCTCCAAAGTTAAATAGTGCAGGAAGAATGGATGATGCAACTCTTGCATTAAAGTTTTTATTGTCAAAAGACCAATCTAGCGCATATGAAAGTTTAGCTGTTTTAGATGAATTAAATAATTACAGAAAAACTATTCAAGAAAGAATTTCTAATGAAGCAGAACAAAAATCAAATAAAGAAGATAGAGCTGTAATTGTTTGGGCTGAAGATTGGCATGAGGGAATTATTGGTATTGTTGCTTCAAAGCTATCAAATAGTCAAAAAAAACCTGCCTTTATATTTTCAATACAAAATGGCATTGCAAAAGGTAGTGCAAGAGCAAACTCAAATATAAATTTATATGATTTAATCTCAAAAGCTTCTCATATTCTTTTAGGTTTTGGTGGACATAAAAATGCTGCTGGTCTATCTTTATTGGAAAAAAACTTAAATGAGTTTAAAGAGATAATAAACAAAGAGCTTGAAGCATCGGACGATATATTACACAATGAGTTTATAACTTTGGGTGAACTTGATGTTAGTAGTGTAGATTTAGAATTTATCTCTATTATTGAAAGTTTTGAACCTTATGGACTTGAAAATAATCGACCATTTTTTAGAGTTTCAAATGCAAATCTTATAAAATCAGAACTTATAGGTAAAGATAAAAATCATCTAAAATTAACTTTAAGTAGTGATGGATTTGTGTTTGAAGCCTTAAAGTTTTTTAACTCAAATACAAACTTAAATAATAAATTGGATTTGATAATATCAATTTCAAAAAATGAGTTTAGAGGAGTAATTACTCCATCTTTTTTAATTCAAGAGTTTTTATAAGACCATAGGTCTTCTAATACTATTTCTAAACTCAGTATCTCTATTTTGAGATATTCCTTCAAGATCTAATATTTCGCTATCAAGGTCTGTTCTTGCAAAAGATGAGCTAAGTATATTTCCACTATTTATATCTATTAATTTTATAAAAAGATTTAAACTTTTATTAGAAATAGAGTAAGTTCCAACAACTGCATATCTTGATTTAATATTATCACTTAAAATTCTATTTTTTTCTCTAGTTAAAAGATTAAAACCAGATGGTCCAAATTCAAACTCTTTCCCAAGCTCTATCTCTTTTACAATAACATCTAAAGATGATAACCTATCTTTTAAAAGATTTGATAATAAAAAACCAAGTTGAGATCTATTCTTCAAGTTATCAAGATTTACAAAATCAGATACCAAAACAACCTCATCGTAAGATACATTTCTCTTTATTTTGATAGCCGATTTTTTTACCATATCGTTTATCATTGAATCAAAATTTGTATTTTTTGAAATTGGGTCTTTATATGCTCCACAAGAGGCTAAAAAAAGTGTTAAGAGTATTAAAGATAGATAAAACCTAAATACTCTTAATTTTTCAAAAGTCATAAAACTATTTCTCTTTTACAATTTTGATAGTTCTCATAGGGGGACAATCTCCAAACATTGTACAATCATGAGCTAAACCATGAAGGTAAGTAGATCTTGCACTTGTGATTACTTTTCCAGTTATATTATCAATAACTCTTGCATTTAAAATCACTTTACCATTTTGTCTTGAGTAAGTTCCTACAACAACATAAGTACTAGGAACCTCTTTTTTTAGTTCATGTGGTTTTCTACTTAAAAAATATTCACCCTTATCATTTATAGAAATAGCCATTTGACCTCTAAACTCAATTAGATTAAAGCCTCTATTTGATAGCTCATCAATCATACTTTCACCAACAACTCTTCCAAACTCTGAAGTTGTTTTGAATTGATCTAATCTTACAAAAGAAGTTACAATTAATGGCTTGCTTGTATCGAGTTTTTTATTTATCATCATTTGTGTTGCAAGAGAAGCTATAGTTGCTTCTAAACTATTTTGAACTGTAATATTCTCTTGTTTATAGTTCGCAACATTCATACCAGCTTTCATCTGATTTACTTTATCTGATTCAGTTTGAACCTCTTTGTTTTTTTGAGTACAACCTGAAAGAATAGTTATAAAACATACAAAAATAGCAAATTTTAAAATCTGTTTAGACATTTACAATCCCCTTTTTAAATTCCTAAGATTTTATTTAAAATTTACTTATATATCCTTTATAAAAGCTTATATAAACCAAAATTCAATATAATAAGCTTCAAATTTGAGTTAAGCTTCATTATTGAAGCTCTTTAGGATTTGCTACTTTAACAATTTTTTATAAATTGTGTTAAAAATAGTTAAAAAATGTTAGTTCCTTTTTAAGTAGGAACTATTGAAAAAGGATAGATTTATGGCAAAAATTTTAGTTCCAATGGCAAATGGATTTGAAGAGATAGAAGCAATTTCAGTTATTGATATTTGCCGCCGTGCAGGAATAGAAGTTGTAACTGCTGGAGTTGAAGATAAAGTTTTAATAGGTGCTCATAATATAAAAATTGAGATGGATAAAAAAATAACTGAAGTATATTCAAGCGATTTTGATATGATAGTTCTTCCAGGTGGTCTTCCAAATGCTTTTACTTTAGCAGAAGATGAAAATGTTCAAAGACTTTTAAAAGAATTTGAAGAGAAAAACAAAAAAATTGGAGCTATTTGTGCAGCTCCTTATGCTCTTCACAAAGCAGGAGTTTTAAATCAAAATTATACTTGTTATCCTAGTTTTGAGAAAAAAATAAAAGATGATGGCTACCAAGATGATAAAAATGTGGTTACTGATAACAATGTAATTACATCAAGAGGACCAGCAACTGCTATTGATTTTGCACTTGAAATTGTAAAAACTTTAAAAGGTGATGATATTTATCATCAAGTTAAAACAGGTCTTCTTGCATAATTAATATAAGCTCTCTTAGAGCTTATGTGATATTAATATCTTCTCAATAAAATTTTAGATAAAATCTTTACTTAAAAAATAAAATAGAAGATTTATAAAATATGTCACAAATACCACAATTTACACATTTACACTTACACACAGAATATTCACTACTTGATGGTGCAAACAAAATAAAACCTCTTGCAAAAAAACTAAAAGAGTTTGGCATGAAAAGTGTTGCAATGACCGACCATGGAAATATGTTTGGAGCAATAGATTTTTATAATGCAATGAAAAATGAGGGAATAAAGCCCATTATTGGAATGGAAGCTTATATTCATAATAGTGAAGATTTAAGCGATAAGACAAATAGACAAAGATTTCACTTATGCTTATATGCAAAAGATGAAATAGGATATAAAAATCTTATGTATCTTAGTTCCCAAGCTTATATAAATGGTTTTTATTACTACCCTAGAATAAATAAAGAACTTTTAAAAAAGCATTCACAAGGACTTGTTTGTAGTGCTGCTTGTTTACAAGGTGAAG
The DNA here is from genome assembly GCF_002993025.1 of Arcobacter cryaerophilus gv. crypticus. Classification (GTDB taxonomy): domain Bacteria; phylum Campylobacterota; class Campylobacteria; order Campylobacterales; family Arcobacteraceae; genus Aliarcobacter; species Aliarcobacter cryaerophilus_B. The sequence goes on along the minus strand of NZ_NXGI01000002.1, from coordinate 121,572 downwards.
TAAACTGGCACTTAAATACTCAAAATGAACGAAATGTAAAAAATGGTGCAAAAGGGTATGAAGAAGCAAAAAAAATAGCACTTGAATACAAAGAGATATTTGGTGATGATTTTTATTTAGAAATTATGCGACATGGTATTGGTGACCAGCATTTTGTAGATGACCAGATTTTAAGAATTTCACAAGAAACAGGAATAAAAGTAGTTGCAACAAATGATACTCACTATTTAGAGCAAAAAGATGCAGATGCACATGAGGCTTTTATGTGTATTGCTATGAATAAACTTTATGATGATCCAAATAGATTAAGACATAGCGTTCATGAGTTTTATCTAAAATCACCTGAGCAAATATATAAACTCTATGCTGATATTCCAGAAGCCATAGAAGCTACTCAAGAAATTTCAGATAAATGTAATTTAACAATAAAGCTAGGAAATCCAACTCCACCAAACTTTAAATTTACAAGAGATAAATCAAAAGAGCTCAATATTGAAATTCCAGAACCACAAAATGAGTACTCTTTGGAAAATGATAAAATTTTATTTGCCCATGAGTGTAGAGTTGGACTTATAGATAGATTAAAACTTGTCCCTGAAGATAAACATCAAGAGTACAAAGATAGACTAGAAACAGAAATAGAGATAATTAATAATATGAAGTTTCCAGGATATATGTTAATAGTTTGGGATTTCGTTAAAGTTGCAAAAGATATGCAAATTCCTGTAGGTCCAGGAAGAGGAAGTGCTGCTGGAAGTTTAGTTGCATTTAGTTTAAAAATCACAGATATTGATCCAATTCCTTATGGTTTACTTTTTGAGCGATTTTTAAATCCAGAAAGGGTTTCAATGCCCGATATTGATATGGACTTTTGCCAAAGCCGTCGTGGTGAAATTATTGATTATGTAGTTCAACAATACGGACGTGCCAACGTTGCACAAATTATCACTTTTGGTAAGCTTTTAGCAAAAGGAGTTATAAGAGATGTTGCAAGAGTTTTAGATATGCCTTATGCAAAAGCTGATGCTATGGCAAAACTAATACCTGATGAGTTGGGAATTGATTTGAAAAACTCTTGGGAAAAAGAGCCAAAGATAAAAGAGCTTTGCGAAGCAGACCCACTTGCAGCTAGAGTTTGGGAATATGCTCTTGCACTTGAGGGATTAAATAGAAATGCAGGAACACATGCAGCTGGAGTGGTTATCTCAAATGAGCCGCTTTGGAATAAAACTCCACTTTTTAAACCAAGCGGACTTGATACTCTTGCAACTCAATACAATGGAAAATATATTGAAGATGTAGATTTGATTAAGTTCGACTTTTTAGGTCTTAAAACTTTAACAGTAATTGATGAAGCTTTAAAACTAATAGAGCAAAGACATGGAAGAAAAATAGATTTTGCAACTGTTGATGTAAATGATAAAGGTGTTTATGATTTAATTCAAACAGGTGATACTTTAGGACTATTTCAAATAGAATCAGATGGTATGCAAGATTTATGTAAAAGATTAAAACCATCAAATTTTGAGGATATTGTAGCCGTTCTTGCACTTTACAGACCAGGACCTATGGAATCTGGAATGTTAAATGACTTTATAGAAAGAAAGCATGGAAGAGCAAAGATTGATTACTTCCATGATGAGCTAGAAATTGCACTAAAACCTATTTTGGAAAATACTTATGGAGTTATTGTTTATCAAGAGCAAGTTATGCAAATTGTTCAAAGTGTTGGAGGTTTCTCTTTGGGAGGTGCTGACTTAGTTAGACGGGCTATGGGTAAAAAAATCAAAGAAGAGATGGATAAACTAAAAGGTCAATTTGCAGATGGTGCTGTAGAAAAAGGTTTTACAAAAGCCTATGCAGAAGAGCTTTTTGATTTGATTGTAAAATTTGCTGGATATGGATTTAATAAATCTCACTCAGCAGCATATGCTTTAATTACTTTTTATACATCTTACTTAAAATGTTACTACACAGCCGAATTTATGGCAGCACTTTTAACACTTGAAAAAGATAATACAGATAAAGTTGTAAGATATGTTGATGAAGTAAAAAGATTAGGACTTGAGCTATTTCCACCTGATATAAATAAATCAGATTTAGTATTTGCAGCAAGAGTAGTCGATGATAGAGAAGTTGTTATGTTTGGAATGGGTGCAATTAAAGGTGCTGGAGATGTTGCTATAAACTCAATATTAAATGCAAGAGAAGATGGTAATTTTGCAAATTTATCAGACTTTGTATCAAGAATAGATGCTAGCAAAGTAAACAAAAGAGTTATAGAATCTTTAGCAAAAGCAGGTGTTTTTGATAGTTTTGGATATTCAAGAAATGCACTATTAAGTCAAATAGAAAAAATAGTTGATGGTGCTTCAAAAGCTTCAAGTGCAAAAAAAATGTCACTTGGTTCTCTGTTTGGCGATAGCACAGAGCTTACAAATATAGAAATTGAACTTGATAATTTACCTGAATATTCAAAAAAAGAGATTTTAGAGCTTGAAAAAGCTAGTCTTGGTTTTTATGTTTCAGGTCATCCTCTTGATGAATACAAAGATAAAATAGAAAAAATAAACTATACTTTATCTTCTCAAATAGATGAGATAGCAGATGGTAGCCAGATTTTGATTGTTGGAAAGATTGAAACAATATCTGAAAAAATATCAAAAAAAGGTTCTAAATTTGGAATTGTATCAATTTTGGATTTTCATGGAACTGTTGAATTTATGTTATTTGAAGATAAATTAAAAGATCTTCAAGAGAATTTTGATTTAAATGAACCAATAGCTTTTAAGGTTAGAATTTCAAAAAACGACCAATTTACAAGAATGAATGTTTTAAAAATAGAGACGATTTTCGACGCTCAAAAAGAGAAATTAAAAATTAAAGCAAAAGAGATAATAGAACCACCATTAACTATTGCTCTTCCATTTTCAGAAGATGAAAACTCTATTTACAGCCTATTTGATTTAATAATAAATAATCAAGGAAAAAGAGAGTTAAAAATAATCATAAAATCAAAATTAGCCGACTTAGAACTTGAAAGTGGAATAAAAGTATCAAATGCAGTTGAAAAACTAATTCACAATATAAAAGGAGCATATATAATAGATGATGAAAATTCTTCTAACAAATGATGATGGATACGATGCAGTTGGTTTAAAAGCTTTAATAAAAGCTTTAAGTCCTATTGCAAAAGTTATGGTAGTTGCACCTGCAAAAAATAAATCTGCATGTGGTCACTCTTTAACATTGGATAAGCCATTAAGACTTATAAGTGTTGATGATGAATACTATAAAATAGATGATGCAACACCAACAGATTGTATATACCTATCTTTAGGTCACCTTTTTAAAAATGGTTACCGACCTGATTTAGTAATAAGTGGTATAAATATCGGTGCAAATATGGGAGAAGATATCACATATAGTGGAACAGCTAGTGCTGCAATGGAAGCTGTAATTCATGGAGTTCCAGCGATTGCTGTATCGCAAGTTTGTGAAGATATGGGTAGAAGTATTATTGTTGATTGGAATTTTGAGCTAGCTTGTAATGTAATTTTGGAACTTGTATCTAGAATAGAAAGTGGCTCTTTCCCACTAGCTGAAAGAAAGTTTTTAAATGTTAATATTCCACCTTTAAAAGCAAAAGATTGCAAAGGTGTAAAAATCACAAAAGCTGGATACAGAGAGTACGGAAATGATGCACATAGACATACAAATCCAAGAGGTGAAGAGTACTACTGGATTGGACTTCATCCATTAAGTTGGAAACCTAGTCTTGATAACTCTTGTGACTTTGAAGCTATAAAAAATGGCTATGTATCAATAAGTCCAATAATGCTAGATATGACATCACATAGCGATATACAAAATTTAGAAAATTGGCTAGAAAACTAAAAAGAAAAAATTAAAAAAAGGAAAGATTAAACTATGAATTTAACAAATTCAATTACAAAACATATAACAAAACTTGTAGGAACTCTAAAAAGTGAAGATGAACTTCAAGAAATATTAAAAAGAAAATTTACAAAAAGAGAGTACAAAACTTTCATAGCTTTTGAAGAAGGCAAAAATATAGATGAAATAAAAACTCTTTTAAAAGAAGACGATATAAAAGAGGTAGAAAAAATCTATAAAACTGCTATCAAAAAGCTAAATCAAGAGATATTAAAAAGGGAGTTGGTAGATTTATAAAAATCTACAACACCATTTTTATATCACTATGTTCACCTAGAAGTCTGAAAAGTTCAACTCTATCATCTTCATTATGAACTAGCATTTCCAAGCTATAACTTTTGAATTTACCTTTTGAGCTAGTTCTTGATGACTTTAGATTATGTTCTCGCTCAAAAATTACCTCTTTTACACTTTTTTTAATATCGCAAGTTTCCAACACAACAAGTTTGTATTCCCAACTACAAGGGTAGTTTAACTCTAATTTTTTATCACTTAAATCTATCATCTTTTAAAATCTCCACTTTTTCCACCGCTTTTACTTTCAAGCTGAATATCTGAAATTATCATACTTTTATCAATAGCTTTTACCATATCATAAATTGTAAGAAGTCCAACACTAACACCTGTTAAAGCTTCCATCTCAACACCTGTTTGTCCATTTAGTTTTGCTGTAACAAAAAGTTTAAAACTATTTGTTTGTGGTAACTCTTCTATATCACAATTAATTCCACTCAAAAGTAGCGGGTGACACATAGGTATCAATTCACTTGTTTTTTTTGTACCCATAATCGCCGCTATTACTGCTGTTTGCAAAACTGGACCTTTTTTCACAATATTTCCAATAATTGCATCATAAGCTTCTTTACTCATAGTAATCTTTCCACTTGCAACTGCAATTCTATGCGTCTCATTTTTTCCTGAAACATCTACCATTTTTGGTCTATTATTATCATCAATATGTGTTAAATTCATAGCATTTTCCTTAATATTTAAAAAAAATATTCTATTCTAATATAGATTAAATAGGAATTAAGTTTATTTAATTATAATCCAAGCTCAAATTTAAAAAGAAAGTGGGTGATTTTAGTGCCAGGCATTAAAGTTAGAGATAATGAATCTTTTGACGAAGCGTATAGAAGATTTAAAAAGCAATGCGACAGAAACCTTATAGTTACAGAAACAAGAGCTAGAAGATATTTTGAGCCAAATACGGAAATTAGAAAAAAACAAAAAATTTCTGCTAGAAAGAAAATGCTTAAAAAATTATATATGCTTAGAAGATACGAATCTAGGTTATAAGATTTATTATTTTCCAAGTAAAAGCCCAGTTCCTAGGAATTGGGCTTTTTTTATTTAGATAAACTTAAACAATACAAGGCTTATAGCCATCATAAACATCCCCAAAGATATTCCAACTAAAGATTCTCTTGATTTAACTAAAATCTCCATAAAAGATACATAAATCATAACTCTAGCTTACGTAAAATCTCATCCAAATTTAAAAAGTGCTAAATCTCTATCTAACATAACTTGCATATTTCGTATAGTGTATATTTTATCTTTTATGCTATTTTCATTTATGATTAAATCTTGCATTTTGTTTCCTTGCTTGAAAGATTTTTTAAATCTTAGCAAAAGAGAGTCAAAATAGAAAGAAATATTGCAATTTGTAAATAAATTTTGATTTTTATATTTTAAAGTTTTTTGTAGTTAAGGTTTCTTTACAAAAATACTGACAATTTTTTATCGCTTTCTTTTCAAGAAATAATCTGGTTTTTTTCTAAGATGCATAATAGCCAAGATAATTATTTCATTTATCAAACTTTTTAGAAATTTTTCTAAAAACTTCATCTCCATTTATAAGCTCTGTTTGATTTAATTCAATTTGATTTTTTCGCTCTTTTGCCTCTTTTATCCATAAATCAGTTATTGTTTTATCTGTTGGATTTAAGCTAGATAATATTTTATCAACAATTTTTGTTTTTATATCTATTGGTAAAAGTTCTACTTCATCTAATAGTTGTTTTTGATTTAATGCCAACATTTTAAATCCTTTTTTAAATTAAGTTGCTGATTATATCATATTTGATTTTTATATTTTAAGATTTTTAAAACTAAGTATTTAACACTTTATGTAAAATCAAAGCCTCATTTGGTGTAAGTTCTTCAAAATGATTTAACCATCTTTCGCTATGTACAATAAGAGTTCCTTTGACTGCTTTTAAATGATAATCCAAAAATTTATCTTCATTTTCTATAACATAAAAAATAATTCTCAAACTCTTAATGCTTTCACCAAAAAACCAAGCTGATTTATCCACTCTTCAAAGAGTAAATCTATATCAAAATCTACTTTTTTGTTTTCATAAAATATTGCATAAAGCTCATCTGAAATCTTTTCAAATAGCTCTTTTCTAGCTTCAAATCCTTTTGTATCATTTGCTAAAAACTTTTCAATATGATTCATTTTGATTCTCTTTTTTTATATTTATTGGCAAGTTTTTATTAAAAATATGAAATACAAAAATCTCTTTTTTATCAAAATCTACTTCATAAACTATTGTATATCCTTTAAAAGTCAAATCTCTTATATTTTCATCATCAAAATAGTATGATTTTCTATATTTTAGAGGAAAATCTGATAATGCTTTAATAGTTTTTAAAAGTTCTTTTTTGAAGTTTTTCGCAGCACTTAGTTTATCTTTTGATATAAACTCATAAATAAGATATAGATTTTTTTAAAAATTATTTGAAAGTTTAATTTGCATATTTTTTATCTATTTCTTTTTCAAATAAATCAAATCTTTTCTCAAACTCATCTATTGAATAAAGCTTTTCTTTGCCATCTTTTATATCTTCTCTTATTTTTTGAAGTTGTTTTTTTCTATCATCAAAATATATATCTTCATAATCGCTACTATTTCGAACTAATATTTTATTTTGACTTTTTTGTACAAAGTTTAGAAACTCTTTCAAAAAACTATCTTGAATATCTATTGTTAAAGTTTTCATAAAAAATCCTTTTTAAATCAAGTTTTAGATTATATCATATTTGATTTTTATATTTTAAGCTTTTTCAAATAGCTCTTTTCTGGCTTCAAATCCTTTTGTGTCGTTTGCTAAAAACTTTTCAATATGATTCATTGTAATTATGATATTTTAATGTATTAAGAAATTGATTTATTCAAAATTTTCACAAAATCTCCAATCGCTGGATTATCAAATGGTTTAATAGTTTTTTCTCTAGGTTCAATAATTTCTTCAATATGGGTGCCTGAAAATAGTGATAGCCCTTGATTAGATTTTTTTATTATCTTTTTATCTTCTACCGTATTATACTTATTTGATTTAATAATAGTCATATTCTCTTGTATATGTATTGGCTTAGCTGTACCTTTTATAATTTCTAATTTTCCTAAACTTTCATTAGTATCTGGGTCAAATAGTTCTTCTCCTATTTCATATACTAAAAATTCATAGTTATCTATAATATTCTTTTTAAATCCTGCATTAATAACTAATGTCTTATCATCAATAACTTTTATAACTTTAAACATTTAATTCTCCTAGTATATTATTTGGGATAGTAGTTTTTACTATTCCTTTTTTTATTAAATTTTTATCTATCTTTTCAGAAAATACTTTTATTATTTTTATTGATATCAATCCACTTTCTTGAATATTCTCAACAAGACAAAGACAAAGTAGCTCTTCATATAATTTGTCTAGATGATATATAGCTAATAGTGAATTTATAGAAATTTTTTGGTTAGTTTTTAATATCAATCTATCATCATCTATAACTTGAATTATTTTTATTGTATCTATAATTTGTTTTTCCCAAATAATTTTATTTAATATACTAAAAAAAACAATTAGGATAAATAAAGAGATTGTTAAAAGAGCCAAAAACCATCTAATTGATATTTGTGCATTTAAATCAATAAACATAGTTGTTATGCTAGATAAAAACCCAATAACTGCCAAAATAATATAAATTCCTTTTTCTGTTATTACTTGAACTATAATATTTTTCATAACACACCCTCCACAATTTTAATCTCATCAGGAGTTAAATCATAGAGTTTATAAACCATTTGGTCGATTTCTTTATCTGTAATATTGATTTGGTTTTGGATTTCTAAAACTTCTTTTTTATCATTTTCAAAAAGTCTTTGCCAGTCGTTTTTGAAATTTCTTTCTTCTAATTTATCAGCAAATTTTATTTTCTTTGCTTTTGCATACTCTTTTACAAAATCATCAAAATCTAGTTCTTCAAATTTTTGTAGTTTTGTAGAAACTTTTTCAAGATTTAATTCATTTATAAAGTTTTGTTTTAGCTCTTGTAATCTTTTATTTAATTCAAGCATTAAATCAGCTTTTTGGATAAAGGGTTCTTGCTCTTTTAAACTTATTTCTTTTATGGGTAATTTTTTTAAATTGACTATTTTAACTTCAGAAAAAGTTTTTCCAACCTCTGGAACAATTATTTGATATAAGAAATTTAATAATTTAGAATTTAAAACTGATAATAAATATTTATGATTAAATTTTTGTGATTTATCAAATAATAAATGTGTTGTATCCATCGTAAAATTTTTCTTATTATCATAAGATACTACTAAATGGTCAGATGTTTGTCTAAAAATTAATTTTTCATCTACTAGATACATTAATTCATTTGTATTACTCCATAATTGTTCAGGGTCAAACAATACATATATTTCATTTACTAAAGGAGTATATTTATAAAAATCCCTACCTCTTATTATTGGTCTATATCTGTCATCTAATTGTTGTTCTGATAAAAACTTTTTATTATCTCCAGTTTTTATACCATTGTAAAATTGAAAATTATCACTTCCTAGAGATATAGAATCTTCAAAAGATTTATTCCATAAAGAAATCAAACTATCTGAAAATAAAAATTTATTATCGGGAATATTTTTAAATTCGTTTTGATTTAATTTAAAAATGTAAGGAGTTGAATATTCTTTTTCACTTTTTGAAGATAGCAATATTGTATTTTTTATTTCATCTTTACCAATAACAAATATAGATGAACCACCAGTATCAGCATCTTCAAAAACTTCATATTCTAAATTAAATAAACTATGAATTGAAAAATCATCTATTAAATATTTCCTAAAATTAGCATAAAAATAATTTGTATAAATAGTATTAGGAACAATAAAAGATAACAAACCAGTTTTTGAAATTAGTCCTAAAGATTTTTCAATAAAAATTAAATATGAACTAACTTTATATGCAGAAGATAAAGGAAATTTACTTTTATAATATTCGATTTCATTATCTTCAAATTCTTGTTTTTTACCAAGTGCAAAAGTTATATACGGTGGATTTCCAATAACTACATCAAAACCACCATTTTCAAAAACTTCTTTAAACTCATCTTGCCAAACAAAAGCATTTGGAACTACATTTTTATCATCTATCAAAGAGTTTCCACATTTTATTTTATTTACCAATTTAGTAAGCGGTCTTCCTCTTTTTGCAGTTCTTAGCCACAAACTTAGTTTTGCTATTTCCACTGCATCTTCATTTATATCTACACCATAAAGATTGTTTTCAAGTATCTCTTCTTCTACCATATAAGAAGCGAACAGATCGCCCATTAAGGCTAAATCATTTTGAAGATTTTTGTGTTCAGATATTAAGTATTCCAAAGCTTGATTTAAAAAAGCTCCACTTCCACAAGCAGGATCAAGTATTTTTAGATTTAAAAGCCAGTTTTTATACTCTTGCAGGTTATCTTTTGTTTGTTGCTCTTGTTTTGTTAGTTTTTTTGGGTTTGATGGTGAGACTAAAGTCTCACTTCCAATTTTTAGTTCTTCTCTTTTTTCTTGGCACATTTTTCCCAAAGTGTTTTCAACTATATATCTTGTGATGTACTCAGGAGTATAAAAAACACCATCTTTTTTTCTTTTTGATTTTGTTTTATCAAAGTTTACATTATCTATATTTGCTTGAAGCTCTTCAAGGTCTGTTAAACTCTGCTCAAAAATATGTCCCAAAATATTTACAGATATTTCACTTGCAAAATCGTAGTTTGAAAGTATTTGTACATTATCATCTAAAATATAATCATCTATAATCAAACTATCAAGAAGCTCATCTACTGCAAAAAGTCCTCCATTGTATTGAGGGATTTGTAGTTTGTCGTTTCCTTTGTTTATAGCATCAAAGTAGAATTTATAAATATCATATAAAGTATAGTTTGTGAACTTTTGATTTATAAACTCCTCTCTAATCTCTTTTATCATATTTGAACGAAGCAAATCTCTATCTTCTGCAAACAAAATAAAAATAATACGGTCGCATAGTTTTTGAGTGAGTCTTAGAAGTGTTTGTTGGTTTGGAAGTGAGGTTTCAACCTCACCATTTAAAACAGATGGGATTAAAATCCCATTTCCTAGATTATTTTTTACAATATTTTCAAAAAGAAGTGTTCTAAAGTTTGAGAAATCTTTATATAGTTTTTTAGATATATCTTGCTCAAAGCTGTTTGATTTTTCTTTTAATTTTAGAGGAATATCAGCTTTTATACTTTCATAAGAGATTAAAAGATGAAGCTTTTTAAACTCTTCATAATTTAGAGTAAAAAGATTAAACTTCTCATAAGCTGTCTTTTTATCTACATAAAATCTTAGTTCATCGAAATTTGAGATTATTATATATTTTGAGTTTGAGTGCGAAGCGTGATAGTTAAATGCTTGTGTTTCTATTTTGTCAAGGTTTCTTGTATCTTGAGCTTTTAGCTCAATCACTCCAATAACTTTTTCATCTACATAAATTACACCATCTGCTTTTTTACTATCAGTTTCATTTTTCTTTTCTCGCTCAAGATTAAAAGATTTTGGATTTGTCATATCAAGAGTATAGCCTAAGCAGTTTTCAAAAATATCTACCAAAAAACCATCTTGATATTTTTCCTCTTTTACTGTTTTTATATATTCAACTTTTGCTAAAAACTTTTGAAATGAAGCCCAACGAAGTGCAACTTTAGCTTCATCTTGTTTTGCACTATTTATTATTGATTTTTGAAACATTGACATAAAAATAGACCTTGTGTGATTTTGTTAAGTTTAAATGTTACCATTTTTTTTGAAAAAGAAGATAAAAATTGGAAAATTAAAAATTGATTTTATAAAAATTTTAAAGTGGTACGCCTGGTAGGAGTCGAACCCACAACCCCTCGGGTCGAAACCGAGTATTCTATCCAGTTGAACTACAGACGCACTTGAAAAATTAGGATTGAAGTTTATCCTAATTTTGCTTAAAAATTTTAGAAGAAGATATTATCTAAAACTATTAAAAAGAAGAAAACTATTCCTAAATAACCGTTTACAGTAAAAAATGCTCTATCTATTTTTCTAAAATCTTTTGAAACTAAATAGTGCTCATAACTTAGCATCAAGGCACTTATAATTACTGCTAAATATCCAAAATATGAACCAGATGAGTAAATAACAAATAAAAGCCAAAATAAAACTGTGAAAAAGTGGAAAACTTTTGAAAAAAGCATCGTCTTTTTTGCACCAAATTTTGAAGGAATTGAGTGAAGACCTAGTTTTTTATCTACATCAATATCTTGTAGCGAATAAAGTAAATCAAACCCAGCAACCCAAAACATAACTCCAATACTAAGAAGTATCACCCAAAAAGGAATAGTTTCACTAACAGCAACAACCCCAGCAATAGGTGCAAGAGCCAAAGAAATACCCAAAATAATATGTGCTAAATAAGAAAACCTCTTAAAGTATGAGTACGAACCAATTATTATCAAAATAGGAAGTGATAAAATCAAAGCCAAATCATTTACAAAATAAGCTACTAAAATAAATGCAAAAGCATTTGCCACAAAGAATAAAAACATAGCTTTTGCAGATACTCTTCCATCTACATTTGGTCTATTTTTTGTTCGTGGATTTAAAGCATCTATATCTCTATCCATAAAACGGTTGAAACCCATTGCAAAATTTCGTGCAAATACTGCACATAAAGTTCCCAAAATCAAAAGTTTAAATCCAAACCAAGGAGTTCCATTTACTTGTGAAGAAGATACAACCATAGCTATAAATATAAATGGTAAAGCAAAAACAGAGTGCTGAAACATCACTAGTTCACTAAAATCTTTTATTTTTTTTATTAATTTTTCCATGGGCTGGATTTTATCAAATAATGAGTAAATTAATGCTTTTTGGTTATAATCAATCAAATTTTAATATGGAATTAATTATGAAAAAATATATATTTCTAATACTTTTAAGTATTTTTTCTCTACTTTTTACATCTTGTAGTACAAAAATTGATGAATCTATAGATAACTCAAATACAGCTGATATATCAAATCTTTTAGATCAACTGGCACAAAAAGAGAAAGATATAAATGATATTATAAAAGAGCTTGAACAGTGTGGAGCTACAAAAAAAAGAGTAGATTAAAAAAATGAAAGAATTAGCAATAATAGGAACAACAGCTTCAGGAAAAACAGCACTCTCACTTGAAATAGCAAATAAAACAAACTCTATAATCTTATCTTTGGACTCTCTTTGTGTATATAAAGAAATAGATATAGCAAGTGCAAAACCAACAAAAATAGAAAGAGCTGATATAGTTCATTTTGGGATAGATGAAGTTTTTCCAAATGAGAAATTTGATGTTATTGAGTTTTTAAATTTGTATAAAAATGCAAAAGAATATGCAAAAAAAAATATGAAAAACTTAATAATAGTAGGTGGAACAGGTTTTTATCTTAAAGCATTAGTTGATGGAATAAGTGATGGTTTAAAAGAAAATACATATTTAGATATGTGTTTAAATGATACTTATAATTTGCTTTATAGTTTGGATAAAGAGTATATGCAAAAAATTGAGCCAAATGATAAATATAGAGTAGAAAAAGCCTACTCGATTTATAAACAAAGTGGACTAACTCCAAGTGAATATTTTTTGAAAAACCCAAAAATTGCTCTATGCCCAAACCTTCCAATTTTTGAGATTTTATGGGAAAAAGATGAATTAATAAATCGAATAAAAATAAGAACAAAACAGATGATAAAAACTGGACTTATAGATGAAATTATATATTTAGAAAAAAAATATACAAGAAGCCCAAATTGTATGAGTAGCATTGGAATAGTAGAAACTTTAGAGTATCTTGATGGCAAAATATCAAAGCAAGAGTTGGAAGATAAAATTATACAAAACAGTTTAAAACTTGCAAAAAGACAAAATACTTTTAACAAAGGTCAATTTACAAATAGAGTTTCAAATATAATTCCTAGCTTAAATTCAGAGATTATTAAGTATTTTTCGATATAATCGCAAGTTCAAAAGTTTGGTAAAGGACTTGCAAGGACTTGATCTTTTTCCAAACGATTAATTTTAAAAAGGAAAATGGAATGAAAAAAGACATTCATCCAGATTACAAAGTATGTCAAGTTTCTTGTGCATGCGGAAATAGCTTTGAGACAAAATCAAATACTGAGACTTTAAGAGTTGATATTTGTTCACATTGTCATCCATTCTTTACAGGAGAGCAAAAATTAGTTGATGCTGCTGGAAGAGTTGAGAAATTCAAAGCTAAATATAATATGGCAAAATAGTTTATTGCTATGTTGTGCTTAGTTCCAACACCAATAGGAAACCTTGAAGATATTTCAAAAAGGTCTTTAAAGGCTCTATTGGAAGCGGAACTAATTTTTTGTGAAGATACAAGAGTCACAAAAAAACTTCTAAATCTTTTAGGCGAAAAATATGAGTTAGATTTTTCACAAAAAGAGTTCAAATCTTTTCACTCTCACAATGAAAAAGAGATATTAAAAAATTTAACAAAAGATACTTTTACTAAAAATGTTGTTTATTGTAGCGATGCTGGTATGCCTTGCATTAGTGACCCAGGAGCTAGTTTAGTTGATTGGTGCATAAAAAACGAAGTTGCTTTCGATGTAATCCCTGGAGCAAATGCAATTTTAACAGCTTTTGCTATGAGTGGGTTTATTAGTACAGAGTTTACATTTTTTGGTTTTTTAGACCACAAAGGAGCAAGTCGTGCTTCAAAACTTGAAGAGGTTTTAAATAGTTCTAGAGTTGGTATTTTATATGAATCACCTCATCGACTTTTAAAACTTCTTGAAGAGTTAAATAAAAAAGAACCAGATAGAACAATGTTTTTAGTAAAAGAGATAAGTAAGTTTTATCAAAAAACATATAAAAATAGTGCAAAAAATCTATATGAAGAGTTAAAGAATATTGAAATAAAAGGTGAATGGGTTGTAGTAGTTGAACCAAAAGAGAAATTTGGTTTTAATCTTGAATTAGATGATATTTTACCGCTTGATATTGCTCCAAAAATAAAAGCAAAGTTAATAGCAAAGCTTACAGGTGCTAGCGTAAAAGAGATTTATCAAGAATTATTGGATAAAATCCAAAATTAATTTAAACGAGAAAAAATGATAATATACGGAAAACAAATAGTTTTATATGTGCTTGAAAAACACCAAGATTTAATAGAAGAGATTTTTTTATCAAAAGAGATTGATAGTAAACTTTTTTCAAGATTTGCAAAACTAAATAAAAAAATTCACAAAGTTGATAACCAAAAAGCTCAAGCTTTGGCAAAAGGTGGAAATCACCAAGGTCTTATTTTAAAACTTAGTGACTATCACTATGCACCTCTTAAAGAGATAAAAAATATGAATTTTATTATAGTTTTAGATGGTCTTACAGATGTAGGAAATATTGGAGCAATTGCAAGAACTGCTTACTCTTTGGGAGTTGATGGAATGATTGCAGCGGATATCAAAACTATAAGCAACTCTGGAACTATAAGAACAAGTGCTGGAGCTTTGCTTGATTTACCTTTTGCAATTCATCCAAGAAGTGTAGATTTAGCAAGTGAATTAATCGATGCTGGTTTTACACTAATAGGTGCAACAACTGATGGAGTTGATTTAAAAAAATATGGAAAAATAGAAAAAACTGATAAAGTTGCAATATTTTTAGGAAATGAAGGTGCAGGAATTTCTCCAAAAGTTGCAAAAAAATTAGACTTAAAAGTTTCAATAAAAATGGAACACGAATTTGATTCTTTAAATGTAAGCTCAGCAGCTGCTATTTTAATATACAATTTAAAAAGATAAAAAGGAAAATATATGAAAAAACTACTACTAATAATATTTTTATGCCTAAGCTTGAATGCAAATATAAATCAAGCTGTTTTAGGAATAATTGGAAGTAGTGATTTCAATACTCATAGAAATTTGATTAATACTCTTTTCAAAAATCAAAGCTATTTTTATACAAATGGAAGTCTTGATTATGCAAAAATTTCTCAAACTTTACAAAACAACAATCTTTTAAAACTTTCTTTAGGTTCTACTCAATCTATTGAAGCAACTTTTATATTTAACTCTGATCCAAAAAAATCTTTTAAAAATATAAATGATATTTTAAAAGCAATAGGTATTCAAAATTTTGTAACAATAAATCAAAGTGTTTCACAAAATCAGCTAAAATGGAGTATAAAAGTACAAACAGCAGCCGCCATAAACCCTCTTAGATTATCACAAGAACTACAAAATGCAAATTGTAGAGTTGTTGATATAAAAAAAGAGGGTAACAATAAATGGAGTTATTATATTGACTCAAAAAAATCTTCTATTTATAGAGCTGAAGATTTAGTTACAAGAGCTAGTGTTTCATTAAAAAAACCAATAAAGCCATACATTTTGGAGATTGCGAATACAGATTCAATCAAAATTGATTCAAATGTAGGAAATAGTTGGTATCCAAATATTATTTTTTATGATGATAGTTTTAATGTAATTGATGTTTTTGAGAGTGAGAGTTTGCATAAAAATCTAAGAGTTGATGTTCCAACAAATACAAGATTTATAAAAATAGATGATTTTTATGCTTTAACAAATATAAAAAATGGTTTAAATATTACTAAGGAGTAATAAAATGTTTGATGAAATTGAATTTGAAAGAATGAAAAGACTTCCAAACTATGTGTTTGCAGAAGTTAATGCTATTAAAATGGAAGCAAGACGAGCTGGAGTTGATGTAATTGACTTTTCTATGGGAAATCCAGATGGAGAGACTCCAAAACATATTGTTGATAAATTAAAAGATGCTGCAAGTAAACCAAAAAACTACGGATATAGCGCTAGTATTGGAATATATAAATTAAGACTTGCTATTTGTAATTGGTACAAAAGAAAATATAATGTAGATTTTTTAGACCCAGATAAACACGCTTGTGCAACAATGGGTTCAAAAGAGGGATATGTGCATTTAGTTCAAGCTATTGTAAATGTTGGTGATGTTGCTGTTGTTCCAGACCCAACATATCCAATTCACTCATATGCTTTTATGCTAAATGGTGCTGCTATTCATAAATTTGAATTAGTGTTTGATAATGAGTTTAAAGTAGATGAAGAGCTTTTCTTTAAAAATCTTCAAAAAACTATAGATGAATCAATTCCAAAAGTAAAATATGTAGTTGTAAACTTCCCTCACAATCCAAGTTGTGCAACTGTAACGCCTGAGTTTTATACAAAACTTGTAACTATGGCTAAAAAAGAGAGATTTTATATAATCTCTGATATTGCTTATGCTGATATTACTTTTGATGGATATAAAACTCCATCTATTTTCCAAGCTGAAGGTGCTTTAGATGTTGCTGTTGAGTGCTTTACTTTAAGTAAATCATATAATATGGCTGGATGGAGAGTTGGATTTATTGTTGGAAATGAAAAACTTGTTGGTGCTTTAAAAAGAATAAAATCTTGGCTTGATTATGGAATGTTTGCTCCAATTCAAATTGCAGCAACTGTTGCACTTGATGGTCCGCAAGATTGTGTTGATGAGATAGTTGCTAAATATGAAAAAAGAAGAGATGTTATGCTTCAATCATTTGCTGAAGCTGGTTGGGTTATGGATAAACCAAATGCTTCTATGTTTATTTGGGCAAAAATACCTGAAAAAGCTAGACATTTAGGAAGTTTGGAGTTTTCTAAACAACTTTTAAGAGAAGCTCAAGTTGCTGTTAGTCCTGGAATTGGTTTTGGACATTATGGTGACCAGTATGTAAGAATTGCTTTGATTGAAAATGAAAAAAGAATTAGACAAGCTGCAAAAAATATCAAAAGATATTTAAAAACATTAGAATAGGAAAAAATAATAATGCTTAAAATTGGAATTATTGGAGTAGGAACAGTTGGAACAAGTGTTATAAATATTTTAAGAGATAATAAAAATATTATAACTGCACGAGCTGGAGTTGAAATTGTTCCTACTATTGGAGTAGTTTCAAATTTAAATAAAAAAAGAGATGTGCAAATAGAGCTTACAGATGATGTTTCTAAAGTTTTAGAAGATGATAGTATTGATATAGTTGTTGAACTTATGGGTGGAATTGAAAAACCTTATGAGATAGTAAAAAGAGCTTTAGAAAATGGTAAAGCAGTGGTTACTGCAAACAAAGCACTGCTAGCATATCATAGATATGAGCTTCAAGAACTTGCAAGTGATACTCCTTTTGAATTTGAAGCTGC
Source organism: Arcobacter cryaerophilus gv. crypticus (assembly GCF_002993025.1). Lineage (GTDB taxonomy): Bacteria > Campylobacterota > Campylobacteria > Campylobacterales > Arcobacteraceae > Aliarcobacter > Aliarcobacter cryaerophilus_B. The sequence goes on along the minus strand of NZ_NXGI01000002.1, from coordinate 104,031 downwards.
AGTTGCTGGTGGAATTCCAATCATAAATGCCTTAAGAGATGGTTTGAGTGCAAACAATATAAAATCTATTCAAGGTATTATGAATGGAACTTGTAACTATATGCTTACAAAGATGATAAATGAAGGTATTGCTTATGATATTATCTTAAAAGAAGCTCAAGATTTGGGTTATGCAGAAGCTGATCCAACTTTTGATGTTGGTGGATTTGATACAGCTCATAAACTTTTAATTCTAGGTTCAATTGCTTATGGAATAGATGTAAAACCAGAAGATATTTTAATTGAAGGTATTCAAAATATCTCTAAAACTGATATAGAGTTTGCAAAAGAGTTTGAGTACAATATAAAACTTCTAGGAATTGCAAAAAAAGTAGGAAATCAAATAGAACTTAGAGTTCATCCTGTTTTAGTGCCACAAGAAAAAATGATAGCAAAAGTTGATGGTGTTATGAATGGAATCTCTGTTGTTGGAGATAAAGTTGGTGAAACTATGTTTTATGGAGCAGGTGCTGGTGGAGATGCAACGGCTAGTGCCGTTATTGCAAATATAATTGATATTGCAAGAAAAGGTAAAGGCTCTCCTATGCTTGGATTTGAAAAACAAGTAGGAACGAAACCAACTTTAATGCCAAAAGATGAGATTAAAACAAAATATTATTTAAGACTTGAAGTTGCTGATAAAACAGGTACTTTAGCAAAAGTTGCAAAAGTTTTTGGAGATAATGATATATCAATAGAAAATATGATGCAAAAAGCAAAAAAAGATGAAAAAGCAAACCTACTTTTAACAACTCACACTTGTGTTGAAAAAGATATTTTAAAAGCGATTGATGAACTTGAACACTCTCAAGTAGTTCTAAAAAAACCCGCTATGATAAGAATAGAAGATTAAATTCTTCTATTTTTTTTAAAAGAATTCTTTTTTTAAATCTTGATTTTTTGAATATATTTTGTAAGTTATATCTTTATAAATAAACTCCAAATAGTTTGCATGAAGCCAAAGTCTACTTGAACCTGTAACTTTGAATCTATCTTCCAAACTTAAAGTTTTATTTAAATAATTTTCTGCATTTTCATCATCAATACCATAAATTGGATCTCCTAAAATTGTATATCCAATTGAATTAAGATGAACTCTTATTTGATGTTGCCTCCCAGTTAGTGGGATTACTTCAATAAGTGTCAAATTTTTTTCTTTATTATATTTAATAGGTTTTATAATAGTAACAGACTCTTTTCCACCCTCTTCTTTTTGACAAGTTTTCATTTTAACACCAATTAAAAGTCCCTCTTTATCTATATTTTTATCAATTTTTATCTCTTTTTCTATTTTCCCACAAACAATAGCTAGATATGATTTATGATATTTTTTTTCTTGAAACATCTCTTTTAGCTCTATTTCACTCTTTTTATTTTTTCCAACAATTACCAAACCACTTGTTTCAGCATCAATTCTATGAATCAAATTTGCATTCTCTCCAAAATGAAATCTTATTTCATCAAGCAAAGAATAAGGAGTATTTTTAGATATTGGATGAACCATAAGATGAGTTGGTTTATCAAAAATTGCAAAATCTTTGAACTCTAAAAGAGGTTTTAACCCCCTGCTAACTCCTTCGAAAACTCCAATAGAAATCTCATCACAATCAATTAGTTCGCTTGGATTAAAAGCACTCATATCGCTTCTGAAAACTCTTCCTTTTCCTATTAGTTTTTGTGCTATTTTAGGGCTATATCCTAAATCATCTTCTAAAAAAAATTGAATTTTTTTGTCTTTGATTGCTTTGAATTTTTTGAGTGTAAACGGCAAAATTATCTTCCTATTTTAAGTTCATAATGGATACAATATCCCTTAATTTTTAACAAAATAATATAATAAAAAATATAGAAATATGATTAGAAGGGTATTTTATGGTTGAAAGATATGCAAGAAAAGAGATGAGTTCAAAATGGACACAAGAAGCAAGATATGCAGCTTGGCTTGAAGTTGAAAAAGCAGCTGTAAAGGCTTGGAATAAATTGGGTCTTATTCCAGATGAAGATTGTGAAAAAATAGTAAAAAATGCAAAATTTAGTGTTGAAAGAATTGAAGAGATAGAGGCTATTACAAAACATGATTTAATAGCATTTAATACAAGTGTATCTGAGAGCTTAGGTGAAGAGTCAAGATGGTTTCACTATGGAATGACAAGCTCAGATGCTGTTGATACAGGTGTTGCTTTGCAAATGAGAGACTCTTTAGAAATTATCATAAAAGATGTTCAAATGCTTTTAGAGAGTATCAAAAAAAGAGCAATCGAGCATAAATATACTTTAATGGTAGGAAGAAGCCACGGTATTCATGGAGAGCCAATAACTTTTGGTTTAACTCTTGCTGTTTGGTATGATGAAGTTAAAAGACACCTAAAAAATCTTGAGCAGACTATGGAAGTTATTGCAGTTGGTCAAATTTCTGGAGCTATGGGAAATTTTGCACATGCACCTTTAGAGCTTGAAGAGTATGCGATGGCTGAGCTTGGACTTAAACCAGAACCTTGTAGTAATCAAGTAATTCATAGAGATAGATACGCAAGACTTGCTACAACTTTAGCTCTTTTGGCTTCAAGTGTAGAAAAATTTGCAGTACAAGTAAGACATCTTCAAAGAACTGAAGTTTATGAAGCTGAAGAGTATTTTGCAGCTGGGCAAAAAGGAAGTTCTGCAATGCCACATAAAAGAAATCCTATTTTAACTGAAAATATAACAGGACTTGCAAGAATGATTAGAGCTTATGTAACTCCAGCTTTAGAAAATGTTGCACTTTGGCATGAAAGAGATATTTCACACTCTTCAACAGAGAGATTCTGGTTACCAGATGCATTTATTACAACAGATTTTATGCTTCATAGAATGGATAGTGTAATAGCAAATTTAACTGTAATGCCTGAAAATATGATGAAAAACTTAAACTTAACTGGTGGACTTGTATTTTCTCAAAGAGTTTTACTAGAACTTCCACTAAAAGGTGTTAGTAGAGAAGATGCATATAAAATAGTACAAAGAAATGCTATGAAAGTATGGCAAGAGATACAACAAGGAAAACCAACAACAAATGAAAAAGGTGAGTCTTTGTATCTTCAATATCTACTTGCAGATGATGAACTTGGAAAATCTTTAAGTGAGAATGAGATTAGAGAGTGCTTTAATTTTGACTACTATACAAAAAATGTAGAAAAGATTTTCAATAGAGTTTTTAATTAATAGGGGATTTAAATGACAATAATGATTCAAAAAAGAAATGGGCGAAAAGAGGTTTTGGATATTACAAAAATCCAAAAAATGAGTATAGAAGCAACAGCAGGACTTGATGGAGTTAGTCAAAGTGAATTAGAACTTGACTCACATATAAAATTTATCGATGGAATGAATTCAAGTGATATTCAAGATGCTTTAATAAAAACAGCAGTTGAAAAAATTGATATTGATGTTCCAAATTGGACTTTTGTTGCTGCAAGATTATTTTTATACGATTTATATCACAGAGTTGGAATTGCAACTTATGGAGTAAAAGGTGAGGCTTATAGACATTTAAAAGATTATATTAAATTTGGTATAGACGCTGGAAGAATTATTCCAAACTTAGCAAATGGTTATGATTTGGATGATTTAAACTCATATATTGATCCAAATAGAGACTTTTTATTTAACTATTTAGGAATTAAAACTTTATATGATAGATATTTACTAAAAAATGGTAAAGGTGAACCAATAGAGTTACCGCAACAAATGTTTATGGCAATTGCTATGTTTTTAGCTCAAAATGAAGAGAAAAAACAAGAAAAAGCAAAAGAGTTTTATGATGTTATCTCTAAATTTGAAGTAATGCTTGCAACTCCAACATTAAGTAATGCTAGAACAAATAGACATCAACTTAGTTCTTGCTATATTGGTTCAAGTCCTGATAATATAGAAGGTATTTTTGATGGTTACAAAGAGATGGCGCTACTATCTAAATATGGTGGTGGAATTGGATGGGATTGGAACCAAATAAGAAGTCTTGGTGGTGCTATTGATGGTCATAAAAGTGCAGCTGGTGGAACTGTTCCATTTTTGAAAATCACAAATGATATTGCTATTGCTGTTGATCAATTAGGTACAAGAAAAGGTGCAATTGCAGTTTATCTTGAGCCTTGGCATATGGATATTATGGATTTTATTGATTTAAAGAAAAATAGTGGAGAAGAAAGACGAAGAGCTCATGATTTATTTCCAGCACTGTGGATAAGTGATCTGTTTATGGAAAGGGTTTTAGAAGATTCTCATTGGACACTATTTGACCCTGTTGAAGTAAAAGACTTGAGTGAATATTTTGGTGAAGAATTTACAGCAAAATATATAGCTTATGAAAACAATGATAGTGTTACAAAAAATAGAATAAAAGCTAAAGATTTATGGAAAAAAATCTTAACTTCATATTTTGAAAGCGGTAGTCCATTTTTATGTTTTAAAGATAGTGCAAACAAAGCAAATCCAAATCCACATGCAGGACATATAAGAAGCTCAAATCTTTGTACAGAGATTTTTCAAAATACAAACCCAAATCACTATAAAATAAAAATAGAGTTTGAAGATGGTACTATAAAAACTTTTGAAGAAGAAGATTTAGTAGTAGTTGATGGTGGAATTACAAAAAAAGCAAATAAAGTAACTGCACTTGATAGTATAAATGGTAAAAAAATATTTATAGTTGAAAAACAAAAAATAGATGGAGATACTGCTGTTTGTAATCTTGCAAGTATAAATTTATCAAGAATAAATCAAAGTGAAGATATAAAAAGAGTTGTACCAATAGCTGTAAATATGCTTGACAACGTAATAGATTTAAACTTTTATCCACTAAGAAAAGTAAAAGCTACAAACTTAAAATCAAGAGCAATAGGTCTTGGTGTTATGGGTGAAGCTGAGATGTTGGCAAATCAAAAGATTGCTTGGGGAAGTAATGAGCATTTTAAAAAAATAGATCAAATTATGGAGTGTATTTCATACAATACTATTTTATCAAGTTCAAATTTAGCAATTGAAAAAGGCGCTTATCCTACTTTTGATGGTTCAAATTGGAGCAAGGGAATTATGCCACATGACCACACTCCTCAAGCTGTAAATGCTATAGTAGACAAAGATTTATTTGATAACTCTTGTGATTGGGAATTTTTACGAGAAAAAGTTAAAAAAGATGGTATGAGAAATGGTTACCTAATGGCAATTGCTCCAACATCATCTATATCTATTTTAGTAGGAACAACACAAGCTATTGAGCCTGTATATAAAAGAAAATGGTTTGAAGAAAATCTAAGTGGTCTAATTCCAGTAGTTGCACCAAAACTAAGTCCAGAAACTTGGTCTTTTTACACTCCTGCATTTGAAATAGACCAACTTCAAGTTGTAAAAGCAGCAGCAATTAGACAAAAATGGATTGATCAAGGACAAAGTACAAATATATTCATGAGTTTAGATAAAGCAAGTGGAAAATATCTACATGAAATTTATACTCTAGCTTGGAAACTAGGACTTAAATCAACATATTATTTAAGAAGTCAAAGTCCAGAAGCAAAAAATGATGTTGAAGATAGAAGTATGGAATGTGCTGGTTGCCAGTAAAATCAAATTAAGAATAAAAATATAAAATTACTAGCATACAAGGAATGAAATGGAAAGAAAAACTATATACAACCCAGATTCTAAAGAGAGTTTAAACGATAGAAGAGTTTTTGGTGGGAATAGTGATGGTATGATAAATTTTACAAAAATGAAATACCAATGGGCTTTAAATCTTTGGGATACAATGGAAGCAAATACTTGGTTTCCACGAGAAGTTCAAATGACTCAAGATGCAAAAGATTATAAGTATTTAACACCAGCCGAAAAAAGAATGTATGACTTAGTATTAAGTCAATTAATTTTTATGGATAGTTTACAAACAAATAATCTAATGGATAATATAAATCCATATATAACTGCTCCTGAAATAAATGCTTGTCTAAGCAGACAATCTTATGAAGAAGCAAATCATAGTAAATCTTATGCTGTAATGGTTGAGAGTATTTCCGATAATACAGATTTAATCTATGATATGTGGAAAACAGATATTAAATTAAGAGAAAAAAATACTTATATTGCTGGAGTTTATGAAGATTTATCAAATGGTGAATTAACTGATGAAAAACTGCTTTTAGCACTTTTTGCTAATCAAATTCTTGAAGGTCTATATTTTTATGCTGGATTTGCAGCGATATATGCTCTAGGAAAAAGTGGAAAAATGCTTGGAAGCTCTCAGATGATTAGATTTATTCAAAGAGATGAAGTTACTCATCTATTACTATTTCAAAATATGATAAATAGTGTTAGAAAAGAGAGACCCGAATTATTTACTCCTGAATTAGAAGAGACTGTAAGATCTATGTTTAGAAAAGCAGTTGAACTTGAAGCATCTTGGGGAGCATATATTACTCAAGGTCAAATTTTAGGTTTTACAGACGGAATAATCACTCAATATATTCAATATCTTGCAGATAAGAGGCTTGATGCAGTTGGATATAGACCAGAGTACAATGTAAAACACCCTATTCCTTGGGTTGATGGTTATGCTTCATTTAATGACCAAAGAACAAATTTCTTTGAAGGAAATGTTGTAAACTACTCAAAAGGTAGTATAGATTTTGATGATTTCTAAAATTTAGCAAAAAAAGATAGGGGACAAAATGTCAATTTTTATTAAGATTTTTATTTTACTGATTTTATTTGTATCTTTAAACATAGTTTCTATATATACTTTTAGTTATGAAGATTATTTTACAAATAAAAAAGAGGATATAGAACTAAAAGATAAAAAAGGCATCTTTAAGTTCTTTAGTGAAGATTTCTTCAAAAAAGCTGGTTATAAACCATCTGAATTTGTTATTTCTAAAAATAATAATCTTTTATTTCTTAGTGGTACATTTTCAAGCAATGAAGTTGCAAAACAAGTTCTTGATTTTCTAAAAATCAACGCCACTCAAAATATTAATATTTTAGAAAATAGTGAGGTTAGCAAAGATTTATTAAGACAGATTTCAGAACTTACTGAACTTCTAAAAGATAATTTTGAAAATGGTTCAAAAATAAGCTTTGATGGAAATAAATTACTCCTAGAAGGTGAATTAAAAGATAATAATCATAAAGATTTAATAACAACTGTTATATCAAAAATCAATAAATATGAAATACAAACTAATATTTATGAAAAAAAAGATAATTTAATTGATTTAAATATAGATAATGTTACAAAAAATGAAAATTTTGATGAAATAGATAAAAATAACGAACAAAAAGATAAAATATTGTCAAAAAATGATGTACAATCTTCTGTTAATAATATTTTTATAACAGATAAAATTTCTTTTGAAAGAAGAAGCGTAGAACCAACAGAGAAATCAAAAATTCTTATAGAAAAAGTTAGTAATATTTTAAAAGAAAATACTAACTTTAATATAGAAATTGCTGGACACACAGATTCAAGAGGAAATAAAGAGCTAAATAAAAAGATATCTCAAGATAGAGCAAATAGAGTAAAAGAGATTTTAGAGAGCTTTGGTGTTGATAAAAATAGAATTAAAGCAGTTGGATATGGAAATGAACAACCAATTGCACAAGATGATGAAAATGGATTATCAGAAATAAACAGAAGAGTAGAATTTATTATAGGGGATTAATAATATGCTAGTAGAAATCGCACAATATATTGTTATAAATTTATCAGTTGCATTTATTTTAGGTTTAGTTGTTGGTTATATTATAGGAAAAGGGAATAAAGAGAAATTTAACTCTATACAAAGTAGTAAAAATAGAGATACAAATATTACCGAAAAGAATAAGTTTAAAATAAATCCTATTTTCAATAAAAGTGCTAGTTTAGACTTCAAACCAATGGTTTTAAGCTCATCAAATAAAAAAGATAATCTTAAAAAAATAAAAGGTATCGATGAAGATATAGAAAATGAACTATTTAAACTTGGAATTTATCATTTTGAACAAATATCAATTTGGTCTACAAAAAATGCAGAGTGGATAGAAAATTTCTTAAATCTTCCAAACTATGTACGAGCAAACCAATGGGTTGATCAAGCAAAAATCCTAAAAACAGGAAGAGAAACAAACTATAGTCAAAAGCTTTTAGATGAATCAGGTGAAGATAACATAGAGTTAAATACAAAATAGTAAGTTCTAAAATCTTATTAAAAAACATCACACTTCATCACGCTTTTTAAATATAATATTAAAAAATCATTATTTAGGTGAATAAAAAATGTATTTAAAAAAGGCTATTTTATTTTTTTCTTTAGCTATAAGTTCTTTTTCGCAAGAGTTGGAAAATTTATTAGACAATTTAAATGACTATAGCGATAAAACAAATCTAAATATAGATTATAAACCAACAGCAATGACTGTTTTATATGCTTCTGATTTAGAATCTTTGGGAATTAATACTCTAGTGAGGCTTTAGATTTTGTTGCTGGAATTCAAACTTTTAAAACAACTTCCATTGGTTTTTTATACTCTAAACTTTCATGGAATCTTTTATGATTATAAAATTTATATAATCTTTAACATCATCTTTTAAAATTTATTTCTAAATACTCTTCTAAACAACACAAATCGGTCAAATCCTTACAAACCATCTAAACTACTCACAATATATTCTTAAATTAAAAAACCTCTTACAAACAAAATATCTCATATTTTAAATTACAATTTCTATAGTATCATTACACCTACAGATATAATTAAGGATTTAGAAATGAAAAGATTTATTGAAGCACAAAACCCAATTTATAATACAGTTATTGATGAACTAAAACAACAACAAAAAAACACTCATTGGATGTGGTTTATATTTCCACAAATTGAAGGTTTGGGTCAAAGTGATATAGCTAAAAAATATAGTTTAACTAAAGAAGAAGCTATTGAATACACTAAAAACACAATTCTTAAAGAAAGATTGATTGAATGTTGTGAATTACTTTTAAAATCAGATAAATCTGCAACACAAATTTTAGGTCCTATTGATGCTATGAAATTAAAATCATCAATGACTTTATTTGATGCTCTACATCCTAATGAAATTTATGAAAAAGTTTTAAACAAATTCTTTGATGATAAATGTGATTTTACAGTACAGAAAGTAGGTTAATTACTACTTTTTAGTACCTTCTTTTTTTCATTTTGAAAAGTAATTTCTAATAATACTTTTCTATAGTAATATTTTTAGTGCTTATTAAATTGTTATAAATAAAAAAACACCATTATTAATTATAGAATTACCTTTAATACGTATCTTTTAAGATTGATACATTCGAAATCTTTAAATCGAAAGTCTAAACACATAATAATAACATTTGAGTAAGTTAGTTCTTTTAAAAGTATTTACTATTTCTACTTTTTTATGTAATTTTGAACTATTTTTACATCAAATAACTAACTTGAAAGTGAACTAATCTTACATCACTAGATTTAAATAAGATTATTAGAAATGATGTGATATTTTTTATATTTTATAATAAATCCATTATCTTAAATTTTAGATATATTAAAACATAAATCTGACATTTATATTACATTTAATTTATATAATTTTTAAATTACATAAAGGAGAAGTTATGAAATTCGTTACAGATGAAGATTTTGATGAATCTGATTGGATTGAAATTTAAAAATAACAAATTAAATTTATAAATATACAAAAAAGATTAAATATTTTAAATCAAATAATTGGTAATGCTAAAATTTTTAAAGTATAATCAAGCAAACTCTTATTTTGAAATCATCCAATTATTTTTTCTAATTTACAAGCTTTTTTAAAAATGAAGATTGATTTTAACTGAAAATTAGTTACAGCCCAAAAGTATAAGTAAAAATATTTTTATCATTTTCATATCTCAAACTATAATAGATGTTATATTTATCACAAATATTTTTAACCATATTAAGTCCTAATCCTAATCCTCTTTTTCCTTCATCTTCTCTATAATTTTTATCAAAAACTTTAGAAGGATGTTCTATAGCTTTACCAAAAGAATAAAATTCTAATACTATTTTATTCTTTTCTTTTAAATAAAGATTTATAAAAATAGGTTTGTTAATTGTTCCATATTTTATAGCATTTGAAATATTGTTATCAATTATCCTTTCTAATTCTATTCCATTTATATAAATATAAATATCATCTTGAATATTTGAAACTATCTCTTTGAGATTTACTTTTGAGATTGTTGAGAAAAATTTAATTCTATCATTTAACATATTGCTTATAGAAATCTTACTTGATTGATACTCAATAGTGTCATAGGTAGTTATATAAGCTAAATCTTCATAAGAGTTTGAAAGCATATTAACAGAAGCATCAATTTTATCTATATATTTTGATAGATTATCATCATTTTGAAATTTTTTTACCATCTCACCGTTCATCATAATATTTGTAAGAGGTGTTCTTATTTGATGAACAGTATCTGCTATAAATCTTTTATTCTCATCTAAAAGTTTAGAATTAAGTTTAATTTCACTTTTTAAAGTATCATATAATTTATTATACTCTTTAACCAAAATTCCAAATTCATCTGATTTATCTAAAAGATGTAAACTATTAATTTTTTCTTCTTTTTCAAGAGTTTGTGTTATATCAATAATAGGCTTATAAAAATTGTATCTAATAATATAATAAAGACTTCCCAATAAAAGCAACAAAATAGATCCAAATATTATAAAATTTTCTTTAGTTTCATTTAATGTTTTAATTTGCTCTGAAATATCAATTTCTACTTTCATCATTAAATTATCCCAAAGTGAAATATCTTTATTAACATTAAGTAGTGGTAAATAAACTATAATCTTATTGTCACTATATTCTTTAATAATAGTTTGCTTCCTAAATGCATTTATATAGTTATTTGTTGTTGGTTCATTTTTTGGAAATTTTATTAAAGAAACTTCATACTCTTTTTTTGAAATATTTGAATTTAGATTTTTATTTAATAAATCATCATAAAATTCATCACCTTTTGAATCTTCAGCTACTCTATAAATTGTAATTTTATTATTTGTCTCTTTATGTATATTTTCTAAATCTCTTTTAATATCTATATAAATATTATTTTTTAATTTAAATCCCACTTCAAAGAATTGATTTTCATTTAATTTAGAATATGAGTAAATATTAATATTTGAATCTAACATATCCACTGAAATAACATTTGCAACATAAATTTTAGAATCAATTTTTGTTTTATCTAAATACATTTTTGCATCTTTTATTACACTCAAATTAAATCCAATATCTTTTTTGAAAGTCGCATCTGTAATAGTGTAATTATTATTTATTAAAAGTATATCTATATCAATATCTTTAATATCAAATGTTAATTTAATATTTTGTTTTAAAGTATCTAAATTAATATTTGGATTTTTTAAATATTCATTTTTAGTATATTCATGAATTTTAAAATATAGATTTTGATTCGATCTAAAATCTTTATTAATATTCCTAAATGTGTATTCTATATGATATTTATTTGTTTCAATAATTTGATTTATAGAATTTTTTAAGGTTTTTTCATAATTTTTTTCATAATTTGTATATAAAAAGTAAAAAAAGAGAAAAAAAGATACAAATATAAAAAACTGAATTATATATATTTTATTTTTTAATTTCAAATCTATAACCTAATCCATTATCCGTGAAGATATAACTTTCACCATTATTAAACTTCTTTCTTAAATCATTTACTAATTGTCTTAAAGGGTATGCCTCTCTTATATCATTTTCCCAAACATAGCTTTCTAATTTTTCACTTGAAACAGTCTTATTTAGATTTTTTAGAAGAATATAAAGTAATCTTCTCTCTTTTTTTCTTAATTTTACTGTTTGACCATTAATAAATAACTCTTCATAATCAGTATCATAGAATATAGTATTTGAAATTTGAATAACATTATTTATTTTTTCATTTGTAATTTTATTAATTTTTATTTCTAATTCTTCTAAATAAAATGGTTTTTTTATATATTCATTACACCCATTATTATATGCTTCTTTTAAATTTTCTAACTCCATTGAAGCAGTTATAATAATAATTGGAGATATTAAATCTTTTTGACGGATATATTTTAAAATATCCAAACCATTTATATTCGGTATATTTATATCGACTATATACATATCATATTTATTTAAATCAATTTTATTAATAGCTTCTACTCCCTCATAAGTAGAAGTTACTTCATGATTTTTAAGAATTAAAAAATCTGTAACAGTAGAGTTTAATAGTACGTCATCTTCTATTATTAAAACTTTCATTAATTGTTAATACTCTTTTATTTATTTTTAATCTATTTAAACATTTTATATAACTTTACATTTTTATAAGCCCATTATATGAAACTAATGTCAAATAAATGTAATATTTTTTAAATAAAATTAAATTATATTAAAAAAGTTAAAAATATTACATTTATCTTACATCTTTTTTATATAATTTTTTTACACAAGATGAATTAATATAAATCGTAGGGAAGTATTTATTCAATTTTATTTTTTGCTAAGTATCTCATCTTTTGAGATACTTTTTATCAATAATTTGATCTGCTTACACTCTTTTGCATCCCTAAATTATTAAATATGCTATATATTTCATTAAAAAATATTTTATAGTTATCATAAAAGGATTAAAGAAAATGGTTATAAAAGAAGTTGAAAAAACTTATTACGAGAGTGGAAAATTAGAATCCGAAACTCCCTATATTGATGATAAAAGCAAAAATAATCAATATTATATTGAACCTAAAAAAGAATATATATATGATAATGATCATATAGAAGATAGCTATGCTAGAAAAAAAAATTTAAGATATAAGTTAATAAAAGCATCAAAAAGATATTTATGATTTCTTTTTAAGAACACAAATAGCTTGGGCTTTAAATCCCATTTTTTAACTTTCAATTTTCACTAAATATCTTCCAACAGCAGTACCATTTAGAAGTTTTTCATAGGCATCTTTTATCCCATCTAAGCTTATTTCATTTGTAATTTCATTTAGATTTTTAACACTATATTTACTTGCTAATTTTTCCCAAGCATCTTGTTTTTTATCTAAACTACACTCAACACTATCAATTCCTATTAATCTTACACCTCTTAGAATAAATGGGAAAATATTTGTATTTAAACCACTTGAAGCTGTAAGTCCACAGCAAGTAACAACTCCATCATAATTTGTCTGTTTTAAAGCTGTTGATAAAATATCTCCACCTGTTGTATCAATTACTCCTGCAAATCTTGGTTTCAAAAGAGCTTTTGAACTATCTTTTAAAAATTCTTCTCTTAAAATTACTTCACTTGCACCAATATTTTTCAAAAAATCTATCTTGTTTTCTTTTCCAGAAAGAGCGATTACATTAAAACCTAATTTACTCAAAATTGCAACTGCCAAAGAACCAACTCCACCTGTTGCACCAGTAACCAAAATATCGCCATTTTCTTGTGTTATTTTGTTATTTATTAACTCATTTATACTTAGTGCTGCTGTAAGTCCTGCTGTTCCATAAATCATAGCCTCTTTTTGACTTAAAGCACTAGGAATTACTACAAGCCAAGAAGCAGGAACTTTAACAAATTGGCTATGTCCACCATTTGTATTCATACCCAAATCATATCCAGTAACAATAACTTTTTGCCCTACTTTAAAGATATTTGATTTTGTCTCAACAATCTCTCCTGCAACATCAACACCAGTAATGTGTGGAAAAACTCTAGTAACTCCAGCATTTCCAACAGAACTAAGAGCATCTTTATAGTTTAAAGATGAGTATGTAGCCTTTATAATAACTTCATTTTCACCACAAATTGGTTTTTCAACATCTTTTAAACTAGAAATAATTTCATCATTATGATTTTTTTCAACTACAAAAGCTTTCATTTTCTTCCTTAATTTTTAAGTAAATCTTTTAGGCTATCTTTTGGATTTTTTCCATCAAGTATTAATTTTACCTCTTGAGCTATTGGTGTATAAATTTTATGCTCATTTGATAATTTATCTATCGCACTTGCAGTTTTTACACCCTCTGCAACTTCACCTAACTCATCTAAAATATCATTTAAACTTTTGTTTTTTGCTAATCCCAAACCAACTCTAAAGTTTCTGCTCATTGTAGAATTTGCAGTCAAAAATAGATCACCTGCACCACTAAGACCCAAAAAAGTCATCTTTTTTGCACCAAAATGTTTTCCAAATCTTTGCATCTCTACTAAACCTCGTGAGATAAGTGATGCTTGTGCATTTTTTCCAAGATTTAATCCTTCACAAATTCCACTTGCAATTGCTAAAACATTTTTATAAGCTCCTGCTATTTCAGCTCCAACAACATCTGAACTATAATATGTTTTTATAAAATTTGGGAAAAATTTACTAAACTCTTCATATATTTTTTTTGATTTTGAATTAATCACCAAAGCACAAGGCAAGCCTTTTATCACCTCAGCAGCAAATGAAGGTCCTGAGATAAATCCAATATTTTCATCTGGTACAAAAGATGCATAGATTTCATTTAAAAACTCTCCACTGTTTGCCTCAATTCCTTTTGAAGCAACAAGGATTTTTTGACCTTTAAAAACAAAATTCTCTTTTAACCAAGCTTTTATCTCTTGTGCTGGAATTGCAATAATCAAATATTCACAAGATAGGGCAAAATCTAAAGGTACAAAATTTTTTATATCTCTTTTTGTTCTTGAAGTTATAAAACACTCTTGTTTAGCACTTAGTGCAAAATGAAGAGCTTGTCCCCATTTTCCAGCACCAATTACTGCGATTTTGCCATTTTTCATTATTTGCTTAATCTCTCTTTTATTAGCTCATTTAGTTTTTGAGGATTTGCACTTCCTTTTGATGCTTTCATAGTTTGTCCTACAAAAAATGCAAACATTTTCTCTTTTCCAGCTTTATATTCTGCAACTTTATCAGCATTTGCAGCTAAAATTTCATCAATAATTGCAAATAAAGCTCCATCATCTGAAACTTGTTTAAGTCCTAATTTAAGAATTGTTCCATCTACATCTTTTGAAGAGTTTGCAATTAAATCATCTAAAACCTCTTTTGCAGCTTTTCCAGAGATTGTATTATCTTCAATTCTTTTTACAATTGTAGCTAGTGTTTTTGCATCTATTGGCGACTCTTCAATAGTAACACCCTCTTTTAATCTTCCTTGTAGCTCAACAGTTAGCCAAGTTGTAGCATTTTTAGAGCTAATTCCTTCACTCATCATCTCATCAAAATAGTTTGCCATCTCTAAAAATGAAGTTATAACAGAAGCATCGTACTCTTTTAGTCCATACTCTTTTACAAATCTAGCTTTTTTCTCATCTGGAAGCTCTGGAATTTTAGAGTACTCTTTTAGCATTTCATCGCTAATAATTAAAGGTAAAAGGTCTGGGTCTGGAAAATATCTATAATCAGCCGCATCTTCTTTTCCTCTCATACTTCTTGTTTCTCCAGTAGTTGTATCAAAAAGTCTTGTCTCTTGAACAATTTGCGTAGAATGAACACCATCTTCCCAAGCTTCAATATGTCTATTTACCTCATAAGCAATTGCTTTTTCAATAAATCTAAATGAGTTCATATTTTTTATTTCACATCTAGTGTAAAAGTTTGTATCACCTTTTGGTCTTATAGATACGTTAACATCGCATCTAAAACTTCCCTCTTGCATATTTGCATCACTAATTCCCAAATATCTTACAATCGAATGAAGTTTTTTAAGATATAAAATAGCCTCTTCAGCACTTCTCATATCAGGCTCTGAAACAATCTCAAGAAGTGGAGTTCCAGCACGATTTAAATCAACTTGTGAATGGTTACCACTATGGATATTTTTTCCAGCATCATTTTCTAAATGAGCTCTTGTAACTCCAATAGTTTTTTGGCTTCCATCTGGAAAATCAATAGTTAATTCACCAAGACCAACAACTGGAGTACTTAATTGAGATATTTGATAACCAGTTGGTAAATCAGGATAGAAATAGTTTTTTCTATCAAAAACCGATACTTGATTTATTTGTGATTTTAGTGCAGTTCCAAGCATAATAGCCTTATGAACTGCCTCTTTATTTAAAACAGGAAGTCCTCCTGGAAGTGCTAGACAAGTTGGACAAGTGTTACTGTTTGCTTCTTCTCCAAAACTTGTTGCACAAGAACAAAATAGTTTACTTTTTGTATTTAATTGTGCATGAACTTCTAAACCTATTACTATTTCAAACATACTTGACATATTTTAAATCCTTATCTTAATACTTTTATATCTGCTTTTACTTTTTGTTTTTCAAAATGATCTTTCAAAAATGTCTGTTCTCTTTGCTCCATAATATCATTAAAAACTCTAGGTTTTGCAGCTTCAAAAGGAATTGCAACTTTACCTTCTGCTTGTTTTAAAAATAGAGTTACATATTGTTTATCTGCTGTAAATATTGGAGTAAATGTATTTGGTTTTGTACCATTTAAAATGTATTGTAGCTGAGCGTGAATTTTATTACTCTCTAATTTTAATGGCATTTTTGTAACTTCACCTGAAGCTGCTTTTGATGGATTTTGAATTGTATCAACAAGTGCATTTCTATTTGTAGAGCTATATTGAACAACATCGAAATATTTTGAAGTTAAATATTTGTTTATATTTTTTTCATAATATAATTGCATATCTTCATCATTTGCAATTGCCAATTGTCCACGAACCAAACTAGCAATAAGTTTTTGTCTAATTACAGCATTTTTTGCCTCATTTTCAAAAGCTTCATAATTTGGATACTCTTGTTTTACAATTCCTTTAAATGCATACACATCCATTCCATTTGAGTTTGCAAGTTTTTCAATATACTCATTTGTTTCAAAAATATCAGCAGTGATATTGTTTTTCTTAACTAGTTGGTCATATAAAACCTTATCAATTAAGTAAATAACTGCTTCGTTTTTCGAGATTTTATTTACAGACATTGTTTTTTCAATATCATATTGTGTTATTGGTTCATCATTAACAGTTATCGCTATACCGTTTATTGTTGAAGCGTATGTTAAGCTTGAGCCTAAAACTAAAGCTAGTAGAAATTTGTGCATTTTGGGAATCCTTTCTTTGATAAAGCCAATATTTTATCGAAAACTTAGTAAATATTTCTTTTATTTTTAATTTATATATAAAAATATGCTAAAAAAAGAATTCACAAAAATAAATATACCTAAAATACTTTAGTAGCTAATATTAAGTAATAAGCTTAAGATATAGAGATTTTCTCTATATCTTAGCTTTAGTAACTTTGTTTATTAGATAAAAAATAGAGTTATAATCAAGTCCTGATTCTTCACTTAATCCAATTTCACAAGTTTTCGATGTAGAAAATGCCATTTTTGCACCAAAAGTTTGTTCTTTTAAATATCTTAAAGCTGAATCATTTAATTCAGGGAAGTTAAATCCTCTATCACCTGCAAATCCACAACACTTTACATCTGATGGAATAATTACATTTGTTGAACATAGTTGTGCTAATTTTTTGAATTTATCTTCAAGTCCCATTTTTCTTGAACTACAAGTTGTATGAATTGTTATTGCTTCATTTGTTGGCATAAATTCTAAATCGTTTGTTAGGAATTTTAATGCAAACTCTATTGGTTCATAAATTGATAATTTATGAGAAAAACTCTCCATCATCTTTTTTGTACATGGACTTGTGTCACATAAAATTGGGTAAGTTCCAAATTCACTTGCATTTAAAAGTGCCTCTTCAAGTTGTGAAGATTTTGTATTTGAAGCTTCATTAAATCCTTTTGAAGAAAATGGCATACCGCAGCAAAGATTAGATAGATTTTGAGGAAAAATGATTTGGTAACCAGCTTTTTGTAGTAACTCAACTGTAATATCAAAAAGCTCTTTGTCTTCTTTTGATATAGAGTTTAAACCCATAGTTCTATTTATACAAGATGGAAAATAAACTATTTTTTTATCACTATCTTTTTGTTCAAAGTTTAAGTTTATACTTATAGCTTTTGGCATTGTTGGTGACCATTTTGGAGTTTTATTTTTACTAATACTTCTTAATGTTTTTGTAAATGATTCCATCTTAGAAGTTCCCAAAACTTTGTGTATAAAGTTTGAACTATGAAGACCAAATCTAATACCTGTTAAAGTTGTAGAAAAATTATTTGCTACATAATTTGCGATAGCTTTATCTTTAGAAGTTAATTGTTCAGCTCTTAAATGTTTTGTTAAATTCCCAGTATCTATTTTAACAGGACAAGCAGTTGAACATAAACTACAAGTTGCACATGTTTCTATTCCGTCATATTGGTATAAATCTTTATACTCTTTTGCTTCTTTTACATTTCCAATACTTTCAAGTCTTGAAATCTCTCTATTTATTACAATTCTTTGTCTTGGAGTTAAAGTTAGTTCATTTGATGGACATGTAGGTTCACAAAATCCACATTCAATACATTTATCAACAATTTCATTTGTAGCAGGTAGTGTTTTAAGATTTTTAAGGTGAGCTTCTTTATCATCATTTATTATAACTCCAGGATTTAATAAACATTTTGGGTCAAACAATAATTTGATTTTTTTCATTATATTGTAAGCTTCTTTTCCCCATTCAACTTCAACAAATGCAGCCATATTTCTTCCTGTTCCATGCTCTGCTTTTAAGCTTCCTTCATATTTAACTGCAACTGAATTAACTACATCATTCATTAAATCATCATATCTTTTTACTTCTTTTATATCTGAAAAATCTTGAGTAAATACAAAATGGAAATTTCCATCTAAGGCATGACCAAAAATAATTGCTTCGCTATAACCATATTTTTGGAATAAGCTTTGAAGTTCAAGTGTAGCTTCTGCTAATACTTCAATAGGATATGCAACATCTTCAATAATAACTGTTGTTCCAGTAACTCTTACAGCTCCAACAGCTGGAAAAAGTCCTTTTCTAATCTTCCAATAAAGATTGTATTCTTCTTCATCTTTTGTAAAATAAATATCTCTTTTGACATTAAACTCTTTTAATAAATCCTCAATTTGATTTATTTGAGTATTTAATTTTTCATCACTTATTGCTCTTGTTTCTATTAAAAGTGCAGTTACCTCATCATCAAAATCTTTTATAAATATTGGCATCGCTGGGTCATTTTGAATACTTCTTAAAGCTGCTCTATCCATAAGTTCCACTGCATCTACAACTATTTGATTTGAATCTTTTGCTAATTTTAGTTTTGTTACAGCATGACAGGCTTCATTCATATCTTTAAAATATATTAATGCACTTGCTTTATCTTTTAAATCTTCAACTGTATAATAAGTAATCTCTTCAATAAAAGCTAAAGTTCCTTCACTTCCAATGATTAAATGCTGCAAAATTTCAAACTCATCATCAAAATCAATTAAAGAGTTTATTGAGTAACCACATGTGTTTTTTATTTTAAATTTTTTTTCAATTTTTGCTCTTAACTCTTCATTTGATTTTGTTTCATTAGAAAAAGTTCTTAAATCTTGCAAAAAAGCTGCATGACTAATTCTAAATTCATCTTTACTATTTTCATCTGCTGTATCAAGTTTAGTTCCATCTGCAAAGATTAATTTCATAGATTTTAGAGTTTTATATGAGTTTTGAGAAACTCCACAGCACATTCCAGATGCATTATTTGCAGCAATTCCACCAATCATAGCAGCATTTATACTAGCTGGGTCTGGACCAATTTTTTTAGAATATCTTGCAAGTAATCCATTTGCTTGAGAACCTGTTAGTGCTGGTTGTAAAGATATAAAACTAGCATCTGGTGAGATTTTAAATTTTGAGAAGTTTCTAGATGTAATAACTAAAATAGAATCACTAATAGCTTGTCCTGAAAGCGAAGTTCCACCTGCTCTAAAAGTAATACTTAAATTCATAGAGTGTGATAACTCAATAATGTCTTGAACTTCTTTTGCATTGTCTGTTTTTATAACAATTTTTGGAATTAATCTATAAAAAGATGCATCAGTTCCATAAGCTAAAGTATGAAGTTTATCTGTAAAAATTTTGTTTATTGAAATCTTTTTTGATATTTCATCAAAGAAATTTTGGTATTTGCTATCTAGCATTTTAGTTCTCCTAGGATTCATAAGATATAAATTCTAACTTTACTAAATGATAATAGTATGATATTTATAAAAGAGTAATTTTATTTAGGTAAAAAACCTAAATAAAATTTATATTAGTTATGGAATCATCCAAGTAAAAATATATGCTTGAGACATTGTTATAAGTCCCATAATTACTACAAGTATTAAACTATGTTTAACTGTAAATCTAAATAAATCAGACTCTTTACCAACAATTCCAGTAGATGCACAAGCAATAGAAATTGATTGAGGTGAAATCATTTTTCCAGTTACCCCACCAGTTGTATTTGCTGCAACCATTAGTGTTTCATTAAGACCTAATTGTTGAGCAGTTTGTTGTTGTAATCCGCAGAAAAGTGCATTTGATGAAGTATCTGAACCAGTTAAAAACACTCCAAGCCATCCTAAAAATGGTGAGAAGAAAGGGAATAAGAAACCAGTATTTGCTAAAACAAGTGCCATAGTTGAAGACATACCTGAATAATTCATTACAAATGCAAATCCAAGAACCATACCAATAGATACAATAGCCCATTTCAATTCAAAAACTGTTTCACCCATTGTTTTTGTTGCTGTAATTATATTTAATCTAAAAATAAACATAGTGATAATTGCTGTTAAGAAAATAGCAGTACCTGTTGCTGAAATAGGATTAAAAGTGTACACAACATCAAATGTTTTAGGTTCACTTACAATTGGAGGCATTTTAGAAATCATATTATGAATAGCTGAAAACTCAAACTTAAAAATAGTATTTGATAAAATTTGCCCTTTTGCAAAGAAAGCTTTAAACCATGTAGTCGTCCATATTGTTACTATTATAGAAAGAATAATAAATGGAGACCAAGCTTTAAATATTTTAAAAGTTGAATATGTTGATTGAACAACATCTTCTAATTCTACTGTTTTCATAATATTTTTTGGCTTCCAATATTTTAAGAATATTGTTGTTGCAACAATAGAAACTATAGCCGAAGTAACATCTGGTAACTCAGGACCAATATAGTTAGAAGTAAGATATTGAGAAATAGCAAAACTTCCTCCAGCAATTAATGCAACAGGCCATATTTCTTTTATACCTTTCCATCCATCCATCATTGCAACAAGCCATAAAGGAATAATCAAAGATAGTAAAGGTAACTGTCTACCAGCCATTGCTCCAATTGTAAAAGCATCAATTCCAGTAACTTGTCCAGCAACAATAATTGGCACACCAAGTGCTCCAAATGCAACAGGAGCAGTATTTGCAATAAGACATAATCCAGCAGCATATAATGGTTTAAATCCAAGCCCTACCAAAATAGCAGCAGTAATAGCAACAGGTGCACCAAAACCAGCAGCACCTTCTAAAAAAGCACCAAATGAAAAACCAATTAAAATAACTTGAATTCTTTGATCTTCTGTTATTTTAATAATAGAATTTCTAATAATCTCAAATTGTCCACTTTTTACAGTTAATTTGTACAAAAATACTGATGCTACGATAATCCAAGCAATCGGCCATAAACCAAACAAGAACCCATATTCAGCAGATGCAAATACCATATTAACTGGCATTTCAAAGGCAAAAACTGCCACAACCATTGATAATGCTAGTGTAATTATTGCTGCATAGTGTCCTTTCATTCTAAATACCGCAAGTGCCAAAAAGAAAAAAACGATAGGAATTAGTGCCACAAGTGCTGATAAACCTAAACTTCCTCCAATTGGCGCATATACTTGTTGCCAAGTTTGCATATAAACCTCCTAGTAAAAATAATAACTAGGATATTAATAAAAAGATATGAGATTTATATGATTTTAATATTAAAATTAAAGAAGTATTTAAAGATTTTTAAAAATATAACCTGTATCAATAACTATTTGAATAAAATCTTTATCTAGTATTTTTCTTAGTCTTCGAATTAGACTTCTAATAGATTCTAAAGATACATAATTCCCTTCCCAAACATAGTTCTCTATTGTTTCATAGGTAATAACTTGATTCTTTTTACTAAGAAATAGATTCATGAGAAGTTTCTCTTTTTTAGTTAGTCGAATCTCTTTATTATTAGAAATTATTGTTGAAGATATAAAATCAAAATATGAGTCTATATCAAAATATATTTTATCATCTTTGATTTGACATAGTTTTTCTATTTTTATCTCTAATTCATCTATAAAAAAAGGTTTTTTTAAATAGTCATTACATCCAAAATCATATGATTGTTTTATTACATCAAGTTCAACACTAGCACTTATGATAATAACTGGAACAATCTCATAAAACTCTCTAATTTTTCTTAAAATATTTATTCCATCAATATTTGGAACATTAATATCCAAGATAAAGCAAGAGAAACCCTCAGTTATTTTTTCATAAGCCTCTGCACCATCGGTAAAAGATGCTACATTATAGTTTTTCATTTTTAATCTTTTAGTGATTGTTTCATTTAGTTTTTTATTATCTTCTAAAAGTAAAATTCTCATTTTTAATCCTTTTAAATGGAAGATTTATTGTAAAAATAACACAATTTTTATAATTCCTAACATTTATAATTCCTTTCATTTTATCCTCAATAATTATTTTTGCCATATAAAGTCCAAGTCCCATTCCCTCTTCTTTTGTTGTGAAGTATGGTTCAAAAATTGAGTTTATTATTTTTTCATCAATTGCACCTGCATCATCAATAATTTCTATCATATTAGATTCTTCACATCTTTTAATATTTATATCAATACTTCCTTTTTTATTTATTGGAAGGTTTTTTTCAATAATTTTATTCTTTGCATTGTTTATAATATTTAATAAAACTTGTTTAAACTCATTCTCATATCCATAAATTAAAAGTTCTTCATTTTCATTTTTATAGTTAAAACTCATATTTATATTTGAGTAAAAAACTTGTTTTCCTATAATTTCATTTATCTCATTTAATGCTTTTGAGATAGAAAAAAGAACCTTTTTTGTAGATGGTTTTAAGAAATTTCTAAAATCACTTAAAGTTTTAGACATATATTTTATTTGAACCATTGAATCGTTTACAAAACTTTGGACATCATTATCTTTTAATTCATTTAATAAATATGAAGTTTGAATATCTTGAACTAGTGCAGATAATTCAACTAAAGGTTCATTCCATTGATGAGCGATTGCTGCAATCATATCACCCATTTCAGCTAGTTTACTTTGTTGAATTAGAAACTGCTTTTGCTGAATTCTCTCTGTCATATCATCCATAATACATACAATTCCACCAATAGTTCCATCTATATTTTTATATACGGCTTTATTTAAAACTATATGCTTCATTTCATTTGAAGGTGTATAAAAAGTAAATTCAGAACTATTTGTCGTAAATGTTTTTAATAACTCTTTATCAATTTGTGTATTTATCATAGCAATTTTTTCTGGAAAAAAATCAAAGGCAGTTTTACCTATAATCTCTTCTCTTGTAGAGTTTACTAAAGTTCCAAAAGCAGTATTGCAACCTAGAAATTTTCCATCAATATTTTTATAATAAATAGCATTTGGAATAGTATCAAGAAGCACTTTATCAAACTCTATTCTATTTGATAGTTCTAGCTCAAGTTTTTCTCTTCTTTTAATATTAACCTTTAAGATAACAACAATAATGCTTAATAATAAGATTATAATAATTGTAATTATAAAAAAGTTTTTATGCTCTTTATATATTGATCTAGGCTCATTAATTATTATAGGATTTTCAATATATTTTGGAATATCAATATTAAATCTTTTTAATTCATTATAATTAAAAATATAAATGTTTGGTGATTCTTCAACTACTGGAATATCTTTTATATCTTTACCATTTAAAACTTCTATTGCCATTTTAGATACAGTTTGACCTTGAGCAACGGCTGAAGTCAATAATCCTCCAACCATTCCACTATTTAAATAAAAATCCCAAAGACCATATATTGGTACTTTGCTAACTTTTCTTACCTCTTCAAAGCTCTGTTTATAGGTAAAATATTTTCCTGTTGTATCTTTAAACAATAGAACAAATAAAATCGCACTATTTCCTTTTTCAAGATTTGATACTTTTGTTTTTAAATCAGATATTTCAAGGTTATCAGTGTATTCAATATCAAATCTTTTTTTATATTTCTCAATAATTTTTGTTAAATCTTTTTTTACAGCTAAACCAGTTATTGATTTATCATTTATAATTAAAAGATTCTTTATATTTGGGTGTAGTTTTGAAATTAACTCAAAATTTCTTTCAACATCTACAGCTTCAGCAACTCCTGAAATATCTTTAAAATATAATTTTTCTAAGCTATCTTTATTATAATCATTTATTCCACAAAATAAAACTGGTGTATCTTTAAATAAATATTCATAATATTTTGATATAAAATCAAAAGCATTATTATCACTAATTATTATTAAATCAAATGGTCTATTAGAGAATTGTTGTTTATATAGTTTTGCAAGATTATCTAAATATATTGAATCATCTATTCTTTTGGTATCCATATAAACGGTAGTAAGCTCAATATCTTTGTGTTCTTTAAAGCTCTTTTCTATTGCACTTGAAATATCATCAGTCCAAGCATACCCTTTATGATATGAGTGGATTAATAATACTTCTTTATTCTGACTTGCTTGTAAAAAGCTAATAAAAAATATGCTAAATAGTAAAAAGTATCTCATTGTTATTTTCCTATCTAGCAATTATATTAGGATTTAATAAATATTACATAACCAGATTTTGGACCATGTGCTCCAATTACCAAAGACTGTTCTATATCTGCTGTTTTTGAAGGACCTGATATAAATACACCAAAACCAGCTTTTTCAAAGCTAAGTTTTTCATAAGCCTCGTGCATATTATTTACAATCTCATCTTCATTTATTACAATTACTATATTTTGTGCGATAAAATATAAAGCTCTATGTCTATTGTTTTCATTTTTCATCCAAATAGCACCATTTTCAGCAACTGCAAAATTACCTTTTACAACAGCTAAATCAATATCTTTTAAATCATGTGCATCATCAAAATCATTGGCATCAAAATTCCCAACTGAACAAAAATCAACATCACTAGCTATTTGTTTTTCATCTGGATAAAGAGTTTTTATTGTTTTATCCAAATCTTCTTTTGAAATTAAAAGAGCCTTTCCTCCAACACTTTCAATCATTTTAGAAAATGTTTCAAATTTATCTTCGAATTTTACTCCAAAATTTTCATAAGATGGAAGTTTCGCATCTTTTACTAAATTATTCTCTTTAATATTTTTTAAAATTTTTTCTTTACTAGTCATCTAAATCTCCATCTTTGAACATCTCTTTAAAACTTTTTTTAGGGAAGTTTGGTAAATCTCTTTGTTTTCCCCAAACATTTAGTTTATTATAGAGTATAGATTTTGGAAGTTTTGGCACTATAACTCTTGCCATTTTACCAGCAAAATCAAATAAAGCTGGTTTACTCATTAACCAAGCGGTTACCTTCATTGCCATTTTCTTTTTACTATCAATTAAATTTGCATTACCTAAATCTTGTCTTAGGCTGTAAAGTTGTGAATCTAAATCAATTTTTACTGGACAAACATTTGTACATGAACCACATAATGTACAAGCAAATGGTAAAGAGTTGTGTTTTTCTGGCTCTTTTTTTGCTCCTAAAATTGAACCAATAGGTCCTGGAATTACATATTCATAAGAGTGACCACCACTTCTTCTGTAAACTGGACATGTATTCATACAAGCTCCACATCTTATACAATTTAGTGCTTTTTTATTTTTTTCAGATGATAAAAATTGACTTCTATTATTATCAACAATAATTACATGCATCTCTCCACCCTCAACACTCTCATGAAAATGTGAAGTATAAGATGTGATTGGTTGACCAGTTGCACTTCTTGCTAGAAGTCTTGTAAATACAGATAAATCTTCAAGTCTTGGAATGATTTTTTCAATTCCCATAGAAGCAATATGAAGCTTAGGAACACTAGCTCCCATATCTGCATTTCCCTCATTTGTACAAACTACAACTCCACCAGTTTCAGCAATCGCAAAATTAACTCCTGTAAGTCCAGCTTGTGCTGTTAAAAAATCTTCTCTTAAAGCTCCTCTTGCTGCTCGTGTTAAATAAGTTGGGTCGTAATTTCCCTGCTCTGTGCCTAAATGTTCATGGAAAGTATCACTTACATCTGATTTTTTTAGATGAATTGCTGGAAGAACGATATGTGAAGGTGGTTCATTTCTTAATTGAACTATTCTTTCACCTAAATCTGTATCAATAACTTCAATTCCTAATTTTTCTAAATAAGGATTTAGATGGCACTCTTCTGTTAACATTGATTTTGATTTTACAAGTTTTGTGACATTGTGTTCTTTTAATATTTTTGCAACAATTTGATTGTGTTCAAGTGCATCAAATGCAAAATAAACTTTTATTCCTTTTTTTGTAGCATTTTCTTCAAATTCTAGAAGATAAGTATCAAGATTTGCCATTGTATGAGTTTTTATTTGATTTGCGAACTCTCTTAATTGTTCCCATTCAGGAATTGATTTACTTGCAAGATCTCTTTTTTCTCTTACAAACCAAAGTGCTTGATCATGCCAATGCATTCTCTCATCATTAGCAACAAATTTTGCTGCATTTACACTGTGACTACTCATGGTCTTACACCTGCAAGGATTTCAACAATATGCATTACTTTTATAGGATTTTTATCACGATTTATAATTCCATCCATATGCATTAAACATGACATATCAGCACCTGTCATTATCTCAGCATTTGAATCTAAATGGTCTTTAATTCTATCTTTTCCCATAGCAACTGAAATTGCTTCTTCAGCAACACTAAATGTTCCACCAAATCCACAACACTCATCTTCTCTTTTTAATGTAACTAATTCAATATCAGATACTTTGTTTAGAAGATTTTTTAATTTTGAATCATAAGGAATATTAAGTTCACTAGCAGTTGCAAGTTTTAAAACTCTATGTCCATGACATGAATTATGAAGCCCTACTTTATGCGGAAATGAAACATTAAAATTTATATTTTCAACTTTTATAATATCATGTAAAAATTCGCAAACTTCATAAATAGAAGCTTTTACTTTATTATAATCTTTATTATTGTCAAAAAACTCTGCATAATGCTCTTTTACCATAGTAACACATGAAGCACTTGGTGCAACTATATAATCATAATCTTTAAATGTATTGACAAAATTTATTGCTAAAGTTTTTATATCCTTAGAACAACCAGAGTTTGCCATAGCTTGCCCACAGCAAGTTTGTTCCATAGGATAATCTATATCTAAACTTTGATTTTTTAATAACTTGTATGTTGCTTTACAAACATTTGGATATAGCTCATTCATAAAACAGGGAATAAAAAGACCTATTCTCATCTACGCTCCTTATTTTTTTATTAACTAATTTTATATCATATGTATGAGATATATATGATAATTTATTTTTGCATCAAGATGCTAATATCATTATATAAATAATTTTCCCTTACCTCTGTTTGTTTTGATAAACTTTTACAATAAGTATAAATATCATTAATATTTAGTTTTGAAAGTTGGTCATTTTTTAATAAATTAAAAACAAATGCTTTTTTTGAAGCTTTAAAACATTTATTTATAAAAATAAAAGCTTCTTCTTCTTCCAATATATTCATAGCTCCACTACAAATATAATAATCTGCAATTGGAAGTTCATCTTCTAAAATATTTTTAGTATAAAAACTTGTATCTAAAAATCTTTTTGATGCAAGAGTTATCATCTTTTCTTCACAATCAATTCCAATATATGATTTTGGTTTAAAATCATTATCAAATAGATAATTATAATACTCTCCAAAACCACAACCTGCATCTACAATAGTTGATTCTTTTATTTCATCTTTTACAAAACAAGTTAAAACTTCAAATCTTTTATATTGATTGTATTCGGAGTTCCAATGAACTCCTTGCGCACTTATTCCATGTTTTGAAATCGCTGATTTATAAAATATATGATTATCTTTAAATGCCATTAAAAACTATTATTCAGAAATTTGTTCAATTTGAACATTATTATCTTCTAAAAATTTTGAGATGATTTGAGAATTTGTATGTTCATAAGATTTTTCATATACTATTCTTTTTATTCCACTTGCTATTAAATTTTTTGAACATTCACTACAAGGCTCTAATGTAACATAAATTGTAGCACCTTCTATACTAATACCTTTTCTTGCAGCCCAAATAATAGCATTCATCTCTGCATGAATTTCATAAGTTTTTGACCAATCGTGATGATCTTTTGTATATTTTCCATCCCAGAAATCACTACAATTTTGATAACCAGCAGGTGTTCCGTTATATCCAGTTGATAGAATTCTTCCATCTTTTACTATTACAGCACCTACTTGTTTTGATACACATTTAGAAGCAAAAGATAACTCTTTTGCTATATTTAAAAAGTTTTTATCACTAATCATAATTTTTGCCTAATTTTTTTTGAGATTATAGCAAATTTTGATTTATAATCTTAAAAAAAGCTTATTTTTACATCTAAAAATATAATAATTAGAAAGTTTTTGATATTATCATAGAAATTTTTATAAAAAAAAGGCTAAATATGGATTTTAAAGATATAAAAGAGTTAATTAGAGTTTTCGATAAAAGTGAACTTAATAAACTAAGAGTTAAAGAAGCAGAGTTTGAAATCTCTATGCAAAGAGGTTTTGAAGGTGGAGTTACTACAGTTTCAACTTCTCCAATGGTTCAAACTGTTGCTTCTGTTACTCAAAATGCTTCTACATCTTCATCTGTTTTATCTACTCCTGCTATTTCAAATGAAACGTCAAAAGATAGTTCATCAAATGGTATAGCAATAAATGCACCAATGGTAGGAACTTATTACTCTTCTCCATCTCCTGATTCTCCATCTTTTTGTGGAATTGGTGATATTGTTAGAAAAGGACAAACTATATGTATTTTAGAGGCTATGAAAATTATGAATGAAGTTGAAGCTGAATTTGATTGTAAAATTCTTGAGATGTTAGTTCAAAATGGGGAACCAGTTGAATACGATATGCCAATATTTATAGTTGAAAAAGTTTAAGAGTAACATATGGCAGAAATAAAAAAGATTTTAATAGCAAATAGAGGCGAGATAGTTCAAAGAGCTATTAGAACTATAAAAGAGATGGGTAAAAAATCTGTTGCTGTTTATAGTGCTGGTGATAAAAATGCTTCATATTTAAAACATGCAGATGAAGCTGTTTGTATTGGTGGTGCGAAATCAAGCGAATCATACTTAAATATTCCAGCTTTAATAACAGCAGCAGAAATGACAGGTTGTGATGCAATTTTTCCTGGATATGGATTTTTATCTGAAAATCAAGATTTTGTAGAGATTTGTAAACTTCACAACATTAAATTTATTGGTCCATCTTCTGAAGTTATGGAGAAAATGGCTGATAAATCAAAAGCTAAAGAAGAGATGGTAAGAGCTGGAGTTCCTGTAGTTCCTGGAAGTAAAGGTGCTGTACGAACTCTTGATGAAGGTAAAAAAATTGCTAGAGAGATTGGTTATCCAATTATGGCAAAAGCTTCTGCTGGTGGTGGCGGAAGAGGAATGAGACTTATAAAAGAAGAAAAAGACTTTGATTCACAATATCTTGCAGCTTCAAGTGAAGCATTAGCAGCTTTTGGTGATGGAACAATGTATTTAGAGAGATTTATTAATAATCCTAGACATATAGAAGTTCAAGTTATTGGAGATAGTCATGGAAATGCTATTCATATAGGTGAGAGAGATTGTTCACTTCAAAGAAGACATCAAAAAGTAATAGAAGAGTCACCTGCAATTTTATTAAATGACGAAACAAGAGCAAAACTTCTTGATGTTGCAGTAAAAGCTACAAAATACTTAAAATATGAAGGTGCTGGAACTTTTGAATTTTTAGCAGATGATCAACAAAATATATACTTCATGGAGATGAATACAAGACTTCAAGTTGAACATCCAGTTTCAGAGATGGTTTCAGGAATTGATATTGTTGAGTGGATGATTAAAGTTGCTCAAGGTGAAGAGTTACCTTCTCAAGAATCTATTAAATTCAGAGGTCATGCAATAGAGTGTAGAATTACAGCTGAAGATCCAAATACATTTTTACCAAGTCCAGGAAAAGTTACTCAATGGATGGTTCCAGGTGGAAGAAATGTAAGAGTTGATTCACACGTTTATACAAACTATATTGTTCCTCCTCACTATGACTCAATGATTGGAAAACTAATTGTTTGGGGAAGAGATAGAGAAAAAGCTATTAATATAATGAAAAGAGCTTTAAGCGAATTTGAGGTTGAAGGAATTAAAACAAATATTCCATTTCACCAAAAAATGATGCAAAACAAAGATTTCATAAGCAACAACTACGATACAAAATACCTTGAAAACTACAAAGGTCTTGATAGTATTTAGATATTTTGGCATTTAAGAGAGATTTTTCTTTCTTAAAGCTAAATTTAATCCTTTTTTAGATATAATCCGCAGATTTATACACATTTATATGCCTATCTTTTTTTAAGATTTAGTAATTTTATACTAAAAACTTACGTATTTTTTATATTTGATTATCCATTATAGGAAGGTTTTTTAATATAAGAGTGTATATTCGCAATATATACTTAAGGATAAAAAGTGACTTTTCAAGACTTTAAATTTAAAGACAATTTACAAAAAGCAATAGACGAGGCTGGTTTTAAAGAACCAAGTCCAATACAAATAGATGCAATTCCTCATATTTTAGCAGGTAAAGATATTGTAGGACAAGCACACACAGGAACAGGTAAAACAGCAGCATTTGGATTACCTGTTTTAAATCAATTAACAGGAACAAATGCAGAAGCAGTTGTTATAGTTCCAACAAGAGAACTAGCAATGCAAGTAAGCGATGAATTATTCAAATTTGGTAGATTTCTAGGTTTAAACACAGCAACTGTTTATGGTGGACAAGCTTATGCAAGACAACTAAAATTAATTGAAACAGCAAGCGTTATAGTAGCAACTCCAGGAAGATTTTTGGATTTATTAAAAAATGGACATATAAAAATTAAACCAAGATTTGTGATACTAGATGAAGCTGATGAAATGCTTGATATGGGATTTTTAGAAGATATTAAAGAGATTTTTACATATCTTCCAGAAAATAGACAAACTTTACTTTTCTCAGCAACAATGCCAACAGCAATAAAGAATCTTGCAAAAACTATTTTAAAAGAGCCAGAATTTATAACAATTACAAAATCAGATGTTACAAATAAAAACATTACTCAAACTTTCTATGTAGTAGATGAAAGAGAAAGAGATGATGCATTAATTAGACTTTTTGATTATAAAAATCCAAAAAAATCTATTATATTTTGTAGAACAAAAAAAGATGTTGATAGATTATCTACATTTTTATTATCTCAAGGTTTTATGGCTAAATCATTACACGGTGATATGGAACAAAAACAAAGAGAAGAAGCTATAAAAGCATTTAAAACTTCAAAACTTGAAATTCTAATTGCAACAGATGTTGCAGCAAGAGGGCTTGATGTAAATGATGTAACTCACGTATTTAACTATCATTTACCTTTTGACGGTGAATCTTATGTTCATAGAATTGGAAGAACTGGACGAGCAGGAAAAGATGGAGTTGCAATTTCAATTGTAACACCTCATGAGTTTAGAACTCTTCAAAGAATTGAGAAAACAATTGGTGCAAAATTAGAGTCAAAGGTTGTTCCAAATATTTCAACTGTTAAACAAAAGAAAATTGATGAGCTTAAACAATCTATCTTAGATCAAGAAGTAAAAGATTATGCAATAACTATTGTTGAGGAGTTAAAAGAAGAGTTTGATATTTCAACAATTGCATTCAAATTAGCTTCAATTATTGCTTCTAAAACTTATGTAAAAGGAAACAACAACATAGGAAAAAGTGAAAGTGACATAAGTAGACTAATTGAAAACTCAGCAAGAACTAGTGATAGAGGTGATGATAGAAGAGGACCTCCAAGAGGAAGAGGAAGAAGCGGTGGTGGACAAAGAAGAGATTCTGGTTCAAGAGATGATAAAGGTGGTCAAAGAAAACCATCAACATCAAGAAATAGCTCAAGCAGAGATACAAATAGAGATTCAGCTGACAAACCTGCAAGAAGCTCAAGACCTAGAAGAAGAGACTAATCTCTTCTTCTAATTTTTCCTTGTAACTAAACTTCAAATAAGAGTAATTAAACTATAATAACCTTATTACAATTTAGTTACACAAGGAACATTCTATGGATATGAAAACCATAAAAACTATTGAAAGTGCCACCGAGAAATCTCTTTCAAGCTTCGCAAAATTATCTCTTTCTCTTCTATTTTTATTAGCAGTATTTCTTTGGACATACTCTTCTCACGGTAAAGTACCCGATAATACTTTTTTAATAATTGGTGCTATTTTTGGCGCTTACATGGCTTTAAATATTGGAGCAAATGATGTTGCAAACAATGTTGGACCAGCAGTTGGTGCAAGAGCTTTAACACTAACAGGAGCAATTATAATAGCAGCTATATTTGAAAGTGCTGGAGCTATTATTGCAGGTGGGGATGTTGTTAATACTATTAAAAGTGGAATTATTGATCCTTCATTAATTGCTGATAAAAATTCATTTATTTGGGCTATGACAGCTGGACTTCTTGCAGGTGCTGTTTGGTTAAATTTTGCTACATCTATTGGAGCACCTGTTTCAACTACTCATGCAATTGTTGGTGGAGTTATGGGAGCTGGAATTGCAAGTGCTGGATTTTCAATATTAAACTGGGGTAGTTTAGCAGAGATTGCATCTTCTTGGGTAATATCACCTTTGCTTGGTGGTATTGTTGCTGCAAGTTTCTTGTATTTCATAAAAAAACAAATTGTTTATAAAGAGAATATGCTAGAACAAGCGCAAAAATTTGTACCTATTTTAATTGCAATAATGACTTGGGCTTTTACAACATACTTAATTTTAAAAGGTTTAAAGCAATTATTTAATGTTAGTTTCTTATTTGCTTCAGGAATTAGTATTTTATTTGCTATTGCTGCATATTTTTTAACTAAACAACATATAGATAAAAATTTATCAAACTTATCAAATGATAGATCTAGTGTAAATAAATTATTTACACCTGCACTTATTTTTGGTGCTGCCTTACTATCATTTGCTCATGGTGCAAATGATGTTTCAAATGCTATTGGACCACTTGCTGCTATTAATGATGCAATAGTAAATGGTGGTGGAAGCATAAATGCAACAGTTCCTTTTTGGATTATGGTTGTTGGTGCTATTGGTATTATTATTGGTCTTATTTTGTATGGTCCTAGGCTTATTAAAACTGTTGGTAGTGAAATTACAGAACTTGATCAAATGAGAGCTTTTTCAGTTGCAATGGCAACGGCTGTAACAGTTATTATCGCTAGTCAAATGGGACTTCCTGTTTCTTCAACTCATATTGCAATTGGTGGGGTTTTTGGAGTTGGATTTTTAAGAGAAGCACTTGATATGAGTGAAAAAAACTATGTTCAAGATATTAGAGAAAAGTTTAAAAAACATAAAAAAGAACTAGAGAAGGCTCAAGCAGATTTAGCTAAATTTGAAGCCATTAAAGATAAAAATAAATCTACATATATAAAAATTGTAGAATTATTTAAAAAAATTGATGAGATAGAAGATTTAGTTAAGCAAGAGAAAAAAGATTTCAAAGAAGCAAAAGGTACTAAATATGTAAAACGAGATGCAGTAAAAAAAATAATTGCAGCTTGGATTATTACAGTACCAACATCAGCTCTTTTAGCTGCTGGAATTTATTATATGATAAAAGGAATTGTAGCAGTTTAAAAACTGTTACAAAAGGATAAAAAAATAGAAGCATTACTATCAGTTCTTCCAATATATTTTTTTATCTTTTTGGGTTTTATTGCCAAAAAAAAGTTAAAAACTCAAATAGATGAAAAATCATTAGTTTTAATATCTCTATATTTTCTTCAACCAATTATGATTTTTTGGGGATTAACAAAAGAGCCTATAAATTATGAGTTTATACTATCTCCAATATTTTTTCTTTTTTGTATGGCTTCAACTTTACTTTTAATGCTTCTTTACTCAAAATTTATTTTCTCTTCAAAAACAGATGAAAATATCTTTTTAGCAACAGCTTTGATTGGAAATACTGGAAATCTAGGAATTCCGCTTGGTATTGCACTTTTTGGAGAGCAAAGTGTTCCATATACAAGTATTATAAATATAGCAAACATTTTTTTTATGTACACAATATCAATCTACTTTTTTGCAAGAGAACAGTTTAATTTCAAACAATCTTTAAAATCTATATTTAAAATTCCAGTAATTTGGTTTGCACTTTTAGCTTTGGCTGTAAATTATTATGAAGTTCCTATTCCAAAAGAGTTTGATTTTGCTTTAGAAATGGGAGCATATACATCTTTAACGCTACAATTATTAATCTTTGGGACATATCTTTATAGTGTAAAAATAAAAACTATTCCTTGGAAATTATCTTTGCAAATAAGTTTTGTTAAACATATACTTTTACCTATTATTGGTATTTTAATCATTATTAGTTTTACAAATTTAAACTCTATGGTAGCTTCAATTCTAATAATGGAACTTATGATGCCACTTGCTGTAAATAATGTAAATTTTTCTGTAATATACAATACAAAACCAACAGATGTGGCTGCAACTATTTTAGTTTCTAGTGCTATTTTCGTAGCAATTCTTCACTTTTATATTGAAATCATTGATTATTTTATAGCATAGATATATGAAAAAATATGATTTTGAAGATTTAACTATATATTTTGAGGGTGAAATATATAAATTAGAAGAGTATATAGTTAATAATATTGGGGAGTCTTTAAAAGATTTATATATAAAATACTCTTTTGATTTTGTATCAAAACTTGATGGAATTTTTGCTTTTTGTATTTATGATAAAATAAAAAATCTTTACTTTTGTTCAAGAGATAGATTTGGAAATATTCCATTTTATTATTATATAAAAAATGAAAATTTTATATTTTCAACTTCTATAAAAGATATTTTAAAAGAGCTTCCAAATTTGCCAAAATTAAATAAAATTGCTCTTAGTAAGTATATTCAGCACTTCTCAACTTTTGGTGAAGATACATTTTACTGCGATATTTATAAGCTTGAAGATAGCTCATATTTGATTTTTGAGCCAAAAAAAGATTTAATCAAAAAGAAGTATTATAAAATAAACACATATAAAGCCATAAACGATGAAAATATAGCTTTAAATGACTTAGAAGAGCTTTTGTACTTCGCAATTGAAAAAAGGCTTATATCGTCTCCTAGCACACTTTTAAGTGGTGGAGTTGATAGCTCTCTTATATCTTCAATTTATACAAAAATATCTGGTAGAAAAATAGATACTTTTAGTATTGGTTATAATGAATACAAAAACTATTGTGAACTTCCATATGCCAAAATTACTTCAAATTATATAAACTCAAATCATCATGAAATAATAATTGATAAAAAGAACTATATAGATAGTTTTTATAATACTTTAGAGTTTTTTGATCAACCTCACGGTGATAGTGCTGCTGTTCCACTAAATTTTTTATTAAAAAATGTTAAAGATTTTGGTGTAAATTCACTTCTATCTGGAGAAGGAGCAGATGAGCTTTTTTTTGGATATGACAACTATGCAAAGTTTTTAAAGTATCATAATTTTGAAAAATCTTTATCAAAAGAACAAAATGATTTTTTGAATGAAATAATTTCAGCTTTACAAAACAATACAAAAGAGAGTGAATATTTAAGAAGAGTTGTAAAAAAACAAAATATATATAACTCTTTTGGAGAGATTTTTAATGATATACAAAAAAGAAAGTTATTTGTAAAAGTTCCAACATTTAAAAATGAAACACCAAAACAAGACTTTGTTGATAATATGAGTTATATTGATTTAAAACTTTGGGTTTCCAATCCTGTTTTAACAAAAGTTTATAAAGTTTCAAGAGCAAACTCTCTACAAATTCACACTCCATTTTTGGATAATGATTTACTTAAATATGTTTTTAGCGTTGAAAGTTCAATTAAAATGGGTAATACAAATAAATACTTACTTAAAAAAATTGCATCAAAATATATTCCTGAACAAATTATAAACAGAACAAAAAAAGGATTTAACTCCCCTTTTAATGAGTGGCTTCAAGAGGAATTTGGAAGCTCTATTTTAGATACTATTTTGGAAGTAAATAGACAAACTGCATTTTTTAATGAAAATTATTTAAGACAAATTTTTACACTTGCTAGGTCAAATAAATTTAAACAGCATCTGTACTCACTTTTTGTTTTCTCTTTGTGGTACAAAAAAGTATATCTTTAATTTTATTTAGAATGTTTCCCGTGAAACATCCTTATTTTTCCCAAAACTCTTTTAGTGGTTGTTGATCTTTTTGTTCATCATCTTTAATACTAAAATCTGAACTAAAACTTATATTTTCAATATCTTTCATAGCAGCTTCATAATCTTCTTGACTAATTTTTGAGTCACTTTTTATAATTTCTTCTTCAACTACTGTTTCATTTATAGTTTTTGTGTTTATATTTGTAATATTTCCAGCTTTTAAATTCAAATAATCTTTCATTAGTTTTTCATACTCCGAGAAGTCCAACATCATTATAGATGGTTTACCATCACGAAGAATTATCGCTTTTTCTATCTCTTTTTTTTGTAACTTATCAAAAATAGATTTGTTTTTTCTTACTAAATCTGTTGCCGAAAACATCTCATCTGATGTGTATTGTAATAAAGACATAATGTAATCCTTTACATAAAATAACTTGTATTATAACACATTTTATAAATTATTTATAAATAAATATTTATTTGCTAAAAATATTCTCAGCCCACTCTGTAATAGGTCCTCTTAAAACTTTTTCAAGCTTAATTGCAAAAATATTTACAAGATTATTATCATTTTGAGTAGATTTTAAAAGAGTTGTTAGGGCATTTGTATATCTGTTTACATAGAAATTATCAATTTGTTTATTTGAGCCAAGAATTACAACTTTACAGCTATTATCAATTCTAGAAAGTACCATTTGCATTGTTTTATTTGACATATTTTGTGCTTCATCAATTATAATAAATGAGTTTGAAAGTGTTCTTCCTCTCATCTCACCAACCCACATAGTTTCAATACCATAATTTGAAATCATCTGCTCAACTCTTGAACTTATTTCACTATCTTCAAGTGAAGTATATGAAACATCATCTCTTTTACTTCTTCTTCTTTTGTGTTCAGTTCGTATAATATACTCTAAACTATCCATAAGCGGATGATTATATATTCTAAATTTCTCTTCAAGTCCTGGTAAATAACCAACATCTTCACCTTTATCTAAAGATTCAATAGAGTTTCTAATATATATAATTTTTTGAAAATGTTTCTGCTTTACAAGTTTTAACGCACCGCTTAAAGCTAAAAGTGTTTTTCCACTTCCAGCTTTAGCTTCAACTATTAAAACATTATAAAAATGATTTATTATAGCATTTGAGAAAAATAGTTGCTCTTTATTTAAAGGAGTAATTATTTGATTTCTTATCTCTTCTTCATCAAGAATTTTTATTCTATTATTTTGAATTGAAGCTAAAATAATTTGATCTGAGTGCTTAACTTTTAGACAATATGAAAAATCAGAAACTTTATATTCTTTATCAAACTTGATTATATCTTGATTATCCAAATCCTCTAAGTCTTCGAAGTTTATTTCAATGTTTTTAATGAAGTCAAAATTAAATTTATCACTATCTTTACCATGAAGTGCTACACTTTTTATATCAAGAGATATAGCTCTTGTTCTTGCCATAATATCCATAGAGACAAATATTATATCTTTGCTATAGTATATTTGTGCAAACTTTGCAACTTCAAGTATTTTTCTATCATTCAAAATATTTAAAGATATATTT
The DNA here is from genome assembly GCF_002993025.1 of Arcobacter cryaerophilus gv. crypticus. Lineage (GTDB taxonomy): Bacteria > Campylobacterota > Campylobacteria > Campylobacterales > Arcobacteraceae > Aliarcobacter > Aliarcobacter cryaerophilus_B. The sequence goes on along the minus strand of NZ_NXGI01000002.1, from coordinate 65,821 downwards.
TTACTATTTATAGAGTATTCATCTTTAGAGATAATATCAACTATTGTTTCATCTTGATTTATAAGTTTTAATCTAATTATCTTAAAATCTTCATATTTATTTGAACTTAAAATTTCAGAGTTTTCTAGAATTCTTGCAAACTCTCTTGCTTGAAAATTTATCTCATCATATCCACTTTTTTTAGAGTCTAGTTCATCTAAAACTGTTTCACTTAAGATTATTAAGTTTTTTGCACCATCACTTATTTTAAAGATATTTCTAGCATCTTCAAGTAATATATTTGTATCTAATAGGTAATATTTTTCAAAATTCATCTTAATTTTTCACCTTTTTTGGTTTCATAATCATATATGATATAAATGCAAATAATAAAACTATGATTACTGTAAAAAGAATCGAAAAACTTTTTGTAACTACATAAGTAACAATTAAAATAGCTAAAAGTGTTGGCTGTTCATTGTACATTCTAAAGAATTTTCCACTTCTTTTGCAACTATTATTTTCTAGTTGCTTTCTATAATAATCTAAGGAGAAAGAGTAAGCTATCAAAAGTGATAACATAAATAGCTTTGCAATCATCCAATTTTGACTTAGAAGTGCTGGATTTAAAACTATCATACTAATTCCACTTAAAATAGTTATCCACATAGCTGGATGACCTATATACCTATATATTTTCATCTCTTGTATTTTCACAACTTCAACAAACTCTTTTTTATGGCTATTTTCAACATGATATACAAAAAGCCTAGGAAGATAAAATAGCATCGCCATCCAAGATAAAACTGCAATAATATGCAAACTCAAAATCCAAGTGTAATATTCCATATAATTTCTCCTAATATATTAAATTTCATTCTATCAAAATTAACAAATATTAAAATGAAAATATATCTATATTTTTACTTTTCATTCTTAATTTTTTTAATCCACTCACTTAAAGTTTTTTCAAATCCAATATCAAGAGAATTATAAAGTTTTAAACCCTCTTTTAAATACTCTTGTTCTACATATCCACCAAAATCATGGGGATAAAGATAACCAATATGTTGACTATCCAAGTGTTTTGGAATATCAAGAATTTTGCCATTTTGTATCTGCTCAAGAGCTTTATTAATTCCTTTATATGCACTATTTGATTTTGGACTTGAAGCTAAATAAATAGCACACTGAGCCAATATAATTCTTGATTCTGGATAGCCTATTTTGTTACAAGCTTGCATTGTACTACTTGCAAGATTTAAAGCATTTGGATTTGCATTTCCTATATCTTCACTTGCAAATATTACAAATCTTCTAGTTATAAAATCAACACTCTCTCCACCATCTATTAATCTTGCCAGATAGTATAAAGCAGCATCAACATTTGAACCTCTTAAAGATTTAATCATTGCACTTGCTAAATCATAGTGTGAACTACTAGAACTAACACCATCTCCTATAACATTTGCTCTTAACTCCTTTAAAGTAGCTAGAGCAATCTCTTGATTTGCTTTATATGAAAAATTCAATAAAGTAAGCATCGCTCTAGCATCTCCAGAGCTTGAATATATCAAGTAGTCTTTAACTTCATTTGATAAAGTTATATCAATATCTTTTAAAACTATATTTAATATTCTCTCCATTTCATCACACGAAAATGGTAAAAATTCATATAAAAATGATCTTGATCTTATTGCATTTGTAAGAGTAAAAAATGGATTTTCTGTACTTGCTCCAATAATTGTAGCATCATAATTTTCCATAATTGGGAGAAGAACTTCTTGCTGATTTTTTGAAAGTCTATGAACTTCATCTATAAATATTAAAGGTTTAATAAAGCTATTTTTGTATCTGTCAAATACCTTTCTTAAATCTTCGATTTTAAATGTTGTTGCATTAAAATAGTGATAATCGCTACTTATCTCACGAGCTATAATTTTTGCTAAAGTAGTTTTCCCAGTTCCAGGTTTTCCATAAAAAAATAAGTGTGGGATATCTTTTTGTTTTATTAATTTATAAAGAGCTTTCTCTTTACTTATAATATGAGATTGACCAACAAAACTATCAAGTGTTGTTGGTCTATATTTATTAGCTAAGTCTATCATCTTCTTCATTTAAAAAGATTCGTAAATTTTTGTACTCTTCTTTTGTAAGAAATCTTGATTTTCCAGTTGGTAGATTATTTAAACTAACTCCACCATATTCAACTCTTTTTAAATCCATAACATCAAGTCCAAAATAGCCAAAAAATCTTCTTAGTTCTCTATTTTTACCTTCACTAATTACTACTTTTAGTTTAGAAATCTTCTCTCCATTTGTTTGAATATCATATGCTAAAAATGGAGCAAAATTCATTGATTTTATCTTTGTTTTTTTATATGCACCTTTTGTAGCATCCTCTATTTCTAATCCTCTTTGCATTGCCATTTCAATTTTTGGAGCTATTGGACCACTTACTTTTACTTTATAAACTCTCTCAAGATTTGAATGCATTAAAGAGTTTACTACATTTACGCTATCGCTTAAAAGCAAAAGTCCTTCACTTGCATAGTCAAGTCGCCCTACACTCATAAAATGCTTATACTTGCTCTCTAAGCCATCATAAATAGTATTTCTACCTTGTGGGTCACTTTTTGTTACTAATTCACCTTTTGGCTTATTATAAACTATTACAGTGTACATTCTCTCTTTGTCTTCTTTGATAATTTTTTTACCAATTTCAACTTTATCACTTACTTTTACTTTTGTAGCTAAATCTGTAATAACTCGATTGTTAACCTTTACTTTTCCCTCAGCTATTAAAGCATCTGCTTCTCTTCTTGAGTAATTGCTATTATGAGATATAAATTTGTTTAATCTCAACTCTTCAACAGCTCTTGTTCTTACTTCTGGTTTTTTTATATCTTTTTTTTGTTCTTTTCTTGTTTCGTTTTTCATTTTATACCTGCCTCTATTAGGTCGTGAATATGTAATAAGCCTTTAAGCTCTCTATTTTTATTTGTAATTATAAGAAGTTGAATTTTATAATTCTCAATAATCTGTAAAGCATCACTTGCCAAAAGGTTTTCATCATCAAATGTTCTTGGATTTAAAGTTGCAATAGTTTCAACACTACAATCTATAGAAAAACCATCTTTCATCAAAGCTCTTCTTAAATCTCCATCACTTAAAACACCAATTACTTTTTTATTCTCATCTTCAATAATTACTGAACCTAGTCGCCCTTCACTCATAACAATTATTGCATCTTTTAATTTTGTTTCACGTGAAACAATAGGAAGATTCTCTTTTCTTAAAAGGTCATCTAACTTTACAAATAGTTTTTTCCCTAAACTTCCACCAGGATGGAAAGATGCGAAATCTTCTTTTTTAAAATCTCTTTTTTTCATCAAACAAACAGCAAGTGCATCACCCATTGCCATTGTTAATGTTGTAGATGATGTTGGAGCAGTATCAAGTGGACAAGCCTCTTTTTCTACATTAATATTTATAAAATAATCTGAATATTTTGCTAAAGTTGAGTTTTTATCTTTTGCCATTGCAATTAATGGAATATTAAATCTTTTTATATGAGGAAGAATTTGGATAAGTTCTTCACTCTCTCCACTATAAGAAATTGCAAGAACAATATCTTCTTTTCCTATCATTCCTAAATCTCCATGCATAGCTTCTGTTGGGTGAAGAAAAAATGAACTAGTTCCAGTACTTGCTAGTGTTGCTGCAATTTTTGCGCCAACTAGTCCAGATTTTCCAACTCCTGTAACAATAAGCTTACCTTTTGAATTTATAATAATATTTACAATATTTTCAATATCAAAAGAGATAGAGCTTGAAGCAATTTCAAGCTCTTTTGCTTCAGTAAGTAAAACTTCTTTTACTATCTCTTTATAGTTCATTTTTTACCTTATTGTACAAATATTGTTGGAACAATCATTGGATATTTTTTATATTTTCTTACACAATGTTTTCTAACAACTTTTCTAAGCTCATCTTCTAAGATTCTACTATTTTTAAATATCCCAGGTTTTGCATTTAAAAGGAAAGTATTTAAAATTTCTTCTACCTCATTTGTAAAAAATCTATCTTGCTTATCAGATATAAATCCAAATGTAGCAACTTTAGGTTTTGTTGCAAGAGTTCTATCGTTTTCATTTATTTGAGCAATTATCATAACAATACCTTCTTTTGCCATTGTTTGTCTATCAATAACAACATCATCAGATATTTTATGGTTTAGTTGATTATCAATATAAACTTTTCCACTTTTTACACTTTTTACTTTTTTAAGATATTTAGGATTTACTTCAATTTGCTCACCATCAGCCATAACATAAACATTTCTTTCTAAAACACCACAATCAACTCCAGTTTCTCCATGTTTTAGTGCATGATTGTACTCTCCATGAACTGGTAAGAAGAATTTAGGCTTAACAAGTCTTAACATTAATTTTTGCTCTTCTTGAGCAGCGTGTCCAGATACGTGAATATCTGTATAATCTTGATAAGCAACTTTTGCACCAGCTTTTAAAAGATGGTTAATAATCTCAGACACACTTCCTTCATTTCCTGGAATTGCTTTTGCTGATAAAATTATTTGATCTTCAGGTTTAATTTTTACATGTCTATGCTCATGAATTGCCATTCTATATAAAGCACTCATTGACTCACCTTGACTTCCCGTTGTTACAATCATAATCTCTTTATCTACATATTTATTTATTTCGTGAGCTTCAATAAATTGGTCTTTAGGAAATTTTATATATCCTAAAGTCATAGCAATATCTAAGTTTTTCTCCATAGAACGACCAATTACACAAATTTTTCTTCCATATTTTATAGCTTTTTCAATTGCTTGAGCAACTCTGTGTATATTTGAAGAGAATGTACTCATAATAACTCTTCCTGTTGATGTTGAAAATATTCTTTCAAAAGTTGGTCCAACAGCTTTTTCAGTCTTTGTAAATCCAGGTGAGTGAGAATTAGTTGAATCAGAAGTCATAACTAAAACACCCTCTTCTCCATAGTGAGCAAGTCTGTGAATATCTGTTGGAAAACCATCATATGGAGTATGATCTATTTTAAAATCTCCCGTATGAATCATAGTTCCAGCAGCAGTTTTAATAGCAATACAAGATGAATCTATAATTGAGTGAGTTACGTGCATCCACTCTATTTCAAATTCATTTCCAATTTTGATTGGTGTTCTTTTAGAAATAGCTCTAAATAAAGCTCTATGTTCTCTCATTTTATGCTCATCAAACTTACTTCCAATCATCTCCAAAGGAAGCGGTGAACCATAGATTGGAAATTGCATTTCTTTGAATAAATATGGCATTGCTCCAATATGGTCTTCATGTCCGTGAGTAATAATAACAGCAACAATTTTATCTTTTATTTCTCTAAGATATGTAAAATCTGGAATTAAAATATCAACTCCATGCATATTTTCATCAGGGAAACTCATTCCAACGTCAACAATAATTGCTTCATTTTCAGTCTCAACAACCATCATATTTCCACCAATTTCATTTAATCCACCAAGTGGAGTGATTCTAAGTTTGGCATTTGTATTTAGATTTAATTTATAGTGTGGATTTAATCTATCTTTATGAATTTTTTCATTTACCATATAAGCTTTTTTAAGGTCATTTGTCCAACCATCACCAGTTATAGGTAAATCTTTACTTATAAATCTTGGTTTATTATTTGGTTTTTTCTTCTTAAAAGGAGGTTTTTTTTCTACACTTTGTTCAAGCGTAGCACCATTTTCAACATTTTCTTTAGGGTTTTGAACTCTAGGAGGTCTAGGTGTTCTAGGAATGAACTCTTTTTTTTCAGGACTTACAGTACTTGATAACTCTTCTCTTGTTTCACTTGTTTTTATTTCATTGTTTTTTGAAATTTCTTCTTTATTTATCTCTTCCATTTTTTACCTTTGTATGCATTTGGCTATACAAAGATGAACTAACTTCATGAGGTCTTAAGTTGTCGTTTAAATCTAACTCTTCATAAAGAGCTAAAATTTTAGATTTTTCTAAAATTGAACTAAGATTTTTTGATAATTTTTTTCTTGGTTGCACGAAACAAACTTTTAAAAACTTATTTAAATCTTTATCAAATTTTAGAGATAAATCTTTTTTTATATAAAGAACAGAAGATGTAACTTTAGGCATTGGGTCAAATGCCGTAGAAGGAACATCAAAAAGTATTTTTGACTCTTTAGAGATAAGTTCGGTAATTATCCCTAAAGAAGAATACTCTTTATCATTTACTTTTGCAGTAAACTTTTGTGCTACTTCTTTTTGAACCATTACAATAATGTGTTCACAAAGTTCATCTTCAAAAGCTCTTAATATAACATTTGTTGCGATATAGTATGGTAAGTTTGCTATTAAGTCATATTTACCATCATGTAAAAACTTCAGCTCATCCCAAGCTCTTAAAACATCAATATGTTTTAGTATGAATTTTTTACTCTCTATCTCATTTGCAAATTTCGACTTTAAGATACCGATTAAATCGGTATCAACCTCATAAGCTGTCACATCTTTGTATTTAACTAAGTTTTTAGTTAAATCACCTAAGCCAGGCCCGATTTCTACAATATGATTATTGTTATGGGGCATCGATTGGATGATTTTATCTAATATTGAACTATCTTTTAAAAAGTTTTGACCAAACTCTTTTTTTGCTTTTATTTTTTCCATGAAACAAGAGTATATCTTTTTTTAACTTACATTTAGGTAATATCTTTAACTAATTTTTAAGGAATTACAATTGAATAATCTAACAAAAAGAATAATCCCATGTTTAGATGTAAACAACGGAAGAGTTGTAAAAGGTGTAAACTTTGTAGGATTAAAAGATGCTGGAGATCCAGTTGAAATAGCAAAAAGATACAACGATGAAGGTGCTGATGAGTTAACATTTTTAGATATTAGTGCAAGTGTAGAAAATAGAGGAACTATTGTAGATATTGTTAAAAATGTTGCCAAAGAGGTATTTATTCCATTAACTGTTGGTGGAGGAATAAGAAGTTTAGATGATATTTATGCACTATTAAATGTAGGATGTGACAAAATATCTATAAACTCAAGTGCTGTTAAAACACCAAACTTAATAGATGATGGAGCAAAAAGATTTGGAAGTCAATGTATTGTTGTAGCAATTGATGTAAAAAAAGTAGCAAATGGCTCTTATCATGTTTTTGTAAAAGGTGGAAGAGAAGATACAGGACTTGATGCAATATCTTGGGCAAAAGAAGTTGAAAAAAGAGGTGCAGGAGAGATTTTATTAACTTCTATGGATACAGATGGAGTTAAGCAAGGTTTTGATTTAGATATTACAAAAGAGATTTCAAAAATTGTAAATATTCCAGTAATTGCAAGTGGTGGAGCTGGAAAAATGGAGCATTTTAAAGATGCTTTTGAAGCTGGAGCTGATGCTGCACTTGCTGCTTCAATTTTCCACTTTAAAGAGGTAGATATTATGGATTTAAAAAGATATTTACAAAAAAACAATATAAATGTTAGGATATAAAATGAAAAAGATATTAGCAACTGTTATATTTTTACCAATTTTAGCTTTTTCTTATGAAATAAATTTTAATAAATCATTTTCAAAAGTTGTAAATCCAGATTTATTAACAACAAATATAAATATAAGTGTTGAAAAAAAAGATGAAAAAAGTGTAAATATTGAAATAGAAAAATTTAATACTTTTTTAAAGAATACAAAAAATATTACAATAAAAAATACAAATTATAATTTGACTCCAAAATATGATTATGAGAATAATAAATCAATATTTAAAGGATTCATAGCAAATACAAGATTCCAAGCAGAGTCAAAAGAAGCAAAAGAAATAAACGATTTTTTAGATGATTTACTAGCTTTAAAAGATAGTTTTAAATCAGATGATATCAAAGTGAATATCTCAAATTTATCTTGGGACATTAGTGAAAATTTACAAAATAAAAACATTGATGAGTTAAGAATTGATGTTTTATTATGGATAGGAAATTATACAAAAGAACTTTCAAATAAGATTGGAAAAAAATGCGAAGTTAAAAATGTAAATATAAACGAAGATTTTAACTACCCTACTTTTAAAAATAGAGTTATGAGTTCTTCTTTAGATATGGTTAATAAATCTGAATCAATAAATATTTCACCAATAAATACAGAAGAAATCATAAAAATAAATACAAATTTTGTACTGGATTGTAAGTGATTGTAAGTGCTGGAAATCAAGAAACATTTGCTTTTGCTAAATCAATAGGTGTTGGATTAGTTTCTAGCGCAATAAATTTAACAAAAATTTGCCTATTTGATAGACCAGAATTTATTTTGTTTATTGGAAGTGCTGGAAGCTATGGGAATCATAATATTTTTGATATTGTTGAATCAAAAAATTCATCAAATATAGAGTTAAGTTTTTTAGAAAATTTTTCATATACTCCAATAGATAATGCAGTTAGAATTGATACAAATTTAACAAAAAGCGAAGTAGTTGTAAATAGCTCAAACTATATAAGTAAAAATCAAACTTTATCAAAAGAGTTTTTACAATACAATGTCGAATTAGAAAATATGGAATTTTTTTCAGTTTTAAGTGTTGCAAAAGAGTTTGAAATACCAGCTTTTGGTATTTTTGTAGTTACAAATTATACAAATGAAGATGCACATAGTGATTTTTTAAAAAATCATAAAACCGCCATGGAAAAACTAACACAATATTTAATAGATAAAAATATAATTAAAATAAAAGCAGAAGAATAATGACAAAAGAGATATTATCATCTATATATGATTACACATTAGATGAATTAAAAGAGAAATTAAAACCATCATTTAGAGCAAAGCAAGTTTATAATTGGCTTTATAAAAAGTACGCAAACTCTTATGATGATATGAAAAATCTTCCAAAAGAGTTAATTGAAGATTTAAAAACAAACTATCCAATTGATATTTTGCAAGTTATAAAAAAAGAGCAAAGTCGTGATGGAAGTATTAAATATCTTTTTAAATTAAGAGATAATCACACTATTGAAGCTGTTTTACTTTTAATGAAAGATAAAAAGATTGATGAAGATGGACAAATTGTAAGAAGTGAAAAGTATACAGTTTGTATTTCAAGTCAAGTTGGATGTAAAGTTGGATGTTCATTTTGTCTAACAGCAAAAGGTGGATTCGTAAGAAATCTTACAGTTGGAGAGTACATAGCTCAAATAGTACATATAAAAAGAGACAATGAAATAGCTGAAAACAAAGCTTTAAATATTGTTTATATGGGAATGGGTGAACCTCTTGATAATTTTGACAACTTTGTAAAAGCAGTAGAAATATTTTCAGAACTTGATGGTTTAGCAATAAGTAGAAGAAGACAAACAGTTTCAACTTCAGGAATTGCAAGTAAAATCAAAAAACTTGGTGAAAAAGATTTACAAATTCAACTAGCTATTTCACTTCATGCTGTTGATGATGAGTTAAGAAGTGAGCTTATTCCTATGAACAAAGCTTATAATATTGCAAGTATTATTGAAGCTGTTAAAGAGTTTCCAGTTGATACTAGAAAAAAAGTTATGTTTGAGTATTTGGTTATAAAAGATAAAAACGATAGTTTAGATGCCGCTAAAAAACTTGTAAAATTACTAGATGGAATTCAAGCAAAAGTGAATCTAATATATTTTAATCCATATCCTGGAACAACTTATCAAAGACCTCAAGAAGCTGATATGATGAGATTTAAAGATTTTTTAAACTCTAAAAGTGTTATTTGCACAATTAGAGAATCAAAAGGATTGGATATAAGTGCAGCTTGTGGACAGTTAAAAGAGAAGGAGTTAAATGGAGATTCTTGAAATAGCTTTAATTATTTTTATAATAGTTGTAGTACTTTCTAGTGCTATTGGATTTTATATTCACAATAAAGATGATAAACAAAATGATAAATTTGAGGAGAATTAATATGACAGTTACAAGATTTGCACCAAGCCCAACAGGATATTTGCATATTGGTGGATTAAGAACAGCACTTTATAGTTATTTATGGGCAAGAAAAAATGGTGGAGTTTTCAAACTTAGAATTGAAGATACAGATTTAGCAAGAAATAGTGATGATGCTTTAAAAGCTATAATCGAAGCTTTTGATTGGGTAGGTTTATCTTATGATGATGAAGTTGAATATCAATCAAAAAGAACAGATATATATAAAGAGTACATCAACAAACTTCTTGAAAATGGAAATGCTTATAAATGTTATATGAGCAAAGATGAACTAGATAGTTTAAGAGCTACTCAAGAAGCAGCAAAACAAACTCCAAGATATGATGAAACATGGAGACCAGAAGATGGAAAAGTTTTACCTGCAATTCCGGAAGGAATTGAGCCTGTTATTAGAATCAAAGCTCCAAAAACAGGAGAGATAAGATTTAGCGATGGCGTAAAAGGTGATATGAAATTTGATGCTTCTTTTGTTGATGATTTTGTAATTGCAAGAAGCAATGGAATGCCAACATATAATTTTGTTGTTACGATTGATGATATGTTAATGCAAATTACAGATGTAATAAGAGGTGATGATCACTTATCAAATACTCCAAAACAAATAGTTATATATAATGCTTTAGGAGTAAAACATCCAAATTTTTATCATGTACCAATGATAAATAATCCTGAAGGTAAAAAACTATCTAAAAGAGATGGTGCTATGGATGTTATGGAATATAAAAGACTTGGATATTTACCAGAAGCTTTACTTAACTTTTTAGTAAGACTTGGTTGGTCAAATAAAGATCAAGAGATATTTAGTATGAAAGAGATGCTAGAACTATTTGATCCAAAAAATATAAATAAATCAGCATCTGCATATAATGCTGAAAAACTTTTATGGTTAAATAGTGAATATATAAAAGCTAGAACAAACGATAAGTTAGTAGAAGAGTTGAAATTTTTTGATTTAGATTTAACTAATTATTCTAAAAAAGATGAGATTTTAAATCTTTCTAAACAAAGAGCAAATACTCTAGTTGAGTTAAAAAAATCTATTCTTGACATAAAAGATGCTCCAAAAGAGTTTGAAGAAGCTGGAGTTAAAAAATTTGTAAAAGAAGATACAAATTCTATTTTAAAAGAGTATTTAGAACTTTTAGAAAAAAATCAAAGTAGTTTTTCATCACCTAGTGAACTTGAAAATATTACAAAACCATTTATAGAAGCAAAAGGCTTAAAATTCCCACAATTGTTCCAGCCTATAAGGATTGCATTAACAGGTGGAACACAAGCACCATCTGTTTACGATATTCTTTTTATCTTAGATTTTGCTGAAAGTAATGCAAGAATTTCAAAAGCTTTGGAAAAAAATTTCCAAAACTCTTGATTTTAAAAAAATATTAAGGCATAATATCTAACTTTTTCAAAGGATTAAAAATATGAACATTTACGTTGGGAATTTATCGTACAAAATGAGCGATAATGATTTAGAAGCAGCTTTTGCTAAATTTGGTGCAGTTAAAAGTGCAAAGATAATTATGGACAAAGAAACAGGAAGATCTAAAGGTTTTGCTTTTGTTGAAATGGAAGAAGCTAGCGCAGGAAATGCTGCTATTGAAGCTTTAAATGGTAAAGAAACTGATGGTAGAACTTTAAGAGTAAACGAAGCTAAACCAAAAGAAGATAGACCAAGAGACAGCAGACCTAGAAGAAACTTCTAAGACTACAAGGGGTTTAAAAGCCCCTTTTTTTATGCAAATATGAAAATCTTACTTCTTGAAGATGATTTAATTTTAAATGAAATTCTCGAAGAACACTTAATAAAACAAAAACATCAAATTACTACAACCTTTTCTTCAAATGAAGCTACAAAAGAGCTATATTCAAAAACTTTTGATTTACTACTTTTAGATGTAAATGTACCAGATTTGAATGGCTTTGAACTATTAGAGGAGCTAAGAAATAATAATATTTTAACTCCTACAATATTTATAACATCACTAAATATGATCGAAGATATGCAAAAAGGATTTGACAGTGGATGCGATGACTATATTAAAAAACCTTTTGAATTAAAAGAACTTGATATTAGAATAAATAATATAAAAAGGCTTTTTAATATAGATACAAAAATTATAAAAATAGATGAAAATAGTTATTTAGATTTACAAAATTTGGAGATAAATTTAGATAAAAAGAGCTTTATAATCTCAAAAAAAGAGTCGGAAATTCTTGCTTATTTAGTAAACAATTCAAAAAAAACTATTAGTATTGAAGAAATTATAAATAATATTTGGTCATATGAAGATAGTGTAGAAAGCTCTACTATTAGAACTTATATAAAAAATCTGCGAAAAATATTGGGAGAAGATAGAATATTAAATATAAGAGGAGTTGGATATAGATTTAACTTCTAGTGAAAAGAAAAGCTTTTTTAGCTTTTTAGCTCTTTATTTAGGATCTTCTTTTATATTAATGTTAATTGCCCTATTTTTCTATTATCAAAATGAGAAGACACTTTATTTGGATTTAGTAAAATCAAATATGCAAAATATAGTATCTAAAGTTTCAAATGAGATAATAATATCACATATGCTAGATAGTGAATTTAATAAAAATCTATATTTGAATAATCAAAACTATAAAATCTCTTTTTATGATAAAGATAAAAATCTATTATTTGGAAATTTAGATGAAAAGTTAAATTTTGAACAAAATTTTTATAATGATGAAGAGAAATTAATTATTGTTGATAGTTCAACTGTTGGTCACTTAGGAATTTGGTATATAGCTTTGAAAGACAATAGTTTAAAAGAGAAAATATCAAATTTAAAATTAAATATTTTTCTTATTTTTTTAATATTTTATACAATAATTGCTATTCTTAGCTGGTCATTAGCCAAACTATTTTTAAAACCAATAAAAGATGAGAGAAAAAGATTAAATAACTTTATAAAAGACACTACTCATGAATTAAACACACCAATAAGTGCAATAATTATGTCTTGCGAAGATGATAATTTAACTAAAAAACAAATACATAGAATAAAATTTAGTGCAAAAAGAGTTAGTGAGATTTATAAAGATTTGACATATATATTTTTAGGAAATATTGAAAAAAAGAGCTCACGTAAATTAGATTTATCAAAAGTTATGAAAGAAGAAATTATAAGTTTTGAACCAATGATTGCTAGAAAAAGATTAAAAATAAACCTTAATATAGAAGAGTTCTTTTACGATATAAATGAAGATGATTTTATAAGGCTTTTTAATAATATATTCTCAAATGCTATAAAATATAATAAAACTGATGGAAATATAGATATTACCTTACAAAATAAAGAATTAATAATAAAAGATAGTGGTATTGGAATATCAAAAGATAAAATAAAAGATATTTTCAACAGATATTATAGAGCAACAAATCAAAGTGGTGGTTTTGGTTTAGGACTTAATATTGTAAATATGATTTGTAAAACTTACAATATTAAAATAGATGTTCAATCTTTGGAAAATATAGGTTCAACTTTTACTTTAAAACTCTAAAAATATAAATCTACACACAAACTACACAAAGCTTTTGGTAAATTTTCATAAATCATAATATAAAGGATTAATGAAAATGAAAAGAGTATTAAAAGCTTTTGTAGTTATGTTTCTAACAGCTACTATTTTAAATGCGAACTCATTAAAAGAGAGTTTAAATGTTGATGGATACAATCTTGAACTTACAAGCAAAAGAGATTTAAGTGCAGGAAGTAATGAGTTTTTTGTGAAAATCACAAAAGATGGAAAAGAGATAAATGATGCTAAATTAAAAGCTAAATTTTTTATGCCAGAAATGCCAGGAATGCCATATATGGAGCATGAAGGTGAAGGAAAATTTGAAAATGGCATTTATAGTTTTGTAATTAATTTCTGTATGGATGGAACTTGGCAATATAATATCAGATTTAAAACAGCTGATGATAAAGTTCACTCTGTAAAAAGTAGTGTGAGCTTCTAAAATGAAAAAAGTAGTTTTTACTTCACTAATTTTTGCTAGTTATTTATTTGGAACTTCAATTGAAAATATAGTACAAAAGAGTTTACAAAATAATTTTGATATTAAAAGCCTTGAAAACTCTATTGAAATTGCTAATTTCCAAATAAAACAGGCTAAAAATTGGGAAAATCCAATGATAAGCTTAAAAGCAAATGATATTATGCTGAATAAAAACTACGTAAATAATCAAAAAGAGTATGGAATTGAGTTATCTCAAGCCATACCTATTGGTAAAAAACTTGAACTTGAAGAGAGTATTGCAAAAAAAGATAAATTATTACAAGAACAAACTCTACAAGATTTAAAGCTAGAATTTGAATCAAAAATTTATCTATATTCATACACTATTTTAATTTTAGAAAATAGATTAAAACTGCTAAATGAATATAAAAAAAATTTAAATAGATTAGAAGAACTTTATACAAAATTATATTCATATGATAAAGTATCTTTAAATGAGATATTAAATACACAAATTTCAAAATATGAATTACAAATAAAAATAAATGAACTTCAAACAACAAAAGATAATTTATACCTAAGTTTAGAGCAAATAAGTTATGAAAAGATTGATAAAATTGATGATAACTTAGTACTAAAAGATATAAACAGACAACAAATTGAAGAACAATTAATATTTCATCCAAAGATACAAACACTTCAAACAACAAGCCAAAAATATAAAGACAGTGCACAACTTGAAGATGCAAAAAAGTTTTCAAGTATAACTTTAGCTTTAGAATATATGCAAAATAAAGAGCAAGATTATGCAAATATTACAATGTCTATGCCTCTACCAATTTATAATACAGAAAATATTAATAAATTAAAAGCGAATTTAAATACAAATGAAACTAATAATAAACTAGATAGTCAAATTCATAATCTAAGATTACAAACAAAAATATATTTAAATAATTTAGAGCAATATAAAACAAATTATAAAATCCTTCAAGAAAAAATTGTACCTATAAAACAAAAAATACAAAAAGTTTTAGAAGAGTTTGTAGGATTTGATAAAGAGAGTTTAAAAGAGAATCTAAATAGTTTAAATGAATTAATTGATTATGAGATGAAAGCAAGTGAACAGCTTGAAAAATATTTTGAGAACTACAGTGAACTTATATATTACTCAAATAAAGGTGTAAAATGAAAAAAATAATCTTAACTATAATGCTTATAGCTATAAATCTTAGTTCAAATCCAATAGATGCTAAACAACTCTTTAATATTGAAAAAGTAAAAGTAAAAAAAGAGAGTTTTAAAGAATCAAAAGAGTTTTATGGAATTACAAAACTAAATGAGAGTAAAACGATAGATATTGTAAGCAGGTTTGATGGATATATTACACATTTAAATGCAAATAAAAATTATATGAATATTAAAAAAGGTGAAACTTTATATACAATTTATTCAAGCGATATTGCATCAATAAAAGCTGAGATTGAAATAGCAAAAGATTTAAATAAAAATTTATATGATAAAGCAAATAGTAAATTAGAAAATTTTGATATAAGAAATGCAAAGTTTGTAAACAATGAAGTAGTTATAAGTTCACCAATTTCAGGAATAATCACACAAAAAAATATAAATAATAAATCTTATGTAGAAAAAGGAAAAACTCTTTTTCAAATTTCATCACTTGAAGATATTTGGTTTGTAGCTTCTATATATCAAGAAGATCTGAGTTTTATAAAAGCAAATATGAATTCAATAATTAAACTTGATGGAGTGGAAAATCCAATTTTAGCAAAAGTTGATTTTATATATCCAGTTTTTAATGAAGAGAAAAAAACAGTAGATATAAGATTCATTATTGAAAATTCAGAAAATAAGATTTTGCCTTCAATGTTTGGGAAAGCAAAAATAGAAAAAGAGAGTAAAGAGATTTTAGTTTTACCAAAAAGTGCAGTTATTAAAAAATCAAACTCTTATTATGTATTTATTCCAAAAGAAAATGGTGAGTTTATACCTAAAAAAATAGAAGCAAAAAGAGTAAGTGGTGATAAATATGAAATTTTAAGTGGTTTAGATATTGATGATGAGGTTATAAACAACTCTTTATTCTTATACGATGCAGATGCTATGACAAATAGACTTTATGATGAAACTTCAGATGAGGAGTGGTAAAAATGGTTGAAAAAATAATAGACTTAAGTGTAAAAAACCGTTTTATTGTAATTTTTATCACCCTGCTTCTATCTTTTGCTTCAATATATGCTATAAAAAATACAAGTTTAGATGCTATTCCTGATTTATCTGCAAATCAAGTAATAATTGAAGTTGAATGGAGTAATCAAAGTGCAAAGACAATAGAGGAACAAATATCATATCCACTAATTTCAAATCTTATGAGTCTTCCAAAAATTGAAACAATAAGAGCTATGAGCAGTTTTTCAACTTCTATGATATATGTAATTTTCAAAGATGGAGTTGATTTATATGATGCACGAAGTAGAATATTAGAACAACTTTCAACTTTACAAGGAACATTTCCTACTCTTGCAAAAGTAAAATTAGGTCCTGATGCTTCAGGTGTTGGTTGGGCTTATGAGTATGCACTAAAATCAAAAAATAGAAGTCTTGATGAGCTTAGAACTTTGCAAGACTATTTTTATAAATTTGCACTTTTAGGAGTTGATGGAGTTAGTGAAGTGGCATCAGTTGGTGGATTTGTACGAAACTATGAAATTACACTAAATCAAGATAGATTAGTGCAATATGATTTAGGTATAGAAGAGATTAAAGAAGCAATTACTAAAAATAATAATGATAGTGGAGCAAGAGTAATACTTGAAAATGGTTATGAACAAATTATTAGTGCAAGAGCATATTTAAAATCTAAAAAAGATATTGAAAATATAACTATAAAGACTCAAAATAATACACCTTTGAAAATAAAAGATATAGCTGAGGTTAATCTTACTTCAAATGATAGAAGAGGCGTTGCTGAACTAAATGGTGAAGGTGAGGTTGTTGGAGGAATTGTAGTAACTAGATATGGTGTTGATGTTCATAGTGTAATTAAAAATGTAAAAGCTAAATTACATTCTCTAAATCTTGATGATATTGAAATAGTGGAGGTTTATGATAGAACATCTTTGATTGATGCTGCAATTGATACTTTAAAAAGAACTTTGATTGAAGAGTCAATTATTGTTATGTTAATAGTTGCAATATTCTTGTTTCATTTTAGAAGTGCTTTAATTATAATCATTACTCTTCCTTTAACTGTAATGATTAGTTTTTTACTTATGAAGATATTTAATATTGGCTCAAATATTATGAGTTTAGGTGGAATTGCAATTGCAATTGGAGCTATGGTTGATGCAACAATAGTAATGGTTGAAAATGCTCATAAACATCTTCAAGGAAAAGATAATATTACTAAAGAGCAAAGAATTGAGATAATATTATCTTCAGCAAAACAAGTAGGTCGTCCTATTTTCTTTGCCCTACTTTTGGTTGTTATCTCTTTTTTACCTATATTTGCACTTAGTGGTCAAGAAGGAAAACTATTTTCACCACTTGCTTTTACAAAAACATTTGCCATGTTAAGTGGTGCAATACTTTCAATTACCTTAGTGCCAATTTTGATGATATATTTTATAAAAGGTAAAATTATCAAAGAAGATAAAAATATCTTAAATAGTTTTTTTATAAAAATTTATTCACCAATATTAAGATTGAGTTTAAAATTAAAATACTTGGTGGTTACTATCTTTTTTATAATTATAATTTTTGCATTATATACATATTCAAAACAAAAATGGGAGTTTATGCCTACATTAAATGAAGCAACATTTATGTATATGCCTGTAACTCCCTATGGAATTGGAGCTGATTTAGCAAAAGAGTTGACACAAAAAACAAATATGGTTATAAAATCTTTTCCAGAAGTTCAAAATGCTTTTGCAAAAGCTGGAAGAGCTGCTACAGCAACAGATCCAGCACCACTTGCAATGATTGAAACAATTATAACTTTTAAACCACAATCGCAGTGGAGAGAAGGGATGACTTATAAAAAATTAATTGATGAGATGGATAAAAAACTTCAAATTCCAGGTCTTATAAATACATGGACATATCCAATTAAAGGTAGAATTGATATGTTACTTACAGGAATTAGAACACCTTTGGGAATAAAACTTTATGGTAAAGATTTAGAAGTTTTACAAGAAGAGAGCTCAAAAATAGAGAATATTTTGAAAAAATATGAAGGCTCTATGAGTGTTAGTGCAGATAAAATAAATCAAGGATATTATTTAAATATAAAAATAGATGATGAGAAAATAAGTAGATACAACATAAATAAAAACACTATTTTAGAAACTTTAAGCATTGGAGTTGGAGCTGAACAATTAACTCTGTTTTTAGATAATTTAGAGAGATATCCAATAAGCTTAAGATATGAATCACAATATAGAGAAGATATAAAAGCTTTAGAAAATCTTCAAATAAAAACTAATTTAGGATTTAAACCACTTAAAACATTTGCCACTTTGTCTTATGAAGAGAGTCCTTCAATAATTCAATCGGAAAAAGCACTTAAAGTTGCTTATGTCTATATTAGTCCAAAAAGTGATTTTTCTATACAACAATATAAAAATGATGCAAATAAACTTTTAAAAGATTTAAAACTTCCAGATGGTTACTATTTTGAGTGGTCAGGACAAAGTGAGTTTTTACAACAAGCAATGTCAAAATTAAGCTTTATTATTCCAATAGTTTTAATGTTTATATTCATTTTGATTTATTTAGCACTAAAAAATTTAAAATATACATTGATAATATTTTGTACACTTCCTTTTGCTCTTAGTGGTGGAGTATTTTATATAGAATATTTAGGATTTAATATCTCTATTGCTGTTATTGTTGGATTTATGGCTCTTTTAGGAGTTGCTGCTGAGACTTCTATTGTTATGATGCTATATTTGGATGAAGCATATAAAAATATTAAAGAAAAAACAAATGTTGCACTAAAAGATGCAATATATCATGGAGCTGTTTTAAGACTTCGACCAAAGCTAATGACTCTTTTTGCAATATTAGGAGGACTTATTCCTATTATGTATATTGATTCAATTGGAAGTGAAGTTATGCAAAGAGTTGCTGCTCCTATGATTGGTGGGATGTTAAGTTCAACTATTTTAACTTTAATTATAATTCCTGCTATTTTTTATTTAGTAATATTAAAAAAAGATAAAATAATTGATTAATATTTGATTAATTATAAAAATATAGAATTGAACCGTTAATACAAAATAAAAGGAGATAGAATGAAAATCTTATCAAAAATTGCTAGTGGGATGATATTATCAACAGGTTTACTAATGGCTGCTTCATATAGCGTAGATAATGCACACTCAAATGTAGGGTTTACTGTAAAACACATGATGGTTACAAATGTTCATGGAAAATTCACATCTTATGATGCAAAAGTTGAATTTGATGATGCTACGAAAACATTTAAAAAATTAGTTACAAATATTGATACAAAATCAATTGATACAGGAATTGAAAAAAGAGATAATCACTTAAGAAGCGATGATT
This sequence comes from Arcobacter cryaerophilus gv. crypticus, assembly GCF_002993025.1. Classification (GTDB taxonomy): domain Bacteria; phylum Campylobacterota; class Campylobacteria; order Campylobacterales; family Arcobacteraceae; genus Aliarcobacter; species Aliarcobacter cryaerophilus_B. The sequence goes on along the minus strand of NZ_NXGI01000002.1, from coordinate 46,248 downwards.
TTTTTGCTGTTGAAAAGTTTCCTAAAATGACATTTGAGATGACATCTTATAAAGCAGATGGAGATGATGGAAAAATGACAGGAAATTTAACTATCAGAGGAATTACAAAGCCAGTAGTTTTAGAAGTTGAAGATATAGCTATTCTGGGAGATAAAGTTGGTTTTTCTATTGAAGGAAAAATTAATCGTCAAGATTTTGATCTAAAATGGAACAAGGCAATAGAGCTAGGTGGTGTAGCAGTTTCAGATGAAGTAAAAATAAAAGTTGATATTGAAGCTAAAAAACAATAAATGACCACAAAGTAGGATTAGAGGATTAATCTCCTCTTTTCCATAAGTAATTCTTGCACTATTTTCTCCCAAATTAGAACCTTAAATTTACCAAAATATCAATTTTTATATGTAAAACTTTCCAAATATGGCTTTTGTTTCTACCTTTAAGTACCTTTGAAATAAAATACAAAAATATTATAATATTTTAAATAATTTCAGGGGTACATATGAAGATAGTTTTTTTTGGGGTTGGTGCTGTTTGTAGTGTTATGGCAACTTTATTGGATGAACTTTCTAATAAAAGTAAACAAAAAGATATAAATTTTATATTTGTGGTAAGAAATATAAAAAAAGCTCAAGGTCATTTTTTCAAAAATAGTAATGTTTTGAATAAATCGGATTTTTTAGAGATAAAACATTTTGAAGAGATTTTTGAAGATAGTAAAAAATATGCAAAATATTTAAAAAATAGTGATATTTTTATAAATAGTTCTACTCCATCTTTTAATCTAGATATTATGAATTTAGCTTTGAAATACAACACAAATTATACTGATTTGGCAAGTGATATTTATAAAGATGAGATAATCTCAACACTTAAATTTGATCAACAAATTTTAGAAAAAGAGTTTAAAGATAAAAATTTATTTGCTTTAATAAATCTTGGAATTTCTCCTGGAATTACAAATTTTTTAATTGGTGAAAAAATACACTCTTTAAAAAATCTTCCTTATGAAGTTAAGATTAAAAAATTAGAGATTAATCTTTTAGAAGAGATTCAATCAAAAAAACTAATCTTTTCGTGGTCACCAAAAGTAGCTATTGATGAGCTTGCATTTCCTCCAGTTTTTTATAAAAAGAATAGACCAAAAACTATTGAACCATTTTCAAAATCAAAAGTATATAAATTTCCATATTTTAGAAATTTTGTAGATATTTATCCAGTTTTTCAAGAGGAATTAATATCTCTAAAACAAAGTTTTCCTCAAATTGAAAATCTTAAATTATTTGTTGGTGGAAGTGAAATTGAACTAATGAAAAACTTATACCAGCTAAATTTATTTTCAAATAAATATTGCTATGAAAACAGTGATTCAAAAATATCGATTAATACAATTATAAAAAATATAGTTCCAAAAATGAAAACTCCTGAAATTGTTGAAGATTATATAAAGAAAAAAACAATTAAATATGCTGAATTTTCAGCAGTTGCTGATATATATTTAGAAATTTTATATCCTCAAAATGATGAAAAAATAAGAACTATAGAATCAGTTGGTCTATCTTTTAACAAGTATAGAGAACTTTTAAAAACACCTTACTCAGGTTCAACTTATGTATCTTATCCAACAGGAGTTGCAGCTGGAATTTTAATTTACTACTCATTATTAAATAAAAAGAGTTTAGGTGGGGTAATTTTAAGTGAAAATCTTCCAGAACTTTTTGAACATACTACAAATGATATTATAAAAAGAGAGCTAGGAAACTATAAAATAAATCTAATAAACCAGATTAAATAGTTCTAAAATATAAATAAGATAAAATTATGGTTTATATAAATTTTATAAATAATTTTAAAAAGAAGAGTTTTATGCAAAAAGATATTTTTAGACCATTTTTAAATGAGAATAGTGATAAACTGAATTTTCTTAGATATAACACAATAGGTAAAAACAAAGATAAATATTTTGATTTCACAGCCTCAGGTCTTGCTTTTAGACAAATTGAAAATAGAATCCACGAAGTTTTAGAAACTTATGCAAACACTCACTCAAAAGAGAGTAGTAATGCAAAAATTACTACTAAATATTATGAAGATGCTAGACAAACTTTACAAAAAAGTTTAGAAATTGATGATAGCTTTACTATTTTACCTTGTGGTTCAGGAGCAACTGGTGCTATAAAAAAACTACAAGAGATTTTAGGAGTTTATATTCCACCAAAAACAAAAGAGAGGCTAAAAGAAAAAGGTCTAAAAATAGATAAAAAGTCTATGCCTTTGGTAATTGTTGGACCCTATGAACATCACTCAAATGAGGTTAGTTTTAGAGAGAGTTTGGCACAAGTTAAAAGAGTGAAACTTAGAAAAGATGGTCTAATAGACCTTGAACACTTAGAAAATATATTAGAAAAAAATAAAAATCGTGAAATTATAGGCTCTTTTACAATAGCTTCAAATGTAAGTGGAATAATAACTTGCTACAAAAAAATATCAAATCTTTTAAGAAAATATAAGGCAACTGTCTGTTTTGATGCAGCTGCAAGTAGTTCATACATAAATATCTCATCATCATATTATGATGCACTATTTTTATCTCCTCATAAACTTTTAGGAGGTGTTGGATCTTGTGGAATTTTGGTAGTTAAAAAATATTTAGTAGATACATCTTTACCACCAAGTTTTGCAGGTGGAGGAACCGTAAAATATGTAAATAAAAATAATCAAATATATGAAGAACAAATAGAAGTAAGAGAAGATGCTGGAACTCCAGCAATTACACAATTTATAAGAGCTGCTTTGGCATATAAATTAAGAAATGAAATAGGATTTGAATTTATAGAAAATAGAAAAAAAGAGTTATATTTATACCTATTAGAAGAGTTAAAAAGTGTACAAAATCTACTTATTTATGGAAATAAAAAGAGCCATAATATTGGTATTGTATCTTTTAATATAAAAGATTTTAATCCTTACACATTATGCGAAAAACTTTCAAATAGTGGTTTCCAAACTAGAGCTGGTTGTTCTTGTGCTGGACCTTATGGGCATGATTTACTGGGACTTAAAAAAGTATCTATGAAAAATCGACCAGGTTGGCTTAGAGTTGGAGTTCACTATATTCAAACAAAAGATGAAATCAAAGCTTTGGTTGATGAGATTAAAAAGAGTTTGGTTTAGTTCAATAAGATTTTTAAGATAAGCAATTTTGCTTATCTTTTTTTAATCTAAATATTTGAAAACAAATCATTTCTTTTGTTTATACTCATTTTGAATATCTTCAACTAACTTTTCAGCTGTATCAAAAAATACTTGTCTCCATGCTCCAATAGTATATGCTCCACCTGCTGGTATATTATTATTGATTTTTGATGTTGCTATAATATTTCCATTTTCTTTTAATATAGCCTCTACATTTAAAATCGTTGCTCCCCAACCTGGCATCAACCATCTTTTAAAAGCATTTCCCTCTTCATAATTTAAAATTGATACTTCTAAATCAATATTTGAATTATCTGATAGAGCTAAAAGATTATTGTCTTTAAACTCTTTCATAAGAGCTTCTTTCATTGTTTCTTCAATATTATGTTCGTATATTTTTGAAGTATTATTTGTAATTTTATCAATATTTATACTTGGTTTTTCTTTAAAGGAATAGCCATCTTTCAATACTAAAGAGCTTTTTGTGGAACATCCAGTAAACAAAATTAAAAGAAAAAATACACTTAAATAAACTATTTTTTTCATTCTTGTCCTTGTTTTATTATATATTTAGGAAACTAATTTTATTAGTTTCCTTTTTTTCGAAATTTTAAAGAAAATTAAAATTAGAATTTGTAGTTAATTCCCGCAAATGTAGATATTGAATCTTTCATTTCAATCTTTACTGATACAGGATTACCATTGTTAGCTCTCATTGTTCCAGTTTTATCTAAATCATGTTTTGTATAATTTAAACCAAATTCAAACTCTATATTTTTTGTAATATCGTAAATATAACCAGCTTGTGCTCCATATGCAAATCCTGACATACTATAATCACTTATTTCATCTTTACCTTTGAAGCTAGAAACACCAGCATGAGCTCCTACATATAATTTGTTTTTATCATTTAATGGAATTAAATAATCATATCCAGCCATAACATTATGAACATTTGCATCACTATGAAATGATGGTGCATAAGAAAGTGATAATCTATGAGAACTATCTAAAATAGCTCCACCTTTTAATATTAAAGATGCCGAACTTTTTCTTTCTGATTCATCTCCAAGATAAACATATCCTGGTGTATTAACAGTTACTTCTGTTTTACCAAAACTAACTCCAGCACCTGCTCCAACATATGGTTGCACATCAACTGCCATTGCAGATGTTCCTAAAGCTAATAAACTAGCCATTGCTAATGATTTTTTAATCATATTATATTTCCTTAAATTGTAATTTATACATAAAAAATGTATTAATCTTGATTGTACCTGTTTATAATTATTTTCTTATTTTTTTACATAGATTTTAATATAAAAAATAATTGTTGTGTATAAATGCAACACTATATATATGGTTGCATTAAATTTACTAAACTTCATAAGATTAACACTATATAAGGTGTTAAAATTGAATGAATATTTAGATTATCAATCAAAAGAATTTTTAGATTTAATTTCTATGAATGTTGTTAAAATAAGAAAATCAAAAGGGTTTAGCCAATTAAGATTAGCAGTTGAGATGGGATATTCTAGTGCTTCATATATTGGAAGAATGGAGATTAGAAAAAACGGTGAATATTTCAATTTAATTCAGCTTTTCAAAATAGCAAAAATTTTAGATGTATCTATAAAAGATATTTTTGAAGGAACAGATGAGATAATAAAAACAAAAGATACAAACTATTAATTATCTATTTAAAAACTATTAACTCTAAATATTTATAATTCCTTTATGAGTTTTATGATTTTCTTTTTAGTTTATTTTGTAGCATTTTTTCTTCAGACCTATACTATAAAAAAAAGATTTATAAATAAACTAAATTTTAGTCTTAAAACTAGGAAGTATCTTGGCTTTGCATTATATTTAACATTTTTTGGTGCTTTATTGTACCCAATGGCTAGATACTTTCCACTAGTGCCTAACTGGCTCTATTTTCTCCTTTCCCTACCAATTGGGGTGATTTTTTTAACATTTATTATCACTATTTTTCACGATATCATTTCAATTGGATTTAAAAAAGCTTTCAAAAAATCAAAAATATCATCACAAAGAAGAAATTTTTTCAAAAAAACTTTTGATATTGGTGCAACTTCACTAATTCTTGCAACAAATCTAAAAGCGATTGACAATGCAAGACATATTGAACTTGAAGTTGTAGATGTAGAGATTAAAAATTTAAAAAAACCATATAAAATAGTTCAACTAAGTGATATTCATATTGGTGGATTAATAGATAAAAAATTTATAGAAGATTTAGTAAAAAAAGTAAATGTTTTAGATGGTGACCTTGTAGTAATAACTGGTGACCTTGTGGATACTAAATTAGAATTTGCAAAACCCGCTTTAGATGAGCTAAAAAATATAAAATCAAAATATGGAACATATTTTATAGTTGGAAATCATGAGTATTTTCACGGAGTTACTCCTATAATTGATTATGTAAACACTCTTGGAATTAAAGTTTTAGAAAATGAATCTGTATATATTGGTGATGAAAATCTTGGATTTAATTTAGCAGGAGTTTATGATATATTTGGAAATAAAATTGATTTTTTTAAACCAGATATTAATAAAGCTTTAGAAAATTGTAAAAACTCTCCAACTGTTCTTTTAGCACATCAACCAAAATTTATTAACTCTCTTTCAAATACATCAAATATTGATTTAATTTTATGTGGTCACACTCATGGAGGTCAGATTTTTCCATTTAATTTCTTAGTAAAACTTGATCAACCTTATGTAAAAGGTTTAAATGTTCACAATGAAACAACTCAAGTGTATGTAAATAAAGGAACAGGATTTTGGGGACCACCAATGAGACTTGGTGCTAGTAGTGAGATAACAATTTTAAATCTAAAAGAGGCAAAAGCCTAAGCTTTTACATCATTCCGCAACCACCCATCATTCCAGTTTTGAAAAATCTTGCAGTTACTGTATCCATACTTTTTATATGATTTATAAGCCAATTTATTACATCATATTCAATATAATTTTTAAGTTCCAATATATCTCTGTTTTTTTCAAAATTATCCCAAACAGCTCTTATATCTTCAATATTTGCATCATGCTCACCTTTATGAAATGGATAAGCGAAAAAGCCTCTTTTTACCATCTCCTCTTCTTCAGTTGCAAAATGGCTTACAGTATGTTCAATCCACTCTTTATATTTTATTTTTAGATTTTCAAAATTTTCTAAAGAGCTATCTTGATTATAAAGTTCTATATTTTTATAAAGATCATTTATTAAATCAACATCCTCATAGTGTGTGTCATTCATAAAATCCATATCAACAATTGGTAATCTATTTTTATCTATTAACATTTTAAATCCTAAAAAATTTTTGTGATATTATCTATTTACCTATTATTTTATGTTGATTATAGTCAATTATATACCAGCTCCATTTTCAAAAGTTCTTAACTTTCTTGTTCTAATTCCTAAAATATCACCTTTTTTTATATTTTTATCACTAAATTCATAGTGTGGCATCTCAACTAAAACAACTCTTTTTTCATCATTTAAATATGTAAGTTCAACTTTTACAAATGAACCAGCCAGTTGAATATATTTTACTTTTGCATGAATTACAGCTTCGCTATCATTTATATCAACAATCTCTAACTCATGAGGACGAATAAGATACTTATTATCTTGAGAATCTTCTAAATTAGCACCATCTTCAATCTCTCTTGCATGAAATAAATTTACATTTCCTAAAAAGTTTATTACAAACTCATTTTTTGGATTATGAAATACCTCTTCAGGAGATCCTATTTGCTCAATTTTTCCTTTGTTTATTACAACAATTCTATTTGCAACTTCAAGCGCTTCTTCTTGATCATGAGTTACTAAAATAGTTGTAATTCCAAGTTCTTCTTGAAGCTCTTTTAACCATCTTCTTAAATCCGTTCGCACCTTTGCATCAAGTGCACCAAAAGGTTCATCAAGTAATAAAACTTTTGGCTCAACTGCTAAAGCTCTTGCCAAAGCAACTCTTTGTCTCTGACCACCTGAAAGTTGCCAAGGAAATCTTGAAGCAAAACCATCAAGCTGAATAAGTTTTAAAAGCTTTGTAACTTTTTCTTCAATCTCTTTATTGCTAAGTCTATCTTTTTTAGGTTTTACTCTAAGACCAAATGCAATATTTTCAAATACAGTCATATGACGAAAAAGTGCATAGTGTTGAAAAACAAATCCTATATCTCTATCTTTAATATCTTTTTTTGCCACATCAATATTGTTAAATAAAATCTCACCTTTATCTATATTATCAACTGTTTCAAGTCCTGCAATCATTCTTAAAAGTGTAGTTTTTCCACTTCCTGATGGTCCTAAAAGAGCTAATAACTCACCTTCCACAATATCTAAATTAATATTTTCTAATGCTGTAAAATTTCCAAAATATTTTGTTAAATTTTTTACTTCTATTTTCATTTTTTATTTCCTACTCTTGATTATTTAATTTTTTAATTCTTCTAGTTTTTTATTCTTTTTTGCGCTTTCCACTCTAAAATATATTTTAAAACAAGAGTTAAAAGTGCCAATATCGCCAAAAGTGTCGAAACTGCAAAAGCTGCTACAAAGTTGTATTCGTTGTATAAAATCTCAACTTGAAGAGGCATAGTGTTTGTAACACCTTGAATATGTCCAGATACAACTGAAACAGCTCCAAACTCTCCCATGGCTCTTGCATTACATAAAATTACACCATAAAGCAATCCCCATTTTATATTCGGTAAAGTAACTTTCCAAAATGTTTGAAAACCACTAGCTCCCAATAAAAGTGCAGCTTGTTCTTCATCATTTCCCATTTCTTGCATTAAAGGAATCAACTCACGTGCAACAAATGGAAAAGTTACAAATATAGTTGCTAATACGATTCCTGGAACTGCAAAGATTATTTGAATATCGTTTTCTATTAAAAAGTGCCCAAACCATCCTTGTGCTCCAAAAAGTAAAATATATACAAATCCTGAAATAACAGGTGAAACTGCAAAAGGCAAATCAATCAAAGTAATTAAAAAACTTTTACCAAAAAATGAGTATTTCGCTATTGCCCAAGATGCACATATTCCAAAAACAACATTTAGTGGAACTGCTATTGCTGCTGTGATAAATGTAAGTTTTATCGCACTTAATACATACGCATCATTAAAACTTAAAAAATATGCTTCATAACCTTTTCTAAATGCTTCTGCAAATATAGTTATTAAAGGAACTACAAGCATAATAAGTAAAAATGCTACTGCTACAAAAATCAAAGAGTACTTTACAAATCTTGATTCTGTTTGTGAACTTTGTGAATTACTTATAGTTTTCATATTGCCTCCATTCCTTTTCTTCTTGAACTCCATCTTTGTAAAATGTTAATTAAAAGTAACATCACAAAAGAGATTAAAAGCATCACAACTGCAATTGCTGTTGCGCCTGCAAAATCATACTGCTCAAGCTTTGTAATAATCAAAAGTGTACTAATCTCTGTTTTAAATGGCATATTTCCAGCTATAAAAACAACAGAACCATACTCGCCCAAAGCTCTTGCAAATGAAAGTGCAAATCCTGTTAGAACTGCTGGAAAAATTGTAGGAAGTATCACTTTATAAAAAGTTTGCCATCTACTAGCTCCCAAACTTGCACTTGCCTCTTCTTGCTCTATTTGAATCTCTTCAAGAGCTGGTTGAACTGTTCGCACAACAAAAGGAAGACCAATAAATATTAAAGCAATTGTAATTCCAATTGGTGTAAATACTATTTTAATTCCAAGTGGTTCTAAATACTGTCCAAACCAACCAGAACTTGAATATAGAGTTGTAAGAGCAATTCCTGAAACTGCTGTTGGAAGTGCAAAAGGTAAATCTACAATTGCATCAAAAACTCTTTTTCCCCAAAATGAATATCGAACTAAACACCAAGCAACGATTACTCCAAAAAATGTATTTACAACTGCTGCTATTAAAGAAGTAATAAAAGTCAATTTATAACTAGCAACTACTCTAGCATCTGTTGTGGCACTTATAAAAGCATCAAATCCCATACTAAAAGCCTCTGTAAAAAGTGCAATTAGTGGAATAATTACAATAATACTTAAGTAAAATACCGTATATCCCATAGTAAGTCCAAAACCAGGAATTGGTGAATTTGGTCTTTTTAATATTCCAAAATTTAATCTCATTTAAACCCTTTTCATACAACATACACTAGATTGGTGAATGTTAAAATTAGACAAAAAAATAGATGATTAAATTAATCATCTATAAAATTGGTGAATTATAACTATTTCTTTTTTATTTGTCAAGAAAAAGGAAAAACTTCTTTCTCCTTTTTACTTTTTATTTAACTAAATCCCTATATCTCTACTTTGTACACTATCTTTTCCATAAAACTCTTTACTATTTGTATCATCTACAATTACTTTTGCAATACTATCTGTTAGTTTTGCAATCTCATTTGTTTGTGATGCAATTTGTGCATTTTGTTGAGTTTGTCTGTCAAGATTATTTACAACATCATTAATCTGTTCAATTCCTAGTAGTTGTTCTTTTGAAGAGTTTTGAATATCTTTAATTAAACTCATAGTTTGAGAAACATTTGAATTTAACTCTTTATACCCTTCAATCATACTATTTGCAATCTCTTTTCCTTCATTTGCTTTTTTTGTAGCATTTTCAACTATATCTTTAATCTCTTTAGCAGCTTCTGAGCTTCTGCTTGCAAGGTTTCGCACCTCTTGAGCAACTACTGCAAATCCTTTTCCAGCCTCACCTGCAGTTGCAGCTTCAACAGCTGCATTTAGGCTTAAAATATTTGTTTGAAATGCTATTTGATCAATTACACTAATTGCTTCATTTACTAAATTTACTTGTGTATTTATCTCATCCATTGCAATAGTTGTTTGATTTGCATATTTTTCACCAATAACTACTGATTTTGTAACATCATTTGATAAAAGAGCCATTTTTGTGATATTTTCACTATTACTTCTAACAGTTGATGTAATCTCTTCAATAGCAGCTGCTGTCTCTTCAAGACTTGCTGCTGCACTATTTGAAGAGCTATTTAATTTATTTACATTTTCAAGTAAAACATTTGAACTATCACCAAGAGTTAATCCATTTTTCTTATTCTCTATTAACATAGTTGTAATAGATTCACCCAAAGTATTAACACCATTTGCAAGTTTTAGTAAATGTTCTTTTAAATCTTTTGTTGGAATTTTACTCAAATAGTTATATTTTGAATATTGCTCCAAAATATCAAGTACATTTTCAATATTATTCTCTAAATTATTTGCCATATTATTTAAAACTTGTTTTAGCTGCGTCAAGGCTGGATTTGATACTTCTATATTTATTCTTTGACATAAATCACCATGCTCAAACTCACCTAAAACAGAAATTGTTTCACTTATAAGTTTTCTATCCTCTTCTATACTTTGTCGTGTTTTTTCAATATTATCACTTAAGACTTTTGACATTCTTCCAAACTCATCTTTTGTATTTACATGCACAAAATCAATACTATCTTTTTGCCTATTTAAGTAAGCGAAGAATTCATTTAAATCTTTATTTATTATTAAAAGTGGTTCATTTACTGTTTTTTTGATAATAAAATAACTTATTCCAAGTAGAGTAAATAACAGTGCTATTCCACCAAATATTGAGTATTGTCTTAATGTGTAATTCAACGAAAGTAAATCATCGATATCAGAACTAGTTACAATAATCATATTCCACTCTTCAAAAGTTGTAAAAGCAGATAATTTATCTATTACATCTTTGCCATCATCAAATGTATAAGCTATTACACCCTCTTTTAAAACTAGCATCTGCTTTAAAGCTTCTTCTACATTTTTATCAAGCTCATTTAGTTTTTTATTTTTTAAAGTTGGATGAATTGTTAAAGTTTCTGTTTTAGAATCAATTGTATATAAATAACCTTTATCTCCAAACTTGATTCTCTCTAGTTTAGATTCTAAAATTGTATACAACTTATCAAAATTATAAGCAACAAATAAAATTCCAATTACCTCATTATTTTGAATAATTGGAGTATAAATTGTCATATATTTTTTTCCAAAAAGCTCACCAATTCCTGAATATCTCTCTTTATTTGATATTTTTGAAAAAGCTGGACTCTCTTTTGCTAAAAAAGTTCCAATAGCTCTTGAACCATCTTCTTTATACAAAGATGTTGCAATTCTAAAAAAACCATCATCTTGTTTTACAAATATTGTAGCAACTGCACTTGTTGTTTGTGTAAACTTATCTACAATAGAGTTGTTATTATTTAAAACCACTCCATTTGAAGTTAAAGATGATGTTTTAATACCATTTACATCTATTTTATTTAAATGGTCAATTTCAAGATTGTTTAATTGCGTAGAAAGAACATTTGAAGCTGAAAGTGCAGAATCTTTTATTGATTCATTTAAAACTTCAAAAGTAGCTTTTATATCTAAAACTCTATCTTGAAATGTATTTTCTACATCTTTTGTTATAAAGTTTTTTACAACAATACTAATACTAATAACTGCAAAAACTAAAATAATTGCTACTGCTAAAGATTGAAAGAAAGAGACTTTTTTTATTACTGAATTCATAATTCCCCTAAATGATAATTTAAAGGATTATGATAACAAAAAAATTATAATTGAAGATAGATATAACTATTTTTTATAATATATATCTATAAATATTATAATCTGTTACTATTTTACATAATTATAATCTTATATCTTTAATATTTTTCGGAGCATCAAACAGATATCCTTGAAAATAATCAATTTCCAACTCTTTGCAAGTTTTAAAAATCTCTTTTGTTGATACAAACTCCGCAACTGTTTTTATACCAACTTTTTTTGCAAAAAATACTATTGCTTCAACAACTGCTTTAGCTGAAAGAGATTTATTTATATCTTGAATAATAGAACCATCTAATTTTATAAAATCTGCTTGCAATTTAACCAAATATGAAAAATTTGAGTAACCAGTTCCAAAATCATCAATTGCTATTTTTACACCTAAATTTTTAACTATTTTTATAAAAGATACTAATTCTTCTATATTCTCAACACCTTCACTCTCCGTTATTTCTATAGTTAAAAAGTAACCAACATCATGTTCACATATTTTTTGAATCAAAAAATCACAAATATCTTTTTCCAAAATATCACTAATTGATAAATTTATACTAAATTCGATATTTTTACCCTCAAAAAATTCAAATGATTTTTGAACTACCTTTTTTGTTATTTCCCCATATAAATTTATCTTTTTTGCTCTATCTATGAAAAAATATGGAGATATTATCTCTCCTTTTGTATCTTTCATTCTTACTAAAATCTCATATTTTTTATCATTTTGATTACTAATTGATTGTGCAAAAATCTCAAATCTATCTTTTTTTATAGCTTGAATAATTTGTGCTTCCCAATATAAGTCTTGCTCAATTGACAAAGAGTTAGGATGACACACTTGATGTTCTTCACTATCAAAAATTACTAGATTGTGTTTTAAAACTCTTGTTTGTTTTAGTGCAAATTCTGCACAAAATAGAAGTTCTGGATAGTTTATAGCAACTCCAGCTCTTAATGGAATATATACTTTATGACCATCTAGTTCAATTGGTGAGTATCCAAAATGCCAAGTAGTAGCTTTTATAGTTTGAATAAATTTTTCTTTTGAAATATTTTCACTTGCAGTTGCAACAAAAATATCTCCACCTAAATAGTACATTTGACTATTTTCAAATCTCTCTTGAAGTCTTACAGAGATTATTTTTAATATATTTTCTCCAAAATCATATCCATAGTAGTGATTTATATTTCCAAAACCACTTATATCAAATATTACAAGTTTATTAAAAAAGCCATTTTCTACATCTTTTAAAAAAGCTTTTCTATTGGGTAGTAAAATCTCATTCTTTCTACTCTCTTTATTCTCCACATTTAGCCCCTTTTAAAATGAAAAGAGATTTTTAATCTTGATTATCATTTATCCAAGATGTAATCCCACCTTTTAAACTATAAAGTTCTCCTTTATAACCAGCTTTTTTTAATTTTGAAATAGCTTCTTTGCTTTTAAGTCCTATTGTACAAATCAATACAACTTTTTTTGTTTCGTCTATTTCATTTACTCTATTTAGTAAATCTTCAAATGGTATATTTTTTGAATTAAAAATATTTTTAGCTTGAAAATCGGCGATAATTCTAACATCAATTAACAAAATTTGTTCTTTGTTATGCATTAACTCTTTTAGATTTTCACCACTTAACTCTTTAAATTCAATCTCTTTTCCACTATCTTTTAATCCACAAAACTCTTCATAATCAATAAGTTCTTTTATAGTTGCATTCTCTCCACAAACTTTACAATTTTCATCTTTTTTTATTTTATAATCTTTAAAATCCATTTTTAAAGCATTTAAAGTAAGCAATCTTCCTTTTAATGTTTCCCCTATTTCTAAAACTATTTTTATAGTTTCACTTGCTTGAATAGTTCCAATAATTCCAGGTAAAACTCCTAAAACTCCAGCTTCTGAGCAAGATGGAACAAGCCCAGCTTTTGGTGGTTCTGGAAAAATACATCTATAACAAGGGCTATTTTTATCTGCATTAAAAACTGTTGATTGACCTTCAAATCTAAAAATTGCTCCATAAACAAAAGGTTTATTTAAAAAAACACAAGCATCATTTATCAAATATCTTGTTTGAAAATTATCTGTTCCATCTACTACAACATCGAAATTTTTTATAATCTCTAAAGCATTTTGGCTTGTTAATTTATCATTGTAAGCTAGTACTTCTATGTTTGGATTTAGTGCATTTATTCTAGTTTTAGCTGAGTTTACTTTTGGATTTCCTATTTCATTTGTTGAGTGAATAATCTGTCTTTGTAAATTTGATTCATCAAGTGTATCAAAATCAATTATTCCAATAGTTCCAATACCAGCTGCACTAAGATATAAAAGAACAGGAGAACCTAAAGCTCCTGTTCCTACAACTAAAACCTTTGAATTTTTTAATTTTAGTTGTCCTTTTAATCCAACTTCTGGAAGTATTAAATGCCTGCTATATCTATTTATCTCTTGCTCTGATAGTTTTTGCTCTTTTATCAAACTAAATCCTTATTAAAATTCAGTCGTAAGAATATCACAAGAGATATTTATATTATCTTTTATTTCCTACACAAATTATGATGCTTGAAATAAAATTATCTTGTCATCTTCATAAACTTTTGTATCAAAATTTTCTAAACTATTTATATTCTCTTCATTAAGATATATATTTACATAATTCTTTAATTTTCCATCATCTGTATAAATATGATTTTCCAAATCTTTATGCTCTTTTAGTAGATTTCCTACAATATCTTTGATACTTTCACCTTGCAAAGCAATTTCAAATCTACCATTTGTATATGTTTTTAACTCTCTAGTTATATAAACTTTTGCCATTTTATAACTCCTTTTTAAGAAATCTGATTTAATCTATTTATAGATTAAATCAAATGTTCCACCATCATTGAAGTGTGTTTTTTGTGCATTTTCCCAACTTCCAAAAACATCGTCAATTTTAATTAACTCTAATTTTGGAAATATTGCCAAGTTTTCTTTACTAACTAGATTTGGAATACTCGGTCTATAATAATGTTTTGCTGCTAACTCTTGCCCTTCTTTTGAGTATAAATAGTTTAAATATTCATTTGAAACATTTAAAGTCCCTTTATGTTGGGCATTTTTATTTACAACAGTTACAGGTGGTTCGGCTAATATTGAAACAGATGGAACAACTATTTCAAACTCATCACGTCCAAGTTCATTTATTGCTAAAAAGGCTTCATTTTCCCAAGCAAGTAAAACATCTCCAATTTTTCTTTGAACAAATGTATTTGTAGCTCCTCTAGCACCTGAATCAAGAACTGGAACATTTTTTAAAAGTTTTGAAACATACTCTTTTGCTTTTTCATTGGCTTTTTTATAAGATTCTGAATTAAAATCAATTTTGTCCAAAGTACCTAACTCTTGTTTTAACCCATAAGCATAAGCAGCAAGATAGTTCCATCTTGCTCCTCCTGAAGTTTTTGGATTTGGAGTAATAACTTCAACACCATCTTTTATTAAATCATTCCAATCTTTAATTCCTTTTGGATTTCCTTTTCTTACTAAAAATACAATAGTTGAAGTATAAGGAGAAGAGTTATACTCTAATTTTTTTTGCCAATCTTTTGGAAATAAATTTGCTTTTTGGCTAATTGCATCAATATCATAAGCAAGTGCTAAAGTTACAACATCTGCTTTTAATCCATCAATTACACCTCTAGCTTGTTTACCTGAACCACCGTGTGATTGCTTTATTATTACTTTTTGTCCACTCTTTTCTTGCCAATATTTTGCAAAATTCTTGTTATACTCTTCATAAAACTCTCTTGTTGGGTCATACGATACATTTAAAATCTCTATAGATTTTTTTTCTGCTTCTGCTTTATAATCATAATCTTTAGCAAAGCTTAATGTTGATATTAGCAATGATGCTAACGCTATGTTTTTTATATTTTTTATCATTTTATCTCTCTTTTAAATTTAATACACATTAAATGTATGATAATTAAAGATTTTAAAAAAATCTCACCTATTTTCTTTTTTCTGATTTATATATTATTTTACACATGTCGCACATCATTTTTTATCCTTTCAATAAAGGTGATTTCTATCTATCACCTACTAAACTGGTGAAATTATAATAATAAAAAAAATATTTGTCAAGAGTTTTTTAAAATATTTTTTAAATTTTGTTCAAAACATCTATAAAATGGCTATTTTACAAAATATACTTTTGAAATATATATTAAAATTGAAGAGATTTTAATATATAAAAAACAAAAAAATATTATAAAATCTCTTTTTTAAATACCCAAACCACCAACAAATTCTTCTTTTAAAACATCTTCTTTTGTAACAGGAACTTGTCCTAAACAAGAAGCAATAGTAGTTTTATCTAAAATTTGTGCTGTTAAATTTCTAATATTTAAAAAAACTCTTCTAAAATAACATTTTCCTTCTTGACTACATGGCTGATAGCTAGAAACTGAAACACAAGAGATCATAGCAATCATACCTTCAAAATGTCGTATAACTTCACCCATAGTTATCTCATCTGATTTTTTTGCCAAAACATAACCGCCATATCTTCCAGGAATACTTTTTACCCATCCAGCTTTGTTCATCTCAAGCATAATATTTTCTAAAAATCTTCTTGGAACATCTATCTGCTCTGATAGCTCTCTAATTGAGATTAAACTATCAGCTTCTGCTATTGCGAATAATGCTCTTAATGCATAATCTGTTTTTTTTGATACTTTCATATTTATCACCTACCTAATTGATAAATTATAATTAATTTTAATTTTTCTGTCAAGATAGAAATAAAAAAAGGAAAGAGGTAAAACCTCTCTCCTTTAAGTTTAAATAAACTCTTTTCTTTTTTTGCTGTTCGTTTTCACAGATTCGCTTTTTATTAATTCTTTTCTTTCTTAGCTGTTCGTTTTCTAACTGTTGGATCAAGTTCTCTTTTTCTTACACGAATAGAAACAGGAGTAACTTCAACAGACTCATCTTCTTCAATCCACTCTAAAGCATTTTCCAAAGACATAGTTCTTGGTGGTACAAGTTTAATAGCCTCATCAGCTCCTGAAGATCTTACATTTGATTGTTGCTTCCCTTTAATAGGATTAACATCTAAGTCATTATCTTTAGCATGTTGTCCAACAACCATTCCAACATATACTTTATCTTGAGGTTTTATAAACATAACACCTCTATCTTGTAAGTTAAAAATTGAATAAGCTAATGCTTCTCCATTTTCCATAGATACAAGTGCTCCATATTTTCTACTTTCAACTGTTCCACTATGTGGTCTAAACTCTAAGAATGAGTGATTCATAACACCCTCTCCTCTAGTTTCAGTTAAAAACTCTGTTCTAATTCCAATAAGTCCACGTGCTGGAATTTCAAACTCTAATCTAGTAGAGCCTTCTCCCATTGGAACCATATTTGTCATAACAGCTTTTCTTTTTCCTAGTTTTTCAATAATAGCTCCACTATGTTCATCAGGAGTATCAATTACTAAATGCTCAAATGGCTCCATTTTAATACCATTTTCTTCTTTGATAATAACTTCAGGTCTTCCAATACAGAACTCAAAACCTTCTCTTCTCATATTTTCAGCCAAAATAGTAATTTGAAGTTCACCTCTTCCGTTTACTTTAAATTTACCTTCACCAATTTGCTCATAACTCATAGCAATATTAGTATTCATCTCAGCTTTTAATCTCTCATCAATTTTATTTGAAGTTATAAATTTACCTTCTGTTCCAGCAAGTGGAGAATCATTTACAGAAAAAGTTACACTTAAAGTTGGTTCTTCAATATGCATAGGATCAAGTGGCATTGGATTATTTGGATCACATAAACTATCTCCAACATCAATTGTCTCAAACCCAGCAACAGCAACAATATCACCAGCACCTGCTGTTTTAATATCGAATCTTTCCATTCCTTTAAAACCAATAAGTTTTGATACTCTACCTTTTAATTTTTCACCATCTGCTTTACATAACATTACTGTTTCACCGTGGCTTATTGTTCCATTAAAAATTCTAGCAATTCCTATTTTTCCAATAAAATTATCATAATCAAGAGTAAATACTTGAAGTTGTAAACCATTTTCATCAGTTCCTAAAGGTTTTGGAACTTCTTTTAAAATAGTGTCATATAGTGGTTTAAAATCCATATTTCCATCTGTTGCATCATATCTTGCAACACCATCTCTTGCAGCTGCATAAATAACTGGGAAATCTAGTTGCTCTTCTGTTGCATCCATTTGTGCAAAAAGGTCAAAAACTTCATCAACAACTCTTTCAGGCTCAGCTGCTTGTTTATCTATTTTGTTTACTACAACGATTGGTCTATGTCCTAAAGATAGTGCTTTTTTAACAACAAACTTTGTTTGTGGCATAACTCCCTCTTGTGCATCAACAAGAAGTAAAACAGAATCAACCATTTTTAAAACCCTCTCAACTTCTCCACCAAAATCGGCGTGTCCTGGAGTATCAATAATGTTAATTCTTACACCTTCATAATCAATAGCTGTATTTTTTGAAAGAATTGTAATTCCTCTTTCTTTCTCGATAGCATTACTATCCATAACTCTTTCATCTACATTTTGGTGAGCTGAAAATGTACCACTTTGTTTTAATAGTTGATCTACTAGCGTAGTTTTACCGTGGTCAACGTGTGCAATAACTGCAATATTTCTAATGTCTCTCATACTTCTTCTTTTTTTGTAAAATTTTGGGGGATTGTAGCTAAAAAAAACTTAAAAGCTTATAATACCTTAAAATATGGTTAAGCAAACAATAAATATTCAGTAAAAGTTTTTTTACCTTTTTATATTAATTTAATCTTTTTTTGTTAATATTCACAAAATAAAAGTAGCATCTTGCTACTTTTAACTCTTGACACTTTCTTGACAAATTATTCATAATCCATTAATTATTTAGGAATATGATTTCTAAATTTTTTACAAGGAACCTTTTAGTGTTACGACTTTCTCAAAATAGACTAATAATAATTAGCTCTATATTTTTAACTCTATTTTATAATTATAAATTTTTCAAAGATCTTATTCTTACATATGGTTTTATTGGCTCAAATATTTTGTTTTTTTTATCAATAACTATTGTTTTAACGCTTTTAATTATAGTTTTATTAACTCTATTTAGTTCAAAATATACAACAAAACCTATACTAATAACGATTTTTATAAGTTCTGCATTTGCAGCATATTTTATGGATAGTTATAGTGTTGTTATTGATTCAGAAATGATTAGAAATAGTTTGCAAACAAGTTTTAAAGAATCTGTTGATTTATTTAGTTTTAAATTAGTTCTTTATACAGTTCTTTTAGCAATTATTCCCTCTTATATTGTTTATAAAACTAAAATAAATTATAAATCATTAAAAGGTGAACTGCTTTCAAAATTAAAAACTATAACATTATCTCTAGTTATTATTTTTATAATAATTTTTAGTTTATCTAAGTTTTATACATCTTTTTTTAGAGAACATAAACCTCTAAGATATAATATAAATCCTATTTATTGGATGTATAGCATAGGAAATTATGTTAATAAAACTTTAGATACAGCACCAAGTGAAATTAAAGATATTGGTTTGGATTCAAAAGTAGTTGAAGATGAAAATGAACCTAAAGAGTTGATTATTTTAGTTATTGGAGAGACTGCAAGAGCAGATAGATTTTCATTAAATGGTTATTCTAAAGAGACAAATCCTCTTTTAAAACAAGAAGATCTTGTAAGCTTTACAAATATGTCTTCTTGTGGAACTTCAACAGCTCATTCAGTTCCTTGTATGTTTTCTATCTTTCCAAAAGATGACTACAGCTATAAAAAAGGTGCTTCTACAAAAAATGTTTTAGATGTTTTAAATAATACTCAAGATGTTGCAATTTTATGGAGAGATAATAACTCTGATTCAAAAGGAGTAGCACTTAGAGTTGATTATGAAGATTATCAAACTCCTAAAACAAATAGTGTTTGTGATGAAGAGTGTAGAGATGAAGGAATGTTGGTTGGTCTTGAAAATTATATAGAAAAAAACAAAGGTAGAGATATATTAATAGTTCTTCATCAAATGGGAAATCACGGTCCTGCATATTATAAAAGATATCCAAAAGAGTTTGAAAAATTTACACCTGCATGTAAAACAAACCAGCTAGAAAATTGTACACAAGAAGAGATAAGTAATGCATACGATAATGCAATTTTATATACTGATTATTTTTTATCAAAAGCTATAAATTTTTTAAAAAAATATTCAAGAACTCATGAAGCAGGATTATTATATGTATCTGACCATGGAGAAAGTCTTGGAGAAAATGGAATATATCTTCATGGTATGCCTTATGCAATAGCTCCAAAAGAACAAACAAGAGTTGCATCTCTTATTTGGTTAGATGATGGACAAATGGCTCATGAATACGACAAAAATAAAATAGACCAAAATAAAGATAAAGAGTACTCACATGATAATTTATTTAGTACTCTTTTGGGGCTATTTGAAGTAAAAACAGAAGTATATAAAAAAGAGTTGGATATTTTAAATGAAGCTAGAAAAGAAGAATAAACAAATTATATTTACAGCCTTTTTATTTTGGGCTGTAATTTTAATATTTCAATTTACAGATTTTGATATAGAATTTCAATCTCTTTTTTATAATTTTGAAACAAAATCTTGGATTTTATCAAAAGATAATTATTTGGCAGATTTGATTTTTTATAGTGGATTTAAAAAAATATTTATAATATTTTCATCTATTATTCTCATTGCAACAATTTTATCTTTTTTTAAAAGAATTAAAATATTAGAAAAGTACAAAAAAGGTTTATTGATAGTATGTTTAAGTACTATTTTAGTACCCGCTTTAGCTTCTTTAAAAAGTGTCACAAATGTTCCTTGTCCTGTAGATATTATAGAATTTGGCGGAGATTTTATTGATGTAAAAATTCTTGAATCATATCCAAAAGATTATATTCAAGAAAAAAAACAAAGATGTTGGCCAGCTGGTCATGCAACAATGGGTTTTTCTTTGATGGCTCTATATTTTTTATTTAAAAAACCTAGAAATCAAAAAATTGCTCTAGCTTTTGGTATAACAGTAGGTGTATTAACTGGCGGATATAAAATATTAATTGGTGACCACTTTTTAAGTCATACATTAGTTACTATGATATTAGCTTGCTTAGTAATTTTAATTATTCATAAACTCATAATAAGGCAAAACTTTGAGAAATCAACCAAAATATAACTTTTTTAAAAATACATCTTATGCATTAAAAGGTTTAATTGACTTAATAAAAAATGAAACTTCATTTAAAATTGAGCTAATAGTAACAATTCTTCTAATTCCTGTAATTATTTTTATTGATACAAACTTAACAAATAAAGCTATTTTATTTATAACTTTAATGGGAATGATTTTAGCTGAAGCCATAAATAGTGCAATAGAAAGAGTAGTAGATTTAGTAACTCTTGAACATAATCCTATGGCTGGTCGTGCTAAAGATGTTGGAAGTACTATTGTATTTATTAGTATCTCTATTTTTGTAATTACATGGTTAATTATATTATTTGATATTTGTAAATAAATTGTCAAGTAAAAAAACATAATATCTTTAAACTATTCTTTTACAATTCTAAATATAAAAATATTTAGGAGTAAATTGTGAAAGCATTTCTAATAGCAACTTTAGTTGCAACTTTGAGTTTTAGTGCTACAGTTGATGATTTTTTAGACTCTTTAAAACAAGAAGTTTTAAAAACTAATTCATCTTTCAAAGGTTTTGATTATAAAAGAGGCGAAGAGATTTTTTTATCAAAACATATTGGAAAAAAAGGTGAATTAGTCTCTTGCGCATCTTGCCATGGTACAGATTTATACAAAGCAAATCAAAATCATTTTACAGGAAAAACAATAGATGCTCTATCTCCAAAAGCAAATCCAAAAAGATTTACAGATAAAACAGAGATTGAAAAATGGTTAAAAAGAAATTTCAATGATGTTTACAATCGTGAAGGAACTGCACTTGAAAAAGGTGATGTAATTACTTACATCATCAACAAGTAACAAAGGAGCTTAAAGATGAAAATAATAATTCTTTTAGGTTTAACTTCTTGTTGTTTATTTGCTGGAAAAATGGATGTAACTATTAAACCAGTTGATAATACAATTTATGAAAAAGAGTGTGGTAGTTGCCACTTTGCATATCAAGCAGGATTACTTCCTAGTAACTCTTGGAATAAAATGATGTCAAATTTAAGTGACCACTTTGGTGATGATGCAAGTGTAGATGAGAAAACTTTTCAAACTCTAGTTGGCTATTTAAATGAAAATAGTGCTGAAAAAAGTATGAATAATAAAAGAAGTAGAAAAATAGTTGAGAATTTAAATGGGACTATTCCTGATTCTATTTCAAAAATGCCATATATGAAAAAGAAACATAGAGATATAAAAGAGCATTTAATCACTCAAAAAGAGGTTAAAGGTTTGTTTAACTGCACCGCTTGTCATCAAAATGCCAAAAAAGGTATTTTTAGCGATGATGATGTAAATATTCCAAATTATGGAAAATGGGAGAAATAAAGCTTTTTTCTAAAAGCTCTTTAGGTTTTTGCTACTTTTTAGAATATTTTTAATATTCGTTATAAAAAGTAGTAATAAAAGATTTGGTTCCTTTTAAATAGGAACTATTTAAAAGGATTCATATGCAAAAATCATATATTTGGTCATTACCAACAAGAGTTTTTCATCTCTTGTTTGCTTTGTTTATTCTAATTGCTTTCTTAACAGACGATGATAAACTTCTAAAATTTCATGCAATTGCTGGTTACTCTATTTTGATTTTATTATTTTTTAGAGTTTATTGGGGATATTTTGGTCCAAAATACTCCTTATTTAAAGATTTCCCAGCAAATAAAAATGAAGCTAAAGAGTTTTTAAAAAATATTTTCGATGGCTCTTTAAAAAATGAGCAAAAATATATAGGACACAATCCATTAGCATCTTATGTGATGATAGCTATGCTAATTGTTACTTTTATTGTAATTGTTACGGGAGTTTTAGCTTATGGAATACAAGATGGAAAGGGATTAGCATCTTTTTTAAATGACTCTTTTTTTAAAAATATGAAACTTTTTAAAGAGATTCATGAATTCTTTGCAAATTTTCTTATTTTTTTAATTATTGCACATTTAGTTGGAATTGCTTTTGATAGATTATTTCATAAAAAACATGAAACTCTAAACTCTATAGCAACTGGATATAAAATGACTTATGAAGATGAGAGTATAAAACTCTCATTTTTTCAAAAACTATTTGCTATTTTTATGTTTGTAGCTTTTATAGCTTTTTTGATTTTTAATCTTTATAAACCAGATAATGCTTTAGTTGCTTCAAAATTTGAGCCAATTGATTATAAAACACAAAATGTAGCTTTTGTAAACGAGTGTGGAAGTTGCCATACTCTTTATCCCACCAAATCTATTACCTAAAAAATCATGGGAATTAATAATGAGTGATTTAGAAAATCACTTTGGCGATGATGCAAGTTTAAATGAAGAAACAAATCAAGATATTTTGAGTTTTTTATTAAAAAATAGTGCAGAAACTTCAACCATGAAAGCTAGTTGGAATTTTATAAATTCAATAGGCAATAAAGATATAATTGCTTTAACAAAAACTACTTATTGGGAAAGAAAGCACAAAAAGATTCCAAAAGAAGTCTTTAAAAATGAAAAAGTAAAAAGTGTTGCAAACTGTAAAGCTTGTCATAGTGATATTGAAAAAGGATTAATCGAAAATGAAAATATTAAAGATATTTCTGATTTTATGTAGTATATTTTTGTTTCTAAATGGTGATGATGATTACAAAAAATATAAGCACTCTTATAAAAATTTGGATTATTTAAATTTAGATGAGAAACAAATAAAAGCTATAAAAAATATTCTTTTAGAGCTAAAAGATGAGTATAAAGAGTTTTATGAATTTAAAGATGATATTGAAGATGATATTGAAGATTTAATAGAAGAGTCAAATTTTGATGAAAAATTATATATTCAAAAAAGTATGGAAATCAAAAAAAAGGCTACAATTTTAGAAGCTAAAAGAATAAAAAAGATATTAGAGATTTTAAATGAAGAGCAAAGAGACGAATTTGCAGATCATTTCAAGGAGTGGATAATTGAATAAAAAAGTTTTACTAATTGAAGATGATTTACAAATGCAATCTTTAATAGTTGATTATCTAAAAGATTATGGATTTGTTGTCACTGCTTTTGATAATCCGAAAGATGTTTTAGAAGATTTTAAAATAAACAGTGACTACTCTATTATAATTTTAGATTTAATGCTTCCGTTTATGGATGGTTTTGATCTATTTAATAAACTAAAAAGCATAAAAAATATACCTATAATTATCTCAACTGCAAGAGGTGATATAGGAAACAAAATACACGGCTTTGAGCTTGGAGCTGATGATTATCTTGCAAAACCATATGAGCCACGAGAGTTGGTTTTAAGAATAGAGTCTATTTTAAAACGAAATTCAAATAAATCTTTTAAGGTTGCTGATTTTACAATAGATAAAGATAATAGAACTGTTTTAATAGATGATTATGCAATTGATTTTACAAAAATAGAGTTTGAAATTTTTATTTATTTAGTTGAAAATAAAAATAAAATATCTTCAAGAGAGCAGATTTTAAATGCGAGTTCTTTAGATTTTAATACAAAAAATAGAACTATTGATATGCACATATCAAATATTAGAGCAAAAATTGGTGATGATTCAAAAAACCCTAAATATATAAAATCTGTTTGGGGAATTGGTTATAAGTTTGTAGGATAAAATGTCAATATTTAAAAAACTAACTATCCTTTTTATTTTAAGTTTTATTCTAATGAGTATAATTGGAGTATGGATTGATAATATAAATTCAAAAAGAGTTGATAATTTTGCAAAAGAAAAATACCTAAAAGTTATTGATGATATTTTTAGAAATATAGAAAATAAAAATTATTTAGATTCTTTGATTTTAAAAAATGGTTTAGAAAAAGTAATTTTTTTAGATAAAAATAATTTAGAAACTATATATTCTCAAAGCTCTACATTTGGAGAGATTTCTATCTTAAAGTATAAATCATCGAATATTTATATTCTAAAAATAAAATATTTGGATGAGTTATATACTTTTAAAGCATTAGATGAAGAGAATTTAAGTGATAAAAATATTTTAAATATATTGGTATTTTTGGATATTTTTGCACTTTTAATGATGTTTTTATTTATAATTAAACTTTTAAGCCCTCTAAAAACTATCACAAAAGATATAAAAGCTTTTGCAAATGGTGATTTATCAACAAGAATAGATATAAAATCCAACGATGAGATTGGAACTTTAGCAAAGAGTTTTAATAATATGGCAAGTTCAATTGAAAACTCTATAAAAACAAGAGAAGAGCTACTTCGTGATATTGGTCATGAGTTAAGAACTCCAATAGCAAAAGGAAAATTTGTAATAGAAAAAATAGATGATTTTTCAAAAAAAGAGCTACTTAAAAAGATTTTCAATGATTTAGAAAGACTTACAAACGAGCTAATTGAGCTTGAAAAACTAAATATTACAAACTTAGATATAAAAACATTTAGTGCGGAAACTTTGATTTTAGAATCTTTGGGAAAATTATATTTAGAAGATGAATCAAAAATCAAAATAGAGATTTCTGAAGATTTTAAAATAGAAGCTGATTTGAATTATCTATCAATCGCACTTAAAAATCTTATTGATAATGCTTTAAAATATGCTACAGCTTTTCCAATTATTATAAAAGTTGATAAAAATCAAATCTCTATTTCAAATAGTGGTGAAAAACTATCAAAAGATTTAGAGTACTATTTAAAACCTTTTACACAAGAACTTATTCAAAGAGATGGCTTTGGCTTAGGTTTGAGCATTGTAAAAAAGATTCTTGATAAACATAATTTTCAACTTATTTATATCTATAAAAATGGATTTAATATATTTAAAATCATTTTATAATGAATATATCATTAGAGATTTTGTATAATCTAAATTCAATTTTTTATAAAGGCAAAATAGTGATAGAAAAAATAAATGAAAAACAAAATATCTTAAATGACAATATTGGTTTTGTAGAGAATTGGGATTTTTCAAAAGCAAATTTAAATGAAGAAAATAGAATTTTAGCTATTACACAAGTTGCTTCAATTTGTTACCAAAATCCAAAAGCACTTGGAAGTGAAAGTTTATATAATAGACTTATGGCTGAAAGTATGGGATTACCAAGTTCTAGCTTTGAGTTTGTTCCAGTTTTACTTGATTATGAAAATTCTAAACATCAAGAGATTTTAAAATTGGAGTATTCAAATTGTAAAAAATTTGGTGAAATTTTAGATGATAGATATTTGCTTACAAATTATAGAGCACTTGTTTATGATTTTGAAAATGATAAAGATAAATTTAGTTTTGATATTAGAACTATTTTTAATACACAAGAAGAGTGTAATATCATAAAAGATTATTTCAAAGTATTTTTATTTAAAGTAGATTTTCCTACAAGAAGTCAAATGGTAAGACACAGAATTTCTTGGCAAGAATTAAGTAGAAGATATGTAAGTGCTAAAAGAGTACCTTTTGAATTTTATGTTAGTGAAAAATTAAAAGATAATCAAAAAGTACAAGACTTAATAAAACAAAGTGAAGATTTATATTTTGAATTACTTGAAAATGGAGTTAAACCTCAAGAAGCAAGAAGAGTAATTCCACAAATGGGATATACACAAATTTGGGGTGCATTTATGCCAAAACAGCTTGATAATTATTTTAAACTAAGACTTGATGAACATGCTCAATGGGAGATAAGACAAACTGCAATTGCAATGCAAGAGCTTCTTAAATGAGCGCACTAGAGATTGCTGATATTATAGGTATTATCTCTTTTGCTTTAAGTGGTTTTTTAATTGGTGTTCACTGTAAACTTGATATTTTAGGAGTTTTTATTTCTGCATTTTTAACTGCTTTTGGTGGTGGAATGACAAGAGATGTTCTAGCAGATAGAACTCCTTATGTTTTTACTTCAAACTTACCTCTTAGTTTGGTAATTGCAACAGTTTTAATAGCCATGCTATTTAAACTTCACAAAATTACAAATCTTGAAGGTAAATGGGCATTTGTAATCTCAGATGCAATTGGACTTTCATCATTTGCAATAACAGGTGCAATAATTGCAATTGAGAGTGGTTTTAACTTCTTAAGTGCTGTAATGCTTGCATTTATAACAGCTGTTGGTGGTGGAACTATTAGAGATGTTTTAATAAACAGAATGCCTTTTATTTTGGTTTCAGAGTTTTATGCAACCGTTGCACTTATTATTGGAAGTGTTGTTTATATTTTAGAAATTTTTGAGCTTAGAAATCTATTTTCACTTATTCTTGTATTTATATTTGGAGTTGTTTTAAGAGTACTTGCTTACTATAAAAAATGGAATCTACCAACTTTATCAAAAGAAAATTAATCTTCTGTTTACTTTTTAAAGCTAGAATCTTGAAAATTTTTAAAAGGAAAAATATGTTAAAAAAAATACTTTTAGCTTCTTTATTAGCTTTAGGATTAAATGCGGCTCCACTTGCTGTTGATAGTGTTGTTGATAACTTAAAAATCAAAGATCAAAATGAAGTTGAAAAAGTTATAGACACAAATGTAAAAACTATACTTTTTGCAAGTGATAAAAGCACAAGCGATATGTTAAGAGATTATCTTTTACCACTAAGCGAGAAAGAGAATATTTTAGAAAAAAATTCTGCTGTTTATGTTGCTGATATTTCAGGAATGCCAAGTTTGATTTCTAAATTTATAGCTTTACCAAAAATGAAAAAATACCCATTTTCAGTTTTATTATTAGATGATACAAACAAAGATAACTTTGTAAAAGAAGATGGAAAAATTATTGTTTATAGTTTAGAAAATGGAAAAGTTTCTAAAATAGAAAAAATCTCTACAAAAGAAGAGCTAGCAAATATTATAAAATAATATAAACTTGGAAACAAGGATTTTTAATCCTTGTTTTTTTCTTATGAAATAATATTAAAAAATCCCCTTACTTACACATAAATTTCCAAAGGTTCGATTTTATTCAAAATTTGCATTAAATCTTCCTCTTTTTTTGCTTCAAAATTAGGGATATTGTTTAAGCCAATTTTTGAAAAATCTTTTAGTAAATTTCCAAAATAATCACTCTTTGCTTCTTGCAAATCTTTTGAGAAAAAATATTTTGATTGAAGCTCTTTTTTATATAGTTTAAAAATATCTTCTCCTTTGCTAGTCAAAAATTTTCCATTTTCTTCTTTTAAATCATTTAAGTCATATCCGATAACATCTTTTAGTTCATTTGCTAAATCATATTTATTTATACTTCTTGTAAATTCAGATGGATTTTCTGTATATTGTGATTTATAGTTTATTTTATTTTGAGCTGCATTATATTCACTTGTTTTTGCTATATTCCACTCTTCTATCCAAGCTGTTTTTCCTGTTCCATAGTTTTCTTTTTGTCCGATATCATAAAAACTTCTATTTTCATACTCTATTGAAAGAACCAAATCAGGTACATTTTCAAAACCTTTTCTTGCTAATTCTGTAAGTTGATTTTCATAGTATATTAAAATAGTATTTTTATCAAACCCAGGGTTTGGGTATCTTTCATCAAAATTATTTTTGAAGATTCTAAATAAATCTGTTCCGTCTGGAGCTAAAAATCTATCTCCTTTTACTTCTAAATCTGCTAAATTATATCCTGTAAACTCTTTTGCAGAATTTACAATATTCCACTTATCTTCTTTTTCCTTTGTAAATTGTGTGCTACTATCTGATTTCATATAATTTATATGAAAAAATAGTTGTTTTACATTTTCACTATTTTTATTTAAAATATCTTCTATTGCTTGTGCCAAATTCTCATCTTTTGCACCATTTACTTTTAGTATAAAATGGTTTGGTTCTATTGTAAATGTTAGCTTTTCATCTTTTGGGATAGTTATTCCGTAATTATTTAATAAAGTTTCAAATTGACTATTTACAGCTTCTCTATTGTAAGCATTTCTTTCAGCTTTTTCCACATAGACATTTGTTGGTTTTATTCCATTTCTAGTTAAAATTGGGTCTAAATATGAATAAGAACCTTTAAAACCTTTTTGCCTATCAAATTCATTTGTAAAAGCTGCAAATCTTTCTTCATCAGTTAAATCTTTTATATAATAAGCATAACTTTTGTCATTGTATTTTTTATAAACATGAGCTAAAGGGTCTTCAAATTTTTTGTTATCTTCAACTATTTTTTTGTAGTAATCATCTAATATTTTATGTGTAGCTTCATTGTTTTTATTTACATAAGCATTGTTACTTTGTATTATGGCTTCTGGTTTATCTGAAAGGTTTATTTTTTGTGAACTTATATCTAATACATAAGCTTCTTTATCATAATTGCTTGTGTAAGAATTTACTTTAACATCATTTTGATTTACTTTTATAGCTCCATTTAGTGAGCTAACTTGTTGTGATGCTGTATTTGAATTAATTATCATAAAATCTCCTTTACTATACAATTCTTAATAATAGTTTAATTATATAGCTTTATTCTTTAGATTGAATTAATTTTATTTATGTTTATTGGTTTTGCATTTGCTACAAATACAGCAGATAGAGTTTATGCTAGAAGTTCTTACAATATCTAGTTCATCAAATAGTTCGTATAATATAAATTTGGCAAAGAACTTAGATGTTGCAAGAAATTGGGGATTAAAATATCATACAAAAGCAGTGGGAGCTTCTACTATGTCAAATGTAAAAGCAACTATCCAATATGAATATGATGAAACAGATAGTTTTAAACCTTAGTTAAAAAGATAAAGAGTAGTTTAAAACTACTCTTTTTCTAGCAAATTTTATGCCAAAACCTTTACAAAAGCTTCAACAATAGCAGTTTTTTCAAGCTCTTTTATTCTATTTTCTAAACTCTGAGCTGTTTCATCTTTTTCTAGCTCTAGCTCTTTTATCAAAATCTTTTCGCCCTCATCATAGTTTTCATTTACATAGTGAATTGTTACACCTGATTTTTTCTCACCATTTTTTATAACTGCTTCATGCACAAAACTTCCATACATTCCAGCACCACCATAAATAGATGGCAAAATTGCAGGATGAGTATTTATTATTTTATTTGGAAAAGTTTTAAGCAAGTTTTCCTCTATTTTTTTCATATATCCAGATAAAAATATATAATCACACTCAAACTCTTTTAAAGTTTGTGCAATTTTTAAATCCAAATTTTCGTTTGGAAATAGATTTTTGTTTATCACAAAAGATTTTATTCCATATTTTGAAGCTTTTTCAAGCACTCCAGCATTTGAGTTATTTGTAATAATCACTTCCACTTTTGCATTTAAAATACCACTTTCAATCGCTTTTTGTATTGTTTCAAAACCACTTCCGTTGTACGAAGCCAAAATTCCTATTTTTTTCATAAATTTCTATCCTTTTATTCTTTGAGAGTGAGTTAAAGCAATTGCAATTGCATCTGTAATATCAAGAGGTTTTATCTCTTTTTTTATTCCCAAAAGTCGCTTAACCATAAAAGCAACCTGCTCTTTTGTAGCTTTTCCATTTCCAGTAACTGCTTTTTTTACTTGAAGTGGTGTATATTCTGCAAAATTTCCAAACTCTTGTAAAATTTTTAAAGATATAGCTCCTCTAAATTGAGCTAGTTTTATAACAGTTTTTGGATTAAAAGCATAAAACATATCTTCAATTGATACTTCATCAATTTTGTGAGCCTTAAATATCATATCAAAACCCTCAGTCATCTCTACAATTTGCTCTTGCAAAACTGTAGTTTTTATCTTAATTAATCCAGCTTCTATTAGTTTTAAATCTCTTCCACTTTTTTCAATAATAGCATATCCACAATTTTTTGTTCCAGGGTCTATTCCTAATATTTTCACTATTTCACTCTTTTTTATTTTTTATATTCACATTTTTAAATATTCGATTGTATCGTATTTTAACTATGTTTTTATTTATAAAATTCTAAAACTATTCACTACTTATTCACATTGTGTACAAATAAATTATTTTATGATTTTAAACTATTTTTTATACTTTTTCCATTGAAGCTATTTTATAAAATATTTAGATATAATAATTGCTTAATTAAATTTGATTTTTTAGGTTATTATGACAAATAAAGAGTTTTTATCACTTATTCAAAAAGAAACAAGCAAAAATGACTTCGAAAGATATTTAAAACAACTTGTTTTAAAAAAATTATCTATTGAAGAAAATATTGCCATATTTGAAGTAGCAAACAAATATATTGCTTCTTGGATAAAGAGTAAATATACAAATCTTATTCAAAACTGCTTTGAAAAAAATATAAATCTTAAGCCAGATATTGAAATTAGATTAATTGGTGAAAAAAAGACAAAAAAAGAGACACTAAATAATCAAATTCAAAATCATACTCCAGAAAGTACGATACTAAATCCTTCATATACTTTTGATTCATTTATAGTTGGTCCTTCAAATCAAATGGCTTATAATGCAGCTTTAGCAGTAGCTTCAAAACCAGGTGTTCAATATAATCCACTTTTTATATATGGTGGAACTGGACTTGGAAAAACTCATATTTTACAAGCTATTGGAAACCATGCTTTAGAAAATGATAAAACAGTAATATATGTAACAATTGAGCAGTTTATGAATGATTTTATATTTTCAATAAATAAAAAAAATATGGAACATTTTAGAGAAAAATATAGAAATTGTGATTTACTTTTAATAGATGATGTACAATTTTTAAGCGGAAAAGAGAGCACTCAAGAGGAATTTTTCCATACTTTCAACGAATTACACAATGCAAAAAAACAAATTGTAATGACAAGTGATAGGCTTCCATCTCAAATAGCTGGACTTGTTGATAGATTAAAATCAAGATTTGAGTGGGGACTTACAACAGATGTTCAAATTCCAAAACTAGAAACAAAAATTGCAATTATTGAAAAAAAATCAGAATTAAATGGGATAAACTTAAGTCGTGATATTGTCTCATTTATTGCAACAACTCTTGATAGTTCAATAAGAGAAATTGAAGGTGTTTTAATAAGAATAAATGCAAGTGCATCTTTACTTAATCTTGAAATAAATCTACAAATGGTTCAAAATCTTTTAAAAGACCAAATAAAAGAGAACAAAGAGAATATAAAACTTCCAGATATTATAAGTTTAGTTGCAAATGAATTAAATATAAAACCAAGTGATATAAAATCTAAAAAAAGAACTTCTAGCGTAGCAAATGCAAGAAGAATAGTTATATTTCTTGCACGTGAATTAACTCATAATTCAATGCCAGATATTGCAAAATTTTTAGAGATGAAAGACCATAGCTCAATTTCTCATAATGTTAAAAAAACAACAGAGCTAATTGAAAAAGATGAAAACTTTAAATTGATCATTCAAAATTTAAAAAACAAATTAATAAACAAGGAGTAATAGTTAGATGTGTGAAAAGATGTGAATATATACTTGATTTTAATCACTATGTTAAACATCGATTTTATAGTGCTTAGAACTGTATTTACATCTTTTCACATATACTACTACTAATACTTGAAAATAAATAAAAAATAGGAGAAAGAAATGAAGCTAGTAATAAACAAATCTACTTTTGAAAATGTTGTAAGTCAAATGCAACCATTTTTAGAAAAAAAAGATTCAAGTGCAATTACATCTCATTTATATTTAGAAATTGCAAATAGCAAAATGACTATAAAAGCTACTGACTATGAAATTGGTCTTGAAGTTACAATTGATACTATAAGTAATTTTGAAGATGGAAAAACAACAGTAAATGGAAATAATCTATTAGGATTTATTAAAAGATTAAAAAATGAAGATATTACTTTAGAAACTAGTTCAAATAACTTAATAATAAAACAAGGTAAATCAATATTCAAATTACCAAGTTATGATCCAAATGAATATCCAACTATAAACAAATATGAAAATTTAAAAGATTTAACTATCTCTACAATAAATTTTATAAATTCAATCAAAAAAATATCTCCAGCAATAGATAACAACAATCCAAAGTTTGAATTAAATGGAGCATTACTAGATATAAAAAGCCAAAAAATAAACTTTTGTGCAACAGATACTAGAAGATTAGCAATGAATAGTTTAGAAAATATGTCAAATGAAGAAGTTCAATTAATTATTCCTAAAAAAGCTATTTTTGAAATTCAAAAACTATTTTTGGATAATGCAAAAATATCTTACGATAATACAAATTTAGTAATTTCAAATGAAAATACAACTTTCTTTACAAAACTTATAAATGGAAAATATCCAGATTATGAAAGAATTATTCCTTTAAATCTTAAAAATAATCTATATATTCCAAAAAATATATTTATTGAATCTATAAAACTTATTACATCTTTAAATTCAAATATAAAAATTACATTTACAACTCAAGCTATTATTTTTGAATCTTTAGATACAGATAGTGTTGCAAATACACAAGTTGATATAGATTTAAATATTCCAAATGATTTTTATATAGCAGTAAATGCAAAATATATTTTAGATTTTTTAAGTATGACAACAAGTGATAAAATTAAAATAGGATTTAATGAATCAAATCTTCCATTTTATTTAGAAGATAATAAATTTATCACAATTGTAATGCCAATAGTTTTAGAAAAATAAAAGGAAAATAAAATGTCAGATTATGGTGCTAGTAATATTAAAGTTTTAAAAGGTCTTGAAGCTGTTAGAAAAAGACCAGGGATGTATATTGGAGATACAAATATAAATGGTCTTCATCACTTAGTTTATGAAGTTGTTGATAACTCAATAGATGAGGCAATGGCTGGATTTTGTAGAAATATTAAAATAACACTTTCTAAAGATGGATGGGCAAAAATTGAAGATGATGGAAGAGGAATTCCAACTGCAATTCATCCAACGGAAGGAATTAGTGCAGCTACTGTTGCTTTAACAGTTCTTCATGCTGGTGGAAAATTTGATAAAGATACATATAAAGTTTCAGGTGGACTTCATGGAGTTGGGGTTTCAGTTGTAAATGCTTTATCAAAACATCTTAAAATGACTATTTATAGAGAAGGAAAAATTCATTATCAAGAGTTTAAAGAAGGAATTCCTCAAGGAGTTTTAGAAGTAATAGGAGATAGTCCACGAAAAACTGGAACAACTATTGAATTTTTAGTAGATGATACTATTTTTGAAGTTTTAAAATATGAATTTAATATTCTTAAAAAAAGATTTAAAGAAGTTGCTTATTTAAATCCACTTATATCTATTACGCTTGAAGATGAATTATCTAAAATCAAAGAAGTTTATCACTTTGAAGGTGGTATTAAACAATTTGTTGCTGATTTAAATAAAGATGCAGCTTTGTGTGATGTTATGCACTTTAGTGATAAAGTAGATGGTGTAGAAGTTGACATTGCTATGATGTATAACGATACATATATTGAAAAAACTCTATCTTTTGTAAATAATATTAGAACAATTGATGGTGGAACTCATGAAGCTGGATTTAAAGCAGGACTTACAAGAAGTATTTCTAAATATCTAAGTGAAAATGCAGCTGCAAGAGAAAAAGATGCAAAAATAACTGGAGATGATGTAAGAGAAGGTTTAATAGCAGTTGTTTCTGTAAAAGTTCCAGAACCTCAGTTTGAAGGACAAACAAAAGGAAAATTAGGAAGCTCTTATGTAAGACCAATTGCTCAAAAACTAACAGCTGATAACTTAGATAAATATTTTGAAGAAAATCCTACACAAGCAAGAGCTGTTATGGAAAAATCTTTGATGGCGGCACGAGGAAGAGAAGCTGCTAAAAAAGCAAGAGAACTAACTAGAAAAAAAGATTCTATGAGTGTTGGAACACTTCCTGGAAAACTTGCAGATTGTCAAAGTAAAGATCCAACTATAAGAGAGTTATATCTAGTGGAAGGGGATTCAGCTGGAGGTTCTGCAAAACAAGGAAGAGATAGAGTTTATCAAGCAATTTTACCTCTAAAAGGGAAAATTCTAAATGTTGAAAAATCAAGACTTGATAAAATTTTAAAATCTGATGAGATTAGAAATATTATTACAGCTTTAGGTTGTGGAATAGGTGAAGATTTTAATGATGAAAAAATTAGATATCATAAAATAATTTTTATGACAGATGCCGATGTTGATGGTAGTCACATTCAAACTTTACTTTTAACTTTCTTTTTTAGATTTTTAAGACCAGTTATTGAAAAAGGTTATTTATATATTGCTCAACCACCACTTTACAGATATAAAAAAGGTAAAAGTGAGATTTATTTAAAAGATAATGGAGCATTATCTGCTTATTTAATTGAAAATGGTTTACAAAGTTTTGAGTTTGAAGGTATGGGATATAATGATTTACTTGATTTATTTAAACAAGTAGCAAGATATAGAGCTATGTTAGAGCAATTAGCAAAAAGATACTCTTTGATTGAAGTTTTAAAATATTTAATTGAAAATAGTGATTTAGTAAATTTAGATTTTGCTACTTTATATGAAAAAGTTAAAATATTTTTAGAAGTACGTGGTTATAACATACTTTCAAAAACTATTACTGAAACAAAAATTCAACTTTTTGTTCAAACAAATGCAGGACTTGAAGAGTTAATAATCGATGAAGAACTTTTTGCATCACCTTATTTTAGTGAATCTACATTTATTTTTACTAAATTAAAAGATAGAGATTTAACACTATTTAATGGTCGTGATTTAATTGAACTTCTTGAAGAGATTGAAAGTTTAGCAAAAAAAGGTGCATATATTCAAAGATATAAAGGTCTTGGAGAGATGAATCCTGAACAACTTTGGGAAACAACTATGACACCTGAAAATAGAAGACTTTTAAGAGTAAAAATTGAAGATGCCGAAGTAGCAAGTGATACATTTACTCTATTTATGGGAGATGAAGTAGAACCACGAAGAAACTACATAGAGTCTCACGCAAAAGATGTAGAACATCTTGATGTTTAAGCTAAAGATTTAACTCTTTAGCTACTCTTTGTGCTATTAAATAGCCATGATTTAAACTGCTAGAGATAGAACCTTCGTTTATAGAAGTTATATCTCCAGCTAAATATAAATTTTTACAACAACACTCAAAATTTTCATCAAAAACTGGTTTAATATTATTATCAAAATTTACACCACAAATTTTTAAAAAATCAATTGGGGCTGTTCCTCCTATTGCATAAATTACTCTGTTGAAATTTTGACTTTCACCATTTGAATAGTTTACCTTTACAAATCCATTTTCATCTTCTAAAGAGTTTATATCGCAATTTAATTTTATAGTTAATTTTTTATTAACTTCAAACTTTTTTAACATTTTTTCATTTGTAGGATTTAATCTTGAAAAAGACTCTTTTCTATATGCCAAAGTTACAATATTTTCATCTAAAGCTAAAGAGTAAGCATATTCAGCCGCACTATTTCCACCACCTACAACTAAAATTTCCTCATTTTTTGAACAGTTATCAAGATTAAAATTTACATTTTTTTGAATTTCAAGAGGTATTTTATAATCTGGTTTATTTGGTTTTCCCATTTTTCCAATAGCAACTACAACATTTTTTGCTTTTAAAATATCTGATTTTAAATGAACTTCAAAGATATCATCTTTGTTTTTAACAATTTTTTCTACTTCACTATTGTACAAAGGTTTTATATTGTGTTTTTCTAATAAATCTTCAAAATAATCCAAAATTTCCTCTTTTAAACCACCATCAAAATTAATATTTCCAAGAAGTTCAATAGTTTGATTTCTCCAGTTTTTATCAACTCTTTTTCCATCTTTATAAAAACTTCTTATTGTGTTAAAAAAATTATTACTTTTTTCAACAATAGCAATATTTTCGATATTTTTTATTTTTAACTCTATAGCACAACTTAATCCTGAAACTCCAGCTCCAACAATTACTGTATCAAATATTTTTGAACTCATTTTTAACCTTTATAAATATATTTGAATTTTATCTTTATTTTCGTAAATTAGCTTTATAAGAGATATTTGGATAGAATAATTTCAAAAATTTTAAAAAAAAGGTTACTAAATGGAAATAAAATATGGTGAAAAAGAGATTTTAGAGTTTGATATAAATGACAAAGAAAACTTTTGGCCAAATGAACATGATAAAAATTATATAATTGATATAGAGTTACCAGAATTTATGGCAAAATGTCCAAGAAGTGGTTACCCTGATTTTGCAACTATCAAAATTCAATATACACCAAATAAAAGAGTTATTGAGCTTAAAGCTTTAAAAATTTATATAAACTCATTTATGAATAGATATATTTCTCATGAAAATTCAGCAAATGAGATTTTTGATACACTTCTTTCAAAACTAGAACCAAAATGGCTTAAAGTAATTGCAGATTTTAAACCACGAGGAAATGTACATACAGTTATTGAAATAGATAGCTCAAAAATATAAAAAGAGAATAACCTTGCAAAGATTGGTAACCACTTCAGAAGCTTCAGAGATTTTAGGAATCTCTTTGCAGGGTATTCACTACCGTATTAAAAAAAATCAACTAAAATCAGAAAAAAAAGATGGAAAAATATTTGTTTATATAGATGAAGAAACTATAAAAAGTAGTTTAAAAAATGATAAACAAAATAGTCAAGAAAATATTTTTGAAAGAGTAATTCAATCAAAAGATGAGCAGATAGAAATTTTGAAAAAGTCTATAAAATGGATGAAAAATCAGCATTTTATGGAGATAAAAAGACTCGAAAAAAATCAAAAAAGAATTATAGAAGTTTTTAATAGTGAAATAAAATTGTTGCAAAGTGCTTTTAATGAAATGAGAGCAATATATAAACCTCAAATTGAAAATCAAAAAAATGAGAAAAAAAATGAATTTATAACACTACAAGATTTTTTTATTATTTTAAAAAGAGCTTCAAAGAGTGATTTGGAGATAAAAAACACTATTTTAAATGCTGTAAAAAATGGTGACAAAAGATTTATTTATAATAAAAATAGTAAAAAACTTTTAATTTTAAATGATAGTTTTGAAGATTTGATTTAAGAAGTACAAAGTACTCCTTTCCAGATACCCAAACACAACACTAAAAAAGGTGCCTTGCTATGTTCCCATCCTGGGGCGTTGTCTTTAGAAATGCTTGAAAGGGTCTAAAAAGGAGCATTCAAAACACTTTTGTGTTCTCAATGCTACTTTTAAAGATTGAGATTTTAGCTAATATAACTTTAATATATAATAAAAGAGAAAAATGACCTATTTATTACTTTTTATTTCAGCATTTGCAAGTGCAACTTTGCTTCCATTTGGAAGTGAAGCAATACTTATTTACAATATTAAAGAGGGTTTAAACATCTATACTCTTTTGTTTGTTGCAACTTTTGGAAATGTTTTAGGCTCAATTTTGAACTACTATTTGGGTTTAAAAGGTGAAGAGTATTTAGTAGATAAAAAATTAGTTAAACAAAAATATATAGATAGCTCCAAAAGATATTTTGATAAATTTGGAGCTTTCTCTTTACTTTTTGCATGGTTACCAATAATTGGTGACCCAATTACTTTTATAGCTGGAGTTTTGAGATATGATTTTAGAAAATTTCTTGTTTTAGTAGTAATTTCTAAGTTTTCAAGATATCTTTTTATAGCTTTGGTAATTTAATTACTATAAATCTTTTTCCCAAGAGATAAATGCCCAAGTTAAACCATCATCTTTTTGTTTTAATTTATAAGTTGTATTAAAATACTCTCTTAATATTTTTTCCTCTTTTTTAGATATTTTTCCCAAACTCCATTTTAATCTTTGAATAAACTCATCTTCATTTTGTGTATCAAACTTTTTGCTACTTGTTTTTATAAAATCAACTTTTGCAAATATTCGCATACTATGAAGAGTATTTAAAAGATATATATAATCAGGTCGTGGAACAATATCTCTTTTAATTTGAGCCAAAATCTCAATATCAATAAAACTTCCACCTACTTTTGTAGTTAAATAGACTCTTTTATTTGCTTTTTCATTTAACTTTTCTAAAGCTTTTTTTATATCTTTTACTTCCATTGATCTACTAGCAATTACAATATCAGCATTTGGAACATCTTCCCATGAATCTTCCCAAGATTTATGAATGCTTACTAAATTTTCAATTTCTTTCTCTTTTGCATTTTGGTTTGCAAGTTCTAACATAGTAGTTGAGTAATCAAGTGCAAAAACCTCTTTTAGCTTTGGTGCAAGAGCTAAAGATATAGTTGCAGGACCACTTCCAACATCAAGTAAAGTTTCACAAGCACTTATATCAACTCTTTTTATAAACTCTTTTATATATGGACTATTTATCACATTTTGATTAAAGTTTTGAGCTTTTTTATCCCAATCACTACTACTTTTACTTTTAAAAGTAGAGTTTTTCATCTGTTTTTTGTATAGTTTAGAAAAATCTAATTTATCTAAATTTGTTTTTATAAGTGCCATTTTATTTTAATCCTTTAAATTTTTTTAATAGTTGGAGTAAATGCTTTTGTACTTACATTTACTTTTTCACCTATTGTTAGGTTTTTAGCTTCCATATTTGAAATTACAATTTCTACAATTTGTTGCCCAATAGCTACAATAGCAATATTTATAACATCAACTTTTATAATATCAAGAAGTTCGCCTTCAAAACTAAACTTTTGACTTCCTTGAGTTTTAAGTAAAATTTCTTTTGGCAATCCATCATCTATAATTTTTCCATTACTCATAACTAAAACTCTAGATGCTAATTTATACATCTCACTTGGATCGTGGCTTACCATGATAGTTGTAGTTTTAAACTCTTTGTGAAGTGTTAAAATCTCATCTTGAAGTTTTAATCTCATGTGAGGATCAAGAGCTGAAAGTGGTTCATCCATAAGAAGTATTTTTGGTCTTTTCATTAAAGCACGGCAAAGACTCACACGCTGTTTTTGACCACCACTTAAAGAGTTTGGATATCTATTTTTAAGTTCATATAAATCTGTTAAGCTTAGAAGTTGTTTAGCTAAATCTTTATCTTTTTTTACATAAAGCAAATTATCAATTACACTTAAATTTGGAAATAGTGCATAATCTTGAAATACAAAACCTATATCTCTTTTTTGAATAGGTTTTTTAAGCTTTTCATTTAACCATATTTCACCATCTACAATAATCTCTCCAAAAGCATCTTCAAGACCAGCAAGAACTCTTAAAAGTGTAGTTTTTCCACTTCCACTAACTCCACTTAATGCTACAAATTCACCATCTTGTAAAGATAGATTTATATCTAAATTCATATTTCCATTTGAACCGTGAAGCTCTTTTTTTATATTTAAACTTATCATTTAGAAAACCCTATCTTTTTTTGGTTGCCATTGAAAATATATACTGCAAGTAAAGTTATGAAACTAAGAATAATCATAATTAAACTATAAATATGTGCATTTTTATAATCCATGATTTCAACAAACTCATAAATTGCAATTGCAGCTACTCTTGTCTCATTTGGAATACTTCCACCAATCATCAAAACAACTCCAAACTCTCCAACAGTATGAGCAAAAGTTATGATTAGAGCTGTTAATAAAGATGGTTTTATATTTGGTAAAGCAATAAATAAAACGGTTTTAAATTTGCTTTTCCCACTAATATAACTAGCTTCAAGCATATTTTTATTTAAGCTTTCAAAACCACTTTGAAGTGGTTGAACCATAAAAGGA
Organism: Arcobacter cryaerophilus gv. crypticus; assembly: GCF_002993025.1. GTDB lineage: Bacteria > Campylobacterota > Campylobacteria > Campylobacterales > Arcobacteraceae > Aliarcobacter > Aliarcobacter cryaerophilus_B. Next base: position 5,575 of record NZ_NXGI01000002.1, on the reverse strand, counting down.
AGACTGTATATACAACTTGCAATTATTATTCCATATAGATTAAATACCAAACTAATACCAAACTGCTCTTGAAAAAATTGACCTATTGGTGAATTATGTGATAATCCCCAAAGAAGATAAAAACCCAAAACAGTTGGAGGAACTACAAGTGGCATTGTGCAAAGTGCTTCCAAAAACGGCTTTATTTTTGATTTACTTTGTGATAAATACCAGCTAAGTGGTAGGCACAGAATAAACAAAATTAAAGTAGTAATAAATGCTAATTTAAATGAGAGTATAAATGGAGCATAATCTACATTTAATAAATAATCAATCATTCAAAACCTTTAAAATCGATAAATCACTAGCTTTTATCAAAATATTCACAATATCATCTTTTTTTAAATCAAGTTTAAGGCTTGAGCTTTTTGTGATTATGCTTTCGATAAATGTATCATTTATTTGTAATGATAGATAGCTTAAAAGCTCCCCATTTTCTATATCTACAATTTTTGCAAGAGCTTGATTTGAAAGGCTAATATCTTCTATATATTTTTTTGAAATTGCTACATTTGTTGGTTTTACCAAAAGTTCAACTTTTGAGCCAATTTTTAAATCTTTATTGAGTTCTAAACTCATCATTTTTAGTAGAATATTATTAAAATCAAACTCTACAATATTTAAACTATCTTTTGTTTTGATTTCCTTAACTTTTGCAATCATAATTTACTTCTCTATCATTTTACTAAATATCCAAATTTAAGAAAAATATCTTTTGCTTCTTTGCTTAGAATGAAATCATAAAAAGCTTTTGCTTCTTTGTTTCCTTGAGCTCTTTTTAAAATAACAACTCCTTGATCAATTGGAGTGTAAAGTTTAGAATCTACACTTATCCAGTTTATATTTTCTTTATATTTTGACATTTTTTCATCATATAAAGATGATTTTGCTATAAATCCAACATCAGTTGCAGTTATTGCATAAGTTACAGTTTGAGATATAGATTCAGCATATACAAGTTTATTTTCAATTTTTTCTTTTAAATTTGCATTTTCAAAAGCTTCCATAGTTGCTCTTCCATAAGGTGCTGTTTTTGGGTTTGCAATAGCTATTTTTTTTATATTTGAATCTTCAACTATATTAATACCTTTTTTAAAATCCAACTCTTTAGAGCTTAATATTGCTAAACTACCTTGAGCATAAATAACAGGTTTTGTAATAGTTAAACTATCTTTTTCTAAAGCTTGTGGAAATTTCATATCAGCACTTAGGAAAACATCAAATGGAGCTCCATTTTGAATTTGAGCTGTAAATTTTCCACTACTTCCTAGCGTTACTTCAACTTTTGTATCTGGATTTGTTTTATTAAACTCTGCAATTAACTCATTTATTGCATAAGAAACATTTGCTGCAACTGCTACATTTATTGTTCCTGCAAAAACTGTTGAGCATAAAATCGCAAATATTAAAACAATTTTTTTCATAATATTTTCCTTATTTTCCAATCATAATATCAGATGCTTTTATGATAGTATTGTAAAACTAACGAAAATATTAGCTTTATATTACTTAAGAGATAGTGATTAATTTTTTAAAAATTATTGTAAAATAAAATGGTAAATAAATAATTGAAAAGATAGTTTTAAATTAGGGAACAAATATGCAGATACACGAGCTTTTATTACACATTCTTCCAGTAGTAATTTTTAGTTTTATAATAGGTTTGGAAGTAAGAGCCTATTTGACAAAATTTCATGAAAATGATGCTAGAGTTTTTTTTGGAACTACTAGAACTTATGCTTTTTTAGGAATTTTAGGATTTATTTTATATGAAATTGAGCCAAAGAATTTTTCACTTTTTATAGTTGGGTTTTTGTCTATTACTCTTTTATATTCAATTTTATATAAAAAAATGCTAGAAACAGACAAAAATAGCATACTTTTATATATAGTCTCAATAATTGTATATAGTTTTGGACCTCTTGTAGGAATATTTCCTCTTTGGGTAAGTGCTTTAGTATTTGTATTGGTTATATTTTTGTTAAACTCAAAAAATAGAATTTTAACTTTCCATCCAAAAATAAATATCTATGAGTTAGAGACTTTTGGTAAAATTATTTTGCTTTCAGCAGTTGTTTTACCACTTCTTCCAACTGATAACAATATCCCATATTTAGGAATATCTTTATACAAAATCTGGCTTACCGTTGTTGTAATCTCTACAATCTCATATATAAGCTATTTGGTTCAAAAATATATTTTCCCATCAAAAGGTGTTTTATTGACTGGTATTTTGGGTGGTGCTTACTCTTCAACTGCTACTACAGTTGTATTATCAAAAAAAACACAAGCCGTAGAAGATACAAATATGTTTACAGCTTCTATAATAAGTGCAACTTTTATGATGTATTTACGACTTATTATAATAGCTGCTATTTTTAATCTTGAGGTGCTTAAAGTTGTTGCTGCACCATATGTAGTTTTTGGTTTTATTACTTTGCTTATATCTTTTGTTTATTATAAAAAAGCAACAAATGAAACTTCTACAATAGAGACAGAAGATAAAAATCCTTTGGAGTTGGGAACTGCTTTTGTATTTGCAATTTTATTTATTGTTACTATGTTTATTACAAATTTTGTAGTAAATAATTATGGAACAACAGGATTAAATATCTTATCTTTTGTTATAGGAATGACTGATATAGACCCTTTTATTTTGGCTTTATTGACTGGAAAATACAATATTGATGCAGCTGCGGTTGCAAGCGCTATGTTGATTGCTACTGGAAGTAACAATATTTTAAAAGCAGTATATGCAGTTTGGTTTGGTAAGAAAAAAGCGGTTTCAAGTGCTTTTTGGCTTATTTTCTTAGGAGTTGCAACAATAGGTTCTGGTATTTATATTTAATATTTTTACCTATTGTTACATTTTGTTTAAATTTTTAAATAAGTTTTTAAAATAAATGTAAATAAAATAAACTTTTGTTATAATCCACCATCTTTTCGATTAATAACTGATGAGTATAAAACTTACAGCAGAAGTTTAACTAAAACACTATACTCATCACTTATTGATTAAATATCTATTTTCTTAAAATAATCACTAGTTTTTTTAATAAATTCAAATCCATATCATTTTTCTTTATATCACCTATCGTTATTGATTATTTGACACAAAATAACTATTCGTGATATTATGCCAAAAATTATAATAGAGAGCTAGATTATGATAAAAAGATTGTTTAATCGAAATGATAATATTGCGATTTTAATCGCTGGGATTTTTTCAATAATTATTGGTCTTGGAGTTGCAAGATTTGCTTTTACAGGTCTTATTCCTGCTATGCTTGATGATTATTTGACTATCAAATTTGTTGGAATTTTAGCTTCACTAAATTTTGCTGGATATTTAAGTGGTTCTATTTTTTCAATTTTTGTAAAAGATATAAACTTCAAAGTATATTTATATAGATTTGGTATTTTTTTAGCTATAACTACAACTTTTATTTTGGCATATAGTGACAATAATACACTTTGGATGATAGGAAGAGTATTAGCAGGATTTGCTGGTGCTATGTGTTTGATTGTTGGAACATCTATTGTTATGCAAAAACTTACAATAAAAAGTAAAACAAAAGCTATGGGAATACATTTTAGTGGAATTGGTTTTTCTATTTTAACAACAGATTTATTAGCAAGATTTGTGTTAAGTTTAAATTATTCTTGGAGAGATAGTTGGGCTGTTTTAGCTGTTTTTGCAATCATTTTATCTTTGTATAGTGTTTATATTTTATCATTTGATAAAGAGGTAAAACAAAATGCAGTAAAAGTAAAGTTTGATATCTCTATATTTACTCCTTTTGTAATAGTTTTAATTATTGCATATTTTACAGAAGGTGTTGGATTTGTGGTACAAGCTACATTTTTACCAGATATTATAAACAACCTTAAAGGTCTTGAAGGTTATGGAAGTCTTACTTGGACTTTGGTTGGAGTTGCTGGAATTCCGTCTTGTATTATTTGGATGCTTTTAGCTCATAGATTTGGAAGTTCAAATATTATTATAATAGCTCTTTTGCTTCAAGCAGTTGGGATTTTAATACCTGCTTTTAGCTCAAATATCTACTTAAATCTTTTAAGTGGAGTTTTATATGGAGGTACTTTTATAGGACTAGTTGCACTTTTTATGAATCTTGGAGGTCAGCTATCACGTGGAAACCCTGTTGTTTTAATGGGAGCAATGACATCTTCATATGGAATAGGGCAGGTGATAGCACCACTTTATAGTGTATATTTTATTGAAAAATATGGAAACTATGATTATGCATTATATCTTACAGCTTTTATTGTTTTGGGAGGAGCAATTTTGCTACTACTAGCCAAAAAATTTGAGCCAAAAGATATAGAGTAGAAACTCAAATAAACCTAAAATAACTCTTTATATAAAAAATAAGTAAAAAAATTTAAAAAATTATCAAAAAATCACCCCAATGGGTGATGTATTAATTTTTTTATTTCGCTAAAATATTTAACTTTATTATTAATAGGAGATAATTATGGCAAATTTAGCACAAATACAATCAATTGCACAGGGGCAATTTTTTGTAAAAGATTCTCTAGGAAATTTAACTGAGTTAAAAGTAGGTGACACTGTATCTTTAAATGATACAATAGTTGCTGCAAGCTCAAATACAGATTTATCAAAAATAGAAATACTTTTTGATACAAATGAATTAGTAACACTAAGTCAAGGTGAACAACTTTTAGATACTACTTTACTAGCAAGTACTTTTGGAAATGAAGAGTTGGCATTTGATAAACAAGAAGTAGATGAAACTCTAAATGCTTGGAATAATGCACAAGATGGTGATGCAACAGATATGGAGACAGCAGCAGGTGATGTAACAGAACAAGCAACAAATGCTGGTGACGAAAATGCACAAGATGGAGGAGCTTTAAGAAGTAAGTTTAACTCAAGAGATGGTTCTTCAACAAATGTTGAGAGTGATTTAAGAGATACTTCTTTTGGTGGAGGAAATACTGAAGAGCCTCAAGAACAAATTCCAACTGAACTTTTAAATCCAGTTGGTACTACAACTCCAGGTTCTATACCTGGAACAATAACTCCATTTACAACAACAGTAACAGTAACAGCAGAGCCTGTAAAAGAGGGTGAAGAGATTGTATTTAATGCAAGTGTAACAAATCCTCCAAAAGAAGATTTAGTAATTTCAGTAAAAGATAAAGATGGAAATGAAGTAACAACAATCAAAATCCCAGCTGGACAAACTACAGGTTCAAGTGATCCAATTAAAAACCCAAATCAAGATGATGTATTCGTAGATCCAGAAACACTAGAATATACAACAGAAGTGAAAAGTGGTGGAGATGAGTTTGAAGAGCTAACAATTACTCCAAATGTAGATGTAGAAGTAACAGATACAATAGACGAGATAATAGTAGGTATTACTACTGAGAATGTAACTGAAGATAAAGATTCAATCTTTACAATTAGCATTAATAAACCAGTAAGCAAAAATGTAGAAGTAATATTAAGTAATGGAGACACTGTAATAATCGAAGCTGGAGAAACATC
>NZ_NXGI01000027.1 GCF_002993025.1 Arcobacter cryaerophilus gv. crypticus | reverse complement strand
TTTACAATAATGTTTATTGTTGCAAAAGGTAGAAAACAAGCAAAAATTACAAGAGAAAATGAGAAAGTGCAAGTTTATTCACTTTTTCAAAGAGTTGTTATTTTGTTAAATATTGTAATTATGATTTATCTGTTTATAACTGGTTTTTCAATAACATTTGGAAACTGGACAGGTGGAGGATATATTCCTCGACTTATGAGAGCTACACATGAAGTTGTTGGTGTTGCTTGGATTCCAGTTTGGTTTATTGTTACAGTTATTGCATTTAAAGATCATAAATACTTTGTAAGACCTAGTTCTAAAATATGGCATAAATTCTTTTTAAGAGGAAAATATGA
>NZ_NXGI01000026.1 GCF_002993025.1 Arcobacter cryaerophilus gv. crypticus | reverse complement strand
ATTGAAATTGCAAGGGTTTCAAGTTCACACTCTAAATCTCTAAAAAGTTCTCCTAGTGTTTGTGGCTCATGTTTTATGCGGTTTATGTAACTTACAATGTTGTAAGTAAACATAGAAAGAGTGATTTTTCCAATAAGAGCTTCATAGATACGATTTTTTTCTTTTCCTAAGCCAAACAAGAGTCTTAGATCTTTATAGCCTTGTTCAATATTCCATCTCTTTTTATAAGTTTCTAAAATCTCTTTAGCTGAAATACTTATATCTGTTGATATAAAAACTAATAAATCTTTTCCAGTGTGTAAAATGATCTGTCAACACTTTATAGGACAAAAAATTTATAATTTAACTAACCATTTCAAAACGTAACATTTTATCTTCAAATTCACTTGGAGACATATATCCATTTGATGAATGTAATCTTTGTCTATTGTAAAAAATCTCTATATATTCAAATATTTTTTCACTTGCTTGTTTTCTTGATATAAATTTCTCATGATGAATTAATTCAGTTTTTAGAGAATGAAAAAAACTCTCTGCAACTGCATTATCCCAGCAATCTCCTTTTCTACTCATACTTTGAACTATCCCATATTTTTCTAAAAGATTTTTATGTTCATAAGAGGCATACTGACTTCCTCTATCAGTATGATAAATTAGTCCTTTAGAAGGATTTCTTCTTTTTAATGCCATTAATAGTGCATCATTAACAAGTGAAGTTTTTAAACTATAATTCATAGACCATCCAACAACTTTTCTTGAGTAAATATCGATTACAACAGCCAAATATAACCATCCCTCATTTGTTGGAATATATGTAATGTCTCCAACATAAACTTTATCTATTTGTGAGCTATAAAAATCTCTATTTAGATGATTTGGTGCAATTGGTAGAGTATGATTTGATGTTGTTGTAATTACTTTAAATCTTCGTTTCATTTTTACTTTTAGATTTAAATATTTCAGAGTTCTTTGAATTTTTCTTCTTGAAACTATAAGACCATATCTTTGTTTTAAAACCTCTTTTAATCTTCTTGTTCCATAAGTTGCACATGAATGTTCAAAAATGATTTTAATGAGATTATTTAAATCTTTATCAATTTTATTTACAATAGAACCTTTTTCAATCCAGTTGTAGTAGCAACTTCTGCTAACTTTAAAAAGTTTACACATAAGCTGTACATTAAAACTCTTTGAGTGTTCTTTTATCCAAGCATACTTTATAGAGTTTCTTTTGCAAAGTATGCTGCTGCCTTTTTTCTCACAGAGAGTGCAAGCACAAGAATATCTCTTTTTCTTGTTTTAAAATTGCAAGTTCTTTTTTAAGTCTTTTATTCTCTTGCTCTAAAGTCTCATTCTTTAAATCATTTACAGGTAACAAATTATTTTTAGCTTTGTACTCATTTACCCATAAAGCTAAAGTTCCTTTATTTAATCCTAAATCTCTAGCAATGCTTGAAATTGATCTATCACTATTATCAATACAAAATTTTATAGTTGATTCTCTAAACTCTTGTGAGTAATTACTTTTTCTCATTTTTATTCTCCGCTTTCACTAATTTTAACATAGTTATTTTCTATGTCCTATTTAGTGTAGCCAGATCAGTTTATAATTTAGTACAATAAAAGATTATTTTAAAATTTTCTAATATTAAATAAAGTTATAAAGTAATATACTCCCAAGCAAATTTAGGGAAAAGGGAAGAATATGTTCAGCATCGTTGTAGATAATATTTTAAAAAGATATTCAAGAGATGATTTATCTAAAAGATATAGTGTAAATTTACCTTCAAAAGAAGAGAATTTTGAAATACTAAAAAAAGTAAACAATTCTAATAAAATAGATGGAAATTATTATGAGCTATCAAATACAAATAAATTTGTAAAGCAAAAAGGTGAGAGGGCTCACGCCTCAATTTTAAAAGAAGAAAGAGCTATATTTTTTGAATATAGATTAAGTTGGCTAGAAAAATTAATTCTTATGATAATAACTTTTTTTAATAATTTAAGACAGAAAACAATAGATTTCTTTAATACTCTTATATCAAAAATTCCAAATAATCTTAAGATACTTGCTAATGTATTAACCTTTATCTTATATATTCCAATTACAATTTTAGGTATATTTTCAATGATTATTTTAACAATATCTTCAGCTTTTAAATTTCGTCTTCCTGGTAATATAGGAGGAATAATTGGAACAGTTATTGGAGTAATAATTGGACTTATTTTATCTATTTTTGTTGTTGCAATAAAATTTATTTTTGAATTAATTGGATTGCTTCTTTTACCATTTTTAAATAAATTTTCTGATTCTATAATAGATAAACCTTATATTAGAAAAATGGTTATAGGTAATTTTATGGATAATGGAAAATTTGATGAAGGTATTGTATTATCAAAAAATATGGTTAATACATTAGATTTTGAAGTTAAAAAGAATCTTTTAGGAAAAGAAAGTTTATATGTGGTTATTAATGAAGGCTTTGAAAAAATGTCTCTTACTGATAGAATATTAAATTTATTTTTACCAAATTATTTTGTAAATAAAAAAACTATATTTGTAACTGATAAATCAAATAAAGAAAGTTTTGAAAATTTATTTAAAAATTAATCAATATTAATTAAGTAGTTTATTTTGAATAAACTACTTAATTATGTAAAAATTTAGTTCAAAATTTTTACATATTAACTAATAATTTTCTATTTTATCGTGAAGAAGTATTATGAAGAATTTAATAAGTTATTTTATAAATCCAATATTGTCAATTTTAGCAATTATAACTATCTCCCTAAACTATCTATTTATATTCGTACCTTTTTATATAGCAATAATTCCTGTTGTAATGTATTTGAAACAAAATAATATAATTTATATTCCAGAATTTATATTTTATTATTTTATTGCAGGAATGTTTTTATTAACTCTTTTTTACCTGTTTATTGATTTTTTATTAGGATTTTCTGTTAAAAATTTAATAAAAAATACAATTGAAGTAAAACAAATAAAAGATCTGGCGTTCCATCAAGAATTATTTGAAGAAATATTGAAAAAATTTAATTTAAATAATGTAAAATTTTTATTACAAGAAAATGAAGAAATTAATGCTTATGCTGTTGCAACATTTGGTAGAAAATATTTAATTATAACTTCTGGAATGATAGAACATATACAAAATTCTTTTGAATTAGTTAATGACCGTAGAGAGGCTTTTAAAGGTTTAATAGGTCATGAACTTTCTCATTTAATAAATTGGGATTTTCTACCAGATTTAATATTGATTTCAGGAAATCATATATCTTTGTATACGCAAAATATTATCTTATTCCTTTTACAAATCTTGAAAATTATTCCTTTTGTTGGTTTTATTTTATCAGAGTTAGTATATAAATTATCAAGTTTAATAATAAATATAGTTCAAAAATTTACTAATCATATATATATTCTATTTAATAGATTTTTGGGCAGACTTGTCGAATATAGATGTGATAGTCAAAGTGCACAAATTTTATCTTGGCAAACAATGTATATGACTTTATATATGCTATTACCACTAAATAGTAGTGCGTATCACAGTTTATATTCGACTCATCCTAGTACAATCCTAAGAATTTTAAATATTTACAATAAATCTTCTTTTAAAGATAAAATTGATGTAAAGTTTATTGAGAAATCATTTGGTTTAATAGCTTTGCTATTTGTAACAATTAGTTTTATTTACTATATATATTATTATCCAAAATTAATTGATAATTTTATATCAATTATGCATAAAAAAATTGTTTATATATTTAATGATATTATTTCTTTCTTAAATAATTTTAGTACTATTTCTATAAATTATTCAATCTTGCAAGAGAATAGTGTATATTATTTTTTTATATTTATATTGAGTATATCTATTTTATTATTTATAATATTTATTTATAAAAGATTGATTGTAAATTTAAAAATACAATTAATAAAAAATAAAGTAAATACTACAAATGATACTCCACTTGATATACTGCTTTTACATGCCATAGAAAACAATGAAATTAATACTTTTATTATATTATTGGAAAAAGGAGCTAATTTCAATTCTAAATACTTTAAAGGAAGCATTTATTATTTTGCAGAAAAATATAACAAAAATTTTATAAAATATTTAAAAAAGATAGAAAGATTGCCTAATGTATAAAAATTATAATTCATCAGTAGTGAAAGAAAGTTTTGAATATAATATAAAAAATTTAGAGACAAGAATAGAAAAAATTAGAACATTAATATTTGCTGTTATATCACTAATCTTAGTTATAGTTATATTAGCTTATTTTGGTTATATGTATGGAAAAGATATTGATTATTCTACATTATATAATGAATTTCAATCTAAAGTAAAAATGCTGCATTACACAGTATTTAATTCTATTGACAGGTGGTTAAGTAAATATGTTTAATTATATAAAGAATTTGATTTCCAAAAATCTAGAACCTAATGAAATATTAGGTTTAATAGAATCAAATGAATTAGAAAAATTAAAAGAAGCAAGTACAGACTCTTTAAAAAAGTTTGCTAAAGTTCATAGTGATATATATTTTTATTTAATTAATAATAATAAAAATGAAATGATAAAATTCCTCCAAGAATATTATTTTGATTTCAATCTAGTAGATGATAATGGTCGTTCATTACTTCATTATGCAGTTAAAGAAAATAATATTGAAGTTGTTAAAATACTACTAAAAATGTTTGTTAATATAAATGCAAAAGATAAAGATTCATGGACTCCATTGCATTGGGCTTCTAGAAATAATCATATTGAATTAGTTAAAGTTTTAATAAAAGCAAAAGCTAATTTAAATGAAAAAGCTACATATTATGATGATAAAGAAGGATTTTCTGGTATAACTCCGTTATTTGATAGTATATTTAAAAATAATTGGGAAGTAGCAAAATTACTTATAGAAGCTGGTTCAGATGTAAATTTAGCTAAAGAAACAGATCTTAAATATACACCATTGTTATTAATAACATCTCAAAAAGAACCTAGTCTTGATATTTTTAATATGTTAATAAAAGCTGGTGCAGATATAAATGCAAAAGATAAAAACTCATGGACTCCATTGCATTGGGCTTCTAGAAATAATCATATTGAATTAGTTAAAGTTTTAATAAAAGCAAAAGCTAATTTAAATGAAAAAGCCACATATGGTGATGATAAAGAAGGATTTTCTGCTATAACACCTTTATATGATAGTATAACTCAGAATCATTTGGAAATAGCAAAATTACTTATAGAAGCTGGAGCGGATGTAAATATAGCAAGAGAAACAGATCTTAAATATACACCATTATTATTCATAACATCTCAAAAAGAACCTAGTCTTGATATTTTTAATATGTTAATAAAAGCTGGTGCAGATATAAATGCAAAAGATAAAAACTCATGGACTCCATTGCATTGGGCTTCTGGAAATAATCATATTGAATTAGTAAAAGTTTTAATAAAAGCAAAAGCTAATTTAAATGAAAAAGCCACATATAGTAATGATGAAGAAGGATTTTCTGCTATAACTCCTTTATATGCTAGTATAACTCAGAATAATTGGGAAATAGCAAAATTATTAATAGAAACTGGTGCAGATGTAAATTTAGGAATAGAAACAGGTAATAGATATACACCATTGTTATTAATATCTTCAGAAGAAGAAACTAATATTGATATTTTTAATATGTTGATAAAAGCTGGTACAGATATAAATGCAATAGATAAATACTTATTTACTCCATTGCATTGCGCTTCTATAAGAAATCATATTGAATTAGTTAAAGTTTTAATAAAAGCTGGTGCAGATATAAATGCAAAAGACGAAGATTCATGGACTCCATTGCATTATGCTGTAAAAAATAATCATATTGAAATAGCAAACTTATTAATAGAAGCTGGTGCAGATGTAAATATAGCTAGTGATACTGGAGATAAATTAACGCCATTATTATTAATATCTGCACAAATAGACCCTAGTATTGATATTTTTAATATGTTAATAAAAGCTGGTTCAGATATAAATGTAAAAGATAAAAATTCATGGACTCCATTGCATTGGGCTTCTAGAAATAATCATATTGAATTAGTAAAAGTTTTAATAAAAGCAAAAGCTAAGTTAAATGAAAAAGCCACATATGGTGATGATAAAGAAGGATTTTCTGGTATAACTCCTTTATATGATAGTATAACTAAGAATAATTGGGAAATAGCAAAATTATTAATAGAAACTGGTGCAGATGTAAATATAGCAAGAGAAACAGATCTTAAATATACACCATTGTTATTAATAACATCTCAAAAAGAACCTAGTCTTGATATTTTTAATATGTTGATAAAAGCTGGTGCAGATATAAATGCAAAAGATAAAAACTCATGGACTCCATTGCATTGGGCTTCTAGAAAAAATCATATTGAATTAGTAAAAGTTTTAATAAAAGCAAAAGCTAATTTAAATGAAAAAGCCACATATAGTAATGATAAAGAAGGATTTTCTGGTATAACTCCTTTATATGTTTGTATAGATAAGAAGAATTTGGAAGTAGCAAAATTACTTATAGAAACTGGTGCAGATGTAAATTTAGGAATAGAAACAGGTAATAGATATACACCATTATTATTAATAACATCTCAAAAAAAACCTAGTCTTGATATTTTTAATATGTTGATAAAAGCTGGTGCAGATATAAATGCAATAGATAAAGATTCATGGACTCCATTGCATTATGCTGTAAAAAATAATCATATTGAAATAGTAAACTTATTAATAGAAGCTGGAGCGGATGTAAATATAGCTAGTTATACTGGAGATAAATTAACGCCATTATTATTACTATCTTCACAAACAGAACCAAATATGGAAATTCTTAAAATATTGATTATAGCTGGTGCAAATGTTGATTATAGCTCAAAAATAGTTTTGGAATTAAAAGATCAAATCATAGATTCTATTAAGAAAAACAAATCATCTAAAACAGATTTAATTTTATTTAAGAAATTAGTGAAAAATAATCTTTTAACTGGTCAAATGGTAGATAGTTGCATTACTGGTGATTTAAAAATTGTAAAAGAATTACTGAAAGCTGGTGTTAATCCAAATGGGAAAAAGAATTCATGGACACCATTACATTATGCTGCAAGAAATAATCATGTAGAAATAGTAAAAGTTTTAATAAAAGCAAAAGTTGATTTAAATGCAAAAGCTACATATGGTAATGATGAAGAAGGATTTTCTGGTATAACTCCTTTATATGATACTATAACTAAGAAGAATTGGGAAGTAGCAAAATTATTAATAGAAGCTGGAGCGGATGTAAATATAGCAAGAGAAACAGGTTCTAAATATACACCATTATTACTCATATCTTCACAATCTGAACCTAATAATGAGATTTTTAGTATGTTAATAAAAGCTAGTGCAGATATTAATATAAATGATAAAGAAAATAAAAATGTAATAGATATTTTAATTTCTAAAAGCAATTCTACTTGTCTAAGTTATTTATTCGAAAATTATATAGATGAAAAAATAGATAAAAATTTTATAAAAGAAATTTCTCATATACAGATAAAAAATGAAACTTTAAAGTTTATAAAATCTGAAATCAATAGATTTAGTATTAGATTATTTTATCATACAAATGAAAGTAATTTTTCAAATATAGAAAGTTTTATTTCAAAAATGATTAAGATAGAAAATTTCAGAATTACTTTTGAAAAATCAGATGTTGTAATAGAATTTTTAAAGAATAACTTATTTTCAAAGCTTATAAAAAAATTTAAAGTACAAGATAAATATTTGAGTATATTTGATATAAAAGAGATTAATCATTGTAATTATTTATTTTTAAATAAAATTGATGGGTTAAGCTTTGAACAATTTAAATCTTATAAAAATGATATTCAAGAATATGCAGGAATGCAGATTGATTTAGAAGAATATAATGAATTACATGATTTATATGATAGTGATTTTTCAAAAAATGATTTAATTATTTTAAAAAATAGTGTTATAACTGTCATAACTAAATTATTGAATATTTCTGGTGAATATGTTAGAGAAAATTCAGAAAATGGATATAAAAAATATTATTTTAAAGGTTGTGTGAAAAATGAATGGGAAAGTAAATTAAAAGAAATATGTAGTTTACTAAAGCAACAATTATCTATAGAAATTCATAAAGATTTTTTGGTATTAATAGAAAAAATTGAAGAAATTATACCAAAATTGTTAGAATTAAAAGATAGTAATAAAAATATTCCTAAATTAGAATTTATAAAAGAATTAGATAATGTGAAACAATATTATTATACTTTTCTACCAGAAATAGATTTAAAAGAATGGAAATTAAAAGCAAAAAAAATCAATTTTAGAGTTTTATTTAACCAACCTAATAAAGTTTATGAATTAGATATGTATAATCAAAGTTCAAAATTTTATGATGAAAATTTTTCTAAAAAACAATACATTATACTAAATGAATATGAGTCAATACCTACAAAAGAAGAATTAAATGATAAAAAATTATCAGATAGTATGCTTAGTGATAATAAAATATTTATGGGATATGGAAAAGGTAAAAATTTATATTATATAGATTTAAATCTTATGACACATTTAGCTGTAGTTGGATCAACAGGTTCTGGAAAATCAAATTTAATGAATGGAATAATAACTTCGTTATTATTTAATTTAAATCTTATTGATGCTTTATATCTTATTGATTTAAAAGGTACTGAATTTATGAAATATCAAGATATTGATTCATCAAAAATTAATTTATTTACAAAGAAATCTACTCCTAAGGTTATTTTAGAAGCTTTACTTGAATTAGAGGCAGAGATCCAGCTTAGAACTGAATATTGTCAAAATGAAAGGCAAGTGAAATTAAAAACTAACCCTATTTTCTTGATTATTGATGAATTTAAACAAATTGATAATATTTATTGTGAAACTTCGCAAGATCATAAAGATAAAGATGAAATATCCAAGTCGTTAAATCGTATAGGTTCTTTATCAAGAAGTTCAAATATCAAAATGATAATTCAAACACAAGGTGCAAAAGATATTCCAGAAGATATAAGAAAACATTGTATGTCTAGAATTTTAATGAAAACTTCATTAGAAAATGATAGTTCTATTCACCTTCAAAATGTTGATAAAATGCAGGAGTTAGGAATTAATCACTTAACATTTGACAAAGGTAGATATATTTTAGAAGATGATAATGATGGTGACACAAAAACATTAGAGTTACAATTTCCTTTTGTGGATCCTTATGATAATTTACATTTAAGTTTTCAAAAGTTTTATGACAATGAAGAATCAGATCAATTTAAAGTAAAGATAGATAAATTTATTGACATAGTGAAATCAGATTATAAACAATTATCAAAAACAAAAAGATTATCTTTACAAATAATTGAAAACCAAGAAATAAAAAAACAGGAAATAAATATAACTTCTGAATTTAAAAAAGTTTCATATGATTTAGATTCTTTATTTAATGAAGAAGAAAAAAGTTTTAAAGAAGTTGAAAATATACAACAAAAAATTAAATCTTTCAAAGATAATTTAGCATCAAAATATGGAGAAAATAAATAATGGAATCATCTTATCAAAAAGCATATAAAATATTTAAATTTATTGATGAAAATGTTATAAATGATTTAAATTTAAGATATAAAGAATCTTGTGCACAAATAAAAAATTTTGTTACTGAAAACTATGATTTAAACATGAGTAGATCCAAGACAAAAGCTGCTATAGAATTGTTAGATAATAATTATTTATCAAGCGAATCTCAAGGTAAAAATGTAAGAAATAAGTTACTTACTTTGAAAGAATATGGATTAGAATTAGATAAAAGTTCTAGAGAATTAAGGACTCAATTAGACTTATTTACTGATTTTTATATAGAAAATAGCAAAAAATTTTCTAATGAACTTTTACATTTATTTGAACAATTATCTGAAGGAATTGCTACAGGTGATGACTTAATTAATGGAGGAAAGAATTTAGCTAAAGAAATAGAAAAATTTATAAATAATGATTTAGAATATGAAATAAATAAATTTAAAATGTTTATTCAAAAAAAAGTAGATTATTTTACTGGAAATATTGATTCTTTGTATAAGGAAATTGAAAGAATAGATTCTGATAGATTACCAAAGTTAAAACATTGTATTTGGACAGATTTAGAATTTGATAATTTATTTTTAAAACCTGCATATTCCAATAATGATGAATGAATTTTTTATAAACTTAATTATCTTAAAACTTCTAACTTACTCAACTTTCGCACATAAAACCTAACTCTTTTTGAGTGAAAGCACTTATCACTGCAATAATTTGAAGTAAATCTTTATTATCCTTGACAACATTTTGGATTTCAGAGATTTTTGTAAGTATTTGAATAAAAAGTTGCATTGAAATTGCAAGGGTTTCAAGTTCACACTCTAAATCTCTAAAAAGTTCTCCTAGTGTTTGTGGCTCATGTTTTATGCGGTTTATGTAACTTACAATGTTGTAAGTAAACATAGAAAGAGTGATTTTTCCAATAAGAGCTTCATA
>NZ_NXGI01000025.1 GCF_002993025.1 Arcobacter cryaerophilus gv. crypticus | reverse complement strand
AACTTGTTTTACAGCATCTCTTCTAAACTCTTCACTATATTCTCTTCTTGCCATTTTTAATTCCTTCAATTATTTACAATTTTCTCTAAATTGTTATTTTAATTAACTGAATTAATTTGTGTCTATATTTTCGGGGTCATTCCATAGAGTGCATAGAATATATTGTAGTACATGAAATATTACATTTACTGGAACGACATCATAATGACAATTTTAAGGCATTGATGGATAAATATGTCACAGATTGGCAAAGTAGAAAAGAGAGTTTAAAATTATGTTCTATAGATTATTGATTTAAAGTCTACTCTTAATCCAACTACTCAAAGATGGTTGGGTACCAACTCCAATGTACTTAACTATTTTTTGAACAGATAATCCAAGTTTATATAGCTCTTCAATTTTTTCTTTATGTTCATCGTATTGACTTTTTACTATTTGACCTTTTTGTCTTCCAAGTATTTTCCCTTTTGCTCTTGCAACTGCTAATCCTTGTTTTGTTCTTTCACTTATGATTTCTCTTTCTGTTTGTGCAAAGTATCCATAAATTGAAATTAGTAAATTTGAAAGAGCAGAATTATCAGTTGATAGTTCAGGTTGGTTTATAAAAATCAGTTTTATATTTTTAGAATTAAATTTTTCAATAAGATTCAAAATCTCTAACATATTTCTTCCAAGTCTTGAAAGCTCTGTTACAACTAAAGTATCATTTTCTTCTAATTTTAAAAATAAATCATCTATTAATCTTTCTTTTTGAGTTTTCTTACTAGATGTTGAGACGCATGAATTTGGCCACCCAAACGCATAAAGACTTGGCCAGTTGAGGAGTTAAAAAGTATTCTTACAAAATTATATCATAAGTGGCCAAATGTTTTTATTTTTTTGCTAAATATTCTCTCATTGAACCACCTCTTAAT
>NZ_NXGI01000024.1 GCF_002993025.1 Arcobacter cryaerophilus gv. crypticus | reverse complement strand
TATGCATTACTTTTATGATGAAAACTATTTTCATTAATATTTATAGTTTGATTTTTATTATAATTTATAGAGAAATCTAACATCATATCAGTATGAGAATCACTGTAATTCAAAGATACTATATTTAAACCTTTTACAGTTCTATGATCCTTATTGCTCCAAAGATTTCTGCAGCTTCCTTGAATATATTTACCTCTTTTAATTTCAACAGTATCATCAATGATAAGAACTTTTACATCAGTTGTTTTTTGAAGTTTATGAAGTTTGCAAATAAGCTTTGTAGATGTCAGTAATAATAATTTTCTCCAATTGTATCTACTATCTTTAAGAAGTCTATAATAAACATCTTTTTTAAAGCTATCGTTGCTGTATTTCATAAAACTAGAAATTTTTCTATTTATTACAAACATATATAAAAAATGTAAAATTATCATATATGGTTTTACACCAATATCTCTTTTTATAAAATTACTTTGTTTTAAAATAGA
>NZ_NXGI01000023.1 GCF_002993025.1 Arcobacter cryaerophilus gv. crypticus | reverse complement strand
ACATCTTTTTTAAAGCTATCGTTGCTGTATTTCATAAAACTAGAAATTTTTCTATTTATTACAAACATATATAAAAAATGTAAAATTATCATATATGGTTTTACACCAATATCTCTTTTTATAAAATTACTTTGTTTTAAAATAGAACTAAAATTTATATCTCTTAAAACAGATAATATTGGATTTTTTAATACATTGTTCATAGCAGTTTGGATAAAATCATCAAGTCCCATAAAAAAGCCCTTTATATAGTTGATTGTAGTGATGAAATTATATCAAAAAGTGCCTATTTATGGGCT
>NZ_NXGI01000022.1 GCF_002993025.1 Arcobacter cryaerophilus gv. crypticus | reverse complement strand
TGTAGGGACGCAAAGAATTTGGCCACCGCGCGCATTGACACTTGGCCACTTGACGCATAATGATTTGGCCACCGTGCGCATTTCAAAGTGAGCCATGAAATCTTTATGATGCGTCTATAAGGTTGAGCTAAGTTTTAGAGTATTCTTCAATATAATGCACCTAAAAAAGGTGTAAATAATGAGGAGAATATCTATGAGTAAAATCAAAGAAGTCTTAAGATTGAAATATCTTAATCTACTATCAAATAGGCAAATCCAAACTATAACTGGAGTTTCCAGAAATAGTGTTGCTAATTATGTAAATTCATTTAATGAAATGAATCTCTCTTTAGAAAAAATATTAGTTCTAAATGATGATGAAATAGAACAATTCTTTCATCCTAAAAAACCTTTAATTTCAAATTCATTAACAACAACTACAGTTGAAATAGATTGGAATAATATACACCAAGAACTTTGTAAAAAAGGAATGACTAGAAAACTACTTTATGAAGAAATTGCTAGTAATAATTCAAATATTTACAGCTATAGCCAATTTAATCGCTATTACAATAAATTTGTAAAAACAATAAACCCATCAATGAGACAAATACATTATGGTGGAGATAAGCTATTTATTGATTATAGTGGTCTTACAATGCCTATTGTAAATCAAAGAACAGGTGAAATTAGTAAAGCTCAAATATTTGTAACAGTATTGGGAGCAAGTGGATATACATATGTTCACGCCTCAATGAGCCAAAGTACAAAAGATTTTATAAATTCCCATGTAAATGCATTTCATTTTTATGGTGGAGTGCCAAATATTTTAGTACCAGATAATTTAAAAGCAGCAGTTATTAGTAATAAAAAAGGTATTGTAAAACTAAATGATGCTTATGCTGATATGGCAAGACATTATGGAATAGCAATAGAACCAGCACGACCATATAAACCACAAGATAAAAGTAAAGTAGAACTAGGAGTTAAAGCAATCCAAAGATGGATATTAATGAAATTACGAAATCATACATTTTTTAGTATAGATGAATTAAATGAAGAGATTAATAAACTACTAGATACTTATAATGAAAAAAAAGTAAGAAGATTTAATAAAAGTCGAACTGAACTATTTGAACTTTTAGATAAACCATATTTACATCCTTTAAGAGCAAACAGATATGTTTATAAAGAGTTTAAAAGAGCTACTGTTGGAATTGATTATCATGTTGAACTTTTAGGAAATGGATACTCTGTTCCATATATTCATTTAGGTAAAAAAGTTGATATTACATACTCTTCAACATCAGTTGTAATCTCACTTGATGGAAATGTAATAGCTCATCATAAAAAATTATTTCAACCATATACAGATTCAACTTTGCAAGAACATATGCCTACACAACACCAATATCAATATGAAAAATGGAATAGTAGAAGAATTTTACATTGGGCAAATAGCTTAGGAGTTTTTACAACTTCATTAATGCAAAAAATAATGGATTCAAAAGGATATGAAGTAAGGGCATATAAATCTTGTATAGCAATATTGAGTTTCTCAAAAACTTATGGAAAAGAGGAAATAGAAATGGTTTCAAAAGTAGCCTTTGAATCAAATATCTTAAAAGTAAGTTCTATAGAATCAATGCTAAAAACAAAAAGTTATCTCTATTACTATACTCAACAAACAAGTGTAAATAATCCTTGCTTGAATAAACATGAAAATATTAGAGGTGGTGCATATTATGCAAAAGGTGATATTTAATTTATCAAATACAAATTCTAAAAATAAAAGAAAAAACTACTAAGGAAAATATTATGATATCAATTGACACAATTTTACAACAAGCAACAGCACTTAATCTTTCAGGATTTAAAGACTCTTTATTACATCAAAGTAATGATGCAAATTATTCATCTCTTAGCTTTGAAGAGAGACTTTATCATTTGTTTGAATCTGAAATAAATCAAAGAGATAATAAAAAAATAAAAAGATTACTACAAGCTGCAACTTTAAAAGATAAAACAGCTTCATTAGAACAAATAGAGTATCTTCCAAAAAGGAATTTAGATAAATCAGTAATTATGTCACTAGCAACTGGAAATTTTATAAATCTAAAACAAAATGTGCTTATTACAGGAGCAACGGGTGTTGGGAAAAGTTTTACGATGCAATGTTTGGGGAAAAAAGCTATAGATTTAGGATACCCAACAAAATACTATAGACTTTCAAGTTTACTAGAAGAAATAAGAACTTCAAGAATAGCTGGAACATATACAAAAACATTAGCAAAAATCTCAAAATTTAAACTTTTACTAATAGATGACTTTGGAGTAACACCTTTAAAAGCCGATGAAATAAATGATTTATTTGAAATAATAGAAGATAGAACTTTTAATGGTTCAATAATTATAACAGCACAACTTCCAATAAAAGATTGGCATGCATATTTAGGAAATGAAACAATAGCAGATGCAATGATGGATAGACTTATTCATACTGCACATAAATTGGAATTAAGAGGTGGTTCAATGAGAGAATATTTAGCAAAAAAATAAAAACATTTGGCCACTTATGATATAATTTTGTAAGAATACTTTTTAACTCCTCAACTGGCCAAGTCTTTATGCGTTTGGGTGGCCAAATTCATGCGTCTCAACA
>NZ_NXGI01000021.1 GCF_002993025.1 Arcobacter cryaerophilus gv. crypticus | reverse complement strand
AGTTTTATACTCTATGAGCTGCTACACTTTACTTCGTCTCTTAATACAGCCTAGTCAAAACTGGCTTTGTTGCCACTCAAGTTTTACGTGTAGCTATCCAACTGTGTCACAATCTTATTCAACTCGAATAGATTCAGAATTTTTGTTGATATGCTACTTGAATTCTCTCTTTGGTATTATAAGAGAATTATTTACAGTCCCAAAAGCATAGTTTATTAAAGTGTTGACTAAATAGCTTTACATAGATATAAAGCTATTTTAATCAATTTTGTGCAATGATTCCATCTCTTTTGATAGAATTTTTAATTTTCCCACTTAAAAAAGGGTTGCTGTGCTTTTTAATTCTTATGAATTTTTATTAATATTTTTACCATTAACTTTAATAATATATTTTTATCTAAATTCATTAAAACTTATACATCTTGGTAAAATATTTTTAGTAGTTTCTAGTTTATTTTTTTACTCTTGGTGGAATCCTATTTACCTTCCCCTAATTTTAGGAAGTATGATTTTTAACTTCTATGTTGGAAAATCTTTGGGCAAAAAATCATCTAAGAATATACTCTTACTTGGAATTATTGGAAATGTTCTACTTTTAGGGTATTTTAAATATACAGATTTTTTTATTGAAAATTTTAATTGGGCTTTAGACAAAGATATTACTTTACTTCATTTAGCTTTACCATTAGCAATTAGTTATTTTACATTTCAACAAATTGCTTTTTTGGTCGATAATTATAGAGGTGAAGTAAAAGAGTTTAGCTTTTTAAACTATTCACTTTTTATAACTTTTTTTCCACAACTTTTAATGGGTCCAATAGTTCATCATAAAGAGATGATGCCACAATTTGCTCTTAAATGGAGAAGTTATATACGCTTAGAAAACATCTCTTTGGGACTATTTATTTTTGCAATAGGATTAGCCAAAAAAACTCTAATAGGAGACCCACTTACAGATTATGCTCAATATGCTTTTGATAATGCACAAAAACTAACTATGATTGAAGCTTGGTATGCTTCAACTTCTTATGTTTTATCATACTATTTTGATTTATCTGGATATGCTGATATGGCAATAGGTATTGCAAAAATGTTTAATATAGATATTCCAAAAAACTTTAATTCTCCATACAAAGCTAGAAATTTTGCTGATTATTGGAGAAGATGGCACATCACTTTGAGTAGATTTTTAGGAGATTATATTTATAAAAGTTTAGGCGGAAACAAAAATATAGTTTGGATTATTTATTTAAATATTATGATCACATTTTTTGTATCTGGATTTTGGCATGGAGCTGGATGGACATTTGTTGTTTGGGGATTATTAAATGGATTATTTGTAATTTTTGCACATATGATGAAAAAAGCAAATCTTGAAATGAACTTTTATATAGCTTGGTTTTTAATGTTTATTGGACTTATAATCACAAGAACACTATTCGTATCAAAAGATTTTAGTGATGCTTGGTATGTTACAAAAACTCTATTTGATTTTACAAATTTAAAATTTAGTGAGCTATATCATATAGACCCTATTTTCCAAAGCTTTTATATTGTTCTTGGATTGGTTTTAGCTTTAGGCTTTAAAAATAGTGGTGAAATTGCTCTAAATTTCAAACCAAATATTAAATATGCTCTTTATACAGCAATTTTAATATCTGCTTCTTTGTTTACTTTTTCAAGTGCAAAAGAGTTTTTATATTTTCAATTTTAGGAAGAATAGATGAAGAAACATCAAAAATTTATATTTTTAACAATTTTATTTACTTTTATCATCTTTTCTATAGGAATTTTTATAAGATATATTATAGATCCTGTTGGAATAAATAATCGCTTTGATATAGGACTAAAAAAAGATGTAGCTTTAGCATATAGAACTCAAAAATATGTAGAATTAAACAAAATCCAACCAAATACTATAATTCTTGGAGGAAGTAGAGTTCACTATTTAAATACAAAAGATATTGAAAAATACACTCAAGATAAAGTATATAATTTAGGTCTTCAATTTGGAACATTAGAAGAACAATACTATTTTTTAAAACACTCTTTAGAAAATTTTCCTGTAAATAATGTTCTTATAGGACTAAATTTTTATACTTTTGATGAAAATTTAAAAGAAAATAATAGTGATTTTAACAAAGCTATTTTTAAAAAAGGGTTTAATACTTTTTATCAAATAAAACATTATTTAGAAATACCTCTATTTAAATATTTAAAATATGTAATACCAAATAATGATAGAAATTTATTTTATGAAAATGGAGCAATAACATTTTATCATCAAGAGCAAGTTATAAAAAACAATGATAAATCGTCTATGTGGGAATCAACTCTAAATCATTATAAAAAAACTTATGAAAACTATAATATTTTAGGAAATTCAAACCTTGAGTACTATAAAAAGATGGTTGAATTATGTAAAGAGTACAATATTAATCTAAAAGTATTTACAACAGCCGTTCACTCTTCTCAATTAAAGCTTATTGAAGAGACAAATACTCTCGATTTATTCGATACTTGGAAAAATGAAATAGTAAATATATTTCCCTTTTGGGATTTTATGTATGAAAATAGTGTAACTTCAAATGAAGATAATTATATTGACTCTTCACATATAAAGCAAGAGCTTGGATATCTTTATTTTGCAAAGATTTTTGAAGATTTTGATATCGAAATCCCAGAAGATTTTGGAATTTTTATAGAATAAAGGAATAAGTATAACACTATCAAATGGTGTATCTAGTCAAAAAATATCTCAAATATTTACAAAAGAGGAGCTTCTAAAAAGAGTAATAGAAGCTAGAGATTAAATCTCAATATCCTTTACCATAGCTATTTCATTGCAAATTGGGAAAAGTTTACATTTAATACAATCAGCCCAGATTTTTTGTTCAGGAATATCTTCTTTTGGAATCTCTCTAAATCCACATGAAACAAAAAAATCTTTCTCATAAGTAAGAGATAAAACCTGTTTTATTCCATAAAATTTTGCTTCTTTAACACACTCATCTACAAGTTTTTTTCCTAAGCCTAAACCTCTAAACTCTTCATTTACTATCAAACTTCGCACTTCTGCCATTCTAGCAGAATGAATATGAGTAGCTGTAAAACCAGCCATTTTACCATCTACTTCAACAATAATATATGATCTAATAGTTGTAGCCATTTCATCTTCTGTTCTTAAAAGAATTATTCCTTTTTCAACTTCTGGACGTACTAGCTCTTGCATTTTTGGAATATCAAGAACTGTTGGCTTATAAAATCTAATTTCCAAATAGATGCTCCGTAATTTTATTTTGAAGTTCAATTATACCTTTTTTCTTTAAGTTTGAAACAAAAATTCCATCTGGAAAATCTCTTTTTAACTTATTAAGCTCTGCACTATTTAGTTTATCTATTTTTGTAAAAGCATTTATAATTATTTGATCGCCTCTTTTTATGTGTTTTACAAACTTATCAACATTTTTATCAATCTCTAAATCAGTATGCCTAGAATCTATTAAATGAACAAATATTTGAAGATTTGGTCTTTGTTCTAAATATTCTGTAAGATTTCTATTCCAAGCTGCTTTTAATGTTTTAGCAACTTTAGCATATCCAAAACCTGGTAAATCGACAAATCTTGCATAAACATAAGGAGTTTCAATATCTTGAGTTTTAAACTTAATCTCAAAATAGTTTATAAGTTGAGTTTTCCCTGGAGTTGAAGATGATTTGGCTAAACCTTTATGTTTTGTTAAAGAGTTTAAAACTGAAGATTTTCCAACATTTGATCTACCTAAAAAAGCAACTTCTGCTAATGATGGTGGTGGAGAATCTTCAATACTTTGAGCGGATTGTAAAAATTTTGCATCTATTAAATTCATACTATTTTTTTTCACCTCGTTCTATATTTATAATAAACTTTACAGGTTTATTTTCACTTCCTTTAACCTTTGCTTCACCTGTTAACTGATTGATATAAATATTATCTCCATAAATTTTTCTATCATCATTTTTCTCATGAACATATCCATTTCCAATAATTAAATACTCCTCTTTTAAAGGCACATAAATAATTTTATCACCTTTTCCAACATAGTGTTTGTCTTTTGAAATTACTTCAAAATCAGCATCTCCAGTAGCTTCATATTTAGTTGCTACTTTATTATTTGTATTTTTATCTGTTTCAAAAAATACATCAACTTTTTGTGCATTTAACTTATCTTCAGCCATTCTTATTTTTACATTTCCTGTAAAAGTAGAAATTCCTTTGTTATCATCTGCTTTGAAATCTAAAGCATCTATTACTAATGTTTCAGTTTGTGCAAACAAAAGTGAAGAACAAAAAATCAAACCAACTAAAACTTTTATACTATTTTTTATCATCTTTTCCCTTTCTCTTTTCAATATCTATCTCAAAATGTGTATTTTTAGAATTTATAATATTTTTCTCACTTTCTAAATACAAATTTTCTCCATTGTATTTATGTGCATAATACTCTGCTTTAAAAGGAGAACTATTTTTTGCAATTTTATTTAAATCATCATAAACCATCTCTTTTGCATCTATTTTAATAAAATCATCTCTTTTATACTTAACATTATCTTTTAAATTATAAATAGCACCCTTTTTTACTATAAAATCTGCTTTAATATTTTCGCTTTTGAAATTCTTCGCAATATTATTGTTATTTAAAGTAATATCACCATAATACATCTCATCTCTAGTTTCATATCTTACAGCTTGTGTAGCAACAATTTTTTTAGTAACCATATTTTCATCTAAACTATACATTACTGGATTTTCAAATATAAAAAGAGCTATATCCTCTTTTTTAAAATCCTTTTTTGGTTTATCAACTGGCAAGAAATAAAATATTATTGCTAAAACAAGAGATACAAAAACAAATATTTTTAAAGCCATAAGTTTAAAAACTCCTCTTCGAGGTTTTCTTCTTTTAAGATATACTCTATCATCTCTCTTGCAGCTCCACTTCCGCCACTTTTTTTACAAACTACATTTACACTATTTTTTACAATTTCATGTGCATTTTGTGGAGCAAAAGATAATCCTGCTTTTTTAAGCATTTTTAAATCATTTAAATCATCACCAATTGCAGCAACTTGATTGTAATTTAAACCCTCTTTTTTTAATATCTCATCTAAAACTTGTAATTTATCTTTTACATTTTGGTATAGATACTCTATTTTTAACTCATTTGCTCTATATTCAACAATTTTTGATTCACGCCCTGTGATAATTGCTGCTTTTTTTCCTAAATGTTTTGTCCAAAAAACTATTGCAAAACCATCGCTTACATTAAAAGTTTTAAACTCTTCAAGGCTACTTGAATATGTAATATCACCATTTGTTAAAGTTCCATCAACATCAAAAACTAAAAGTTCAATCATAAAACACCTTTTGTGCTAGGAATTCCAAGTTTTTCATTTTTTACTAAAGCACGTCTTAATGCAACTGCAAAAGCTTTAAATGTTGCTTCTATAATATGATGTTTATTTCTTCCTCTTTCAGATATTAAATGTAGAGTAATTCCAGCATTTCCACTTAGAGCATGGAAAAACTCTTCTACTAATTCAACATCAAACTCTCCAACTTTACCACTAACATTTACTTCATAAACCAAAAATGGTCGATTTGATAAATCCAAAGCACATGTTGTTGCTGCTTCATCCATAACAACAGTCGCATTTCCATATCTCTCAATTGCAGCAATTGGAAAAATAGCTTTTTTCAAAGCTTGTCCTAAAACTATTCCACAATCTTCAACTGTATGATGTGAATCAATATGTAAATCACCTTTACACTCCAAATTTATATCAATTCCACTATGTTTACTCAAAGCTTCAAGCATATGGTCAAAAAATCCAACTCCTGTATTTATAGAAAATTTTCCACAACCATCTAAAGTCAAACTACACTTTATTTGAGTCTCTTTCGTATCTCTTTTTATCTCTACCATCTTTTAAATCCTTATTGAACTACAATTGCATTTGTTAAATTGTTTTTTGCCTTAAAGTTTTGTCCATCATCATAAGATGAAAAACCTCTTATATAAACTCTATAAATTCCACCATTCTCAACATATTCTATCTTTTTTGATGGGAATTTTACTTTATACTCATCTACTGTTTTTGAAGCTCCTGCTTGTAAACTAAATGCTCCTACTTGAACACTAAACTTTCCAGAAGAAGATTTTGAGCTCTGATTTGAACTACTTTTTGAAGTTGCAATAGGTGTTGCCATTCCAATATTAGTATTAATATTTGTAGCTACTATATCATCTTCAACTACTTCTATTTTTTCAACTTCTGGTTTTTGCTCAATTGAGTTTACATTTGGAGCATTTTTATCATCAATTAATCCATTATAACCCAAAACAGTAACCTTAACCCTTGCTGTACCTTTTCTAACCATATCTATCTCATGAGCTGCTTTATTTGATAGGTCAATAATTCTTCCAGTAACAAAAGGTCCTCTATCGTTTATTCTAACTATTGTACTTCTTCCATTGTCTAAATTATCAACTTTTACAACTGTATTCATAGGCAAAGTTTTATGAGCAGCTGTCATAGCATACATATTATAAATTTCACCATTTGAAGTCTTTTTTGCATGAAAATCTGGTCCATACCAAGAAGCAATTCCATCAAATTTATCCCCAACATTTGCAACAAAAGGATAATATCTAATACCAAAAACATTGTAAGGTCTCATCGTAGCTCTATGCATGGCTTCACTATTATTTATACTTTTATCACCTGTATCCTTACGATATGAATTATAATCATAAGTTTGCTTAGTAGAACAGCCTGTAAATAAAAAAGACGAACAAAAAATTAAAAAAGCAATACTATAAATTCTATTTGATAATCTCAAGATTCTCTCCTATTTTCAACTTATTACTACTTTTTTTATTATCAATTTTAAGTTTTTTTACACTAACTTTATATTTTTTTGCAATAGCTTCTAGTGTATCACCTTGTTTTACTTTGTAAATAATTTTATTTGAATCTTTTTTTATTTTTTCTAAATTTACTTTATTTTCGATATGAGGCAAATTTTTCATATTTACAACTTTGTTGTTAAATAACTCAACTTTTGTATGAGGGATATAGAAGTTATAACTATTTTTATCTGTTGGTATCATATCTTTTAAAAGATGTTTATTTATAGTTTTTAACTCTTCATAGCTCATAGAGAGTTCATCTGCAATAGTTTTTAATTTCAATCCTCTATTTGCATTAACTTTTTCTAAATCATACTTTGTTTTTTTATCTAAGTTTTTAAATCTATCATTATTTTCAAGAATTGAAAAAGAGACTAACATATTTATATAATTTACACTAGTTTTTGGCAAATAATCTCTTTTTGAATTATGCTTTAAAAGATAAAGATAGTCAAAATGCCCAGATTTTAAACCCAAATCTTTATAAATAGTATATAAATTGTCTATTCCTTTTTTATTTTTTGTATAATCAGAAATATACAAATTATAAATTTTTATAACCTTATCATGATACATAGTTGGATGTTCATCTAAATATTTATCCAAAGTAGCTCTTGCAACTCCATGAATAATTCTTCCTTCTCCTGCATTATAAGCCAAAACAGACAAATACCATTTTCCGAATTTTTTATAATATTTTCTTAAATAATTTGTAGCAGCATCTGTTGATTTTATTAAATCCAGTCTCTCATCAACAAACTCATTTCTTTTTAACTTAAGATTGCTAGCAGTTAAAGGCATAATTTGCCAAAGTCCAGAAGGACCACTTTTATTTACTAAATTCTTAAAACTTGACTCTATTAAAGGTACGAAAAAAAGTACCTTAGGAAGATTTTTTAGCTCTAACTCTTCTTTTACTATTTTTGCATTTAGTGATGATTTTTTTAATAAATTATCATAATATTGAATTTTTTTTGTAGTTGATAACTCTTTGTATTTTGATTTAAAGGATTGTTCATTAAAAAAATCTTTTGGAAGGTTTAACTCTTCCAATATAACGATATTTTGCTCAAGATTATTTGCAAAAATAGAAGAAATTAAAATGCTTATTGCTACTAAAATTTTTTTCAAGGTTTCCTCTTTATTTTAGAATTCTTTGATTATATCTAAGAAATATTAGAAAATTCTTTAAAAAGATTTTTGGCATTATTTGTAGTAATACTTTGAATCTCCTCATCGCTTATATTTAAAATCTCTGCCATTTTTTGAGCTACATATTTTGTATAATATGGCTCATTTCTAACTCCTCTAAAAGGATGTGGTGTTAAATATGGAGCATCTGTTTCTATTAAGAGTTTTTCTTTAGGAATTTGTGGCAAAATCTCTACTAACTTTTTTGCATTTTTAAAAGTAACAACCCCACCTATTCCAAAATAAAAATTCATATTTGCCAAAGGAAGAAGATGAGCACTTGCATTAAAACAGTGCAAAACTCCACCTAACTCTTTTGAGGCATATTTTTCCAAAATCTCTCTTGAATCATTTGAAGCTTCTCTAATATGAATAATTAGTGGTTTTTTGTACTTTTTTGCTAAATTTATTTGAGAAATAAAAACTTCTTTTTGTTTTTTTATATTCTCTTGTTTTTCAATTTCATCATCTGGAAGTCTATAATAATCTAATCCACACTCACCTATAGCTATGCACTTTGGATGATTTACATATTTTTCAATAACTGCTTCATCGTACTCATCTATATCATAAGGATGAATTCCAACAGCAAAAAAAACTTCATCATATTTTTGGCTTAGCTCAATAGCTTTTTTAAGAGTTTTAAAACTTGCACCTGGAATTAAAAAAGCATTAACTCCAGATTCTTTTGCATTTGTTATAACACCATCTATATCACTTAAATAAGCTTCATTATCAAGATGGCAATGAGTATCTATAATAATCTTTAAACCTTTAAGACAAAAATCTTTTGTTTAAAAGATTTATTAAATTGTTTATTCTAGAAATATCTGAATATTTTATCCAAGCATCTATTCCAAAGTTTTTGAAAGCATCATAATCGCTTTCATCTTCTATTATTGCGATAGATACATATTTTTCTTTGCAAACACTATGCTTATTTTCCTCATATTCAAAAATAGATTCTATATCTATTATGACTATATCAGCTTTACCTTCGCCTTTTGAGTGAAAAGACTCAACATCGAATTCTGGATTAAAAAGCGACTCATCAATTTGACAAAAAGTTATGATTTTCATATATCCCCCGTGTTTTTAAATAATTTTGTATTCTATGCTAAATAGTATTAAATTACAATATATATCTTGTAACATCTACATTATCTACAATCTTCTCAAGTTTTTCTGATACTAATTTACTAGTTACAACTACTTTTGAACCTTTTTTCTCATCTGCATCAAAAGATATATCTTCGATAACTTTTTCAATAACAGTATGAAGTCTTCTTGCTCCTATATCTTCTGTTTTTTCATTAGCCATTACACTATATTTTGCAAAAGCTCTAATTGCTTCATCATCAAATTCAAGTTCAACTTCTTCAACTGCTAACAATGCTTTATACTGTTTTAGAAGTGAATTTTTTGTATTTGTTAAAATTTTATAAAGAGCATCTTCATCAAGACTTTCTAACTCAACTCTAAGAGGAAATCTTCCTTGAAGTTCTGGTATTAAATCACTTGGTTTTGATACATGAAATGCACCAGCTGCAATAAACAAAATATGATCAGTTTTTATTTGTCCAAATTTAGTTTGAACTGAACTTCCTTCAACTATTGGAAGCAAATCTCTTTGAACTCCCTCTTTTGATGGATCTTGACCTTGATTTTTCTTCCCACTTGCAATTTTATCTATCTCATCTATAAAAATAATTCCACCGTTTTCAGCTCTTTTTAAAGCCTCTATTTTAATGGCTTCAGTATCTAGTAAACTTTCACTAGCAACACCTCTTAAAAGAATTTTTGCATCTTTTATGCTTACTTCTTTTTTTATTTTTTCTTTATTTAAGCTTCCTAACATTTTATTAAGACTCTCTTGCATAGAACTCATATCAAATGGTAAGCTAGAATCAATTATCTCAACATGGGCTTTTTTAGGTAATTCTATCTCTATTTTTTTATCATCTAAATCACCATTTAATAACTTCTTTTCCATTAGATTATAAGTTTTTATAAATGACTCTTTTGCATTTTCGCTTGCACTTTCAGGAAGAGGAGGTACTAATTTCTCAATTATTTTTTTATTTACCTCATCATCGATTTTATCTTTAATTTTCTCTTCAAACTCTTTTGTAACAAGATTTATACTTTCATAAAGAAGGTCTCTAATCATCGACTCAACGTCTCTTCCTACAAATCCAACTTCTGTATATTTACTTGCTTCTACTTTTACAAAAGGAAGTCCCATCATTTTTGCCATTCTTCTTGCAATTTCAGTTTTACCAACTCCTGTGCTTCCAATCATTAGAATATTTTTTGGCATAATCTCTTCTTGTAAATTTGGCTCAACTCTCATTCTTCTATATCTATTTCTTAAAGCCAATGCTATGGTCTTCTTTGCATCATTTTGACCAATAATATAATCATCTAAATAAGCAACAATCTGCTTGGGTGTCATATCCATATTGTTTTTATTCCTCTATTTTTAATATTTTTATATTTTGATTTGTATAAATACAAAGCTCTCCTGCAATCATCAAAGATTCACGTACTAGTTCTTCTTCATCAAGCTGTGAGTGTTTTGCTAGTGCTCGTGCAGCAGATATTGCAAAATTTCCACCACTTCCAATACTTGCTATTTCTCCATCTTCAGGCTCTACAACATCTCCATTTCCACTTAAAATAAATATTTTTTCTTTGTTTAAAACTATCATCATAGCTTCAAGCCGTCTTAAATACTTATCTTTTCTCCACTCTTTTGAAAAAGCAATAACTGATTTTAGTAAATCACCTTTACAAGTTTCAAGATGAGATTCAAACATATCAAAAAGATTAAAAGCATCAGCAGTGCTTCCTGCAAAACCTGCTAAAATTTGACCTTTATACAAAGTTCTAATCTTTGTGGCATTTCCCTTTAAAACTGTATTTCCAAAAGATACTTGTCCATCTCCACCAATAACAGCTTTATTTTTACCTTTGTAGGCTAAAATCGTAGTTGCATGAAACATAATTAACCAGCGATTATATCGATTTTTAACGTTGCATTTACAGAGTGTCCTAATTTACAAGAAACTTCATAAATACCAATATTTTTTAATTTATTATCAACAACTATACTTTTCTTATCAACCATAATAGAGAATTGCTTTTCAAGCTCTTCACTTATCTCTTTATTTGTAACACTTCCAATAAGTTGATTATTTGCTCCCGCTTTATGTCTAATTGTAAGTTTTGTAGAGTTTATTTTTTCTGCTAATTCTTTTGCAGCTTTTATCTCTTCTTCTTCTTTAAGTGCTAACTTTTTTTGCTCTGCATTATGTTTTGCTATTACTTCATTTGTTGCTTGTAAAGCTAAGCCTTTTCCTATTAAAAAATTTTTACCATATCCATCAGCTACTTCTTTAATTTCACCTGCTTTTCCTAAAGTTTTTACATCTTTTATTAATAATACTTTCATTTACTTTTCCTTTAATTTTTAACTCATCATTCTACTATTAATTTTTTTAAAGCCATATAAAAAGTATTAAAGCTACTTTTTATCAAGTGCAATTGCCCTAATATCTCTCTTTTTTACATAACTATTTAATCCTATATGGTTGTTATATCCTAAAAGTTTTGATATTTTTCGCACACTTAAACCCATAGCTAGTAATTCCTCAATTTTGCCTCTTTGCTCATCAAATTTTGATTTTTGAATAGTTCCTTTTGGTTTTCCAAGAGCAATACCATCCTCTTTTTTTGCATTTAATGCCTCTTTTGTTCTTAAGCTTTGAAGCTCTTTTTCTAAAGATATAGTCATTTTTATAATATTTAAAATCATCAATGAAAGCTTGTCATCGTTACTTAACAAATCTAAATTTTGTTCAACAACAATTATTCTTATCTTATTTGATAATAAAAACTTTACAATTTCTAAAATTCTATCGATAGTTCTTCCAAAAACATTTAAGTTTGCAACAATTATTGTAGAATTTTTTTCACAATTTTCTAAAAGTTGAATAATATTTTTCTCTTGAGAAGATCTGTTTATCTCTATTTCAATATTTTTATAAATAGTTAATGAATTTTTTAAAATATATTTTGCAATAAGATTTTTTTGTTCATCTGTATAATTCATATTATTTCTATTTTTTCTAATATATGTGAAATTTTTTGACATTTTTATACCTCTTTTTTGTAATAGTTTTATATTTAAATTTATACAAAATGTTATCCTTTTAATATTTAATAAAAGCTTATACATATTTTGATATAAAATAAAACTTGAAGCTTTTATTTGCTAATATCAAGCTTTTTATAATTAAATTATTCAAGAGGTAAATATTGAGATTAACAGTTGGAATTTCAGGTGCTAGTGGAGTAAATCTAGCTTTGAAATTTATAAAACAAATACCAAAAGATATTGAAATTTTTGTAGTATTTTCAAAAAGTTCTAAAAAGGCTTTAAAACTTGAAAATGGTATAAAAACTAAAGAGATATTCAAAAATGATGAAAATATAACACTTTTTAATGATAAAAACATAGGAGCTTCTTTAGCATCTGGCTCTTTTAAAGTTGATAAGATGATTATTCTTCCTTGTAGTTCAAATACTTTGGCAAAATGTAGTGTAGGAATTGCTGATAGTTTAATTACTAGAGCTTTTTCTGTAATGCTAAAGGAAAAAAGAGAGATTATAATAGCTCCAAGAGAGTTACCTTTAAATACAATAATGCTAGAAAATATGCTAAAGCTTTCAAATTTAGGAGTTGTAATTGCACCTCCAATTTTGGGATATTATAGCTCTCAGCAAACTTTAGAAGATATGGAAAACTTTATTATTGGAAAATGGATGGATTTATTAAAAATAGATAACAAACTATATAAAAGATGGAAATAGATATGAAAAATAACGATTATAACTATACTGGCTCATATAAAAAAGCTATATATAGTGGGACTTTTGACCCTATTACTATTGGGCACTTAGATATTATTGAAAGAGCCACAAAAATTTTTGATGAAGTAATTATAAGTGTTGCAAAAAGTGAACTAAAAAAACCTATGTTTAGTCATGAAAAAAGAGTAGAGTTTGTAAAAGCTGTTACAAAAAATCTTAAAAATGTAAGAGTTGTTGGTTTTGATACTCTTTTGGTTGATTTAGCAAAAGATTTACAAATCAATACTATTATAAGAGGATTAAGAGCTGTTAGTGATTTTGAATTTGAACTTCAAATGGGATATGCAAACTCTTCAATAAATCATAATCTTGAAACAGTTTACCTAATGCCAACACTAGAACATGCCTTTGTAAGCTCTACTATTGTGCGAGAAATTATAAGATTTAAAGGAAAATTTGAACATCTAGTTCCTAAAGAGGTTTTAGAATGTATGTAGTAATTGAAGGAATAGATACAGCTGGAAAATCAACACAGTTAGAAATCTTAAAAAATAAATTTCCAAATGCAGTTTTTACAAAAGAGCCAGGTGGAACAAAACTTGGAATTAAACTAAGAGAGATGATTTTAAGTGGAGAATCAAATAGTAGTTTAGCCGAAATGTTTATGTTTCTTGCAGATAGAGCTGAACATACGAAAGAGATTATCTTAAAAAATAAAAATAAATTAATTATTAGTGACCGTTCATTTATATCTGGAATTGCTTATGCAAAAGATAGAAAAATAGATGATTTAATAGAATTAAATCGTCTAGCAACTTCAAATAATTTTCCACAAAAAGTAATCTTACTAGAGCTTAAAAAAGATGAATTACAAAAAAGATTGTCTCAAAAACCAAATGATAGTATTGAAAAAAGAGGATTAGATTATCTTTTAGATATTCAAGAAAGACTAAAAGAGACTATTTTAAAACTAGAGATAAAACACACTTTTATAGATGCTAGCTTAAGCATAGATGAGATTGCAAAGAAGATTGAGGATTTTATAAATGAGTAATACAATTCAAAGTTTAAGAGGAATGAAAGATATTGTAGGAAGTGATAGCGAACTTTTTACATATTTTATTGAAAATGCTTCAAAAATTGCACAAAAATACGGTTTTTCTTATATTGAAACTCCACTTTTAGAAGAGACAGCACTTTTTAAAAGAAGTGTTGGAGAAAGTAGTGATATTGTAAATAAAGAGATGTATCAATTTATTGACAAAGGACAAAATGATGTATGCTTGCGACCTGAAGGAACTGCTGGAGTTGTAAGACATTTTGTTGAGAAAAAGCTAGATAAAGCTGGTGGAACTTACAAGTGGTACTACTATGGACCTATGTTTAGATATGAAAGACCACAAAAAGGAAGATTAAGAGAGTTTCACCAATTTGGTTGTGAAGTTTTTGGAATAGCAAATGTTTATGAAGATGCAAATATTATTATGCTTATTCGTGAAATTCTTGAATATTTTGGTATTGGATTTACTTTAAAACTAAACTCTTTGGGTTGTACTGAATGTATGCCTCAATATAAAGATAACTTAATAAATCATCTAAATAGTTTTAAGAATGAGTTGTGTGAAGATTGCAAAAGAAGAGTTGATACAAATCCAATTAGAGTATTAGATTGCAAAAATGAGAAGTGTCAAACTCTTTTAAAAGATGCACCAAAAATAACAAATAGTTTATGTAGCTCTTGCAATAGTGATTTTGAAAAATTAAAAGAGATTTTGGATTTTAATAAAGTAAATTATGAAATTGATTCAAATTTAGTTCGTGGGCTTGATTATTACAACAAAACTGCATTTGAGTTTGTAAGCAATGAAATTGGAGCTCAAAGTGCAATTGCTGGTGGTGGAAGATATGATAGATTGGTTGAGTATCTTGGTGGAAAAAGTACAGCTGGAATTGGATTTGCTATTGGAATTGAAAGACTTCTTGAACTTATAAAAGTAAAAGAGCAAAAAGAGGATTTTTTGTATATTGGAGTTTTAGATGAAAGTAGTCTAAATAAAGCTTTTGAAATAGCTATTAAAAAAAGAAAAACAACAAAAACTTATATTGAATACACTCCAAGAGGATTTGCAAAACATTTTTCAATTGCTGAAAAATTGAATTGTAATATTGTTGCACTTATTGGAGAAAAAGAGCTAGAAAATGGAATGATTTATACAAAAAATTTAAATACAAAAGAAGAAAATAATATAATTTTAGAGGATTTTTAATATGAAAAACAGATATGGAATAGATATTTGGGGTGATGATAACTTTTTTATTGAAGATGGAGTTGTAAAAGTAAACTACAAACCGTATCCATCTTTAATAAAAATTGTAAAAGATGTAAGAAAGCAAGGGTTTAAAGGACCCTTACTTTTAAGATTTCCACATATTACAAAAAAACAAGTTAAAACACTTTTTAACACTTTTAATGCGAGTATTAAAGAGTATGATTATAAAGGAAAATTTAACGCTGTTTTTCCTCTAAAAGTAAATCAGCTACCAAACTTTATTC
The DNA here is from genome assembly GCF_002993025.1 of Arcobacter cryaerophilus gv. crypticus. GTDB lineage: Bacteria > Campylobacterota > Campylobacteria > Campylobacterales > Arcobacteraceae > Aliarcobacter > Aliarcobacter cryaerophilus_B. Next base: position 99,360 of record NZ_NXGI01000021.1, on the reverse strand, counting down.
ATCCTTTAGTAAATTCTGGAAAAAAATATAACTATGGTCTTGAAGCTGGAAGTAAAGCTGAACTTGTTATTGCTATGACTTACAACAACATGGGAAGTCCAATAACTGTAAATGGATTTAAAGATAAAGAGATGATTCATCTATGCTTCATTGCAAAATCTATGGGACACGATATTACTGTTATTATAGAGGGTTTAAATGAGCTAGAGATGATTTTGGAAGTTTTAAAAGAGACAAAAATGGAAGCTCCAAATGTAGGTTTAAGAGTAAGACTTCATAGCGGAGGAAGTGGTGTTTGGGCAAAAAGTGGAGGAATTGACTCTAAATTTGGACTTACTTCAACAGAAATTTTAGAAGCTTTTGAGCTTATGCAAGAAAATGAACTTGAGGATTTATTAACAATGATTCATTTTCACATAGGTTCTGCTATGAATACTATTAAACCTTTAAAAAAAGCTCTTAGAGAATCTGGTCATATATATGCTGAACTTAAAAATCTAGGTGCAAAAAAACTTAACTCTATAAATATCGGTGGAGGATTAAGTGTAGAATATAGTGCCTACGAACAATCTAGATTTTACTCACTTGCTGAATTTGCAAGTGATGTTGTATTTACTTTAAAAGATATTGCAAGACAAAAGGGAGTTGAAGAACCAAATATTTTTACTGAATCAGGAAGATTTATAAGTGCTGCTTCAACTGTTTTGATAGCTCCTGTTTTAGAGTTATTTTCAGCTGAATATGAGCTTGATCATCTAAAATTAAAAGAAAAAAATCCTCCTTTAATAGAAGAGTTAAGAGAACTCTTCAAAGATATGACAAAGAAAAAAGCTTATGAGTTTATGCATGATAGTATCGACCATTTAGAATCACTTTTAACTCTTTTTGATTTAGGATATATAGATTTACAAGATAGATCAAATGCTGAAATATTAACTCATCAAATTATCAAAAAAGCTATTTCACTTCTTCAAGTTGATGATTATGAAGAGCTTAAAAGATTTGATAAAAATATTCAAGAAAAATATCTACTTAATTTCTCACTTTTCCAATCTTTACCTGATTATTGGGGAATAGACCAAGAGTTTCCAATTATGCCAATAACTCATTTGGATAAAAAACCAACAAGAAGTGCAAGTCTTTGGGATATAACTTGTGATAGCGATGGAGAAATTCCTTTTGATATGAAAAAACCTCTATATTTGCATGATGTAAACTTAAATAAAGAGGATTATTTCTTAGGATTTTTCAATGTAGGAGCATATCAAGATACCTTAGGAATGAAACACAACCTTTTTTCTCATCCAACTGAGGTTAATGTGGTATTCAAAGATGAAGAAGTAATTTTAGAAAAACTTTTGGAATCTCAAAAAGTTATAGATATTTTAGATGATATTGACTACGATACACAAGAGATAAAAACAATTTTAAGTAGAAATCTTCCAAGTGAAACTTATGAGATATTAAAAAAATATTTAGATGACAATAGTTATTTAAAAACTATCTGGAGTTATTACGATGACGAATGAAATAAAAAATGAAGAAGAAAAAATATCTTTGTGGAATCAAATCAAAGAAGATTTTTCTGTTCCAAAACTAAATGATCCAGCTTTTAATTCAAGCTTTGAAATATTTTTTAATTATCCTGGAGTTTGGGCAATTATAAATCATAGAATTGCTCATATCTTATATAAAAAAGGCTTTGAAAAACTTTCTCGTGCTATTTCTGGGATATCATCTTTTTTTACAAAAACAGATATTCATCCTGCTGCATCAATTGGAAGAAGAGTATTTTTAGACCATGCTATTGGGGTTGTTATTGGTTCAACTTCTATTATAGAAGATGATGTTTTAATCTATCAAGGTGTAACTTTGGGAGGAGTTAGTCTTGATAAAGGTAAACGACACCCTACAATTAAATCAAATGTAGTTATTGGAAGTGGAGCAAAAATTTTAGGAAATATTACAATTGGTACTAACTCAAAAATTGGAGCAAACTCTGTTGTAGTTACTAATGTTCCTGAAAATTCAACTGCTGTTGGAGTACCTGCAAGAATTATCAAAAAAGATAATAAAAGAGATAAAATGGCTCATAATGAGTTACCAGATATAAACAAAGAGATGTTTAAATATCTAATAGAAAGAATAGCAAATCTTGAGTGTTCTATAAAAAAAGAGGAAAACTGTACCCTAGAAGAGAAGAATAAAATTTTAGAAAAAGAGTACGACGACTTTATTGATACTCTAAACTCAAATAAAAAAGAGTAATTTTGGAATTTGAATTATTAGCTTTTGGTCTTATTACAGGTTTTACATCTGGTTTTTTTGGAATTGGTGGTGGAAGTATTTTAATTCCAATGCTTTTGCTTGCTGGATTTGCTATGAAAGAAGCTGTTGCAATCTCTATAATGCAGATGGTTTTTTCATCTATTTATGGCTCTTTTTTAAACTCAAAAAAGATAAAAAGTTTATTCCGTGATGGTATAATTTTAGGAATTGGTGCTAGTATTGGTGGACTTTGTAGTGGTTACTTTTTACCTTCAATTCCAGATATTTATCTTCAATATCTTTTTATTGCTGTACTTATTTATACTATTTATACTATATTTAATGCTCCTGCTTCTCAAGAAGTAATACAAGCGGATAAAAATATATTTTTACTTGCATTTATTGGATTTTGTGTTGGAATTTTTGCAATGAGTATTGGAATTGGTGGTTCTTTAATGCTTCTTCCAATATTGGTTCAGTTTTTAAAATATGATTTAAAAGTAGCTACTTCTTTGGGACTATTTTTTGTTATTTTTTCATCTATTGGTGGATTTATATCAACTTCATTATATGGAAATATGCTTTATTATGAAGGAGCTATTATTGGTATTGGTTCTTTAATTGGAGTATATTTTGGAATAAAAATAAAAGAAAAAACAAAATCAACTTCTTATAAAAAATTTGTACTACTTTTAAATCTTTTTGTCTTAGTAACTATGATTTATAAAACAGTGGAGTTTTAAAAGAGTATTTTAATACCATATTCAGGATCTAAAATAGCAATTTTGTAATAATCTTTTCTATTTTCATTTTTAAACCCAAATCTTTTTTGGGTTTTTAATTTTATCTCTACTTCATTGTTACTTAGAAGTTCTCTTATTTCACTATGTTTTAGCCAATGCCCATATCGACTAAGAGAATTTTGCCAAATTTTAAATCCACATTTTGAAGTAGATGTTAATTCAAAAAACTCTCCATCTTCAGTTGTCCAAGAAGCATTGCTACAAGCATATAATTCAACTTTTTTTCCTCTTACCTCTTTTTTTCTAACTTCAATTTCTCCATCATCACAATATGGACATTTTCCCAATAACATATAACTTACCTTTAATTTTTACAAATTATATTCACTTTTGATATATAAAAACTTAAAAAATTAACGAAAAATTAACTCATTTTTCATATACTTATAAAATTTAAAATAAAGGGAAATTATGAGAAAAAAAATTCTTACTTCAATGTTACTTTTGAGTACAACAATTTTTGCGATGGATCACTCTAACCACAATATGCAACATCACAATACAAATGAAGTTTCTAATCAAAATAGTAGTTTAACTATTCCAAAAGATACAAAATGTCCTGTTTGTGGTATGTTTGTAGCAAAATATGAAAAATGGATAGCTACAATTAAAACAGATAAAGAGAGTTACTATTTTGATGGAGTAAAAGATATGATAAAATTTTATTTTGAACCAACAAAATATATAAAAAATGCTGATTTAAAAAATCCAACTATAAAAGTTACTGATTATTATACTCTTGAGCAAATAGATGCAAAAAATGCTTTTTTTGTAATTGGTTCAAATGTTATGGGACCTATGGGAGATGAATTAATCCCATTTAAAGATGAAAATAGTGCAAATGAGTTTTCAAAAGACCATTTTGGAAAAAAAGTTTTGAAATTTGAAGATATAACTTTAGATACATTACCAAAAAAACATCACTAAACAATGCGAAAATCGCATTGTTTAACAAAAATCAATCTTTAATAAAAGAGCAACAATAATCAACTAAACTATGCACTCTTAATCTAAATTTTGTATTTGCAGGAATAGTAAAAGATGCAGGACCTTCAAACTCTTGCCAATCAGAAGCAGGAACTAATAAATCAATTTTACCTCTTTGAATATCAATAACCTCTTTATTTACAGTATTAAGCTCATACTCACCTTCTAACATAATTCCTAAAGTTTTTTTGCTTCCATCTTCAAATGTAATAGCACGGCTTGTAATATTTCCATCGTATAAAATATTTGCTGCTTTTGCTATAGAAACACCTTTAAAATATGACATTATAGTCTCCTTAAAATTTATCGCAATATTATATCAAATCAATTATACGATATTATTGAAGCAAAAGGCTAGAAATCTTTTGATATAATTCAAAAAATTAAATAAGGTGAGAAAATGAGTATCCAAGAAGAACTTAAAGAGATAATAAATAATGAAGTTTTAGTTGAAATAGAAGATCATATAGATGATATTTTTGAAATAATTGCTGCAAAAAAAGATACTCCTGAGTTAAAAGAAGAGCTTGAAAATATGCAAGAGATGAAAAGAGATTTTGAGGAGCTTTTAAAAGATTTAGAAGCTGGTGAAATAGATGATGAAGAAGCTAAAGAGATTTATGATGAAATAGTTGATATGCTTGAAGATTCAAACGAAGATTAACTATAAGCTTAAGATGTGCAAGGCTATATTATTGATATAAAAGCTGTAAAAGATGATGATTTAATTGTCACTATTATATGCGAAAATGAGTTGATTACGACATATAGATTTTATGGAGCAAGACACTCAAATATCAATATTGGTTACAAAATAGACTTTGAACTTGAAAGTACAAAGTCTTCTATTTCAAGACTTAAAGATGTAATTCAACTAGGTTTCCCTTGGATTTTAAATAACCAAAAAATGTATGCTTGGCAAAGGTATCTTAAACTTTTTTATACTCACTTAAAAGAACTTCATGACTTAGAACCATTCTACTTTTTTCTTTTAGAAAATTTAGTTTCAAAAATAGAGAAACAAAATGTTTATAGAGCTATTATAGAGTCATATCTTTCAATTTTAGAGCATGAAGGAAGACTTCATACTGATTTTGAGTGTCTTATTTGTGAAGTTGAAATAAATAGTGATTTATCAATAGTAAGAGGTTTTTTACCTGTTCATAAAACATGCATAAGAGGAAAAGTTTTTGATTATTTAAAGATAAAAGAGCTTTTTATTACAAAAAAAACCATAAATCTAAATGATGATGAAGTAGAAAACCTTTTTGAAATTCTACTTCTTGGGCTTTGAAATAGTCTTAATATAAATCTATTTTTATTTTAAGATTTTCTATAGTTTGAGCTAATATCTTTGTATCAAATCCATACTCTTTTGCCTTAATAATTCCCTCTTTAATTGATTTTTCGCTTAAAGGTTCTTTTATATTTGCAACAGTTTTGATTACACTTAAAATTTTTGCTTTTCTTTCAAACTCTACTGAAACATTTTTGATATCATCTACAAATTCAATACTATTTATCAAATTTGGACTAAGCTTCCAATGTTTAAAAATTTGTGATGTTACATATGCGCTAGAAAATCCTAAAAACTCTTTTTCTACATCTTCAATAGATAAAATCCCTTCATCTATTTTTGCTTTAAACTCTTTCTCTTTTTGCTCATTTATAATAATATCTGCAATAATATATTTCCCAATATCAAGTAAAAGAGCAGGTAAAATAATCTCATCTCTTATGCTTTCATCTATTTTACCTAACCACAAACTAGCCAAAACAGATGCAATATTTGATGAATTCATAAAATTATCATTTGTAAGTCCATATGGAGCCAAAGTTGTAACTAATAGCTTTTGGCTACTAGCTGAAATAGCAACAGATATTGTAAAGTTTATTCCAAGCAGAGATATTGCTCTAAGAGGAGTTTCAACTTTACTTCTAAAACCAAACATAGCTGAATTTGCTATTTTTAAAAGGTTTGTTACAATCAAAGCATCTTTACTTATAATATCATGAAGTTCGCTTATCTCTTTTTCACTTTTTCTTCTATATTCTTCTATTAAAATAATTGTTCTAGGAAGAGGTGGAAGGGACTCAACTCTTCTTAATAAATCATCAATTTGCAAAATATCCCCTTGAATTTTATCTAAACATTAAATCTAAAATGCATTACATCACCATCTTGAACAACATAATCTTTACCTTCAAGTCTTAATTTTCCAGCATCTTTGCACTTAGATTCTCCACCAAAATTAACAAAATCAAGATAAGATATAACCTCAGCTTTTATAAAACCTTTTTCAAAATCGTTGTGAATAACTGCAGCTGCTTGTGGTGCTTTTGTATTTTTTCTTATAGTCCAAGCACGAACCTCAATTTTTCCAGCTGTAAAATAACTTTGAAGTCCTAATTTATCAAATGCTTTTTGAATAATTTGCTCTAAACCTGATTCAGCAACTCCTAAATCATCCAAAAATGCTCTTGCCTCTTCATCTTCAAGACCTACAAGCTCTTCTTCGATTTTTGCACATAAAACAATAACATCTGCATTTACTGTTTGAGCGTATTCTTTTACAAGTTCTACATATTTATTTGTTCCAGAGCTTAGAGTATCTTCATCTACATTTGCTCCATAAATAACATCTTTATTTGATAAAAATCTAAGCTCTTTATCTAAAGCTATAAATGCTTCATTATCACAATTTTCAAAAGTTTTAACAGGTTGAAGTTCACCAATATGAGCATATAGCTCTTCGGCAATCACAAGTTGAGATGCAGCTTCTTTACTTCCTTTTGACTGTTTTTTAAGTCTTTCTATCTTTTTTTCTAGCTGAGAAATATCAGCATAAATTAACTCTGTTTCAATAATTTCAATATCTCTTAAAGGATTTACATCACCCTCAACATGAACAATATTTCCATCTTCAAAACATCTAACCATGTGTAAAATAACTTCAACTTCTCTAATATTTGATAAAAATTGATTTCCTAAACCCTCACCTTTACTAGCACCTCTTACAAGTCCTGCAATATCAACAAAATCAATAGTTGAGTGTTGAATCTTATCTGGATTAACAATTTTTGCTAACTCATCTAATCTTTTATCAGGAACTGGAACTATTGCTTTATTTGGCTCAATAGTACAAAACGGATAGTTCTCCGCTTGCGCATTTTGTGCTTTTGTTAAAGCATTAAAAGTTGTACTTTTCCCTACATTTGGAAGTCCTACTATTCCTACACCTAGTCCCATAATCATCCTTTTATCTTTATTTATAAATATCATACAATACCCATTAAATCGCTGTTTTAAATGTTTTGTTAGAGCATAATAAATTATCGATATTTAGCAATATTTACAAAATCACACGGACTAAATAAGGACTAAAAATGATAATTTTAAGGACTCTACCAAAAAGAATTCCAACCAACGAAGAAGGTATCTTCTATAAAAGCATTATAAACGAAAACAACAAAGAAATAGATAAAATCTATTTAATTCGATATAGAGAAAATGATAATGATAAACTAAAGACTATTGGTAAATTGATCTGTCAACATAAAATAGGACATAAAAATAAATAAGTTAAGTAACTATTTGCAAAGAAATTTCTATAATTAACTTTATATCCAAATCCTATATATTGAAGTGTTCTTGATTTTTCTTGACTAAAATTTTTACTCATATAAACACGACCGATATCATAAAACAGTGATATTTTATTATCAATTCCTGCGATTATTGGCAATATATATATAAATTCTGTATTATAGATATATCCATTTTCAGCACTCTCTTCACCATCTATTTTTTGGGTAGATATTGCAAAACTTGATTTAAAAAAGGGTGCAAAAGTTAAAAAACTAGATCTTACAGATTATCCTACATACTCTGGAGAAACATCAGAACAATTTAAAGATGCAAATCCTTTTAAATGGTTAAAATAATATTTTATAAAATTTATATACAAGAGGGAAATAAAAAATTCCCTCTTGCTTTAAGTAAACAGTATTAAAAACAACTAAGAAAGTAATCTTGAAACCATCTGTTGATTTATAAAATTTGCTTGAACTTGTCCAAAAGCACCCATTTTTGCCAAAATATTCTCTTTTGAAAAGTTTGAAGATTCTTTTGCGTAATCAGTATCAAACATTGAAGCTGCATTTAAAGTGTTTGTTCTTTGTGTCATTAGATTTCTTCCAGAGCTTTCAAGTTGATTTTGAACAGTACCTATTTCACCTCTAATACTATTTAAACTAGTAATAGAGTTATCAACTGTTTCTAAAAAATCTCTAGCAGTTTGTGCTGTAAATGTTGAGGCATCTTGATTTACTAAACCACTAAGTCCAAATGCAGTTGTATTTGAAGCAATACCAGATGTTTCAATAATATCCTCACCTTTTAAGCCTGATTGATACTGTTGTACATCTGAATTTGATTTATCTGTTGCACTTTTTTGAAGTAGAGTTTGACCATTGTAGTTTGTACTACTTGCAATTTTATCAAACTGTTCTAATTGAGATTTTATATCTTTTAAAATATTATCTCTTCCTTCTTGACTTGTAGTGTCTGTTGAAGCTTGAAGAAGTTTTTCTTTTACATTGTCCAATATTTTTGATTGTTCATTTGTAGAACCAGAAGCTATTTGAGTTGCTGCAATTGCTGAATTTGTATTTTCTAGTGCTTGTGAATACCCGTTTGATTGTGATAATAGACTATTAGCTATTGCTAAATTAGCGGCATTATCACTTGATTTATTCAATTCAAGACCAGTTGCAATCCTATTTAACGATTGACTTGCATTTAAATATGAGCTTTGATTAAAAAGAGGATTAGAATTTATTTGCATTTGAAACTCCTTGCAATAATATCTTCATTGTATTACTTAAAAGTTTAAGATATTATAAAAAATACTTTTTATTTTAATCTAATAATTGTTTGACACAATCCAATATTATCACTTACTTCAACAATCTCAAAACCAACTTTTAGCAATACTTTCTCAAAATCACTATACCTAAACATCTTACTATATCCATTTGCAATAGCTGTAAAATATGGACTTGTATTTATTACACAATATGAAGCTATTTCATTGTTTTGTCTATCCCAAAATGGCTCCATTATACAAACTTGACTATTTTTACCCATAGAGTTTTTTACTTTTAATAAAATCTGTTCTATTTGTTCATCTTCAAAACAATCTAAAAATTGGCTCATCCAAATAATATCTATATCATCTGGTACATTAATATCATTTAGTAATACATTAGATTCAATAAATGAAATATTTGTTAAATTCTTTTCATAAATATTTTTTTTTGCTAATTTTATTTGTTGCGGTAAATCCATTATTGTAATATCAATTTGTGGATATTTACTTGATAACTCCATAGCAAATTTACCAGTATTTCCACCAATATCCAAAATAGATTTTATATTTAAATTATTCAAATACTCTATTGCCTTTGGAAATCCAGAATCAGAGTAAAAATGATCAAATTCAAACCAACTATCTTGAACTTTTTGCGGTAAGCTTGAAAGTGCTGGATATATAGTTTCCCAATCTCCAAAAACTTTTAAACCTTCAGGTTTTTTACTTTTTATTGACTCTTCTAAATTATAAAGTCCAAGATAGTTTACATAGTGGTTATAATTCATATTTACTTTTGTCATCTTATCACTATTTATAAATATACCAATTTTTGAAATAAAAAGTTTATTATCTTTCTCATATAAAATATTTGCACTTATTGCTGTTTCACTTAAAACTTTTATAGCATAAATAGATAAATCAGAAATCTCAGATAACTCTTCAATACTTAAACCATTTTTATTCTTTGATAAAATATTTAAAATATTTGTATCTCTTAAAACTCTAGCAACTTGAAACACTATTGGAGCAAAAGCTATTTTTTGTGCTTCATATAAAGCCTCTAAAGTTGATAAATTTTGCGCATCTTGAAAGAAATTCTTTTCCATATGTTCTCCTAATATTTTTCTTTGTTATTCATTGTTATTTTTTTATGAAATACTTTTTTTGTTACTGGACTTATAATAGTAGTTAAAGAAAAAATTACATCATTTATTCCTTGACTAAAAATAGCTGTGCTATTAGCTTCTATTTTTGAACCTGCAATATCAAGTTTTGAATTAAACAGATTTATTGCAATATCTCCTTTTATAATAGTTGATGTTATATTTATATTAGAGTTTATTGCTTGTATTGAGTTAGAACTTGAACCTATATTTGAATCTATTATATAAACATCAGAATTTTCAATTATAAGTTTTTCTATATTACAGTTGTTTAAATATAAATTATTTGAATTAACAATTTTTAAGTATTTATAACTACAATCTTTCAATTCACCTTTACTATTTTTTAACTCTCTGCTTAAACTACTTTGCTTATATATTTTTTCATCTTTTTTTATATCATTATTCAAAAAATAATCTAAATAATTAAAATAATCTTCTTTTGAATCAAGTATTGGAACATGTCCACTATTTTTTATTATAAATAGCTCTGAATTATCCAATAAAAAATTTAAAACATATCCACTTCGTAAAGGAGTAACTCCATCATTTTCACCCCATAATATCATTGTAGGAGTTTTAATATTATGTAATTCAAACCAATCTTCAGTCATAAGACCTAATGCTGCTATTGAAGTTGGCGAATTTAAAAATTTTGTTCTAATTCTTTCATCTCTTACAACACTACTTAAATCTTTTGGTAAAATACTTGCTAAACTATTTGTTATATTGGTTGCAAATTGTGATATTTGACCATTTAATTCACTTCTACTATTTTCATCAACCATTTTACTAACTTGATTTTTTATCATAAATTCACCATAGGAATCTTTATGTAAAATTCCAGCAGAATCAATAACAAAAAGTTTTTTAATTTTATCTTGATGTAAAGTAGCATATTTAAGGCTAATAGCTCCACCCATAGAATGCCCAACTAAATAAAATTGTCTATTATCTAAAAATTTAGAAACTAAAAAATCTAAAACTTGTGCATATTTTTCTGGTGTATATTCAACATTATCTTTTGATGATTTTCCAAATCCTGGTAAATCAAAAGTTATTACATAGTAGTTATCTTTTAATTTATGTATAGTTTCTTGCCAAATAGTTGAAGCTTCATCACCTAAACCATGTACAAAAACTATTGGTTCATTTTCAATATTTCCATCAACATTTATATACACTTGAGAGTTTAAAACTGGTTCTTGTATATAAAATTCATCTGCAAATATCTTAGAAAATAGAAAAAATATTACAAAAATATATTTAATCTTGTAACTTAACAATAAAAGTTCCTTTTGCATAAATATCATTTTGATTTATAAGTTCAAAGCTAAACTCATTTAGTAAATCAAAGCTTGTATCTTTTTTAATTTTTATTTGAAATTCTAAAATATTGCAATCTTTTAGAAGCTCAACATCTTTAAGAGTAATTAAAAATCCAATTTGTGGTTTTTCATTTTGTGAAAAAGCAATACTACTTTGAGCTGCTGCTTCACATATCATTGGAAGTGTTGGAAAATATGGAAAAGAGCAAGATACAAAAATAAAATCTGCATCTTTTTTTACAATTTCTTCTACAAATCTAATTGGTTTTTGGTGAGGTAAATTTTTCATATATCAACTCTTACAATATTTTTTTTAGTTTTATCAAAGTTTTGAGCAAGAAACATAAGATGTTTTATAGAGTTAGGAAAACCTTTTAAAGGTATATTTTCAAGATTTATAGTACTATTTTCTTCGCTTATTTTTACTTTTAAAGCAACAACAGACTCTAAAAAATCAACACAAGAGTTTATCTCTTTTATATTTGGAATATTTATAGTTTCACTACAAATCAAAACTACCTCATCTTTATCCAAAGCTTTAATTGCACCTGCTTTTAAAACTTTTAAAGAAGTTTCATCTCCGCTTGAAATAGTAAGTATCTCATTTTTATTTTCAAATAAAATAGAAGCATATGAAACTGCTGTATTATAAACAGAATTTTGAAAATCTGTTGGTGAAAGCATACTTTCATCTAAGATAGCTTTTAATATATTTGATGAAGATAGCAACTCTCCAAAAGAGCTTCCATATATAATTCTGCTATTTTTTGCATCTATTTTATGTAAAGCTTCAATTACAAGCTTTGAAGCTTTTGTTAATCTTCTTCTAAAAACCATTTGAGGTACTAACTCTTTTGTATTTAGCTCTTCAACACTCTCTTTATCAAAAAGATAAAAAGCATCTAATATTTCTAAATTAATCTTCATTACATATTCCAAAAATCAAAGATGTATTATTCCCACCAAATGCAAAAGAGTTACTAAGAGTATATTTTATATCTTGCTTAGAAGTAATCATTGAATAGTTTATTCCATCTATTTCTATCTCATTTAAACCTTTATTTGGCAAAATAGTTTGATTTTTTAAAACCATACAACATATAATAGCTTCAATAGCTCCAGCAGCACCTAAAGTATGTCCCGTAATTGATTTTGTAGAACTAACTTTTGGTTTTAATTTACTATCTTTAAAAAGCTCTTTAATTGCTGTTAATTCTGAAAAATCATTTGCATAAGTTCCAGTTCCATGAGTATTTATGTACTCTATATCATCTGGTTTTAGTTTAGCATCTTTTAAAGCATTTTTCATAGCTTCAAATGCTCCTAAACCTTGAGGATGTGGTTGTGTCATATGATGTGCATCTGAACTATATCCAACACCTAAAATTTCTATTGAACTATCTTGTTTTTTATCTTGTAAAAATAAAATACCAAAACCTTCAGCTACATTCATACCCTCTCTATTTTTATCAAAAGGTGTACAAGGTTTTGAAGATAAAACACTTAAAGCTGAAAATCCACAAACAGTTGTATATGATAAATCATCAATTCCAACAACTAAAACATTTTTATATATACCTTTTTGTATTACCTCTTTTGCATAACCTAATGCATTTGCACTTGAAGTACAAGCAGTCGAGAAAGATATATCATCATAAAAAGTAAAGTGTTTTTTTAAAAAATATGCTATTGAATCTATTGGATGTTTTTTATAATCTATATTTTTATAGTTTTTATCTTTAAAATATAGATTTTCAGTTTCACTCATTCCACCAACACTAGAACCTACAACCAAAAGAGTATCTTGAAAATCTTTTAAATTTAAATTTTTCAAAAGTTCTTTTAATCTTTCAAGCAAAATATCATTTAAATATTTTTCTTTTTTTATCTTTCCAATTGCTACAACTCTATCTTTTACATAATTTGTATCTAAAGTTATAGTATCTTTTTTTTCACAAATTGAAGAGAAAAGCTCATTCGCATTTTTTCCTGCACAAGAAATAGTGTCAAAATAGTTTATAAAAACTCTATTTTTAAAATTCATTAATTTTTGCTCTCACTCATTTCAACAAGTGCATCAATTCTTTGTTTTGTATTTTTCACAAAATAGTTATTTTCATCCCAAACATATCCTGAAAGTATTGAAGCAATAGATTGTTTTATCTGTTTAGATTTATTTTTAGCATAAAATATTTTTCTTAGTTTTCCACTATACCAAGCATATACGAACTCTCTAAAAACATTTATACCCATCATCATATAATCTTCATAATCTTTTTGCCAATTTACTTCTTTCCCATTTAACTCATCAATAATCAAAGATGCAACTCTTGAAGATGATTCCAATGCCAATGTAACACCTGAAGAGAAAACAGGATCTAAAAATTCTGTAGCATTTCCACTCATGGCAAAACCTTTTCCATACATCTTTTTAATAGATGCTGAGTAACCATTTATGATTCTTACAGGTGCCACTTGTTTTGCATTTTTATATTTTTCTTTTAAATATTTATGGCTATTTATAGCTTTTAACAAAAACTCCTCTTTTGAAAGTCCTGTATCTAAAAAATAGTTCTCTTCACAAACTATACCAATAGAAGTTACTCCATCGCTAAAAGGAATTCCCCAAAACCAAGCTTTATTATCATCGTGTATAACAATATCTATAAAACCTTCATTCTCTTTATCTCTTCTTGTTTCGCCTGTCATTCTTGTTAAAATTGCATTTCTTAGTTTTAAATCAGATGGCTCATCAAGATTTAAAAGTTGTGGTAAAACTCTTCCATATCCAGAAGCATCTAAAACAAATCTTGCTTTAAAACTACTTTTTACTCCATCTTCATTTTGTGCGTATATAATATTTTTTTCATTATCATAATCTATAACTTCAACTTTATGTCTTACATCAGCACCTAATTTAATAGCTGTTTGAAGTAAAACATTATCAAACTCTTCTCTTTTTACTTGAAAACTTGTATTACACTTTTGACCTAAATTCTCTCTAAAATCAATTATCTCTTCAATTTTATCTTCATCAATAAAAATAGCTCCAGGTTTTAACATAAAACCTTGCTCTTTTATTACATCTAAAATTCCTATACTTTCTAAAACTTCATTACATTTTGGAAGAAGTGACTCACCTATTACAAATCTTGGAAACTCTAATTTTTCCAAAATTGTTACGCTAAACCCAGCTTTTAAAAGTTTACAAGCAGCAATAGAACCACTAGGTCCTCCCCCAATTATAAGTACATCACAATTTTCTTCCATGACAACTTCTTATTTTAAATTTTCATTTATATAGTTTAATAAATTTTGAACTGATGAAAAAATAGTTTTATAATCAGCACTATTACTAATTTTTACTCCATACTCTTTTTCAATAATTAAAACTAACTCTATTGAATCAACAGAGTCTAAACCAATCCCCTCTTCTCCGAACAAAGCTGAATTGTTATCTATATCATCAACTGTTATATCTTCTAGCTTTAAACCATCAATTAACACTTGCTTAAAATTATCTATTGAAATTGCCATATTTTCTATTCCCTTATATAAAAATTAAGGGATTATTATATCTATATTACTCTTAAGCTTTAAAAAAATAATATTAAGAGAATTTATTATATAATCAACATCAAAAATTTATCCTAGGTACATTATATTTTGAAAAATCTATTTAAAATTTTAGAGATAACAAAAAAAGAGAATGAAAAAGAGATAACTGTTTTATTAACAAATAAAACTCATCCTTTTTTTAAAGCTCATTTCCCAAACAATGAAATTTTGGCTGGATTTTTACAAATAGATATTGTTGCAGATATTTTGAAACACAATATTAAAAAAATAAATAAGGCAAAATTTTTATCTATAATAAAACCAGATGATATTGTTAAATATTGTATTAGTTCAAAAGATAATGCATCTTATAAAATTATTATTAAAAACAAAGAAAATAAAAAAATTAGCGAGTTTAGTTATGAAATATAAAGATATTATAGTTATTGTCCCTACTTTAAACAATGATTTAACAATTCAAAATGTTGTTGATGATATTTTGTCGTTTGGATATAAAGTTATTGTAATTGATGATGGTTACACAAATCCTGTATCAAATTTTTTGAAACAAAATGATAGTGTAACTATAATTAGACATGAAATAAATCAAGGTAAAGGTGAAGCTATTTTAAGTGGAGCTAAAAAAGCAAAAGAGTTAGGATATGAATATTTTGCTAGTTTAGATGGTGATGGACAACACATGGCAAGTGAAATAAAAAAGCTTCAAAATACAATAACAAAAGATAATCAAATAATTATTGGTGCTAGAAATTTTGACATAGCAAATGTTCCAAATGGCTCAAAATTTGGAAGATGGTTTAGTAATTTCTGGGCTTGTTGGGATACTGGATATAAAATAACCGACTCTTTGTCTGGATTTAGAATTTATCCTGTTTCTATATTGGATCTTCCATACAAAACTTCAAAATTTGATTGGGAAATGGAAGTTTTAGTAAGACATGCTTGGAATGGAAATGAAATAATTGAAACAGTTATAGAGTGCTACTATCCAAAAGCTGAGGAAAGAGTTAGCCATTTTAGAAAATTTGAAGACACTATGGCTATTGTTTGGGTTCATGTACAAATGCTTCCAATAAAATGGACAAATATGTTTTTAAATCTATTTAAAAGAAAAAATAAATAATGGCTACTATTCAAAGAGGAAGTGGATGGAGTATAAAGTTAGTTTTTACTCTTTATAAATTTTTGGGTTACAAATTTACATATTACTTAATGTATCCTGTAACATTTTTCTATTTTATTTTTGCTTCAAATGTAAAAAAATCTTTAAAAATTTATTATGAAAAATTAAATATTCCATTTACAAAAAAAATTTACTACAATCACCTTTTTATGTTTGCTATGTGCATGGTTGATAGATTTATCTCAAAATATGATTGTGCTTCTTATACTTACACTTATGAAAATAAAGATTTTATAAAAGAAAGAGTTGATAATGGCTCTATTTTACTTCTTTCTCACTTTGGAGGATGGTCTTCTTCTACTTGTAATACATTAAGTAATAATATTATTAATGTTGTGATGAAAGAGGTTATTTTAAATAGTATTAAGCAAATTGAAAATTCTATTAATAATCCTTTAAAAAATGTTAGAGTAATTGATCAATCTTTAAATCCAATAGAGGTTTCTATAAAAATAGCAAATGCAATTTCTAATAAAGAGTGTGTAGCATTTATGGCAGATAGAGCAGTAGATCCAAGATTTACGCAAAAAGTAGAGTTTTTAGGAGAGTTAGCATCTTTTAATACAAATCCATTTAAAGTTGCATATAAAACAAAAGCTCCTTTAACTCTATTTTTTATAGTACATAAAGGTTTACAAAACTACTATGTTCATAGTAAAGAGATAAAAATGGATTTTTCATTAGATGAAAATAGTGCTGTTACAAACTCTTTAAAAGAGTATGTAAAGAATTTTGAAGAGATTGTGAAAAAATATCCAAATCAGTGGTTTAATTTATATAATTTTTGGGAAAGGTAATTAAAATTGGTAATAGATGAAAGATATATAACTCTAAGTGAGATTATAAATAGTGATAAAATAGAGATTTCAAATGATAAAAAATTTGTAAAACATATAAATGAAACACATAATTTTTTAATAAATGAGATAAAAGATGGGAAACCAATTTATGGTATTACAACAGGATATGGAGCAAGTGGTAAAAACTATGTAAGTTATGAAGATAGTAAGATTTTACAAACAAATCTTTTTAGATTTCATGGATGTGGTGTAGGTAAAAAACTATCTTATAAAGTTTGTAAATATGCTGTAATTGCTAGAACTATCTCTTTAAGCAAAGCAAAATCTGGAGTCAGTATAGAACTTCTTAAAAGACTTGAAATGCTAATCCAAAAAGACATTATTCCTGTTATTCCATCTCAAGGTTCAGTAGGAGCTAGTGGAGATTTAACGCCACTTTCATATATTGCTAGCGTTGTTGCAGGTGAACGAGAAGTTTATTATAAGGGTGAGATAAAAGATGTAATGGAAGTTTATAAAGAACTTAATATTACACCATATACTTTTAAACCAAAAGAAGCTCTTGCAATCATGAATGGAACAACAATAATGAGTGCAATTGCTCTAGATGCTATTGAAGAGTTTGAAACAATTTTAGACTCTATGGAATCATTTGTTGCAGGAATGTTTGAAGCTCTATTAGGTGATGACACACCAGTTGCTGATTTTGTACATCTTTCAAAACCTTTTAGTGGACAAATACAAAGTGCAAAAAATATAAAAAGAAAAATAGATGGCTCAAAATTAACTCATGGAAGAGATGATAGATATGATAAGTTTTTTGCTGATAATGACTTAAATATTCAAGATAACTACTCAATGAGATGTGCACCTCAAGTTTTAGGAGTAATTAGAGACAATCTTGAAATTTCTAAAAACTGGGTAGAACAAGAGATAAACTCTGTAAATGATAACCCTTTGATTGATGGAGAAAACAAAAAAATATATACTTCTGGAAACTTCTATGGTGGTTATGTAGCTCATGCTATGGATACTTTAAAAATTTGTGCTGGAAATTTAGCTGATTTACTAGACAAAGAGTTTGCACTTTTAGTTGACCACAAATTCAATCGTGGATTAGGTGAAAATCTAAAACTTTCAAAGGAACCTTTTTATCATGGATTTAAAGCAATGCAAATAACTCTTAGTTCACTTAGTGCTGATGTTATGAAAAATACAACTGCTGCTTCAATATTTTCAAGACCAACAGAATCACTAAATCAAGATAAAGTTTCAATGGGAACAACAGCTGCAAATGATTTTTCTAAAATGATTCCTGATTTGTATAATATGCTTTCTATAGCTTTTATAGGTATGGCTCAAGCTGTTGATATTAGAGGAAATGATCAAGTTTCTCCTCATCTTAAAAATATTTATGATGAAATTAGAAAAATTATCAAACCTCTTTATGAAGATAGAAGAATGGATTTTGATATTGAAAAAATTTATACTCTAATTGAAATAAAAAAGTTTATATAAATGAAAAAAGTATTAGTTACAGGGGCTACTGGAAATATTGGCGAAGAGATTGTAAAAGAGTATGCAAAAAATGGTTTTTTTGTATATATTCATTACAATAGTAAGCACCAAAAAGCCCAAAAACTTTTAGAAGAGATAAATAACAACGGTGAACTTATCTCTTTTGATATTAAAGATAAAAACTCAATTAGAAATGCTTTAGAAAATCTTGATGTTGATGTTTTAATAAATAATGCAGGAATAATAAAAGATAATCTTTTTTTCTTCATGAGTGATGATGAGTGGGAAGATGTAATAAATACAAATCTAAATGGAAATTTTTATATTACAAAAATAATATCAAAAAATATGATGATGAATAAAAGAGGAAGTATAGTAAATATTGCATCTATTTCAGGTGTTAGCGGAAATGCAGGTCAAGCAAACTATAGTGCAAGTAAAGGTGCGATTATAACTCTTACAAAAACACTATGCCTTGAGCTTGGTCGTTATAATATTAGAGTAAATGCTCTTGCTCCTGCAATCATAGAATCAGAAATGACAAAAGATATACCAAATCTAAAAGAGATGAAAAAAGCAATTCCTCTAGGAAGATTTGGAAAAGCTAGTGAAGTTGCAAAGTGTGCTTATTTTATGGGAGTTGATGCAAGTTATATTAGTGGTGAGGTTTTAAATATTAGTGGCGGAATGATAAGATAAAAAAGGAAAAACAAGAAATGAAAATATATACTTTAATAAATTCAATATTAATGTTACTAATCTTCAGTGGATGTTCTGTAAAATCAGATATTAAAAAAGTTAGTGAAAGTAAATCTCACTTTGATAATGCTATTTATACTGGGCAAAAAGATTTTTATAAAAATACAGAAAATATAGAAGGAGAACAATATAGAATATTTCATCAAGCTGCAACAGGTTTTACTCCAACAAGTACTGTGAGAAACTCTGCGATGCAAAGGGCTTCAATATTTTGTAAAAATCTTAATTCAAATTATAATGTTATAAAAATTTCTGAGCATACAGGACAACCACCATATATCTTTGGAAATTACCCAAAAATTGAAATTATCTTTGTATGTAAAGAAAAAAAAGAGAATGATTTTCCAATTAATGAAGAAAGTAAATATAATAATTTAGAAAAAATAAAAAAACTATATGATAATGGAGTCCTAACAGAAGAAGAATACTTAATAGAAAAAGACAAGTTGCTTAACAAATAATATGAATTTAATCATATCTTTAATCTATGCTCCAATAGTACTTTTTTCTTTAAAATATTTTGATATAAAAACAGCGTCTATTTATATTTTTATCTTCTCATTTTTTTGGTTTTTATTAAATGTAAAAAAAGGTTTAAAAGAGTATGGATTTTCGCTTCTTTATATGATTTTTGCTCTTGCAGCATACTTTGTAGAAGATAGCCTATTTCTTAAAATCACACCATCTATACTTGCATTTATAGTTACTTCATTTGTTTTATATTCATATATTACAAAAAGTTCTTTTGTGATTTATTATATTGAGAAGTTCAAAAAAAATCTAAGCATTGAAGATAAACTTTATCTTCAAAATTCAACTCTATTTTGGTTTTTTGTAGCTCTTACAAATTTATTATTACACATTTTTATTTTATACTACAATGATATTTTAATTTGGACAATATACTCAAGTTTTGCTTGGTATTTTGTCTTTATTTTTGGTTTAATTATCCAAATAATTCATAAAAAACTATTCTTTAAAAAGGAACACTATGCTTAAGATTTTTATCTTTTTATCTATTTTTATTTTAAATATTTTTGCACAAACTATAAGTTTTAAAGAAGAAAAATTCTTAAATGCTTTGCAAACAAGTGTTTATAAAGATGGGAAAATAGATTTTAAAAAAGATTTTATAGAGGTTTCATATAAAAATCTAAGCACCTCTTATCTTTTTTTTGATGATTATTTTATATCAAAAGATAATCAAACAGAGCAAAGATTAAACTATGAAGATAGAGTTGAATTAAACCTATTTTATAAATTAATAAATTTTATTTATAAAGATAAAAAAGATGGAATTGAAGAGTTTTTTAAACTACAAGAAATTGAAAATAAAATAGTCCTAATACCAAACGAATATCTATCAAACTCTATTTCTAAAATTGAGTTCAAAAAAGTTTCAAATAAATTAGAGTTTTTAAAAATATATTTTAAAAATGAGGATTATATACAAATTGTTCAAAATTAAAAACTACTTCTCTTTAATAATATTTGCTTTTGTATTAGTTTTAGTTTTAGCCTTTAATTCTTTTAAAACTATATCTAAAAATTTGGAAGCAATAGTTTCAAATAGTGAAAAAAAAGAGCTTTTAAAAAAATTTAATGAATTTAAAATTAGCAAAAAACTATTTTTGTATGTAGATAATTTAGATGATATATCTTTAAAAAAAATAAAAGAGATAGAAAATAAACTTCTAAAAATTTCAACTCTAACTTTAGATAAACAAAATGAAAATCAAGCTTTAAATGAGTATAAAAAAGAGTATTTTTTATATCAAAATAGTTTGAATTTGGAAAAATTAAACAACTTAAATATAGAAAAAGAGTTAGAGATTTTAAAATCAAATCTTATAAATTCACAATTTGGATATTTTATAAATAGTAGCGATCCTTTTTCACTTTTTAAAAAAGAGCAAGAAATTAGTAATTTCTTTATAAAAAACAACCATTTAGCTGTTAAGCATAAAGGTTATTTTTCTATTTTTTCAATTTCAAGTAGTGTAAACTCTATTGATGATTATGAAAAACTATACAATGAAATATCAAATATCACAAAAAATGATAATGATATAAAAATATTTTCATCAATCTTCTATTTAGTAGAGAACTCTAAAATAATCAAAGATGATGTAAATAAGATAATCTATCTTGCAACTTTTATTCTTGCTCTTCTTTATTTAATTATTTTAAGAGATTTAAAACTTCTTTTTAATGCTCTTTTAACACTTGGTTCTTCTATTTTGTTTGCACTATTTGTTTGCTCTTTTATCTTTCCTGAAATAAGTATATTTGTAGTTGTTTTTGGAATATCTATATCAACTGTTGCTATTGATTATATGTTTCATCACTATGTTCATAAAGAGTATGAAGGAGAGTTTAAATTTAACAAAGATGTATTTTTAGGAATGTTTACAACTATTACAGCATTTTTTATACTATCATTTATATCTTTTAATTTAATTAAACAACTAAGTATATTTACATTTTTTACTCTTGTTTTTTCATATATTCAATTTGCTTTTATCTATCAAAAAATAGGATTTATATATAAAGATAACAATATTTTCAATATCAAAACTATAAACAATATCTCTCCTAAATACATATTAGTTTTTGCTATTGTTGCCCTACTTTTAGCTATTTATAACTTTAAATTTGACTCAAATTTAAAAAACTTAGATGTTGAAAACAAAAAATTAAACTCTTTACAAGAGTTTTTTAATAAAGATATTGCAAAAAATGACAAAGTTCCTTTTTTAATAAAAGCAAAAACTATTGATGAATTAATACAAAACTCTAAAACTTTAAAAGAGAAATTTCCATCTAGTGTAGCTTCTTTATCAACTCTTGTAAGCAAAGATGAGTTTTTTAAAAAACAAGAGATTTTAAAAAATCAAAACATAGCTAATATAAACTTACAAATAGAAAATAAAGCACAAGAGTTTGGTTTTAAAGATGGATATTTTAAAGACTCTTACAAAATTTCACAAAAAGAGCCAAACTATACTTTAGAATATCTTCAAAAATTAGATTTTGAAATTCTAGAGTTTGAAAACTCATTTATTTCATATATAAATGTATCAAAAGAAGATATATCACTTCTAAATAACTTTGATTTTGTTATAAACTTAAGTCTTAAATCTATGTTTGAAGATGAGCTAGTTGAAATAGAAAAAGAGTTGATATTTTATGGAGCTTTATCAATATTTTTTATAATCTCAATTATTTCAATAAGTTACAGAAAAAATATTCTAATCTATCTATCATTTCTATTTTTCCCATTTGCTATGATTTTATCATTAACGCTATTTATAGAGTTAAACATTTTACATATTTTTATTCTTTTTATTATATTATCCATCTCAATTGATTATGGAATTTATATAAGTTCATACAAAAAAGATAAAAATACAAATAAAGCAGTATTTTACTCAATTCTTACAACATTTGCAGGATTTGGGGTTTTGATTTTTTCTAGTATTAATGCTCTTTTCTCAATAGGAATTTCGGCAACTATTGGAGTTTTATCAATTTTATTTTTATTAATATTTTTAAAAAAGGAAAAAAGTGCATCTAATAATCTATAATGATGATAAAACAATTAGCAAACATAAAATATCAAAAGAGCTATTTTTTGATAAAAACTTGCAAAATTGTGTTTCATATATAGCAAGTTCAAGTAAAGAACAAAATGCACTAAAAATTTTTAAATCATACTTTAGTGATGCAAAATCAATTTTATTTGATGATTCAAATAAAATTTTACAAAATGAGTTAGAAGATTTAAATATTCCAAAATTTTCAGATATTAAAAATAAAACTAAGAATTTAGAAAATATTTTCAAAGAACACAACTTCTCTTTTTTATATTACACTTCAGGAAGCACAGGATTTCCAACAGCTGCTTTAAAAACAAAAGAGAATATTAGTAGTGAAATAGAGGATTTAACAACTCTTTTAAAAAGCTGTACTATCAAAAAAGTTATTGTTACTGTACCATTTATACATATTTATGGTTCACTGTTTGGACTTTTTTATCCACTACATAACAATATTGATATTATTTTAAAAGAGCATTTTTTGCCAAATGATTTATTAGATTTAATCGACGATTACTCCTTAGTAATTACAACTCCACTATATATAAAAGCTTTAAATAAAATAAGCTCAAAAAAAGATTTAAGCAAATCTATTTTTATAAGCTCAACAGCTCCACTATTAAGTGAAGATGCAAAAGAGTTTAAAGATAAATTTCATTCAAATATTATTCAAATATTTGGTTCAACAGAAACTGGTGGAATTGCTTATAAATACAATGATGAAGAGTTATGGACTCCACTAAAAAGTGTAAAAATTTCTACAAATGAAGAAAAAAAATTAAAAGTAAATTCTCCTTATGTATCAAATATAATTTACGAAAAAGAGTTTAAGAAGACAAATTCACAGATACAAACCTTTGATTATATAGAGGTTTATAGTGATAAATTTAAACTTATTGGAAGAAGTTCTCAAATACTAAAAATTGCAGGGAAAAGATACTCTACAGTTCAAATAGAAAATATCTTAGAAAAAGTAGAAAATATATCAAAAGCATTAGTTTTAGTAAATAGTAATAATAACTCATTAAGAGGTGAGATTTTAGATATTACTTTGGAAACAAAAAAAGAGTTTACAACAAAAGATATTCAAAATATTTTGAAAAAAGAGCTTTCAAATCTAAAATTTTCTATAAATTTAAAACTAGTTGATAAGATAAAAACCTCATCAACTGGTAAAAAACTGGCGATTCAATAAAATGTCAATTATTATAAAAAATCTAAACAAATCATATAAAGATACAAAAATCTTAGAAAATCTAAATTTAGAGATAAAAAGTGGCTCTATTTTTGGACTTTTAGGACCAAATGGAGCTGGAAAAACAACTTTAGTATCTATTTTAAATAGTTTAATAAAAAAGGATAGCGGAGAAGTTTTTATATATGATTATAATTTAGACACTGAATTAAATAAAATAAAAGCTATATCATCTTTTGTTCCACAAACCTACGCTTTTTATCCAAATTTAACAGCTTATGAAAACCTAGAGTTTTTTGGTTCTTTATATGGCTTAAAACAAAAGATATTAAAAGATAAAATAGATATTGCTATAAATGCTTGTGCTTTAGAAAAATATGTAGATAAAAAAGCTTTAAATTTTAGTGGTGGTGTAAAAAGAAGACTAAATATTGCTATTGGGCTTTTAAATTCGCCAAAGATTTTATATCTTGATGAACCAACAGTTGGAATTGACCCACACTCAAGAAGATATATTTTGGAGATAATAAAAGATATAAATAAAAATAGTAATACAACAATTTTTTATACATCTCACTATATGGACGAAATTGAATTTTTATGTGAAGAAGTAGCTATTTTGGAAAACAAAAAAATAGTTTTAAAAGATAGTATAAAAAATTTAAAACAAAACAACAATTTAACTCTTGAAGAGTTATTTTTAAATATTACAAAAAAGAGTTTAAGAGATTAATGTTTTACTATATTTTAAAAAAAGAGTTTAAACTTATTTTTAGAGATATTCATGCTTTATTAGTTCTATTTTTAATGCCATCAATATTTATTTTAATTATGTCTTTAGCTCTTAAAAATACATATTCGCAAAATATTGAATCGAAATTAAAAGTTGCAATTATTAGCCAAAACAGTAAAGATATAGATATTTTAATAGAAGAGTTAAATAAAAATCCTTACTTTGAAGCTAAAATAGAAGATAGTATTTCAAATAAAGATTTAATTTATGAATTGAAATATGATTTTACTGTTAAACTTGACTCAGATTTTAAAAATCAAATAAATAAAAATAGCAAAGATTTTTTTATAGAAATATTTAGCAAACCAAATATCAAATATGAGTTTTATATAATTTTGAAAAATGAAATAGTTAAAAATATTTCAAAATCAGTAACAAAAGATTTTTTTATAAATTCAAAAATTGATGCAAAAAATCTTGATAACCTTGATAATTTAATATCAAATAAATATATCTTTAAAAATGAAAAAGATAGCTCAATCATAAATTCAGTACAACAAAGTGTTCCAGCTTGGCTAATTTTTTCTATGTTTTTTATACTTATTCCAATTTCAAATACATTTATAAATGAAAAAAACTTTGGAACAATTCAAAGAATAAAAAGTATAAATATTCCACTTTATACTATTCTTTTAGGGAAAATTTTACCCTATTTTATAATTAATCAAATACAACTAATCTTTATGATTTTAATTGGAATTTATATTGTTCCTTTATTTGGTGGTGACTCTTTAAAAATAGAAGGAAGCTATTTTTTAATTATTTTAATATCTTTTGCCATATCTTTTGCAGCTATTAGTTTTGCACTTTTAATTGCAAATATTAGCAAAACAACTGAAGAAGCTACATCAATTGGTGGAGTTATAAATATTATTTTTGCGGCAATTGCTGGAATAATGGTTCCAAAATTTGTTATGCCACAATTTATGCAAGATTTGAGTCTATTTTCTCCAATGTCTTGGGGACTTGAAAGTTTCATAGAAATTTTAGTTAATAATGGTAACTTTGATGATATAAAATCATATTTGTTATACCTAATAATTTTTGGTACAATATGCCTCATTTTTGCAAATTTTATACTAAATAAAGGAAAAAATTAATGTCAGATTTAAAATATGAACTAAAAAAACTAATCATAGAAGAGTGTGAAAAAGATTGTAAAATAGAAGATTTAAAAGATGATGAGCCACTTTTTGGACCTGATTCTGTTTTAGAATTAGATTCTATGGATGCTTTGCAAATATCTATGGCAATTCATAAAAAATATGGTTTAAAAACAACAGATAGTAAGGAACTACGAAAAATAATGGAATCAATAAACACTATGGAAGAGTATTTAAAAAATAATGCATAAAGTTTTCATTACGGGCTCTTCAATAATTTGTGCTTTAGGAAATAATAAAAAAGAATCTATAAATAAACTTAAAAATATTAATAATAAAAACTATAAAGAATACCTAAAAAACAACTTTGAAGATATAAATTATTATAGAATAAAACAAAATTTTAAAACTCAAAAAGAGAAATTTTTCACTATTTTAGAAAAAACTATTTTAGATGCTATTAATGATGCAAAATTATCACAAGAAGATAGAGAAAAATTAAATATTTATTTAAGTTCAACATCTATGAATATCTCTTTAATTGAAGAGAGCTTTAAACAAAAAAATAGTATTCACGCTATTAATTTTGAAGAGATTTCAAATTTTGTAGAAAATATCATATCTTCAAAATATCCTTGTGTATTTATTCAAACAGCTTGTACTTCTAGTGCAAATGCAATTATAAAAGCTAGCAATGAGATAAAAAATGAAGATATTCAAAAAGCTATGATAATTGGTTTTGAATTTTTTAATCAATCAACTTATAAGGGATTTGAATCTTTAATGCTACTTAGTTCCAGTGGTGAATATAAACCATTTGATAAAAATAGTGATGGTTTGATTCTAGGGGAAGCTTGTAGCTGTGTAATCTTAGAGAATATTAAAAAAGAAGATGATGATTTTGAAATAGTTTCATATTCAACTAGCTTTGACAATTACTCAATAACTAGTTCAAATCCAGATGCAATAGCTACTTTTAATTGTTTAAATCAGGCTTTAAAAAATGCTAATTTAGAAATTAGTGATTTAACTTGCCTAAAAGCTCATGCAACAGGAAGTGAAAATTCAAATCTTTCAGAAGTAAATGCAATAAACAATCTATTTAAACATCATAAAAATAGTTGTGATGTTGTAGTTTTAAAACCATATATTGGTCATACATTGGGTTCTTGTGGTACAAATGAAATAATTCTTTTATGCGAAAGTATAAAAAATGGAACTTTGCCAAAAACAATAAATTTTAAAGATGGATATGAAAATATAGATTTCAAACCTCTTTTAGAAGATAAAATTGTAAATAGTGCAAATATTTTATTTCATTTTGTTGGATTTGGTGGAAGTAATGCTTCACTTATTTTATCAAATAAAAGGTCTTAAATGTACATAAAACATTGTTTTAAACACGAAAGTCCATCAAAAAATGAAAAAGATTACAAGGCACTTTTAAAAGAGATTACAACTCTTGAGGTAAGAAAAATATCAAAACTTAACCTACTTGCAATTTATGGTGCAATTAAAACTTTGAAAGATAAAGAGTATAAAAAAGATTTAAGCCTATATGCTGCATCAAATTTTGCTTGTATTCAAGAAACTTACAAAATATTAAAAGAGTTAAAATCTCAAAATCCAGTTATGCCTTTTGATTTTTTGAATATAAATACAAATAATATGGGTTTTTATATAAGTAAAGCTTTAAATACTATAGGAAATAACTACACTATATCATCAGATTATTTATCTTTTGAAAAAACTCTATATACAATATTTTTAGAGTATAAAAATAAAATTAATAGTAGTTTTTTAGTAGGAGAAGTTGATAGTTCTTTAGAAAATCTTCCATATTTAGGAAATTTATCTGCTTTTGAAAAAAATATTTCAAATGATATTTCATCATGGATATATTTTGATGATATTTCAAATAACTCAATAGCAAAACTAGAGTTTATAAAATATTTTTCTTCAATAGATGATTTAAATAATTTTTTAAAAACTCAAAAATACGATGCAATATCTTTGAATAGTTTTGCAATAAAATTTAAAGATGAGTTAAATATAGACAACTCTTTAATTAAAACTTATCAAAACTTTTTTAGTTCTTCAAATATTATAAATCTTTTAAACGATGAATTTAAAAACTCAATATTTATAAATTTAGATAATAAAAAAAGAGCGTATTTGTTTTATTTTACTAAATAGTTTTTAAAATCCTAAAAGCCTCTTCTTCATATTTAGAGGCTTTTATTAAAATATCTGATATTTCTTTTGGATTAAATCTATCTATCTTTTTTGCACTTTCTACACATTTTAGAGCAAATTCTCTTAGAGTATCCCCTGAAAGTAAAATCAACTCACTAGCTTTTTCAAGTTTATTAATATCAAGATTATAAGTTTTTGCCTCTTTTAAAAATGCTGAATACAAATACCTAAATCCTCCGCCACCTGTTCCTATTTCTTCTTGCATTCTTACAATATGTGTTAAATAGTTTTTTATATATCTCTCATCTTTATTTTTAAGTTTTTCTATAGATTTTGCTAATTTTCTCATACCTTTTACTCCAGCATAAGGAAAAGGTGTAAGCATAGCTTTTGCATTTTTTCTTATAGATTTTTTTAAAATATTCTCAAAATCAATCTGTTTGGGAATATCTAAAATATAATACATAAAACCTTTTGGAGCAAAAACTCCTTTTGCAAATCTAGCTTTTGTCAAATCTTTTTGTGGGCACTCTACAAAATCTTCAAAAACTGGATCTGAAATTTGATAATTTTTACCATTTTTGCCATAAACTAAAAGGTTGTGTGCATTAAAATGAAATCTCATATTTTCTGGCATATATGGAAGATAAAAAACAGAAGTTTGAAGTCCTATTATTTTTCCATCTTCTATTGCAGTATCTAGTTCTATATTAGCTTCAAGCATATTTTGAAATTTTTTTTTAAAAATTTTAATACCTAAAACTTTCTCTATGTTATTTATAATATTTTTTGGAATTGCTCTATATGCAATTAGTGGCATATTATTTATTTTTATTATTGGGAAAAAAGCAAAAGTAAGAGTGCTAGTAAGTCCAAAAACCATTGGTTCACTAAGTTTTAATCCAGAATTTGTAAGCATTGAGGAGATAACTCCACTTTCACAATGTGCAAATTGTGAGTGTTTAAAATCTTTATTCATAGTTAAACTCTTTTAGCTCTTTTAAACTAATATCAAAAAAATCTGAATATTTTTTTAATATTTTATCGTTTAACTTTAAAAAATATTTCAATTTTAGATGTCTTTTTACTCTAAAACTAAACATTCCAACACCACTACAAAGTGTTGGTAAATCCATTCTATTTTTATACATAAAATATTTTATAGGAGAAGATATACCTTTTTTAATCTCTTCTAAGCACTCAAGTTCTAAAACTTTATACTCATTTACAGCTGTTAGTGTTGCAAACTCTTCAGCACTACTACCATAATTTACTCTACTAAAATCTCCGCTACTATTTTTTGCATACATAACTTTTTGCTGTCCATTTAGTGTAGAGTTTTCTTCTTTGGGAATATAATTCTTCACTACACAACTTCAAGTGAAAAAAATGCAGTAGAAAATCTTCCACTTTCAGGAACATAACATAGAATTTTTTCACCTTTTTTTAATTTTCCACTATTAAATAACTCTTCTAAAATTATATAAATAGATGCACTTCCTGTATTTCCATGTGTAGTTAAATTTGTAAACCATTTTTCATAAGGAATCTCAAAATTAACTTTTTTTAATCCTTCATATAATTTATCTCTAAAATATAAAGATGAATAGTGAGGTAAAAAATAGTCATAATCACTAACTTTAATATCTCTTTTTTCTATAATTTGTCTAAGAGGTTTTACAACTGTGTACTCAACAATATTTTCATTTAAAAGTTTTACATCTTGTCTTACACTTAAAAGTGATTTTTCCATAACTTCATTTTGATCAAATGCTCTCCAAGATTTTATTTTACTATCTTCTAAAATCTCTAATCCACTATACATACAAACTGGCATTTCTCCAGCATAAGATAAAATATCTATAAACTCTATTTTTAATGAAATTTTATCTTTGTTTGGTCTATCTTGTAAAAGCATAGCACCAGCACCATCTGATAACATCCATCTTAAAAAATCTTTCTCAAAAGCAATATTTGGATTTATTTCTAACTCCTCAAGGCATTTTGACTCTTCTTCAAAATTTCTTGCACTTAAAATTGGAGATGATGCCTCAGAACCTGTCGTTACTCCACATGAAAACTCTTTTGATTTAATAGCTAAATATATATATTTCAAAGCATTTACACCACTAAGACATATTCCTGAAGCCGAAATTGTCTCTATTGGTTTTAATTTTAACTCACCTTGAACCATCAAGCTATGTCCTGGCATAAGTTGGTCAGGAGAAGTTGTACCACAAGCAAGAACTTCAATATCATCAAGAGAAAAACTACTATTTTGAAGCTTTTTTATAGCATTACTACAAAGTTCTGCATTTGTAAATAACTGTTTTTGTGTGCCTTTTTCTAATACATAAAATCTTCTTTTAATTCCATTACTTCTTAAGACAATATTTTTTACTTTTGATTTCTTACCACCAATGTATCCCAAATAATCCTCAATTTCATCATTAAAAACAGGTTCATTTGGCATAAATTTTTCAATTGCATTTATATAAACATCAACCACTATAAAAACTCCTTCATTTTAAAATCTTTGCTTCCACTTGGTAATTCATAAAACTCTTTTTGTTTTAAAATAGAATTTTTATTTAATTTTCTTAATATAGTTTGAACTATCATATTTATAGGAACTACTATTAAAATCATTAAAATTAAAAAAACTAAATATAGCATTACCACTATTCTTCTTTTTTTATCTCCAAAGTTGCCAATTTTTCGTATTAATTTTCCCCAAATTAGAAAACTCTTATTTCCTATTTTTTCACTTTTGATTAATTTAATATCAACTTCAACAGCTTTTAAACCTTGTAAAAGACTCTTCTTTTCTTTTTCTTTATTTTGTTCTAAAGCTTGAACTAATGCTTTTCCAAATCTTTGCGATTTTATTATTTCATTTTCATCAATTCCTGCACTACTTAAACCAAAACAAGAATCTTTTTTTCCTGTTAGCATCCATCTTGGAGTTGTTATAAATGTCTCTAAAGAGTTTCCTTTATCAACTAAAACAACATTATCTATCAAAGTTGCACTTAAATCATCTAAAAGTTTTTTTATCTTTTCTTGAGCCATTATCCACATGTTTCTGCAAGCAATTAAAGTAACTACTGGTTTATCTTTGAATTTTTTCTTAGCATACGAGCTTTGTAAAAAACTACTTATAGGGATTGATGGCGATAAAAACCAAACTGTATAAGCTAAAATTATTAAATCATAATCATTTTCATCATCTTCTATATTTTCTAATTCACAAGGTACCATATAAACAGACTCTGGAAAAGTATCCATAAAAGTCATAAAATCCCAAGGAAAAGGATAATCCTTTTTAGGTTTTATATTTTTAAATATTAGCTCAAAATTTTCATTTCCTAAAAAGGGTTTTGTAAAATTCTCAACTAAATTATTTAATTGTCCAGTTTGTGAGTACGATAGCACTAAGATTTTTTTTTGATTCAAGTTATTACTTTTTATAAATTATTTAAAAAAAGAGCTAATAGCTCTTTTTTAATTTTTGTTAGTCTTCTAAATTATTTAGTTGAACTCTAATAGCATTATTTAAATTTTGAACCCAACCATTATAATTAGGATGGATAGTCTGTTTAGCTGAATCATATTTTAAACCACTACTACTATTTTTGTAATTAATAGCATAAGAAGTTCTGTTATATGGAATTTCAACAGTAGCTGAATGCCCTCTTAAATTCAACTGTCCCTCAGCAAGACCTGGTTTAACTTTTGTAATTATCCAACCTAATTGAGTACCAGCTGTTCGAATAGCTTTAAAAACCTGATCGTCAGTTGTACCTTTTTTAGCACTTATGTCACTTGTAGGAACATTATATACAGTTGCTCCTGTTCTACAACCTGTAAGAATAAAAACTCCAACAAGACCAATTAACAATATTTTAAAAATATTACTCATTTTTTCCCCTTTTTTATAAAATTAGATTTTAATAATATCAAATTTTCTTTAAATCTATTATTATTTTTGTGTAAATAATATATAGATTATTATTCTTGATAAAAATAGTTGTTTAAATAATTATTTTATCAATAAATTAAGACTGATTTTTAAAAAATATCAAGCTATAACTTTTATTTAGTTTTAACCTTGCATTCCAAAAGTAGAGTTTTGTTTTGTTTTACAAAAACTTTTTTTAGCAACTACTATCTCTTTTTGTCTCTCTTTTTTTAATGTATCTTTTTCAACAAATATTTTTTTCTTTGTAAAAGGGTCAAGCTCTGTATAGTACATAACAGCCGAATAAGTTCCTGGAGTTGGAGTAAAAACTTGTGCTTGTTCAGGATTTATTTTAAGCTCATGAGTAGTAAATTGTTTAAGTTCGTGCATATGGCTCTCTTTACAACCTGGATGTGCGGCTATTAAATAGTAAGTTAAAAACTGTTTTTTTCCAGTTTCTCTATTTAGCTCATCAAACATTCTTTTAAAATCAATAAGAGTTTGCTTTCCTGGTTTTCCCATATGGTGTAGCACTTCATCACTTGTATGCTCAGGAGCTATTTTCATTTGACCTGAAATATGATGGTCTATTATCTCTTTTAAATACTCTTTTCCATGATTTTTATCAGCAGCTATAAAGTCATATCTAATTCCTGAAGCTATAAATGCTTTTTTAACTTTTGGAATAGCTCTTATATCTCTTAGAAGTTTTATGTTTCTGCTATGATCTATTTTCATAGTACGACAAAGTCTATGGGCATCTACACATCTTTTATTATCAATACAAGTTCCAAGATTTATCTTCTTTTTACACTCATATCCGTACATATTTGCAGTTGGTCCTCCAACATCGGAGATGATTCCTTTAAAATCTTTCATAGTAGTAAAGTGTTTTGCTTCACTTAAAATATTTTGCTCACTTCGTGTTCTTATAGTTCTTCCTTGATGAGCAGCAATTGCACAAAAATTGCATTCACCCCAACATCCATGATGAG
Organism: Arcobacter cryaerophilus gv. crypticus; assembly: GCF_002993025.1. Taxonomy (GTDB): domain Bacteria; phylum Campylobacterota; class Campylobacteria; order Campylobacterales; family Arcobacteraceae; genus Aliarcobacter; species Aliarcobacter cryaerophilus_B. Next base: position 66,256 of record NZ_NXGI01000021.1, on the reverse strand, counting down.
TCATAATAGAAAATTTTATAGTTTCAAGACATTTTACTTTTCCATCTTTTGAGTGGTATGGATGAACATCTCTTTGATATGGAAAGGATGCGATTTTATCCATCTCATTCTCTTCTAAATTACGGCTTGGTGGATTTTGAATTAGAAATCTGCCATCTACTTCTTGGCAAAGACCTTTTGAGTACATTGGGTCATTGTTGTCATAAAAAACTCTAAATAGATCAATATATTTCTCTTTATCACTTAAGCACTCTTTGTGCGATGGTATTTGAATATATTCATTTACAGGCTCTTTTGAGATATAACAAAGTCCTGCAATATTTTTTATATCTTTACCATCTTTTAGAAAAAGTCCTAAATCTATGATTGCTTGCTCACCCATTCCATAAATCATATAGTCAGCTTTTGAATCAAATAAAATTGGTTTTCTAAGAGTGTTTGACCAATAATCATAGTGAGTAAGTCGTCGCAGACTTGCTTCTATTCCTCCCAAAACTATAGGAACTGTATTTTTAAAATATCTTCTTATTAAATTTGTATAAACTAAAGTTGCCCTATCGGGTCTTTTATTGTTTTTTCCACCAGGAGTGTAGTCATCATCATTTCTAAATTTTTTTGTTGCAGTATAGTTTGAAACCATTGAATCAATACTTCCACCACTAACTCCCCAAAATAATTTTGGTTCACCAAGTCTTTTAACATCAACATCACTAAAAATATCTGGTTGCCCAATAATTCCAACTCTTAATCCAACACTTTCTAAAATTCTTCCAACAACAGCAATTCCCATAAAAGGAGAGTCTATATATGCATCTCCTGTTATTAAAACAACATCAAGCTCATCCCAACCTCTGGCTTTCATCTCATCTTTTGTTGTTGGTAAAAATTTATTTTGTGAAAAGTTTTCTGAAAAGTTTTTTATATTTTGATTTTGCATAAAGTATCTGTTTTATTTAAAAGGTAAGAGCTATTTCTAGCTCTCAACACTTTTTCGCACTCTTATATGCAACTCTTTTAATTGAGCTTCATCAACGCTTGATGGAGCTTGAGTTAGTAAACATTGAGCTTTTTGAGTTTTAGGAAATGCTATAACATCTCTTATTGAATCTGTTCCAGCAAGTAACATTATCATTCTATCAAGACCTAATGCAAATCCTCCATGAGATGGTGCTCCATATTGTAGTGCATCAAGTAAGAATCCAAACTTCTCTTTTGCTTCTTCTTGACCTATTCCCATAAGTTCAAATACTTTTGATTGAATCTCTTCTTTGTGAATTCTAATACTTCCACCACCCATTTCTGTTCCATTTAAAACAATATCATAAGCAATTGATTCAATCTCTTCTAAATCAGTTTTATTCAAATCTTTTGGCATTGTAAATGGATGATGAAGTGCTTTTGTTCTTCCATCTTCAACTTCAAACATAGGAAAATCTACAACCCATAAAAACTCATAAGCATCTTTTGGAACAATATTCATTTCATTTGCTAAAAATAGTCTAAATCTTCCCATATAATCCCAAACAGTTTTTTTATCACCTGCTCCAAAGAATACTACATCTCCAACTTCAAGATTTGTAACTTTTACAATCTCTTCTAAATCAGCATCTGTAAAGAATTTTGTAAGTGGACCTTTAAGACCATCCTCTTTCATTTGGAAGTATCCAAGACCTTTTGCTCCAAATTTTCTTACATAATCTTCAAAACCTTTCATCTGTCTTTTTGAGAATATATTATCTCCATTTGGACATCTTAAAGCTTTGATTCTATTTGCTTTTTTATCTTTTGCAATATCTGTGAAGATTTCATTTGAAGATTTTTCAAATATATCAATAACATCAATTAAAGGCATATCAAATCTTAAATCTGGTTTATCGCTTCCATAACTCTCCATTGCTTCAGAGTATTTCATTCTTCTAAATGTTGTTGGAATTTTTTTACCACATTTTGTAAATATATCATAGATTAATTTCTCAGCAACACCAATAACATCTTCTTGATTACAAAAACTCATCTCAACATCTATTTGAGTAAATTCAGGTTGTCTATCAGCTCTTAAATCTTCATCTCTAAAACATTTTGCAATTTGAAAATATCTATCAAATCCAGCAACCATTAAAAGTTGTTTGAATAGTTGAGGAGATTGTGGAAGTGCATAAAACTCACCAGCATGAACTCTTGAAGGAACTAGATAATCTCTTGCACCTTCAGGAGTTGATTTTGTAAGAATTGGAGTTTCAACATCTAAAAATCCTAACTCATCAAGTGTATTTCTAGCTTGAATAGTTGCTTTACTTCTTAGTTGAAAAATATCAAAAGATTTTTTACTTCTAAGCTCTAAGAATCTATTTCTTAGTCTTATCTCATCATTTACTTTTTCATCATTTATATCAAAAGGCATAGCTTTACTTTTGTTTTCAATAACAAGATTTTCTAAAATAATCTCAATTTTTCCAGTCTCTAAGTTTGGATTTTCTAATCCTTCACCTCTAGCTCGTACTGTTCCAGTTGCTATTAAAACATACTCATCTCTAACAGTTTCAGCAATAGCTAAAGCATCTTTACAATCTTGCGGATCAGCAACAAGTTGAACTAAACCACTTTTATCTCTTAAATCTATAAAAATAATTCCACCATGATCTCGTCTACTATTAACCCAACCAGCAACAGTAACTTTTTGACCTATTAAATTCTCTTTTACACTTGTATTATAATGTGTTCTCAAAATTAAACTCCATTTTCTAAATAAGCGGTGATTTTATCCAAAATCTACTTAATTTCTACAAATCCATACTCTGTGCTTTTAAATAGCCTTGGAGTATAAACAGCTTGATTTTCTACTATTTTAGTTGGTATTAAATTATTATTTCCATTTACTAAATAGTTTGCACCAACCAAAGTTGAGTAATCAACCCATTCAAAATTTATATTTCCACCAAAATTTAAAATCTCATCTCTTAATTTGTTATCAATTTTTTCAATAGAGTTTGCAAGTACCATTTTTTCTCTATCTTTATCTTGAGTTAAAGTCATTAAAACAGGATCAAAATTTATTTGAGTAGAGAATATAAACTTTGGATAAATATCATTTGCTCTTAATTGAGACATTATAAGTGAACTTTTTACTATATCTACATTTAAAAATATTGAGCTATTTCTCAATCTTGAATCTACAACAATATTTTTAAAATTTGTTTCGTTACTTTTTATCTCTTTTCTTGCAGTTGTATAACTAACAACATTTTCATAACTATTTCTTAACTTATTTCCTAAATATGTATTTTGATAAAACAGTACATTTGGACCATCAGAGTAATAACTTAATTTTTTAAGTTGATCTTCATAAGAGATAGAACCAAAAATTAAATTATCGTTTTGTGCTAAACTATCTTTTTTTTCAATTAGTGGAAGATAAACCATAATATCATTTAGTGACATTGTATTTAAATTATTTATTGCATTTGGTGTATATAGTGCAATTACTTTTGTAATACCCTCTTCTTTAACTTTATTAAATGCATTATTTATACTATCAGCACTCTCATTTTGGCTATCTATTACAACTAAATCATAATTTGCATTTAAAAATGTCAAATATCCAGCAACTGTATTTATAGAATTTTTTGCATATTTAGATACTAAAGATGATGGATAAACAAAGGCAATCTTAAGATTTGCCTTTGTACTATCAAATTTTATTTCAGGTTCACCAAATGCTAAAACTTCATTATTGTCTTCTTGCATTATCTCATTGCTTGAACCATTGTTGTTTATAATCTCTTCTTGGATTACACTATCGTTTGAAATAAACTCTTCTACAACTGTTTTTTTATCTTCCTCAACTTTTTTTACTGGCATATTCTGGTTTGGCATTTTTAGTTTTACAACTTTTTGCGTACATCCTGCAAGTAAAAAAGCCATAAAAATTAAAGTAAGTATTTGCTTCAATTTAACTCTCCTCATATAGATTTTTTATTTTTAACATATCAAGATAAGTATCTTTTTTTAAAGATGGATTTTTTAGTAGATAAAGAGGAGCAAAGATTGGTACTAAAATAGTAGAATTAAAGCTTAAAACTTTTCCTCTATTTTTTAAAAAGTCACCACTATTTTTTAATAAATAATCATAAACTTTCTCTCCAACAGCAACAATAATTTTTGGTTTTATAATATCAATTTGCTTTAACAAATAACAATTACAACTCTCAAAATTTTGAAAACTCGCCTCTTTTGTTCCTCTACATTTTACTAAGTTAGTAGTATATACTTCCTCTTTTTTTATTTTTAAGCTACCTTCAATCATTTTTGCTAACATTTCACCAGCATTTCCAACAAAAAAAGATCCTAAATCATCTTCACTTTTTGATGGTTCATCGCAAATAAACATAATCTTTGAATTTTGATTTCCATATCCAAAAAGTGTATGTTTTCTAGTTTTTGATAAATCACACAAATAGCAGTTTGCAACTGATTTTTTAAGCTCTTCTAAACCATTTGGTAATGCAAAATCACAACTACTATAAAAGTTTATATTTAAGTCACTATGATATTTGATTCCAAAAAGTTTTTGATTATATAGGTATTTTAAAACTTGATTCTTAACTTTATTTGTCATATTTGATTTTACAAAAAATATGCTTTAGTATCAATTTTTAAGAAGATTTATTAAATAGAGAAATTCTCTATTTAATAATTATTTTTTTCTATGAACAATTCTTCCCTTATCAAGTGAATAAGGTGTTATCTCAACTGTTACAGTATCATTTGGTAGTATTTTTATATAGTGCATTCTCATTTTTCCAGAAATATGACACAATACAACATGACCATTTTCTAACTGAACTCTAAACATTGCATTTGGTAAAGCTTCTATTACTTTTCCATCAACAACTATTACATCATCTTTTGCCACATTAGCCCCTTAATTTTCTCTATTACTTAAAATAACTGCTCGTCCATCAACTACAGCAACCGTATGCTCATAATGACTCCCTCTTAAACCATCGGCTGAAACAACATCCCAACCATTTTTAAGAATAACAGGGTTTCTATCTTTTTGACATATCATGGGTTCTATACAAAACACCATTCCATTTTTTATTTTTGGCCCAGATTTTGTACCACCATGCTCTAAGTAGTTTGGAATTTCAGGTTCTTCATGTGGTTTTCTTCCAATTCCATGTCCACAAAATCTTACTAGTGGCTGATAGCCTCTTGAAGTAATAAAATCTTCAATAGCCTTTGATAACTCTTTAAATCTCATACCATCTTCTATTATATCAATAGCATAATACAAAGCATCTCTTGAACAAGCTATCAGCTCTTCATCTTTTTTAGAAATCTCTCCAATTGGCATAGTAATAGCACTATCACCATACCAACCATCAACTTCAGTTCCAATATCAAGTCCTAAAATATCACCATCTTTTAAAATTGTATCGCTTGGAATTCCATGAATTATAACTTCATTTAGTGAAGTACAAACAGCACTTGGAAATCCATATAATCCTTTAAAAGCAGGTCTAGCTCCTAGGCTTAAAATAAATTTTTCACCCATAGCATCAACTTCTTTTAAAGTCATTCCAGCTTTTACATTCTCTTCTAAATATTTTAGTGTTTTTGCAACAGCTTGATTTGCAACATAAAGTTTTTCAATCTCTTCAGGTTTTCTAAGCGCAATAGACATTTTTATAGTCCAACTGCACTTAAAGTTTGATATTTATTTGAATATTGTTGTGCTTCTATTTTTCTCATAGTATCAATAGCAACTTGAACTACAATTAAAACTGAAACTCCTCCAAAATAAAAAGGAACACCCATTGCTTTTACAATTAACCAAGGAATAGTAGAAATTAATCCCATATAAATAGCACCCCAAAAAGTTAATCTACCAGCAACTGTATTTAAAAATTCAGCTGTACTAGCTCCTGGTCTAACTCCAGGGATAAATCCACCTTGTCTTTTTAAATTTTCGCTTATATCTTTTGCATTAAATGTAATTGAAGCATAAAAAAATGCAAAGAAAACTACAAATAAAAACATAAATAAGTTAAATGTATATGAACTAGGATTCATATAATCAGCTATCATTACTAAGTATTTATTTTCACTTCCTTGCAAAACTGTTGCTGGAAACATTAAAATAGCACTTGCAAAAATAGCAGGAATAACTCCACTTAAATTTACTTTAATTGGAATATAGTTCATAACTCTTTTATTTTGGTTTTGCATAATTACTTTTCTTGAGTAAGAAACAGGAACTCTTCGCTCACCTAATTCAACATAAATAATAGCTCCAACCGTTGCAAAAATTACAAGTAAAATACCAATTACTGTTAAAAAGTGCATTTGACCATTATTTACTAAATCGATAGTTCCACCAATAGCACTAGGAATTGCTGAAACGATACCTGCAAAGATAATCAGTGAAATACCATTTCCTATACCTCTTTGAGTTATTTGCTCACCTATCCACATTAAAAGCATTGTTCCTGTAAGCATTGAAATAGCTGAAACTGCAATGAATGTATTCATATCAATAGAAATTGCTGCTTGCCCATTTTGTCCAGTTAATGAATTAAGTCCGATTGATACTCCAATTGATTGTATTAATGTAATAACAATAGTTGTATATCTGATGATTTGCATATATTTTTGCATCCCATCTCTCTCTTTTTTCATTTTACCAAGTGCTGGGAAAGTTGCTGCTAGAAGCTCCATAATAATAGAAGCTGTAATGTAAGGCATAATTCCTAGTGATATAATACTTAGTCTTTCAACTGCATTTCCACTAAACATATTTACAAGACCTAATGCATTATTTGCATTTGAATCAAAAAACTCTTTAACTACGTCAATATTAACTCCAGGTACTGGCACATATGCCAGTAGTCTGTAAAGAAAAATAAAGCCTAATGTAATAAGAATCTTATTTACTAGATCTTTACTCATAATTATTTTCCAGTAGTTGTAACGTTTTCGTCTTTAATCTTAGCACTTAAATTTTTAGCTGTTGCACCAATAAGTTTTACTTTTACAACAGTTTTTGATAATTTATATACAGATCTAATCGATTCAACTGTAATTTCTGGTAATTCAGCAATTGCAGTTACTTTTTCAACATTAATTGTATATGGTTTAACTACTCTTGATACAAATCCAACTTTAGGAAGTCTTCTTGTTAATGGTTGTTGACCACCTTCAAAACCTCTTTTTGCACTGTATCCAGATCTAGCTTTTTGACCTTTATTACCTTTTCCAGCAGTTTTACCGTTACCGCTTCCTTGACCTCTACCTTTTCTTTTTGGAGCTTTTGTGCTTCCGCAAGCTGGTTTTAAATTTTCTAATATCATACTCTTATCCTTTTATTCTTGCTAAAGCTTCAACTGTAGCTTGTACAAGGTTATTTGGATTATTTGAACCTAAAGATTTTGCAATAATATCTTTTACTCCAGAAAGCTCAAGAACAGGTCTTGCAGCTCCTCCAGCTATAAGTCCAGTTCCTTCTGAAGCTGGTCTTAATAAAATTTTACTTGCATTATATTTGTGTTCAATATCATGTGCAATTGTTGTTCCTTTTATAGAAACTGTCACTAAGCTTTTGAATGCATCATCTAAAGCTTTTTTAATAGCATCTGGAACTTCTTTTGCTTTACCTGTTCCGAATCCTACTGTACCGTTTTTATCACCAACAACAACTAAAGCTGTAAATCTGAATCTTCTACCACCCTTTACAACTTTTGTTACTCTTCCGATTTTAACGATTGCTTCTTGAAAGTCTTCTCTATTTACTGCCATCATTAATCCTTATAATTTAATACCATTTTCTCTTAATGCGTCAGCAAATGCTGCAACAACACCATGATAAAGATACCCGTTTCTATCATAAACAACTGTTTCAATACCAGCTGCTTTTAACTTAGAAGCAAACTCAGCTGCAACTTTAGCAGCACCATCTTTATTTCCACCTAAACCCATAGTTTGTGAGCTAATTGCTACTAAAGTTCTACCTTCAGCATCGTTGATAGCTTGTGCACTAATGTATTTGTTAGATTTAAAAATCGATACTCTTGGTTTAATAGCTGTACCAAAAATATTAGCTCTAACTCTCTTTTTTCTTTTTATTCTTAAAGCAACTTTTTTTGCTAAATCTTTTTCTCTACTCATAGTTACACCTTATTTCTTAGCAGTTTTTCCGGCTTTTCTAATGATTTTCTCATCAGAATACTTAATACCTTTACCTTTGTACGGTTCTGGTTTTCTAAAGCCTCGAATAATAGCAGCAGCTTGTCCAACTTGTTGTTTATCTGCACCTTTAACTGTAATAATGTTTTTCTCAACAGAAATATCTAATCCTTTTTGGATTTCGAAATTAATTGGATGAGAATAACCTAAGATTAACTCTAAAACATCACCTTTTACAGCTGCTTTATATCCAACTCCATTGATTTCTAAAGTTTTTGAGAAACCTTCATTTAAACCATTAACTGCATTTGCTGTTAATGCTCTATAAGTTCCCCAAAACGCTGCAGATTCTTTTGTTTCACCATTTTTTGTTAAAACAACTTGACCATCTGCAACTTCAATTCCAACTCTTCCATGAGTCTCAACTGTAGAAACATTGTTTCCTTTTTTAACACTAATTAGCGTACCATTTACTGTTACTTCAATTCCAGCAGGAATTGTAATAGGTTTTTTTCCAATTCTAGACATTACACCCTCCTACCAAACAGTACAAAGTACTTCTCCACCAACATTAGAAGCATATGCTTCATCGTTAGCGATAATACCTTTGTTAGTTGAAAGAATAATAGTACCATATCCGTTTTTGAAATTTTTAATTTCAGAAGCTGGCTTATAAACTCTTCTTCCTGGTTTTGAAACTCTCACAATTTCGTTAATTGCTGATTTCTCTTTATCATCATACTTCAATTCAACTTGAATTGTTTTTTTATTATTTTGTCCGTCAATAACTTTGAATCCAACAATATACTCTTTTTGTAAAAGTACATTCACTACTCCAACAACTGTGTTTGAGTGTAATAGTGTTGTAACTTCTAATCTTCTCATAGAAGCATTTCTAATTCTAGTTAAAGCATCTGCGATTAAATCATTCATCATAGCTTTTTTCTCCTACCAACTAGCTTTTCTAACACCAGGTAATAAACCTTCGTTAGCCATTTTTCTTAAACAAATTCTACATAGACCAAAATCTTTATAAACTGAGTGAGGTCTTCCACAAACAGAACATCTAGTATATGCTCTTACAGCAAATTTAGGTGTTCTTTGTTGTTTAGCGATCATAGATTTCTTTGCCATTACGCTCTTCCTTTTGAAAATGGAATTCCAATTAACTCTAACAATCTATATGATTCAGCATCACTAGTAGCTGTTGTAGCAATAGAGATATTCATTCCGTGTGTTTTAATGATGTTATCATAAACTACTTCTGGGAACATCAACTGCTCATCAAGTCCGAAGTTAAAGTTTCCTCTTCCATCAAATCCATTTCTATTTAAACCTCTAAAGTCTTTAACTCTTGGTAATGCAATAGTGCATAGTTTGTCTAAGAAGTTATACATTTGCTCACCTCTTAAAGTAACTTTAATACCAACAGGCATTCCTTCTCTTACTTTAAATCCAGCAACAGATTGTTTAGCAATAACTTTAACCGCTCTTTGTCCAGCAATTAAAGAGATTGTATCTTGCATATTTTGGATTAACTTAGTATCTTTCATAGCTTCACCAGCACCAACAGAGATAACAACTTTATCAATTTTTGCTGTTAAAGTTTTATTTTTTGGAAACTCTGTTTCAAGAACTGGTTTAATCTCAGCTTTATATTTTTCTAATAATCTTGATGCCATATTTTACCCTTCCACTTTTGCCACATTTGAAATATCAATTGGCATCTCTTTGTTTATAAATCCACCATCTGGATTTTTTTCTTGATCAGGTTTAACAGTTTTTTTAGCAACTTTACAATCTTTTACGATTACTTTGTTTACTTTTGGTAATACTTGTAAAACTTCTCCAGTTTTTCCTTTGTCATCACCAGCGATGATTCTAACTGTATCACCTTTTTTTATTTTTAATTTAATAGCCATTATAGTACCTCCGGTGCAAGTGAAACGATTTTCATAAATCCTGAATATCTAACTTCTCTAGCAACTGGTCCAAAAATTCTTGTTCCAACTGGCTCTCTTTTAGCATCTAAAATAACAGCTGCATTGTCATCAAATCTAATTAATGAACCATTTTCTCTTTGAACTTCTTTATGAGTTCTTACAATTACAGCTTTAACAACTTGACCTTTTTTAATTTTTCCAGTTGGAAGAGCTTTTTTAACAGACGCAACAATAACATCACCAACAGTTGCATATCTTCTTTTAGAACCACCTAAAACTTTGATACACATAATCTCTTTAGCTCCTGTATTGTCTGCTACGTTTAATCTTGTAAAACTTTGAATCATTATTTAACTCCTGTAGCAAGGATCGTTTTTAATCTAAAAGATTTAGTTTTAGATAGTGGTCTGCACTCAACAGCAATAACACTATCACCAACATTTAACTCATTTTTTTCATCATGAACTAAATATTTTTTAAATCTTTTTACAGTTTTATGATACTTTGGGTGTAAAACTGATCTAGTTACTAAAACAGAAGCTGTTTTATCACCTGATCTTTTTACTACTACACCTTGAATCTCTCTTTTATGTGTCATACTTAGATCCTTAGTTAGCATTTAGAGCTGTCATAGCAGTCTGAATTTTAGCAATATCTTTTTTTGCTATTCTTAATTCAGATGTATTTGTTAGCTGCATAGTTTTTAGCTTAGCTTTTAATTCAAAAAGAAGCACCTTTTTTTCTTTTAATAACGCTTGTAATTCACTCAAGCTTTTATCTTTAATTTCAGTATAGTTCATTTTCGCTATCTCTTGTTACAAATTTAGTTTTAAATGGTAGTTTATGCATAGCTAAAGCTAAAGCTTCTCTTGCTAAACTTTCATCTACTCCAGCCATTTCGAAACAAACTCTTCCTGGCTTAATGTTCATTACCCATTTATCAACACTTCCTTTACCTTTACCCATTCTTGTTTCAAGAGGTTTAGCAGTTAGTGGTTTATCAGGGAATACCATAATCCAAACTTTCGCTTGTCTTTTTACTTTTCTTGTCATAGCAACCCTAGAAGCTTCAATTTGTCTTGAATCTATTCGTCCATGCTCAACAGCTTTAATTCCAAAATCTCCGTATGCTAAAGAGTTACCTCTATGAGCTTCACCTCGATTTCTTCCTTTCATCATTTTTCTAAATTTTGTTCTTTTAGGCATTAACATAATTAGTTACCTCTTTTCTTTGCTGGTCTTCTTTTTGGTTTAGACTCAGTAGATTCAGATTTTTCAGTAGGAATTCCTTTTGCAAGAACTTCACCTTTGAATATCCAAACTTTAATACCAATACAACCATAAGCTGTATGAGCCTCTGCAAATCCGTAATCAATTCTAGCTCTTAATGTATGTAAAGGAACTCTTCCTTCTAGGTACCACTCAGTTCTTGCCATTTCAGCACCACCAAGTCTTCCAGAAACAGATACTTTAATACCTTTTGCTCCACCTTTAAGTGCATTTTGCATAACTCTTTTCATAGCTCTTCTAAATGCAACTCTTCTTTCTAATTGTTGAGCAACGTTTTCAGCTGAAAGCAATGCAGAAGTTTGAGGTTTTCTCTCTTCTTTAATATTTACAGCTATCTCTTTCCCTACAAGTTTAGATAAAGAGTTTTTTAGTTTTTCAACATCTGCACCTTTTTTACCAATGATAATTCCAGGTCTAGCAGCTACAACAGTAACTCTAACTTTTTTTGCAGTTCTTTCAATCACAGTTTGAGCAATTCCAGCATAATATAACTCTTTTTTAACAAACTTTCTTATTTTGTCATCTTCAGATACATTTGCAGGCATTGTTTCAAATTTTGGAAACCATCTAGACTCCCAATTTCTATTAATACCTAATCTTAAACCTATTGGATTAACTTTTTGACCCATTACTTGTCTCCTTTTGTAGATGCAGCTACTTCAATCATGATATGCGCAGTTGGTTTATGCTTTGGTGAAGCTGAACCTCTTGCTCTTGGAGTAAATCTTTTAAGAACTGGTCCTTTATCTACTCTAGCACTTGTAATTACTGCATCAGCTGAATCCAACCCTGAGTTTGCAACAGCAGAAGCTATTACTTTAGATATAATTCCAGCAGCTTTGTTTGGAGTAAACTGTAAAGATGCAATTGCATACTCTGCATTCATTCCTTGAACTTCTCTTGCAATTAATCTTGCTTTAATAGGAGAAACTCTAATAAATTTTAATATCGCTCTTGCCATTATTACGCCTTTCTTTGAACAGAACCTTTATGGCCCTTAAATGTTCTAGTTGGTGCAAACTCACCTAATTTATATCCAACATGGTTCTCTGTAACATTTACAGGAACAAAGTTTCTACCATTATGTACATTAAATGTTATTCCAATCATATCTGGAAGAATTGTAGATCTTCTTGACCATGTTTTAATTGGTTTTTTATCTTTTGAACTATTAGCAGCCACAACTTTTTTTAATAAGTGTGCATCTACGAAAGGTCCTTTTTTTATTGATCTTGCCATCTTAAACCCTTACTTCTTTTTTCTTGAAATGATTAGTTTATCACTAGCTTTTTTCTTTCTAGTTTTATAACCTTTAGTTGGCATACCCCATGGAGTAACAGGATGTCTTCCAGAATTCGTTTTACCTTCTCCTCCACCGTGTGGGTGATCAATAGGGTTCATCGCAGATCCTCTTGTTTGAGGTCTAATTCCTAAGTGTCTTGTTCTACCAGCTTTACCAATTACCATATTTATATAATCCCCGTTTCCAACTACACCAATAGTAGCCATACAAACACTAAGGATTTTTCTCATTTCACCAGATGGTAATCTTAAGATAACATACTTATCTTCTCTTCCCATAATTTGTGCATATCCACCAGCTGATCTAGCAAATTGTGCACCTTTTCCTGGTTTCAACTCAATATTATGAACCATTGTTCCAATAGGAATATTTACCAATCTCATTGCATTTCCTGGTAAAATATCAAGTCCTGAAGCAGCAGCTTGAACTTTATCTCCTACTTTTAATCCAGCAGGTTGAATAATATATCTTTTATCTCCATCAGCATAAGAAATTAAGCTAATTCTACAATTTCTATATGGGTCATACTCAATAGTTGCAACAGTACCAACAACATCGAATTTATCTCTTTTGAAATCAATAATTCTGTATAGTTTTTTTGCACCTGCTTCTTTGTGTCTTGAAGTAATTCTTCCGTTATTATTTCTACCAGCATTTGCTTTTACTCTTACAAGTAAAGACTTAACTGTTGGTTTTGAAGTAATATCAGAGCTATCAATAACTGACATAAATCTTCTAGCAGGAGTTATAGGTCTAAATTTTTTAATTGCCATTTTTCACTCCTTATGCTGAAAGGTTCGCAATTGCTGCGCCTTCTGGTAATGTTACATAGAATTTTTTAAAGTCAACTCTTTTTCCAAGTTTCCCTTTAAATCTTTTAACTTTTCCTTCTTGTCTTAAAGAGTTAATTTTTGTTGGAACAACGCCAAAATACTCTTTGAAAACCTCTTTTAAACCCGTTTTAGTCATTCTAGGACTAGTTTGAACAACGATTACACCATTTTCTTGAAGCTCGATTGTTTTTTCTGTATATAAAATTGATTTAATATCTGTTATATCTGCCATCTTAAGCCTCTTTTATTAATGCTTCTAGTACTGATTTTTCAATTAGTACAGAGTGATATACAGCAATTAAGTATGCATTTACTTCTTGCTTTTCAATCATATAACAGTTTTTAATATTTCTAAACGCTAAATAAGTTTTTTCATCAATTGTATCAACAACAATTAATGTATCTCTTTTGTTTAATTTACTTAAAACTGCAACCGCATCTTTAGTTTTACCTGATTCTAATTTAATTGAATCAACAGCAAAAAGTGAACCATTACTAGCTTGTGCATTTAAAGCATATTTAAGTGCTAAAGCTTTTTGTTTTTTATTTACTTTTTGCTCGTAGTTTCTTTTTGTAGGACCAAAAGTAACTCCACCGCCAACAAATAAAGGTGATCTTTTAGATCCCCATCTTGCTGCTCCACTACCTTTTTGTGCTTTAGGTTTTTTACCACCACCACTTACTTGTGCTCTAGTTTTAGCAGCTGCTGTATTAGATCTTAAAGATGATAAATACGATTTTACATATAAGTATAAATTGTGTTTATTTATCTCTTCATAATTAGCAGGTAAAACTACTTCACCACTATTTTCAAATTTTGTATTTAATACTATTGCTTTACTCATTTAGCAACCTTTATTTTTCCTAATGAACCATTTGGACCAGATACTGAACCTTTAAGAACTAAAACTCCAGCCTCCGCATCAAATGATAAAACTTCATTCTTTACAGATACATTCGTATTTCCGTATTGCCCTGGCATTTTCTTACCTGGTTGAACTCTTCCTGGGAACTCACAGTTACCAATTGAACCTGTTCTTCTACCCATTCTATGTCCGTGAGAACCTCTTCCACCAGCAAAATTCCATCTTTTTACAACACCAGTAAAACCTCTACCTTTTGTTTTAAAAGTTGTTTTAACAATTTTTGCTTCACCTAAACCAGCAACATCTAAATCTCCAGCTTCACTATTTGCTACAGTAATTGTTGCAAATCTGTTAAACTCTTTAGATAGGTTATATTTTTTTTGTTGTCCCTCAATAGCTTTGTTAATTTTTTTACCGCTGCTATAAGAAACTAGTGCTACACCATCAGTTACTTGACATACTTTTGTATCAATAACTTTTAAAAGTGTAACCGCTGTACTAGGAACAGATACTGTTCTACTCATACCGATTTTTTGAACTATAAATTCCATCTTGTATTACCCTTTCTACTTATTCTTGACCCATTGATCTTACTTCAACATCAACCTCTGGAGCTAAGTCTAGTTTCATTAATGAATCAACTGTATCAGCTGTTGCTGAAATAATGTCTATAATTCTTGAATGAACTCTAATCTCAAATTGCTCTCTTGAATCTTTGTTTACGTGAGGACCTTTGATAACTGTATATCTTCTGATTTTTGTAGGAAGAGGAATAGGACCTCTTAAATCAGCACCAGTTCTTTTAACAGCTTCAACTATTGAAGCAACACTTCTGTCTAAAACTCTATGATCATAAGCTTTTAGCTTTAATCTGATTTTTTCCATATATTTTTTTCCTTTAAAGAACTCGTTAGACACCAAAAAATGGCTCTAACCACATTAAGTGGACGCGGATTATAACTTATGTACGGTTAAATGTCAATAATTATGGGGCTTTTAGAAATAAATTAATAAATTTATTTCCTTTAATAAAGGAATAGAAGTAGGTTTTTAGCATAAAATAAGTTACTATTAAGAATAGGAATAATCTTCTCATTTAATACTATTTTCAAATAATTACATATTTTATTGTTAAAACATATAGCTATTTGAATCATAAATTTTTGAGTTATTATTTAAAGTATTTCAAAGAATTACCTTTTAGTTTTTCAAAAATATCATTAAAATCAGCTGGATAAACTCTTGTTTGAGCTATTGTTGTAATAAAATTTGTATCTCCAATCCATCTTGGAACTAAATGATAGTGTATATGCTGTTCTATTCCAGCACCTGCTGCTTTCCCCAAGTTCATACCAATATTTACACCTTCACATGGCATAACTTCTTTTAAAAGCCTTACTGCTTGTTGTACTCTAATACTCATTTGTAACCAAATAGTTTCATCCAAATCTTCAACATTACAAGTATGAAAATATGGAATAACCATAATATGTCCAGGGCTATATGGAAATTTATTCATAACTACATAACAATAATCATCACTAAATATTACTTGTAGTTTTTCATCTTTTAAGTTTTCACTAATATGACAAAATATGCACCCTTTGACTTTTTCATCAGTTACATAATTATATCGCCAAGGTGCATAAATATGTTCCACTTTCTTATCCTATATAAAATTTGGTGCATCATTTGCAAACAATATTAAATCACCACTTTTTGTAGTTCTTGCTAAAGTTGTTTCTAACATTGTTTTATCTTTTAGCACAAAAACTTTCTCTTCATTTATATTTGCTTTTAAAATATTTGCATTTAAAGTTCCAGTTATTATTACAAAATCAAAAACTTTGTCTATTTGTTTTGCCAACAAAATATTTGCACTATCAGTAGATTCTACAAGTCCTGGAGTTATTATTACTTTTCTTCCAGTATGATTTGATGAGATATTAATAGCTTCTAACATTCCTTCAAGATTTCCATTAAAAGAGTCATCTATAATGATTTTACCGTTTGCTTCAATTTTTTGAAGTCTGTGTTCTACTTGTGGTAAAGTTGCTAAAGCTTCATTTATCTCTAAAACACTCATTCCTAAATGAGTTGCTACTAAAACAACTGCTGCTAAATTTATAGCATTGAAACTTCCCAAAATTGGAGCATAAAAATGCTCAATTTTTCCATTTAACTCCATATCAAACCAAAGTCCAGCAAGATTACTTTTTACTATATGAAGATTGTTTGGAAACTCCTCTATTTTTTCACTTTGAATAATATTTGCACTGCTATGAACAAATGCTTTTTGTAGTCGAGGGGATAACAAAAGTTCTTTTTTTGTATTTTTAATATTTTCTAAAGTTTTAAAATATTCAATATGTTGTTCTCCAACACTTCCTATAATAGCAATTTGTGGCTCTAAAAAGTTTGCTATCGTTTTTATATCACCTTTTACTCTTGCTCCTGCTTCTGCTATATATATTTGTGTATCTTTTGGTAAATCTCTATTTACATCAAGAACAAGCCCTACAATTGTATTTACACTTCTTGGAGTTTTATATGTTTTGAAATGATTTTTTAAAACATGGTGTAAAAAGTTTTTTATAGATGTTTTTCCATAAGATGCTGTAATTGCAACAATTCTTAAATCTTTATTTTCTAATAATCTGTTTTTTGCCCTACTTTTGAAAATTAAGAAAAATATTTTTTCAATAATATTTGAAAATATCAATGCAATAAAAAGAGTAAAAAATAGAGTTACTTTTGAACAAAAATCATCATCTAAGCATAATGAAATTTGAACAAAAAGAGTTATTAGTAAAATAGCCAAAAATCTTTTTACTCTACTTGTAAGAACTAAACTTCTATCAAGTCTTCTGTTCCATAAAATAAAGCTTACAAAATATAAAAGAAAAAAGTATATATCAAAATATGGACTAGGAATTAGAAAAAACAGAACTATTGGAGAAATAAAAAATGTTAAATGCCATTGCCATTTGTGGTGTTTAAATATAACTCTACTCAATTTATAGTTGTACCACTGCAAGTTAGTAATCAAATACCAACCCAAACTTATAATTAAAACAATTTTAGTAACTATACTAAGATATTCCATTTTCTACTCTTTCACATATATTTTTTGCGTGTTTTAAGAAAAAATAGTGGTCACCACTATATGAAGTAAAAACTGATTTTTTAATCAAACTTGCTATTTTTTCTCCAGATTTTAAAGATGTAGCAATATCATCTTCTCCCCAAAAAATCAAAGCACTATTTTTGAAATTTGAAAAATATAAAGAGAAATCTTCATCTACAACATTTTTAAAAGTAGAATACATATTTTCACTCATTTTATCCACATCTTTACTTCTAAAAACTTTTGTAAAGTTTTTTAAACCTAAACTATTTAAAAGTTTTGCAAAAAATATTTTTATTTTTACCTTTATTGGTTTCTCTTCCAAAATTCCAGCACTACTTAACAAAACTAAGTTTTTTGGATCAATTAAAGTAGCTACTTTTCCACCAAAAGAGTGACCAAAAATAACTTCACAATTTGAATTTATAGATTTTAAAAACTCTTTTGTAATTTTTGAGTAATCATTTGTAGTCAAAACGTAGTTGTTTGGGCTTTTACCAAAACCTGACATATCAAGATAAATATGTCTATAATCTTTTAAATAAGCAGAAAACGCACTTTTCATAATATCTTTATTTGAACCCCACCCATGCAAAAACAAAATATCTTCTGTTTTTGTAGGATTAATCAACTCATAAGATAAATCAAAATTTTTACCATCAACTACGATATTTTTAATAGCCAAATTTATTTTCCTTTTGCAACTTGAATTTTATTTACATATTCAAAATTTATAGGTATATCTTTTTTAGTTGGAAGAGTTGAAGCAACTTTTGAAAATAACTCTTGAAAATCAGAAAACAGATAGTTTGCCATAGATCCTGGAATTGAATTTATTTCATTTAAATAAACCTTATCATCTATTACAAAAAAATCACATCTTATAATTGAACCTTCAAAAAGTGTGTTATATAAATTTTTGAAACTCTCTTTAATTTCTAAATTTAATTTATCACCCAAATCAACCTCTTTTGCTTTTGAAGTTCTTGAGAAATCTAAATATTTTTTATCAAAGTCTAAAAACTCAGCTTTTTGTGGCTCTTCAATAATTGAGAAAACAAACTCTCCATTTACTTTTGTTCCAGCTAAATTATACTCTTTTACTCCACTTATAAATGGCTCAATTATAATAGCATCATCAAATTCAAAAGCAACATCAAGTGCATAAGATAGCTCTTCTTGACTTTTTACTATAGAAACTCCTATAGAACTTCCTAGTTTAACTGGTTTTAAAATAACTGGAAACATATCAACTTTTACGCTGTCTTTTTTTGTAAAATATTTATAATCTAATACATTTACACCAACACTTTTTGCATAACCTTTTGTTATGAATTTGTTTGAACTAACAACACAAGCTTCTGTTCTTGGAGCTATAAAAGGAATATTGTAAAAATCCAAAATAGATGATAAAATTCCATCTTCTCCATCTCCGCCGTGAGATAAATTTAAAACTACATCAAAATCTATATTTTGCTCTTTTTTAAATAATCCAGAAATTTTATAAAAACCGCTTTTTTTGAAGTATACTTTATCAAATTTTTTATACTCTCCACTACTAAAAAGTTTTGAATTTATCTTATTTGTTGGAATTTCATAAATATCTCTTTTTGCATCAATATAAAAATATATCAACTCGTCTTTTAAAACATCTTTCATAGAAATAGAGCTCACTATTGAAATCTCATGTTCAAAACTCAAACCACCAAAAAGTATTGCTATTTTCATAATTATTTCCTTTTATCTATTTTTGTAATTTTCTAAGTGCTTCACGAACTAACTCAGATGTAGTTGTGCTTGTACAAGATTTCAAAATTGTTGTTACAATATCTTTTTTAAATCCTAAACTTTCCAAGGCTAAAGCTGCTTCTATATTTATATTCGTAGCTTCATCACTACTTCCTCCATCTACAATAAACCCACTAAGTTCAACCAAAATTCTACTTGCACCCTTTGGTCCAATTCCAGGAACTCTTTTTAGCATATTTACATCATTTGAAGTAACAATTTGTGCAAATGAACTAGGAGTAAAAGTTGAACAAATTGCAAGTGCTACTTTTGGACCAACTCCATTTATTTTTATAACTGTATCAAATAATTTTTTCTCATTACTATCCAAAAAACCATATAAGTTGTGTGCATCTTCTCTTATTATTTCTGTTATTTCAATAGTTATTTCATCTGAAATAATTTTTGAACTACAATTTAAAGATACAAAAACTTCATATATAACACCACCAACATTTAGTTGAAGTGATGTTGGTTCTTTTTTAACAACTTTACCAACTAATCCTACTATCACTATGTTCTCACTTTATTTTTATTATAATTTTCACAAAGAGTGCTTAATTTAGAAAACTAAACTCTTATTTAATACTTTTTAAATATTTTAAAGTATATAATAATTCCACTTAAAAAATAAGGGTTTTAATATGCTTGATTTTATAACAAAAAAGATTAGCAGCAAGATTATATTTGCACTATTTTTACTAATGTTTATTAGCAGTTCTATTATTGTTTACTCTACAACAACCAAAGTAACAAAAGATTCTATAGCAAATGCAAAAGAGAATTTAGAAATGTTAAATGCATCCATATTTCAAACCTTAAGAAATACAATGAACACTGGAGATCCAGCACTTATACAAAAAGCAGAAGATGAAGCAAGAGAGATAAGAGGTGTGAAAAACCTAACAGTTGCAAAAAGTAAAGAGCTAATGGAGCTCTACGCTGTTACAACTCCATTTACAAATGACCCACAAATATTAAAAAGTTTTGATTCAAAAGAGAATCAAATAATTCAAACAAATGATAAAAATGGTCATACTATAAGAATGATAAAACCAATGATTGCTACACCTGAATGTATGGCTTGTCATGCAAACCAAAATGTAGGAGATGTAATTGGAGTTATGGACCTTACTTTTTCTCTTGAAGAAACAGATAAAAGAATTCAATCACTTCTAAAAGAGATCTCTTTTACTTCTGCTATTTTGGGATTACTTACAATTATTTTAATATTTTTTATTGTAAGAAAAGCAACAAACTCTATAGAGATATTAAAAGAAGGTTTTAGTAATCTACTTCATTCAAATGATACAAATATTACTTTAAAAGTAAAATCTAATGATGAGATAGGAGATGTTGCAGCACTTTTCAACTCTTATATGGATAAAGTAAGAGAAGGTTTAAAACAAGATGAAATTGTAATTGAAGAAGCAAATGATGTAATAGAAAAAACTGCAAATGGATTCTTTGTATATAAAGTTCAAAATACAGCTTCAAATCATCATGTTGAAGATTTAAAAAATAAACTAAATGTTATGATTGAAAAAACAAAAGATACTCTTGACAATATAAATGAAGCATTAAGACAATATGCTGAGTCAAAATATGATTATGTATTAAAAGATGATACTATTTTTGGAAATTTAGGCTCACTTACTAGTGGAATAAATCTAGTAGGAAATAATACATCAGAACTTTTAGCTATTGTTATGAATACTGGAAATAGTTTAAAAAATAGTACTCAAACACTTTCAGATACATCTTTAGAGCTTAAAAGTTCTTCAAGTAAACAAGCTGCTAGTCTTGAAGAAACTGCAGCTGCTCTTGAAGAGATAACAGCAACAATTCAAGCAAATACTCAATCAACAATAAAAATGTCAAAATTGGCTCAAGAGCTAAGTGTTTCAGCACAAAAAGGTCAAGAATTGGCAAATCAAACTGCTAAATCTATGGATGATATTAATAAAGAAGTTAGCTCTATAAATGAAGCTATTGAAGTAATTGACCAAATAGCATTCCAAACAAATATTCTTTCACTAAATGCTGCTGTTGAAGCTGCAACTGCTGGTGAGGCTGGAAAAGGATTTGCTGTTGTTGCACAAGAAGTTAGAAATCTAGCAAATAGAAGTGCTCAAGCTGCAAAAGAGATCAAAGATATAGTTGAAAAAGCAAGTTCAAAAGCAAACAATGGAAAAAATATAGCAAATAATATGATAGATGGTTACTCTGAGTTAAATAGTAGTATTTCAAATACTTTAGTAACTATAGAGAATGTTGCAACTGCTTCAAAAGAGCAAGAAGGTGGTATCTTACAAATAAATGACGCAATTAACTCTTTAGATGCTTCAACACAAAAAAATGCTCAAGTAGCTGAGCAAATATCTAATATGGCAACATCTATTGCCTATACATCTAACTATTTAGTAACTGCTTCTTCAAGAACATCATTTATACAAAATAGTTTAGATAAGGTTGATAATGTTGATTTGGTATATGATACTGCTTTACTAAAAACAAATCTTTTGAAGAAAAAAGATGAAGTTTACTCAAAACTAGGAGATTATAAAAACTTTAATGTTGTTGATGATAACTCGATAAAAGATTGGTTAAATTCAAACGATAATGCAAGCAAAATTTTAGATAAAAATCTTTTAGAAAATATAAAAGTATTGGATACAACATTTTATAAAAATCTTCAAGACTTAGTAAATTCAAATACAAATGGCGATAAACCAGAGATTCTAAATACTAAAGCAAGTGCAGTTGAAAAATGTACAAATGAAATCTTTAAAAGTTTAGATGATATTAAATTTAGTAAAAAAAGCTAATAAAACTAAAAAAGCCTAAGCTTTTTTAGTTATTTTGCATACTTTGTATTAAAGCTGCTAACTCATCTTCACTTAAAGAATCTTCTGTAGCATCTATTGTTTTTGCAGTTGGTGCTAAGTTATATTGAGCTTTATCTATATCATTTTTGTCACAAACAAAATTTACAACTCTTTCTATTTTTTGTCTATGTAAATCTTGTCTTTGTAAAAGCCCGTAAATATTTGATAATAAATCTTTAAGTTTTTCCCTTTTATGAATAGGAATTTTAATATTATCTATAATTTTAGAA
Organism: Arcobacter cryaerophilus gv. crypticus; assembly: GCF_002993025.1. Classification (GTDB taxonomy): domain Bacteria; phylum Campylobacterota; class Campylobacteria; order Campylobacterales; family Arcobacteraceae; genus Aliarcobacter; species Aliarcobacter cryaerophilus_B. The sequence goes on along the minus strand of NZ_NXGI01000021.1, from coordinate 43,804 downwards.
ATTCCATCAGTATTATCAAAAATTCCCTCTGCATCGTTTTCTGTCTCTTTTATAACTTCGCATAACTCAGTTATTAGTTCTTCGTATCTCATTTTATCCCCTTGTGTAGTCTAAACTTGATACTAGCAAAAAAGCACTTAAAAAAATTAGTGTAAAATCTCAGCAATTAACTCAGTTGCATACGAACCTTTTGGAAGATAAAAATTAAGTTCCATGTGATTTTTATCCTCTTTATAATTACTTTGCAAATTTTCTGGAAAAACAAAAGCAAATCTTCTAGCTCCATCTTCACTCATTTGTACTTCAAAATCTTTTTCAATATCATATGCAAGACCTTCTGATCTTTTTACTCTTTTTCCAGATAAAAGACCTGTTGGTACTCTATCTTTTTCAAAAAACTTTTGACTTTCTGTTTCTAAATCATCTATTATAAAAATCTTCCCAAATGGATAATGACTTAATAAATCACCAGTTAGTATTTTAAAAGGATGTGGTTGTTTTTTAGCTCTTTTTACCTCATCAAGTGGAAGATTTAGTTTTTCACAAATCTCTTTTGGCTCAAAAGCTTCAATCAACTTTGATATTTCTATTCTTTTAGATAACCATGAATTAAAAAGATAGCTTTGATAAGCATTTATAAACATCTGCTTTAAATTTCTATTTCTCTCTTTTAAAGTTCCTTCAACTATCTCTTTTCCTTTTTTATAATTCTCTCCATCTATTCCAAATCTTTGGAAACCAAAATAATTTGGCATTCCAAAAACTGCAATTCGTGAAAATGCCTCTTCTATTTTTTGTTTTTCAACAAGTCCAACTCTTTTTAATCTTATAAAAAAGTTGTTTCCTTTTAAATGCCCTATTTTTATCTTATTATTATGATAAGTTGTTTCAAGAATTTTAATATTTTCATGACTAAAACTTTTCAAAGCATCTTCATATTTTCTGTGTACAGAAATATGTTGAACAGTCATTGCATTTTTATCTTTAAGACCTGCATATCCAAACTCTCTAGTGCTACATTTTAGATAATTTGCCAAAATTTCTATGGCATCCCAAGTAGCTAAATCTTTTTTTCTAAGTTTTAAAATAAGGTGCTCACCCTCATTGCTAAAATCATAAAGTGGTACTTCATTTACAACAAAATCATCTTTACTTTGTTTAAAATATACATCAATTTGTGAGTGATTTAGAAATCTTTGTGGTTTCAATTATTATCCTTTTATTAAGTTTTATATCTTTTTTAATCTTTAAAATGATGGTTTGAAAAACTACTTTTGTAGCTTCCTGTTACTGCTTTTGCAAAAATATTTAATTTTATTTCATATTTTTTTGCAATATCTGCTATCTTTTTTAAATTTTTTTGATTACAAGAAAAAAGTATCTCATACTCTTCGCCTGAAATTCCAACTTCTTCTTTTATCTCTTTAAAAAATTCAAATCCAATATTTGAAGAGTTTGAAAGTTTTTCTAAATCCAAAAAAAGACCATCTGAAATATCCATTGAAGCATTTATATATTTTGATGCTTCATAAAAAAAATCTGATCTTAAAGTTGGTTTTATAAATTTTGAAGATTTTTTTATCTTTTTTCCAGATAAAAGAGTCTCTAAATCTTTTTTACTCTCTCCTAGTTTCCCAGTATAACAAAGATAATCACCCTCTTTTACACCATTTCTAAAAATAGGATTTTTTGTCTTTGAAACTATTGTTATACTAATATCTAGTTTTGAATTTTCAATAGTATCCCCACCAATAATCTCGAAGTTAAAATCTCGAGCAGCTTTTTTAAAACCACTTGCAAGCTCTTCTAAATCTTCATTTGTATAACTTTTTGGAATTGCTATTGAAATAAGTGCATATTTTGGTTTTGCATTCATAGCTACTGCATCTGAAATATTCACAAGCATTGACTTATAAGCTATTTGCTTTAAGCTCATAATTTTTTTATCTATCCACTCTTTTTTGAAGTGCACATTTTCAAAAAAAGCATCCATTGAGTAAACATACCCATCTACAAATGCTCCATCATCGCCATTGTATTTGCTATTTGATATCTGTTTTATAAAAAAATCTTCTTTATTCATAAGGCGAAGTGTATCAAAGTTTTGCAAAATATATTTAGATATTAAAATTTAACTAGGCTTGAAACTACTTTTTGTTTTGCAAACTTGTGGGAAGTAGCATTTATCACAATCAGGTTTAATAGCTTTGCAAATATATCTTCCAAACAAAACCATAGCTTGATGAAAAATATGTAAATCATCACCCTTTAGTTTTTTTACTAAATCAGCTTCAGTTTTTTCTACATTTTTTGCATCACTTAGACCTAGACGGTGGGAAACTCTAAAAACATGTGTATCAACAGCCATAAGATTTTCTTGTTTATATTCAATCATAAAAACATTTGCTGTTTTGTTTCCTACACCTGCCAGTTTCATTAGCTCTTTTTGAACATGTGGAATATTTCCTTCATAATTTTCTACAACACTTCTTGCCATTTTGATAATATTTTGTGCTTTGTTATTAAAAAACGAGCAAGAGTTTATGAGTTTTTTTACATCATCAAGATTTGCAAGGCTTAAATCAAAAACAGTTGGATATTTTTCAAATAAAGCTGGAGTTATTATATTTACTCTTTTATCTGTACATTGAGCTGATAAAATTATGGCTATTAAAAGTTCATAATCATTTTTATAATTAAGCTCTGTAACAGCATCACTATAATTCTCTATAAATGCTTTTTTAATAATCTCTATATCATCCTTTGTTGCTTTTTTCACTTTTTAAAGCACTCTTCTTTTAAGCTATTAAAGTTTACAAAAATATACTCATTTTTTATTTTATTAATTTCAACATTGTTTAGAGTACATAAAAATTCGTTCTCTTCTTTTAAAACTGTGTAGGTAAATTTATATACAAATTTATCTTTACTACTTACAACTTTATTGTTTAAAAGCTCATAATCTAGGCTTTTTATTGTAGTTTTGTACTCTTGTTCATATTTTTCAACAAACATATTTGGCAAATAATTCTCTTGTTTATTTTCATAGTATAAAAAGCCAATTGTTGCCAAAAAAATTGTTGATAAAAATATAATAAACTCTTTTTTTTCAAATTTATCATTTACTTTATAAATAATAACTGTAGCAATTATAAGTAAAAGTGAAATCGTAATAATAATCTGCATTTTAAACCTTTTTTTCTAAATAATTTGTAATGAAATACGATTATATCAAAGCTTTGCAAAATTTATAAATAATTAATAAAAAATTAACACATCTTTGCAATACTTCTAAAATTTTTAAAAAGGGAAAAATTATGAAAGTAAAAAAAATTACTCTATTATCGTTTGTGGTTGCTACAGTTTTAAATGCAAATGAAGCAACAACTTTAAATGAAATAACGATAGTTGAAAAATCAAACTCAAAACTTATAAAAGATATAAATAGTGAAGAGTTAAAAAGTGCTGATTTAGCTGAAGCTTTAATGAAAAACTCTCCAAATATTTCAATTGTAAGAAGAAATGGTATTGCAAATGATATTATTTTACGAGGGCAAAAAAAAGATAATATTAATATCTTAATTGATGGTGCAAAAATCTATGGAGCTTGTCCAAATAGAATGGATCCACCAACTTCTCATGTGGTTACAAATAATATTAAAAGTGTAAAAATTATTGAAGGTCCTTTTGATGTTGAGAATTTTGGAACTTTAAGTGGCTTAGTAAAAGTTGAAACAAAAGATCCAAAAGAGGGTTTTCATGGTGAATTAAATTTAAATGCTGGAAGTTTTAACTATAAAAAAGCGAGTGCAACAATTGAGGGTGGAAATGATAAAGTTAAAGCTTTAATCTCAGCTTCAACAGAAGAGAGTAAAGCCTATAAAGATGGAAATGGTGATAACTTTTTAGAACAACAAAGAAAAAGAGGAGTTCCTCTTGCAACTCAATATAGAGATGGGAATATTGATGCATTTGAAAAAAAGAGTGTTTTAACAAAACTTCAATTTAATATTACAGATGATCAAGATTTAAGACTATCTTACACTGCAAATAGAAGTGATGGTATTTTATATCCAGCAGGTCCCATGGATGCAGATTGGGATGATAGCGATATTTATACTTTAGGTTATACAATAAGAGATTTAGGTGCTTTTTCAAAACAGTTAGATTTGGATTATTACTACTCAAAAGTTGATCACCCTATGAGTGGAAAACTAAGAAATGGAAATGGAACTTCATATATGACAAACCATTTAAAAACTTCAATTTGGGGAACAACTGTTAAAAACTCTTTAGAAGTTGCAGATAGTTTAGTAACAGTTGGGCTTGATACAAGTGTAAGAAACTGGAGAGGACAAATGCACTCTACAAATATAGCGACAGGTGTTATTACTCCAAATCCTACAATGAATAGAATGTATGATACAGATACTAAAAATAAAGCAATTTTTACGAAAGTTGAAAAAACTATTGGAAACTTAGATATTGAAACAGGTATTAGATATGACAATACAAATATAGATACACAAAGACCAAATGTAGATGATAAAAAATATATAGGAATAAATGGATATCTGTTTACAGCATATAATTTTGATGAGAAGAATAAGGTTTTTGCAGGTATTGGAAAATCTTCAAGAGTTCCAGATGCAAGAGAGTTATATCAACAAACAACTTCATCAAATCCAAACTTAGATCAAACAAAAAACTATGAGGTAGATTTAGGATTTGAAAAAACTATTGGAAACTTTAATATCAAACCAAAAATATTTTACTCTGAGCTAAAAGATTATATTTATAATAGTTCAAAATTTGAAAATATAGATGCAAAAATTTATGGAGCAGATGTAAGTGGTTACTACTACTTTACAGATGATTTATCACTTGATTTTGCACTTGCTTATTTAAAAGGGGGAAAAGATGGCAACTATAGTGGAAATGATAAAGATTTAGCAGAAATTCCACCACTTAAAGCAAATTTTGCTTTAAACTATGAGTATAAAAAAGCAAAATTTAAAGCAGAAGTAATTGCTGTTGATAGATGGGATAGTTATGATTCAAGTGCAAAAGAGCAGGAAATTGCTGGATATGCTGTTACAAATTTAAAATATACTCAAGAGCTATTTAAACATTTTGAAATAACTTTAGGAGTTGATAATTTGTTTGATAAAGTTTATAACTCTACAAATACTTATCAAGATGTTAGATATGTTGAAGTTGGAGGGGAGCAAATACTATTTAATGACCCAGGAAGATATGGATATGTAAATTTGAAATATAGTTTTTAATTAAACAATAAAAAAGCTAGAAATTCTAGCTTTTTTTAATAAATTTTTGATTATCTAAGAAGAAGCTTATTTGTAATATTATATAAAGCATTTATATCTGTTTTTCCAACAAATCCATCTATTCCTACTCTAGTCATTTTACCTTTTACTGCATCTGTTGTCATTGAAGAGTTTACAACAACTGGAATATGCTGATATTTACTACTGTTTTTTACAAAAGAAGCAACCTGATATCCATCAGTTCCTGGCATCTCTATATCTGTTATTATCAAACCTATTTTTTCAGGATCAAGCTCTTCTATCCTATCTATAAGCTCTCCACCATTTGGATATATTTCATACTCAACTTCTATTTGACTAAAAAATTTGTGTAAAACTTCTCTTGCAACTGCTGAATCTTCAGCTGCAAGTATTTTTTTAGAAGAATGGATTTTCCCCTCAACATATTTTTTAATATCTCTTCCACCATCATCTGTCCACTTAATATCTCTTAAAAGTTGCTCCGCATTAAAAACTGTACAAAGTTCGTCTTTGTTGTTTACTTTTACATATGTTGTGTAAGTTATTTTTGAGTTTGTCTCTTCTGTATGTCTTAATTCTTGAGTCGTTTTTTCAACAATATCAAGCATATCTCTTACTAAAAAACCTATTTTTTTATGGTTGAATTCACAAAAAATGATAAGCTTGTACTCTTGAGTATCAAATGGTTTAAGCCCTAACCATGCATCAAGATTTATTAAAGTAACTGGTTCCCCTCTTATTGTAGCAATTCCTGCAATTATATTTGTATCTTTTGGAGTATCATTTATAGCAACCTCTTCAGTTATTATAAAAGCTTTAACTTTAGCTATGTTTATTGCATAAATATTATTATGACCAGTGTAAAATACTGCTAACTGTTGAACATTTCGTAAATGTCCCTGTGTCATTTGTTCAACACTACCACCAATACCGCTCATGAAAATCCTTTTTTAGTGTAAAGTCAATTATTATATATCTTTTTAACTTTGACTATCTTTAACTAAACTTAGCTTTTTTACAATTTTTTGAATAGTCACAGATGCCATCATAAGCCCAAAACTTGCAGTTACTCCTTCAAAACTACCTTTGTCTATACAAAGAGGAACTTCACTTGAATATATAACTTTAAATTTCTTTTTAAAACCTTGTTTTTTAAGTTCTTCTCTTACTTTTTTGATAAATTTATCATTGTAGGTTTCCCAAATCGAACTATATTTTATCTGTAAAGGATCAATTCTTTTTGCCCCTCCTCCTGTACTTATTATTTTTGTAAAATGTTTTTTTATGAGATGAACTTTTGGTTTTACATCATCTATTGCATCTAAAATATAATCATATGATGAAAAATCAAAATTATCAATCCATTCAGGTGTTATTTTGACACAAATTGGTGTTACATTTGGATATCTCTCTTTTAAAACTTCAACCTTTTTTCTTCCAATATTTCCATGACTTCCAAGCTGTCTATTTTGATTTGAATCTTCATATTCATCAAAATCAACTATTGTGATATTTGTAACGCCTGTGTTATACAAAGCATCTAGTGCAAAGCTTCCTATTCCACCAACTCCAAAAAGTATTATTTTTGTATCTTGAAACTTTTTAAAGGCATCTTCTCCAAAAAGTATTTTAGTCCTACTATATTGCATATTTACATCTTCTTTACAAATTTTTAGATATTATAACACAAAAATATTTATGGGAGATGTTATGGACAAAGAACCAATGACACTTGTAGGTTACAATAAAGTAACAAATGATTTAGAGTTTTTAAAAAGCGTTGAGAGACCAGAAACTGTAATTGCACTCGATGAAGCAAGACAACTAGGTGATTTAAAAGAGAATGCTGAGTATCACAGTGCAAAAGAAAAATTAAAATTTATAGATGTTCAAATAGCAGAATTAAGTAACACAATTTCAAAAGCAGTTATAGTAGATCCATCATCTTTACCACACGATAGAGTAAGTTTTGGTTCAACTGTAAAACTAGTAGATGCTGAAACAGACGATGAATTTACTTATACAGTAGTTGGTGGAGTTGAGTCAAATGTTGAAAAAGGGCTAATATCTTTTAACTCACCTTTAGCAAAACAGCTTATGGGAAAAGTTGAAGGAGATGAATTTATTGCAACACTTCCAGGTGGGAATAAAACTTTTGAAATTTTAAAAGTATATTACAAAGAGTTAGAGCTATAAATTTGGGTTTTATTTTGAAAGATGAGGCTATTTTTATAGCCGATTCTCACTACAATAAAAAAAATCAAGAGTTTAAAATAATCTTAGAAAAAATAAAAAATGGTGAAATATTTTGTAGCCAAATTTTTTTAATGGGTGATAATTTTGACTTTATATCAGGTGAGTCAAGATATTTTGTAAAAAAATATCAAAATTTAATAGATAATATAAACACTCTTTCAATAAGCCATGAAATTTTCTATTTAGAGGGAAATCATGACTATAATTTACAAACACTTTTTCCAAATATAAGAGTTCTAAAAAGAGAGAAACAACCTTTACTTTTGGAATATGAAGATAAAAAAATAGCTCTATCGCATGGTGATAATTTTATAAATTGGCACTATAATTTGTATTGTAAAATTATAAGAAATAGCTATTTTCTTTATTTTCTAAATCTTTTGGATATAAATTTTTTTATAAGTAAAAAAATAGAAAAATCTTTAGAAAATAAAAATATTTGTCATAATTTAACTTATTTTGAAGAACTTGTAAATAAAAGGGTGAAAAACTATAAAGAAGATATTGTTATTGAAGGGCACTATCATCAAGCAAAATCCTATAAAATAGGAAATCAAGATTATATAAATATTCCATCTTTAGCTTGTCAAAAGAGTTTTACAAGATTTAAAAATGGTAAATTTTTAAATGAAAAATTAGAAAATTAAAAGGATATTTTATTTTGGCAAAATTTGAAGTAGTAAGTGAGTATAAACCAGATGGAGACCAACCAAAGGCTATTGAGGTTTTATCTAAAAGTATAGAAGAAGGTAACCAGTACAATACACTTTTAGGGGTTACTGGAAGTGGAAAGACTTTTACTATTGCAAAAGTGATTGAAAGAGTTCAAAAACCAACTTTAATTATGACTCATAATAAAACTTTAGCAGCACAATTATACTCAGAATTTAAACAATTTTTTCCAAATAATCATGTTGAATATTTTATCTCTTATTATGATTATTATCAACCCGAAGCTTATATTCCAAGAAGTGATTTGTTTATTGAAAAAGATAGTTCAATTAATGAAGAGTTAGAAAGATTAAGACTTAGTACAACTGCATCACTTCTATCTTTTGATGATGTAATTGTAATTGCATCCGTATCTGCAAACTATGGACTTGGAAATCCAAGTGAATATAAAGCAATGGTTCAAAGAGTTGAAGTTGGTTTTTCTTACTCTCAAAAAGAGTTTTTATTAAAACTTATAGAGATGGGTTATAAAAGAAATGATAAGTTTTTTGATAGAGCTGATTTTAGAGTAAATGGCGATGTTATAGATATTTTTCCTGCATATTATGAAGATGAGTTTATAAGAGTTGAGTTTTTTGGGGATGAAGTTGAAACTATATCAAAACACGAATATTTAACAAATGATAAAATTAAAGAATTAAAAGAGGTAATTATCTACTCTGTTAATCCATTTGTTGTAACACAAGGTAATCTAGCTCGTGCAGTTAAAGAGATAGAAGAAGATCTTGAAAAAAGATTAAACTATTTTAAAAGTGAAGATAAACTTGTGGAGTATCAAAGACTTAAACAAAGAGTTGAATTTGATTTAGAGATGATTGAAGCAACTGGAATGTGCAAGGGAATTGAAAACTATGCAAGACATCTAACAGGACAAAAACCAGGAGAAACTCCATACTCTTTACTTGATTATTTTGCTCAAATGGACAAAGATTTTTTACTAGTTGTTGATGAATCTCATGTTTCCTTACCACAATTTAGAGGAATGCATGCAGCTGATAGAAGTAGAAAAGAGGTTTTAGTTGAGTATGGATTTAGGCTTCCAAGTGCGCTTGATAATAGACCTTTAAAATTTGATGAATTTATAAATAAAGCTCCAAATTACATATTTGTAAGTGCAACACCAAATGAGCTTGAACTAGAGCTAAGCTCTGCTGTTGCAGAACAAATTATAAGGCCAACTGGGCTTCTTGATCCAGTTATTGATATAGTAGATAGTGAATTTCAAGTTGAAAAACTTCACGATGAAATAAAAAAAGTGGTAGCTTTAAATGAAAGAGTTTTGGTAACCGTTTTAACTAAAAAAATGGCTGAAGAGTTGGCAAGTTATTATGCTGATTTAGGAATAAAAGTAAAATATATGCATAGTGAAATTGATGCAATTGAGCGAAATCAAATAATAAGAGAACTAAGACTTGGAACTTTTGATGTTTTAATTGGAATAAATCTTTTAAGAGAAGGTCTTGATATTCCTGAAACTTCACTTGTTGCAATTTTAGATGCTGATAAAGAAGGGTTTTTAAGAAGTCGTACTTCTTTAATTCAAACTATAGGAAGAGCTGCAAGAAATGAAAAAGGAAGAGTTATATTGTTTGCAAAAAGAGTTACAGCTTCTATGCAGTTTGCAATAGATGAGACAAATAGAAGAAGAAAAATCCAAGAAGAGCACAATATTTTACATGGAATTACTCCAAAATCAACTACAAGAAAACTAGACAAGAATTTGAAAGTTGAAGAGTACGATACGGTTGCTCTAAAAAAACAGCGACTTGAAAAAATGCCAGCAAGTGAGCGAAAAAAACTATTAGTTGAGCTAAATAAACAGATGAAAAAAGCTTCAAGTGAGTTAAACTTTGAAGAGGCTATTAGAATTAGAGATGAGATTGCAAAAATTAAAGAGCTATAATCAATAAAAAGTGTAGTCTTAATTAACTACACTTTTTTCTTATCAAGCCTTTGATAACCACTCTTTAAAATAATCAATTTGAACTTTAGTCTGTTTTGTAGAAGTTCCACCAAATGAATTTCTACTATTCATAGAGTTTTCTAAGCTTAAATACGAAACTATCTCTTCATCTATATTTTCAAGCTCTTTTGCCGAACTTCTAATCTCAGATATATTTAACTCGCTTATATCTTTGTTTAGACTATTTGCTTTTTGTACAACTTCTTTTGTAATATAGTAAGCTGTCCTAAATGGCATATTTTGTTTTGCAACCAAATAATCAGCCAAGTCAGTAGCTGTCAAATGCCCTATTTTAGAAGCATTTTCCATGTTTTCTTCTTTTACAATCATAGTTTTTATAACTTCATTTAAAATATTAAGTGAGATTTCAATAGTTTCAACAGAATCAAAAACTCCCTCTTTATCCTCTTGTGTATCTTTATTATAAGCTAGTGGAAGTGATTTCATAATTGTTAAAAGTGAGATTAAGTTTCCATATACACGACCTGTTTTTCCTCTTAAAAGTTCTGGCACATCTGGATTTTTCTTTTGAGGCATAATTGAGCTTGTTGTTGCATACTCATCACTTATTTGTATAAATCTAAACTCGTAAGAACTCCATAAAACAAGCTCTTCTGAAATACGGCTAATATGCATCATTATTGTAGATATATTAAAAAGCAATTCCAAAGCAAAATCTCTATTTGAAACACTATCCATAGCATTTTGTGTTGGAGCATAAAATCCTAAAAGTTCTGCTGTTTTAAATCTATCAATATTATGTGGAGTTCCTGCCATTGCAGCACTTCCAAGAGGTGAGTAATTATTTCTTATATATGAGCTTTCAAATCTTTCAAAATCTCTTTTAAACATATTTGCATATGCCATCATATGAAAACCAAAATTAATTGGTTGGGCATGTTGCAAGTGTGTCATTCCTGGCATTATAGTTGTTGTATGTTTTGAAGCAATTTCAACAAAAGTAGATATTAACTCTTTTATTTGCTCTTGAATAGATTTTGTTTTTTCTTGCACATAAAGAGTGAAATCTGTACAAACTTGGTCATTTCTACTTCTTGCTGTATGCACTTTTTTTCCAGCTTCTCCAATAATTTGAGTAAGTCTATTTTCAACTGCCATATGAATATCTTCATACTCTAAAGAAAATTCGAATTCACCACTTTGTATCTCTTCTAAAACTTGCAAAAGACCTTTTTCTATACTTTTTTGTTCATCATTTGTAATAATATTTTGTAAAGCCAACATCTTAGAGTGTGCAATTGAACCTTTTATATCTTGAGAATATAGTTTTTTATCAAACATTATAGAAGCATTAAACAAATCAAGTAGCTTTGAATTTGTATTTTTTAAAATCTGATTATTTGTATTTTGCATAAAAATTTCCTTTAAAGATTAAGTAAATATTATATCATAAGTGATATAATATTTTCAAAAAACTTAAGGCACTTTTATGAATGAAAATCTAAAAGAGATTACAAAAAATACTTTAGAGAAATTAAGACAAAAGAACCTTCCAACAACCCCTGAAAACTACTTTTTAGAGTTTAAGGAACAAGCTAAGATTTTTAAAACTGAATATAGTGATGTAACCATACTAAACCAAGCATTAATAAATCTAACAAATGATGAAAAAAAAGTTCTGCACAATAACTCAATTTTCGAAATAATACCTATTTTATTAAAAAGAGCAAATAATGATGAATTAAAATCACTAATTGCTACTTTTAGTGACCTTTTAGCTCCTTCAGTAAATTTTGAGTTAAAAGAAGAAATTGAAGATTTTATTCTTGATTGTCTTAAAAATCCAATAAATGTAACATCAAAAGAGTCTATATTAAAAATAAAAAACTTTGCAAAAAATAGAATTGAAGCTGATAGAAGAGTTTTAAAAGAGAAAACAAATGATATTATAAAACTAACTTCTTTAATGAGTAGATACTATGATAAAACACTAAATGATAGCAATAGTTCAAATGAAGATATAAAAAAAATAAAAAAAGATTTAGAATCTTTAGAAATTTCTGATTTTTCACAAAGAGAGCTAACAGCTGTTCAAAAAAGGTTAATTAATACTATTTACAAACTTGAGGACTCTTTGCTTGAAAACAATAGAATTTTGTCATCAAATATTGATAGATTTAAACAACTAAATAAGCAAATTGAAGAGCTTGAAAGAGAGCTACAAATTACAAAAGAGGATTATTTATATGACTTTTTAACTTCTGTATTAAATAGAAGAGCTTATGAGGTTGAAGCAAAAAAGACTGAAAAACAGTTTTTTATATTTGAAACAAATTTTGCAATTGTATTTTTTGATATTGACCACTTTAAGAAGATAAATGATAGTTATGGTCATGCTTGTGGTGATGAAATTTTAAAATCTTTTGCAAAAATCTTAAAAGAACTTACAAGAAAAGAAGATATTGTAGCTCGTTATGGCGGAGAAGAGTTTGTTGCATTAATAAACTTTAGAGATAAAATAGAAGTAATAAGATATATAAAAAGAGTAAAAAATGCTTTTTTAAATAGCACATTTATATATAAAGAGCATAAAATAAATATTGCTTTTTCAGCTGGTGTTACTTTTAGAAATAATTACAACTGTATTGCAGATGCACAAGCAAAAGCAGATGAACTACTTTATGAAGCAAAAAACCAAGGAAGAGATAAAGTTATTTTTGATGATGGAACAGTTTTATAAATAAAAAGTTATATTTATCAAGACCAAAGCTGAAGCTTTGGTAAATTTGCAACGGCTTTTAAAATATCTGTTTTTGATATAATCCCCATCAAAATATCGCTATCATCAACTATGGGAATTGCATCTAACTTTAAATCCAACATTACTTTAACAACATCTCTAACATCTGAATCTGGATCAGCTGTTAAAACTTCTGGTAAATAAACATCATCGATTTTTCTTTTTAAAATAGTTTGTGTATCATCTAAATGATTCATAAGTAAAGTTAAAATTATTTTTTTGTTTACAATACCAATTATCTTTTTTCCAAAGCCAGTAATTGGGATTTGTGATACTTTTTTTTCTTTTATTAAATAGTATATATCTTCAATTGTAGAGTCATTTCTAGCATATATAACATCATGTGTCATAATATCTCTTGCTTTATAAACTGGTTCAAGATTATCTAAAGTTGCAACTTTTTTATAAGAGTTTAAGAATTGATCTTTTTTCTCTTTATTTAATTCATTTGAAAAATTTTGAATCAAACCCTCTTTTGGCTCAAACCTAGCAGATTCTAATTCCTCAACATTTTTCAAAGCATATAAATTGTCACTTGTACTTCTAAATCCTACAGTTCCATTATTGTATATAGCAAACATCAAAATTCCTAAAAAAGTTTATTTTATTGTATCAAAATAACTAATCTTTTATCTTAAATTGGTAAAACTCTAATATTTTCATTAACTTTACTTTGTAAAATAGACTCAATAGCATATAAAGTTCCCATACTTCCAGAACTACACCCACTACAAGCACCTAAATATCTAATATATAAATCATGATGTGGAGATGATTCTACAATATCTAAAATTTCCATATTCCCACCATCCATAACAAGCATTGGTCTTACATCATCATCTAAAACATCTTCTATTAACTCTATTTTTTGCTCTTTTGTCATAGCTTCAAAATTTGTATTAATATACGATGGTTCATCTTTTTGTTTTTCATTTTCAATTTGTGCTCTTGTTTGCTCCAAAATATCACTTAGATATATCTCTTTTTCTTCTAAACCGCCCTCTTTTTGACAAGATTTACAAAATATTCCAGCTTTTGTAACATTTCCAATATCTTCAATAGTTAATAAATCAAAGTTTTTGATAGCATCTTTTATAGTTTTTAAATTTGTTCTTGCACAATCACAAACAATATAATCATCATCAAAATCGTTCATATCTCTTTTTTCAGAATTTAATGCAACTTTTTTTAATATCACAAAATTTAAAAAACTATTATGTAACTCTTCAATACTAAGAGCTGGTATTTGTGGCTCATCTCTTAGAGCAAATTCAACATCAGTTTTAAACAAATTTGCTACTTTTTCAATACTCTTTCCAATACATAACTCAATCATCATATCGTTTAAAGCAACTATTAAACCAGTTGCGAATGATTTAAATTTTGCATTAAAAACTATTTTATCTTTTGTAATTGCAAAATATACTCTTAAAGTATCATTTCCATTTGATTCAAAGTCTGCAACAACTAGTTTACAGCCCAAACTTTGTGCCTCTTGTTTTGTTATTTCTCCAAAATTCTTTGGATTATTAATTCTTTCATCTATTTTTTTTGAATAATTTTTCATCTAAATTCCATACTTTATAATATTTTTTTATTTTTATAATAAATTTTTTTGTATCTTATTTAAAATAGGATAAATTTTATCTTAATTTTAAATACGATTTAATAGGCAATAAATTGCTTTTTTATAAATTACTTCTACTTTATTAGTATTTATGTCTTTACATTATATACTTATTTTGATATTATTCAAATCGGACAATATTAGTCTTAATTAAAAATAAATAAATTTAACGGAGAAGTCATGAGTGAAAATCAACAAATACATGACATTATAAACACAGATTATAAATTAGGTTTTGAAACTTTGGTTCAAAGCGATACCTTTGCAAAAGGTTTAAATGAAGATGTTATAAGAGCAATTAGTGCAAAAAAAGATGAGCCTGAGTTTTTACTAGATTTTAGGTTAAAAGCATATGAAAAATGGTTAAAAATGGAAGAACCAACTTGGACAAATTTACAATATCCAAAAATAGATTATCAAGATTATGCATACTATTCAGCACCAAAAAAAGCTTTAAACTCTTTAGATGAAGTTGATCCTGAGATTTTAAAAACTTACGAAAAACTCGGAATTCCTCTTGAAGAGCAAAAAATGCTTGCTGGTGTTGCAGTTGATGCTGTTTTTGATTCTGTTTCAATAAAAACTACATATCAAGATGAACTTGAAAAACTAGGAATTATATTTTGCTCAATTAGTGAAGCATCACACAGATTTCCAGAACTTGTAAAAGAGTATATAGCAAGCGTTGTTCCTGTAACTGATAATTATTTTGCTTGTTTAAATAGTGCTGTTTTTACAGATGGAAGTTTTGTTTATATTCCAAAAAACACAAGATGTCCAATGGAACTTTCAACTTATTTTAGAATTAATGCTCTAAATACAGGACAATTTGAAAGAACTTTGATTATCTGCGATGAAGGATCTTATGTTTCATACAATGAAGGGTGTTCAGCTCCAAGTAGAGATGATAGACAACTTCACGCAGCAGTTGTTGAATTAGTTGCACTTAAAAATGCTCATATAAAATATTCAACTATTCAAAACTGGTATCCAGGAGATGACACAGGAAAAGGTGGGATTTTAAACTTTGTTACAAAAAGAGCATTATGTAAAGGTGATAACTCAAAAGTATCTTGGACACAAGTAGAAACGGGTTCAAGTATCACTTGGAAATATCCATCTTGTGTTCTTCAAGGTGATAATAGCGTAGGAGAGTTTTACTCTGTTGCCTTAACATCAAGAGCACAACAAGCAGATACTGGTACAAAAATGATACATTTAGGTAAAAATACAAAATCAACAATTATATCAAAAGGTATCTCTGCTATGAAAGGTATAAATGCCTATAGAGGATTGGTTAGAGTTGGTAAAAATGCTATAAATGCAAGAAATATCTCTGAGTGTGATTCTCTTTTGATTGGTCATAAATGTCAAGCACATACATATCCGTATCATGAGATTAGAAATAGTAGTGCAAACATAGAGCATGAAGCAACAACTTCAAAAATTTCAGATGAACAACTATTTTATTTAAATCAAAGAGGAATAGATGAAGAAGATGCAATTGCTATGATTGTAAATGGTTTTTGTAAAGAGGTTTTAAAAGAGTTACCAATGGAGTTTGCTGCTGAAGCAAAAGAGTTATTAAATATTTCATTAGAAGGAAGTGTGGGTTAATTATGAGTACAAAAAATACATTATTAAAAATTGAAGATTTAAAAGTTAATATAAATGGAAATGAGATTTTAAAAGGATTAAATCTAGAGATTAAAGAGGGTGAAATTCATGCACTAATGGGTGTAAATGGAGCTGGAAAATCTACTTTAGTTAAAACACTTGCAGCTCACTATGACTGTGAAGTATCAAGTGGAAAAGTTACATTTAAAAAGAAAGATTTACTACAAATGGATGTAACAACAAGAGCAAATGAAGGTATTTTTATGAGTTTTCAAAGTCCTGTTGAAGTTCCTGGAGTAAACAACAGCTACTTTTTAAGAACTGCTATGAACGCAAAAAGAGCTTATGAAGGCAAAGAAGAACTTGATGCAATGCAGTTTTTAAAGCTTGTGAAAGAAGAGACAAATAAATTTGAAATTGATAGAAAACTATTACAAAGAGATTTAAACGATGGCTTTAGCGGTGGAGAGAAAAAAAGAAATGAACTTGTACAACTTCTAATGCTAAATCCAGATTTAGTAATGCTAGATGAAATAGATAGTGGACTTGATGTTGATGCTATCAAAATTGTTGCAAATGTTATAAATTCAATGCTTGATGGTAAAAAATCTATTCTTATGATTACTCACTATGATAGACTTTTAGAGCTTATCAAACCTGATTTTGTGCATATTTTAAGTGATGGAAAAATTGCTAAAACTGGAGATTATAGTTTGGCTTTAGAACTAGATGAGAAAGGTTTTGAAGCATTAGGAATAAATAATGCAAATAGCTAATCTAAATATAAATCTTCCACAAAAAAAAGAAGAAGAGTTTTTAAAAATAGATTTTACTTCACTTTTTAATTTTGATTTTAAAGAGCATAAAACTTTGGATTTTGCACTTGATTTGAAATCTATAAAAGATGATGAGATTTATGATTCAAAACTATTTTCTATAGCAAATAGTTTCGATAACAATAAAAAGATTTTAACAATATCAGAAGATTTAGAAAATCCTTTGATTATTGTAAATAATACAAAAAATAGCGAAACTCTATATACAAATAATCTTTTAATTAATGTAAAAGAAGGTGTAAAAGCAACTGTTATTGAAGTTTTTACTTCTAACTTAAACAGTTCAACAATTTTGGCAAATAGAACAATAGAAGTTGAAAAAAATGCCTCTTTAGAGTATGTAAAAATTCAAGATATGAGTTTTTCTAACTCTTTAATTTTCTCTTGTAAAGTAAAACAAGATGATAAATCAAATTTAGAAATATCAAACTTTGAGTTTGGAGATGGATTTTGTGTAAATAGTTTTGAAAATAAAATTGACAGCTTGGAAGTAAACTATGAGTTAAATGGTTTAAATAAACTAAGAAATAGTGCAAATATATCAACTTTGGTAAAAACAACTCACAACAATCAAAGCTCAAGAAGTAATATAAATTATAAAAATTCACTTCTTCACAAAAGCCGAGCAGTTGTAAAAATAAGATCAATAGTTACACAAACTGGACTTTATTCAAAAGCTTTCCAAAACTGTAATTCAATACTTTTAAGTGATGATGCAGTTATTTTTGCTCAACCATTTTTGGAAATATTTATAGATGAACTTGAAGCTAGCCATGGAACAACAACAGGAACTTTAAATAAAGAGCAACTTTTATATCTTCAAGCAAGAGGAATAAGCAAAGAGAAATCATATGAAATGCTACTTGAAGCTTTTGAAAACTCAATAAAAAATAATATCAAAGATGAAAAAATAAAAGAGTTCTTAGAAGAGTATAAAAAAGAGAGTTTTATTTAATATGTATAAAAAAGATTTTCCATACTTTACAAATTCAAAAACTGTATATTTGGATAGTGGAGCTACAACTCAAAAACCACAAAGTGTAATTGATGCAACAGTTGAATACTATACAAAATACTGTTCAAATACTCATAGAAGTAGTTTTGGAGATGCAAATAAAGCCACAACTGAGTTTGAAAATACAAGAGAAGTTTTACAAAAATTTATAAATGCAAACAAAAAAGAGGAGATAATTTTTACAAAAGGTGTAACTGAAAGTATAAATTTCATAGCTTCATCTTTTGCATATATGTTTAAAACAATTATTATCTCAAGCCTTGAGCATCATGCAAATATTGTACCTTGGCATATGCAAGGTAGATTTTTAAACTCTGGACTTGAAGTTGTAAACTGTAACGAAAACTTAGATTTTGATTTTGAGCATTTTGAAGAGATTTTAAAAAAGAATCCAAACTCTTTTGTAAGTATTGCTCATGTTACAAATGCTTTTGGAAAAGTTCACGATATCAAAAAAATAATCTCTTTAGCACATGATTATGGTTGTGTTGTCTTAATTGATGGAGCTCAAAGTTTAAGTAGTTTTAAAATAGATGTACAAGAGCTTGATTGTGATTTTTTTGCAATCTCAGGACACAAAACTTTTGGTCCAACAGGAGTTGGAGCTATTTATATAAAAGAGAAATTTTTTGAAAGTGTAAAACCTTATCAAACAGGTGGAGCTGTTATAAACAGTGTTGATTTTAAAGAGGGAACTACTTTTTTGAACTCTCCATATAAGTTTGAAGCAGGAACACAAAATATTGCTGGAGTTATAGCTTTTAAAGAAGCTTTGCATTATATTCAAAATATTGGATATGAAAATATAGAAAAAAGAAAAAATGAGCTTTTAAAATATCTAGATGATGAGTTGAAAAAACTTCCAGATATAATTTTTTATAACAATTTAAAAGATTGTAGCAGTACTCGAAGCTTTAATTTCAAAGGTATTATGCATGATGATATTTCAATACTTCTTGATAAATTACAAGTTGCCCTTAGAGTTGGTCATCATTGTGCTCAACCAATTATGAAAAAACTTGGAATAAAAGGAACTATTAGAGTAAGTCTTGCACTTTACAATGATTTTGAAGATATAAATAAGCTTATTGCTGCACTAAAAAAAGCATTAAGTATGTTGAAGGATTAAAAAATGAGTATAAAAAAAAGATTAGAAAATATAAAAGAAGATTTAGAATTTTTTGATGAAGAGTTGGCTAAATATGAATATATTATTGATTTAGGAAAAAAACTACCACCTTTTGATGAAAAAAACCAAATTCCTGAAAATTTAGTTCACGGTTGTACTTCTCAAGTTTGGTTAATTTGTGAAAAAAAAGATGATAAACTATTTTTTTATGGAACAAGTGATGCGATAATTGTAAAAGGTTTAGTTTATATTATTTTAGAGATTTTCTCAAACTCTACAATAGAAGAGTTAAAAGATGTTGATATGGACATAGTAAGAGAGCTAGGACTTAGCGAAGTTATAACTCCAAATAGACAAAGTGGTGTTATTGGAATGATTAAAAAAATAAAAGAGTATGCTTTAAAAGCTTAAGCAAAAGGATAAATTATGAGTGGAATTTTTAATAAAGATGAAATAAAAGAGAGAATTATAGAGAATTTAAAAAAGGTTTATGACCCTGAAATCCCTGTGGATATTTATAGTTTAGGGCTTATTTACAATATAGAACTAGAAGAGAGAGAAAACTATCTGTTTTGTGAAATAGATATGACTCTTACAAGCCCAGCTTGTCCAGTTGCAGATAGTTTACTTGAGCAAGTAAGATATGTTGCTATGGCTGTTGATGAAGTTGATGAAGCAAAAGTAAACTTAGTGTTTGAACCTGTTTGGGAAATGCATATGATGAGCGAAGAAGCAAAAGAAGTTATGGGAGCTAGTGGAGCTGCTATTTCTTGGTAATATAAATAAACTATTAAATAAAAAAATCTTTAGCTGTATAAACTAAAGATTTTTTTATTCAACAATATTGGCAATATTAGCAATATCCAACTATTATATTGACAATAATTAAGAAGAATAAATCAAAAAAATACCCTAAAATCTCAGTATAAAATTTTAAAAGGTGAGTATATGAAAAAAATCAATAAAGTACTTATTGCAAATAGAGGAGAGATTGCACTACGAATAATAAGAGCTTGTAAAGAGCTTGAAATTAAAAGTGTTGCAGTATTTTCTGAAGTAGATATTGAAGGTATTTGGGTAAGAAAAGCAGATGAGTGTTATCCAATTATGGGAGATGTTGTTCAAGCATATTTGGACTATGAAAAAATTATATCAATAGCTAAAAAATCTGATTGTGATGCAATTCACCCTGGATATGGATTTTTAAGTGAAAATGCTGATTTTGCAAGAGCTTGTGAAGAAAATGGGCTTATATTTATTGGTCCAAAACCAGAACATATAGAACTTTTTGGTGATAAAATGGCATCTAAAGTAGCTATGAAAAAAGTTGGAGTTCCTGTTTTAGAGGGTACTGATGAGCCAATTACTGATATTGAAGAGGGTGCAAGAATTGCAAAAGAGATTGGTTTTCCTGTAATTATCAAAGCTGCATTTGGTGGTGGTGGAAGAGGAATGAGAATAGTAAGAGAAGAAAAAGACTTCAAAGAACTATTTGAAAGTGCTTCAAATGAAGCAAAAAAATATTTCGGTCGTGGTGAAGCATTTATTGAAAAATATGTTGAAAATCCAAGACATATAGAAATTCAAATTATCGCTGATAAATATGGAAATGTTTTACACCTAGGTGAAAGAGATTGTAGTATTCAAAGAAGACACCAAAAAGTTATTGAAATTGCTCCATCACCACTTCTAAACAATGAAGCAAGAAAAGAGTTGTATAGAATTGCTACAAAAGCTATGTTCAAACTAGGATACGAAAGTGTTGGAACTGTTGAATTCTTACTTGATCCAGATGACAATATCTACTTTATTGAGATGAATACAAGAGTTCAAGTTGAGCATCCTGTAACTGAAACTATTACAGGAGTTGATATTATTCAAAGAATGATTCAAATTGCTGAGGGTAGTAAAATGATTTTCTTACAAGAAGAGATTAATTTTAGAGGTTACTCTATAGAATTTAGAATAAATGCTGAAAATCCTCTAAAAGGATTTATGCCATCTGTTGGAACTGTTGAAAAATATTTAACACCAGGAGGTCCTGGTGTTAGACTTGATTCTGCACTTTATACAGGATATAAAGTTCCACCAAACTATGATTCAATGGTTGGAAAACTAATTGTTTGGGCAATAGACTGGGAAGGTTGTGTTAAAAAAGCAAAAAGAGCTTTAGATGAGTTCTATATTGAAGGTTTCCCAACAAATATTCCACTTCATAGAGAAATAGTTAGAGATCAAGATTTTAAAGATGGTAAATTTACTACAAATTACCTTGATAAAAAAATGGATATTTTCACTTTAAATAGTCAAGACAATATCCAAGAAGAAGAAGGAAAAATTGAAAATCTTAAAAAACTAATAGCTACAATTAACTCAAAAAATATAGCAACAAGATAGTAATTTATTGATATTAAGAGCTAAAAGCTCTTAGTATCTACATCTAAAGCTTCAATAATATATAATTGCAAAAAATTAATTCGAGGCTATGTTTTGTCAATCTTTTTTACTCTATTAGGAAAAATAATCCCTTTATACATAAGTATTATTTTAGGATTTTTAAGTACATATTTACTTAAATGTGACAAAGAAACTGTTGCAAAAATTTTACTTTTTTTATTATCTCCACTAATAATTTTTACAGCAACTATAAATATAAATTTAAGTGCAGCAACTTTATCTTTACCACTATTTTTCTTTATTTTTAGTTCAATTTTAAGTTTTACTCTTTTAGCATATTTTAAAAGAATTTATAACGATAACACTGCAAATCTGCTAGCTTTTAGTACTTCAACAGGAAACACAGGAAATATAGGAATTCCACTTGCAATACTCTTTTTAGAACCAAATATGGTTGATGTTTTTATATTTACAGTTTTAGCTTCACTTTTATATCAAAACTCAGTTGGATACTATATTACTGCTAAAGGTAATTTTAGTGCAAAACAAAGCCTTTTAAAAATGCTTAAACTTCCAGTATTATATGCATTTATTTTAGGAGTTATATTTAATTTATGCGAAATAAAACTGCCTGAAATATTTGTGAACTATAATGAATATATAAAAGGTGCTTATACGATTTTAGGTATGATGATTGTAGGTATGGGACTTGAAAAAGTTCGATTTGATAGCTCTTTTGATATAAAATTCATCTCTTATGCTATGTTTATAAAATTTGTTGTGTGGCCAGTTTGTATCCTAATATTTATATTTATAGATAAAAACTATATTCATTTTTTAAATGATGGTTTATATACTGTTATGTTTCTGTTTTCTATTGTACCTCTTGCTGGAAATACTGTAACGGTAGCCACTTTACTAAATGTAAAACCACAAATTATGAGTGTGGCTTTGTTTATCTCAACTGTTATATCGCTGTTTTATATTCCATTAGTTTTATATTTTTATATAAATTAAGTTTTTCTTTTTTTATATAAAGCTATAAAAATTCCTAAAAGTATAACAATAGTAGAAATAAAAAGTTCAAAAGTAAAAGTTTCATTAAGAAAAATAATACTTAAAACTATAGCTATTATTGGTACTATTAACTGAACTATACTTGCAGTCATAATCTGCATTTTTGGTAAAATTGAATACCAAATAAATACTCCAAAAGCAGTTGTTATTGAACCTGAAATAGTTGCTAAAATTGAAGTATAAAAATCTATTTTAAGACTATTTTCAAAAAAGAAAAGATAAAAAATAGCAAACAATATTGAAAAAATAAAAGCTTTAACAAAGCTATCGCTTGCATTTAAAATTGCATTATTTGATTTTTTTCCAAGGACACTAAATATTGCCCAAGCAATTCCTGATAAAAGCATCAAAAAAGTATGAAAATATGAGATTGTGAAATCAGCTTTTGGATACAAAAGATATATTAATCCAACAAAAGCTATGGTTATTCCGAGAATTTTATTTAAAGTTAATTTCTCACTTAAAAATAGAGCTAAAATAATCATAGATAATTGCACAACCGCAAATAAAATCAAAGTTCCAATACCAGCTGGCATATTTATATATGAGTATGAAAAACAAATTGCATATAAAAAAAACATAAATCCACTAAGATAGTTGGTTTTTAGAGATATTTTTATGTTTTTATTTTTATAAAAATAAATCACTAAAAGAACAAACATAGCAGATATAATTCTTACAAAAGTAAAAGAAAAGGCATCAATATTTTGTGTGAAAATAGCCATTCTAGCCAAAATCGAATTTGAAGCAAAAAATAGTAAAACTATAAAAATTAATCCTATAAGTTTTAAATCAAAACTCAAAATTTTCATAGTTTACCTCTAAATTTAATTGTATTTAAAATCTATCTACTCTTTTATGACTTTTACAACAACTTTTTTTACAAATGGAGCAACAAAGGATATTATAGGAATTGCACAAACAGCTGCTTTAAAAAAAGCTTCCATCCACTTTATGAAAAAACCATCAATAAATCCTAAATTTATAAATGAGATTATAAAGCTCATTATAAAACTCATAATAGTACCCATAATAAGGGCAAAAATATATCTTTCATACTTTTTATCTATCATTTTCAACCTTCATATAATGTATTTATATAATTAATTTTATGTTATTTTAAACATGTCACTTGTATTGATTTTTTATCTATAAGATATTAAAGGGAAAAATCTTTTTTCAATAATTGCATACACAAACCCAACAAAAAGACCTATAAAGTGAGCATACCAAGCAATTGGAAGTCCTATTAAAAGAGGAGCAACGGAGATTAATAAAATCCAAGTTATTATTCCATTTCTTTGATACTTATCAAAATATGCAATATAACCTAAAATAGCACATATAGCACCACTTGCTCCTACTAAGTTTACTTGAATATCAATATAAAAAATATATAAAAACGATAAAAGAGAAGTTAAAATACCTGTAAACAAATATAATATTATAAATCTTTTTTTACCACGAGCTTTTTCTATAAGATTTCCAAATTGCCATAAAACAAACATATTCATTCCAAGGTGAGCAATCCCGCCATGAGAAAAGATTGAAGTAAGTGGTTGCCAATAAAATCCACCAACCAAAAAATATAGGTTTAATCCCATAAAAAGTGAGCCATTTTGTATATTAATTTGAATAATATAGGCTACAAGAGTGATAAAAATTATCACATTTGTAACACTAAAATCTTTTTTAGCTACAAAACTCATTAAAGTAGTGCCTCTTTTAAAACATCTTCTATATTATTTACAAATTTTATCTCTAAAGCCTCTTTTACTTCAAGTGGTATTTCTTCTAAATCTCTTTCAAAATTCTTTTTAGGGATTAAAACCTTTTTGATTTTTGCTTTATAAGCAGCTATTAATTTCTCTTTTAAACCACCAATTGGAAGAACTTTTCCACTTAAAGTAAGCTCTCCCGTCATTGCAACATCTGCTTTTATTTTTCTATTACTTAAAACTGAAGCCAAAGCTAAAGCCATTGTTATTCCAGCACTTGGTCCATCTTTTGGAGTTGCACCTTCAGGAATATGTAAGTGAATATCATATCTTTTGTAAATTTCACTACAATCAACTAACTCTTTTTCATCTTTTTCTTTAAAAGTTTTTGGAATATCTTTTTCATCTATTTTCAAAATTTTGTTATCTATTAGATGTTTTACAACAGAATATGAGATAATTGAAGACTCTTTCATAACATCACCTAAGTTTCCAGTTACTTTTAAATCACCTTTTCCTTTTAGTTTTATCGCTTCTATTTTTAAAATATCTCCACCAACAGCTGTCCAAGCTAAACCATTTGAAACTCCAACAACATCTATTTTATCAGCTGGTTCTATCTCAAAAATCGGATTATCTAAATACTCTTTTAAATCTTTTGTACCAATTGTTACTTTTGTAATAGTCTCATCTTCTAATATCTTTTTTACAACTTTTCTAAATATTTTTGAAAATACTCTTCGTAAATTTCTCACTCCTGCTTCTCTTGTATATTTTGCAATAATTAGCTCAATAGTTCCTTTATTTATACTCACCTCATCTTTTTTAAGTCCATGTTTTTCAAGTTCTTGAGGAATTAAATAATCTTTTGCAATATGATATTTTTCATTTGGAGTATAAGAATTTAGCTCTATAAACTCCATTCTATCTTTAAGCGGAGCTGGAATTTTTCTAATATCATTTGCAGTTGAAACAAAAATAACTTGTGACAAATCAACTGGAAAATTAAGATATAAATCTCTAAACTCATGATTTTGTTCAGGGTCTAAGATTTCTAGCATAACAGCAGAAGGGTCACCTCTGTGGTTACTTCCTAATTTATCAATCTCATCAAGAACAATAACTGGATTCATTTTTTTTGCATCAATCAAACCTTTGATTAATCTTCCTGGCATTGCTCCAACATAAGTTCGTCTATGACCTCTTAGTTCATTTACATCTTCCATTCCACCTAAAGCAACTCTTACAAGTGGTCTAGCAAGAGCTTTTGCTATTGAATTTGCTAGTGAAGTTTTACCAACACCTGGAGGTCCTACAAAACAAAGAACTGTACCTTTTGCTTTTAAATCTTCAATATTTCTTTGTTCTAAAAGCTGTTTTACTGCAAAATACTCTGCTATTCTCTCTTTTGCTTTTTCTAAGCAATAATGGTCTTTATTTAGTTGCTTCTCTACACTAGAAACTGAGAATTTAGAATTTGCAAACTCTCCAAAAGGAATATCCAAAACCATCTCAACATAAGTTTGAAGAAGTGAAGCATCTGGTGAGTCTGCATTCATTCTGCTTAGTTTTTCTACTTGCTTTTTTGTCTCTTTATAAGCTTCTTTACCCATAAAGCATTTTTTAGCTTTTAATCTTTTTTTGAAAGATTTTATATCTTCCTCTTTTTGATTATCAGCTCCTAACTCTTTTTGAATAGCCTTAATTTGCTCTTTTAGAAAATAATCTTTATGACTTTTTTCTATTTTTGAATTTACTTTTTGAGTTATCTCTTTTTGTATTTTGTATGACTCTATCTCATTTTTTACAATCTCAATAATTCCTATAATTCTTTGTTCCAAATTTATATTTGAAAAAATCTTATATGCTTCATCTTTTTTTATTTTTAAAACAGAAGATACCAAATCAGCAACTCTACTTGGTACATCGTTTTCTTCTATTGCTTTTATTAAGTCACTTGGGAATTTGTTATTTAGTCTTGATAATTTTTTGATATTGTCAATCAAAATATTTATTAATGATTTCAACTCAATATCATTTTGTGTCTCTTCTGCAAGAATATCAACAGTAGCGAATATACTAGAAGTTGGTTCAAAATCTATTATTTTTGCTTTTGAAACACCTTGAAAAAGAACTTTTACCTTACCATCTGGTAAAGATATTTTTCGCATAACATTTCCAACTACACCAACATCATAAAAACTATCTTTTTCTCTAACACCTTCTTTTCCTGCTTTTGAAACTGCTATCATAACAAGTCTATTAAACTCTATTGCATTTTCAACCGCTTTTATATTCTCTTGATTTTCTAAAAACAAAGGTGTAATCATAAATGGATATAAAAAAATCTCATCTTCTATAATCAATGGTATTGTTTGTGGAAAATTACCATAATTTTCTAATTGCATATCTTACTCTAACTCCCTTATTTTATACATTTTTTATATAATTTTTATTCAAAAATTGCTCTGTAAAATGGTACTTCTACTGGTTTTATTTCATTTGGATCTACCCAAGAATTTTTTGCTTTATCCATATAAAGCTCTGCTGCTTTTGGTTTATCTCTTCTCTCATACAAACCAGCTATTTCTTTATCCATAGAAGCTTTTGCCATAAATAATCTTGCATTCATAGTATCAACAAGTGGCATATATGGTGAATTTGGATACTTGTATTTAAAATCTATAATATGTGATAAAGTATCATCTATTAGCTGTTGATCTCTAAATTGTTGTTTGAATCCCATAAAATTTGCTTTAATTTTCATATATCTTGCATAATCAATATCTTTACTCAAGCTAAATCTTTTCATATATTCATCTAAATAAAAATTTGCCAAAGCATACTGTTCATCAGCCATGTGTGCATTTACAAGTATAAGTATAGCTGTTGGAATATATGGTGAATTTCTATGTTCACTCTCTAAAGATGTGTAAGTATCATCTGCTTCATCTAAATCATTCATTCCTATTTGCATCATCATTTTATTGTACCAATAAAGTGCTGGTTTGTTGTACTCTTGCTCACTTTTAGATGCACAAGCACCAAATACAATAGCTGCTGTAAAAATCAGTAACAGGTTTTTGATTTTTAGGTTTTTTAACATTTTTGTCTCCATTATCTAGCGTAAAGCAATATATTACCTAAAAAATACTTTATTTTTTAATTAAAAGAATTTAAGATTATACTTTGTGATACAAAAAATAGTATTTTTTATAATATTTTAAAGCAATACTTATAATTATAAATTAAAAATGGCTATAATCTAAAAAAATATTTAAGGTGAACTATGAAATTAACACTTATAGGAAATGGAATTATGGCTCAATCTTTGGCTATTGGGCTTGTAAAAAAGCATGAAGTTGAGATGATAGGAAGAGAGATAGAGAAATTAAAACTTATCAAAGAAAAAATCCCTGAACTACAAATAAAAGAGTTAAGCGACAAAGAGGATATTAGTGGAAAAAATATAATCTTTTGTGTAAAACCTTATGCACTAGAGAGTGTTTCGATAAGACTTGTAGGAACTGCAAATTCTTTAATCTCTATTTTAGCTGGTACAAAATTGGATTATTTAAGAAAACAAATTAGTGCAAAACACTATGCAAGAACAATGCCAAATATAGCAGCAAGTGTACAAAATTCTATGACAACAGCTACAGGAGATATTGAGATAAAAGATTTAACTCTTGAAGCTTTTGGAGCTATTGGTGAAGCTATTTGGGTGAATAATGAAAATCAATTAGATATCGCTAGTGCAATTACAGCTTCTGGACCTGCTTTTTTAGCTTTAGTTGCTGAAGCTATAGCAGATGGAGCAGTTAAAGTTGGTCTTGAGCGACATTTAGCTCAGCATTTAGTTCAAGGGCTTTTTAGTGGAACTTCTTCGCTTTTAAAACACTCTCACTCAGCTATTATAAAAGATAGCGTAATGAGTCCAGGTGGAACAACAGCAGCTGGATATGCAAAACTTGAAGAAGGAAGAGTTAGAGATGCTTTTATTAAAGCTATCGAAGGCTCATTTCAAAAATCAAAAAATATTGCTGAAAAGTAGTATAACTCTTTTTGAGACAATAATTAGCCTTTTAATCCTCATGGTAATTGTAGGTGGATTTTTGAAAATTCCATATAATAACTATGAAGATGAAGAGCTTTTTAATAGCTTAAATGAACTTGAAAATAGTTTTGCTACAAAAGATTATCGATATTTTTTAAAACAAGAAGAGTTTTTGCTTATCACAAAAGATGAGCAAAAAGAGAGCATAAATGTAAGCAAATATATCTTCAAAACTGACAAAATAAATGTTTTTAAATATGAAAAATAGCTTCTCTTTATTTGAACTAATATTAACTCTAGCAATTTCAACAAGCATAATAATATACTCTACTTTACTTGTAAAAGATTTGATTATCCTAAATAAAATATCACTTTCAAAAGAGTTAGCAAGACTTGAATTAAACTCTACAAAAATATTTATTGAAAAAAACAAAAATGAGTTAAATAAATTTGGTTTAAATAATAAAATACTCTATTTTGATAACAATATTTTACTAAAAAATGTAAATGAATTTAATATTTACATAAGCGATGAAGTAGCAACTATTAATATTTCTTTAGAAAATAGTTCTAAACAAGTATGGAAAATTGCACTATGAAAAAATCCTATGTACTTTTTATAACTTTGATTTTGGTAGTTGTTTTTTCTGTTTTAGCAAATTTTATTTTGGAGACAAATTCTCTAAAAAATGAGGCGTTTACACAAAAATACCTATATTTACAAGCAAAAAATCATATTTTATTTCTAGAAGAGTATATTTTAAAAACAGATTTAGAAGATACAAAAATAATCAAAATAGATGATGATTTATTTGAGATAATAGCAAAAAAATATGGTGAAGAACAAAGCAAACTCTTTTTTTTGAGTGTCCAAAATAAAAAGTTTGCAATAAGAATAAGATTAACGAAGCAAATTGTTAAAGAATAACTTCTAAAACTTTTTTTGCCAATTTTAATGCCCTATTTCTATGTGAAAACTCTTGCTTTACTTCAAAATCTAACTCTCCTAAAGTTTTATCAAAACCATCTGGAATAAAAAGTGGGTCATATCCAAAACCATTTGTTCCTAACTCTTTATTTATAGCCATTCCATGCATAAAACCGTGAACAGTGTATATTAAATCATTATATATTATTGCTATGCAAGCTGTATAAAAAGCTAGTGTTTTATCTAAATTCAACTCATCTAATTTTGATATTAGTTTTGTATTGTTCTCTTTATCACTTGCACCAACTTTAGCATATCTTGCACTAAAAACACCAGGAGCATTTTGTAAAATAGGAAGAGAAATTCCACTATCATCGGAGATTACTACAAAATCTTTTTCTCCTATTTGTTTTAATTTTTCATTTACCTCACTAGCTTTTATTATTGCATTTTCTTTAAAACTAGATCCTGTTTCATCTATATCAAATTTTCCTAAAATATCGCTATATGCAAAGACATTATTATTAGGAAGAAGATTTTTAAACTCTTCTATTTTACCTCTATTTGCACTTGCTAAAATAATTTTCATTTTTTGCCTTTAAAAAATAGTTCCTATTTAAAAGGAACCTTAGTATATAATCAATACTCAAATTATAATATATTTAGGATTATGTATGATTAAATCAGTTTTGCCTTTGAGTTTTATTATATCTTTACGATTTTTTGGACTTTTTATAGTTCTTCCTGTTATTTCTGTGTATGCTTTTAGCCTAGAAGGTGCAAATGCTACACTTGTGGGAATTGTTGTTGGTGGTTATGCCTTGACTCAAGTAATTTTTCAAACTCCTTTTGGAATTATGAGTGATAAACTTGGAAGAAAAGGGACTATTATTTTAGGATTGGTTCTTTTTGCTATTGGTTCACTTATTTGTGCCCTAGCAACGGATATTTTGGCTCTTCTTCTAGGAAGACTTTTACAAGGTGCTGGAGCTATTGGAGCTGTTGTAACTGCTATGATTAGTGATGTTGTAAAAGAAGAACAAAGATCAAAAGCTATGGCAATTATGGGTGGATTTATTGGTATTTCATTTGCTCTTGCTATGGGATTGGGTCCAATTATTGGTGGATATGCAGGTGTTCCAGCACTTTTTTATATTACTATGGTTTTATCTTTGATTGCTATTTTTGTACTAGTTAAAAAAGTACCAAATCCACCAAAAATAACTCATACATATAATGACAAATTAAATATAAAAGATGTTTTAGGAAATGCAAACATAAATAAAATGCATATTACAAACTTTTTACAAAAAGCTTTGATGACTTTTGCATTTTTAGTTATTCCAATAATTCTTACAAAAATATACAACTGGGATATAAAAGATTTATGGCAAGTATATGTTCCATCTATGATTTTGGGGCTTCTTGCAATGGGACCAGCTTCAATTTTAGCGGAGAAAAAAGGCAAATATAGAGAAGTTTTAGTTATAGGAATTTTATTATTTATAATCTCTTATTTATTGATGGGATTTAGTAGTAGTTCTATGATATTTTGTATTGGTGTTGTTCTATTTTTTATAGGGTTTAATATGCATGAACCAATTATGCAATCTCTTACATCTAAGTTTGCAAAGGTTCACCAAAGAGGAAGTGTTTTGGGAGTATTTAACTCTTTTGGATATTTAGGAACATTTGTTGGTGGAGTTTTTGGAGGTATTTTATTAGATAAATTAGACTCTTATGAGATAGAAAGTTTCACTTTAGGAGTTGCTGTTGTTTGTATTTTATGGGCTATTTTAATAATTTTAATGAAAAATCCATCAAAAACAAAAAATTTATATTTAAGTTTAGATGAATATAAGCTTGAAAATAGTGGAAAACTAAACGATAATTCAAATATCGATGAATGGTATATAAATAATACAGAAAATATTTTAGTAGTAAAATATAGCCAAGATAAAATAAATGAAGATGATATTAAATTAATTTTAAAGTGATTTGAAATGTTAAGATTTGTAGTTTACTTTTTTTTAATATCTGTTTTATTCATAGGATTTGGATTTTCATTTTTAAACAACTTTGAAAAACAAAAAGAGCAAATTCTTACAAAATACCAATTAGAGACAAAAACTACATCTCTTTTTATAAAAGAGAATTTAAAAAAATATCTACAAAACAAAGATATTGAGATATTAAACACAATAAATTCTGTTTTTAATAACAACTTTTCATCAATATCTATTCAAAAAGCTCTTTTTTCAATAAAAGAAAAAGAGCTTATAGATCTTACAAATAACCTAGATAAAACTTTATCTTGGGAGATATCAAATATAAAAATAGATGATAATTTGGGGCAAATTATTCTATCTACTCAAAGTGATGATTTACAAAAAGAGCTTTTGACTATTGAAGGTTCTATTCCAAATGAGATAAATAAAAACATTACTCCTAGTAGTGATATTTATACATTTGTTCCTAGTAAAAATTTTAGAAATTTATCGACTTTAGTAATAAACTTTGATGCAACAAACCAATTTGATGAAACAAAAACTTCAAGTACCCTTATAAGTTTTGAAAAAGATATTAGCTCATTTACAAATAATCAAAATGAAAATATAGCACCAGTTTGGTTTAAACAATTAGTTCCTATATATTTCAATGAAGAGGAAAGTAAAGTAAACAATAGTTTACAAAATGATGCAATATTTTATCTAAATACAAATATTGAAAAAATATATTTTGAACTATACAAAGAAGCAAAAACTGAGTTTTTAAACTACTTTTTCTGGTTTTTTATATCTTTTATCTCTGTATTATTTATTGATATTTTATATAGAGTTATAAAATCAAAATCTTAAGATTTTAATAAGAATAAAAAGATTTTTTAATGTATAATTAAATTTTCAAGGGGAGATTAACAAATGTTTTTTAAAAATAAAAATGACAAGATTTTAAGTGAAGCTATAAATAAAAACTATGCAGTTATTTATTTTAAACCAGATGGTACAGTAATAAAGGCAAATGAAGTTTTTTTGAAAACTATGGGATATTCTTTAGAGGAAATTGTAGGAAAACATCACTCTATTTTTTGTGAAGATAAATTTACAAATACTCAAGAATATAAAGATGGTTGGAATGATCTAAGAGCAGGAAAAACTTTAACAGCAGAGTTTCAAAGAGTAAAAAAAGATAAAAGTTTAGTATTTTTAAGAGCTTCATATATGCCAGTTATAGAAAATGGAAAAGTTTTAGAAGTTATAAAATTAGCTCAAGATATTACAAAAAATAGATTAAAAAATCTATTTTTTATAGGACAAGTAAAAGCTATAAATAAATCAAATGCGGTTATCGAATTTGATATGAATGGAAACATTTTAAATGCAAATGATAATTTTTTAAATACTTTAGGATATAAAAAAGAGGATATTATAGGGAAACATCACTCTATTTTTTGTGAAGAGAACTATAAAAATTCAAATGAATATAAAGAGTTCTGGAAAAAACTAAATAGTGGAGAGTTTGATAGTGGCGAATACCTAAGAATTGCTAAAAATGGTAACCACGTTTGGATACAAGCAAGCTATAATCCAATATTTGATATGGATGGTAAAGCTTTTAGAGTTGTAAAATATGCAACAGATATTACACATAGAAAAAATACAATGTTTGAAGTTGAAAAAGAGATAAAAGAGTTTTCAAACTCTTTAAATACTCTTTTAAGTACTTCAATAAATATGTTAAAAGATGCAAAATTTTCAAACGAAAATTCTCAAAATGCTACTAACTCTTCACAAAATATAAACTCTTTAATTCAAGATTTATCAAATAAAATAGATGAGATGCAACAAGCAATAGTCGATATTGCTTCAAAAACTTCTAAAAATGAGCAAATAGCACAAGAAGCGAATATTCAATCAAAACAAACAGCAACTGCAATGATAAAATTAAATGAAGAGAGCCAAAAAATAGGTGAAACAGTAAATATAATTTCTCAAATAGCATTTCAAACAAATATTTTAAGTCTAAATGCAGCAGTTGAAGCAGCAACAGCAGGAGAAGCTGGAAAAGGGTTTGCAGTAGTTGCTCAAGAAGTAAGAAATTTAGCTTCAAGATCAGATGATGCTGCAAAGAATATAACAGAAAGAATTGCACTTATTCAAAATTTAGTTAAAAATTCTCTTGATTCGATTCATGAGATAGATGATACAATATCTAATATTAGCAATATTTCAAAAGAGATTTCAGTATCTATGAGTGAGCAAAAACAAAACTCTTCTATGGTTTCACAAAATGCGAAAGATGGTTCTAAAAGTTTAAATGAAGTTACAAGAAATATGAAAGATGTTGTTTTAAGTACTGAAAATACTCTAATTGAAGCACAAAAAACACAAGATAGCTCAAATTCTTTAGTTGAGATTTCAAATAAACTTATAAAAACTCTTCAAGAGCTAAAATAAGAATTAGAATAATCTTCCAATTTTGGAAGATTATTTAACTATTTTTTTAGCTTAAACTCTTAAGCTCGTCTTCTATTTTTTTAAGCCTAGATTTAACATCTTCAAGAGCTTTTGTATTCTCTTCTATTACATTTGCTGGAGCATTTGCTACAAATCTCTCATTTGATAACATTGTGTTTAATTTATCAAACTCTTTTTGTGCTTTCTCTTTTTGTTTCTCAAGCTTTTCAATAATTGGTTTCATATCAATTGCACTTGTTGGAATATAAACCTCAAGATTGTTTGAAACATCTGTTATAGAGTTTTCAACTTTTGCATTTACAAATTCAACACTATCAACTTTTGCTAATTTTTCAATAAATGGTTTTGCAATATCTTCATCAATTTTAACATCAAGCTTTAGATATGCTTTTTCAATTTTACTATTTCCCATATCAATTAGAGTTTTTGCTCTTCTTATACTTATAATTGCTTCTTCAATAATCAAGAACATATTTTCAATATTTTCATCTTTTTTAATATCTTTTGGGAAGTTCATAATCATTAATGAATCACCATTTTCAAGTGTTGTTCCACTTAATTTGTGATATAAATAATCTGAAATAAAAGGCATAAATGGACTAACCATTTTTAATGTCTCTTTAAAAATTGCTCCAAGTTCTACTATGCTATCTTTACTAGCTTTTGAGTACTCAATTCCCCAATCACAAAACTCCATCCAAACAAATCTATATAAAGTACTTGCAGCTTCATTGAATTTATAAGTTTCAAGTGAATTTCTTACCTCATCAACTGCATGGCTAAGACGACTTTGCATATAAAGTCCAAGAGGAGTTTGAATATTTATATCTTTTAAATCAGGGAATGTTTCAACATTTAAAGTTAAAAAGTTTGAAGCATTATAAAGTTTATTTGTAAAGTTTCTAAACTGCTCAAGATTTTTTTCACCAAGTTTTATATCTCTTCCTTGAATTGCAAGATATGCCAAAGTAAATCTAATAATATCAGCACTATGAGTTTCAACCATATCAAGAGGATCAATTACATTTCCTTTTGATTTACTCATTTTTGCACCATGCTCATCTCGAACTAGTGCATGCATATAGATATCTTTAAATGGAAGTTGTCCCATAAAATGCTCACCCATCATCATCATTCTAGCAACCCAGAAAAACATAATATCAAATCCAGTTATTAAAAGTGAGTTTGGATAAAAATCTTTTAAATCGTTTGCACCAAATGTTTTTTCCATTTGACCATTATTTCCCCAACCAAGTGGTGAAAATGCCCATAAAGCACTACTAAACCAAGTATCAAGCACATCTGGGTCTTGATGAATATGGTCTCCACATTTTGGACAAGCTTTTGGCTCATCCTCTTTTGTAGCCCACTGATGATTACAACTATCACAATAAAATACTGGAATTCTATGTCCCCACCAAAGTTGTCTAGAAATACACCAAGGTCTTAACTCATCCATCCAAGCTCTATAAGAGTTTAGCCAGTGAGAAGGATGAAATTTAGATTCTCCTTCGTATGTTTTTCTAATAGATTCAGCAGCAACCTCTTTTTTTACAAACCACTGTTTTGAAATATATGGTTCAACAATATTTTTACATCTATAGCAGTGCCCTACTTGATGATTATGGTCTTCTATTTTTAC
The DNA here is from genome assembly GCF_002993025.1 of Arcobacter cryaerophilus gv. crypticus. Taxonomy (GTDB): domain Bacteria; phylum Campylobacterota; class Campylobacteria; order Campylobacterales; family Arcobacteraceae; genus Aliarcobacter; species Aliarcobacter cryaerophilus_B. The sequence continues at coordinate 8,262 of NZ_NXGI01000021.1, read as the reverse complement.
AATAAATCCATCATCTTGAAGTTTTTTAACAATCAAAGGTCTAGCTTCTAATCTTTCAAGTCCTTTAAACTCTCCACAATAATCATTTAAAATACCTTTTTCATCAAAGCATTTTATAAACTCTAAATTGTGTCTAAGCCCTACTTCATAGTCATTTGTATCGTGAGCTGGAGTTACTTTTACAACACCTGTTCCAAAACTCATATCTACATGAGAATCAGAAATTACTTTTATTTTTCTATTTGTTAAAGGTAAAACTACCTCACGTCCAACAATATTTGTGTATCTCTCATCATCGGGATGAACCATTATTGCAGTATCACCAAAATATGTTTCAGGTCTTGTTGTTGCAACTGTTACAAAGCCTGAACCATCAGCAAAGAGATAGTTCATATGATAAAACTTACCATTTACCTCTTCGTGCTCAACTTCAATATCACTTAGTGCTCCATCGTGAGTACACCAATTTACCATATAGTTATTTTGAGTAATCATACCCTCATCATAAAGTTTAACAAAAGCCTCTTTTACAGCCTCTTTTAAACCCTCATCCATAGTAAATCTCTCTCTTGACCAAGCAGGACTAACTCCTAGTTTTCTCATTTGATGAACAATAGTTCCACCACTAAACTCTTTCCATTTCCAAACTCTCTCTAAAAAAGCCTCTCTTCCTAAAGCCTCTTTTGTAGTTCCCTCTTTTAATAATTGTTTTTCAACTACATTTTGAGTTGCAATTCCAGCATGGTCAGTTCCTGGTTGCCAAAGAGTTTTAAACCCATCCATTCTTTTATATCTTGTAATAATATCTTGCAAAGTAAATGTAAGTGCATGACCAATGTGTAAACTTCCTGTTACATTTGGAGGTGGCATCATAATTGCAAAATTTTTATTTGGCTCTTGAATTGATTTATTTCCATCAATTTCAAAATAACCTCTATCTTCCCAAATTTTATAAAAACTATCTTCTACCTTTGATGGCTCGTACTTTTCACTCATAAATAATCCTAATTGTGTTACTAAAATAACTTAGATTTTACCTAAATTTCACTTAAGTCCCTGATAGTTGCCATTTTAAAAAGTTTTTGATAAAATCAAACTCGATACAATTTTAAAACAAGGAGAGTTTATGTTTAAAATAATTTTAGGAAGTTTGCTTGTAGCAACTTCGTTATTTAGCGCTGATTTACAAAGTTCTGGAGTTGAAGTAACTTTAGAAAATGGTAAAAAAGCAACTATAAAAAGAGAAGCTAAACCAAAAGAGTGTGAAAGTGTTGCATTTGACCCAAAAGATATTTTTGGTGGGAAACATGAAGCAGCTCCAACAGTAAATGAAGACTGCAAAAGAAATTTTGTTACATATTTTGGAAAAATTGCACCAATAAAAGCATCAGATAAAATAGAGACTTATGGAGAATTAGAAGTTTTAGAGTTTATAGAGAAATCAAAAACAGATAAAAATCTTCTTTTAATTGATAGTAGAACTGAAAACTGGTACAACCATGAAACTATTGCAACAGCTATAAATGTTCCATATGTTTACACAAAAAAATCTCAATACCCAGATGAGTTTGAAGAGGCTTTAGAGACTTTTGGAGTAGTTGAAAAAAATGGAAAATATGACTTTACAAATGCAAAAACTCTTTTGATGTTTTGTAATGCAATTTGGTGTGGACAATCGCCTGAAGCTATGAAAGAACTAATAGCTATTGGATATCCTGAAGAGAAAATGAAATGGTACAGAGGTGGTATGCAATCTTGGCTTAGTGTTGGATTATCAACGATTAAACCATAGTTTTTAGCTCAAATAAAAAAATCCAACAAAGAAAATTTGTTGGATTTTTAAATCTTTATAACTCTTAAATTAAATCAAGCTTTCCATTTAGAATTATCTTCTACCTTTTTATCATTTTCCAATAAAATAGAAACATACTTATAAGACCAAATAATTAGTGCAACTATTAATAAAATAGCACTTAGCTCTATAAAAAAGATATAATTTAATCCAAAATTCAGACAAATAGATGCAAATATTCTAACTATAGCTAAAATCTGAACACTTATAAATATAGAAAGTGCAAAGAGTTTTGTCTCTATTTTTCTTCCAGAGTGACCAAGAACTACTCTAGTACCAAAGCCTATCAAAACAGTAACAAAATATCCAATAGCCAAAGTATGAATTACAACTTTTTCAAAGTAAAAATTTGGATAAATAAAAGAAAAAATACCCTCAACAATAGATATAAAAAATGCTACAACAATCCAATATAAACCAAGGTGCAAAATCCAAACTATTGGTGGTGTTCTAAATGTTGGCATTTTCCAACGAACTAGCTCTTTTACTATAAATAAAAATATCGGAATATCTGCAAAAAGATTTAGTTTTGGATTATCAAAAGATAATAAAATAACTTTTAAAAGAAGTAGAAAAAATATAGTATCCAAAAGCTTTGGACTCTTATTTATAATATATTCAGGAACCATAACTCTTGTAAAAAATGGAATCATTCTTTGAGATATTATAAAAATAATCATAAATAAAAATAGATAAAATCCACTATTTATCGCAATTTTTGAAACCAAAAAAGATGAATTAAAATCAAATTCTGAAACTATATATAAAAAATGAGAAACAATTCCTGTACTAAATGCCATTAAAACCCATTTTGTATCATTTTTATCTTTCATAATACTTTTTTTATGAATACTATAAAGAAGTCTAAAACTCAAGATTTGAGCAAAAAGCATTAGAAGTTGGAATAAAATCGTAATCTTAGAGTAAAAAATAAGCGAAAGAAAAATACCTAAACTAGATATAAAATATAGAAAAAATTGTCCCATATAATCTTTTGAAGCTATTTCACTTTGCATCAAAAATTTTGGAAAAACAACAAATAAAAACCCCAAAAAAAACTGAATAAATACTACAAAAATAAGAGTATATGCATGATATGTTAAAAGTGATGTATCTAATTTTATACTATTTGAATAAGCAAAAGCAAATAGAGTTATAAAAAGTATAAAAAATATTATACCATTTGTAAAAAATGGTTGATGTGGTTGCGAGGCAAACTTTTTGTACCACGAAGTCATTAAAATCTCCTAATATAAATTAAGAGATTTTAACTATTTTTTTTATAAATTAGCTTGATTTCAAACAATAATTCAAAGTTTTCCTAACTCTTTGCATGCATTACTATAGCCAAGGTTGCAAGATTTTTCAAAATACTCTTTTGCTTTTGTTTTATTTATAGCCAAAAAATCACCTTCAAGATACATAACTCCAAGATTATAACAAGCTTTTTGATGATTCATTTCACAAGCTTTTGTATAAAAATCAACTGCTCTAAAATCATCTTTTTCCACACCATTTCCATTTTTATACATAATTGCTAAATTAAAACAAGAAGAACTTAAACCATTTTTACAAGTTTTTATATATAAATCAACAGCTTTAAAGTTATCTTTTTCTACACCTAAACCTTTTTCATACATATTTGCTAAATTATAACAAGCATTTTGATGACCTTGCACACAAGCTTTTGAAAAATACTCTTCTGCTTTTATATAATTTTTAGCAATATGCTCACCCTTAAGATACATTAAACCTAAATTATAACATCCAGCAAATGCACCTTTTTCACAAGAATTTTTAAATATATTTGCAGCTTCTAAAACATTTCCTTTTTCAAGCTCAATATATCCATCTTCAACCAGTGAAGCATTTGAAAAAGAGAAACTCAACATCAACACAAATATAGTTTTAATTATTTTTTTCATAGGATAACCTTTTTTTAGTATTTAAAATATTACAATTTTTTGGTTAATAGTAAACAAGGTAGTATTAAAAGCAAGAAAAATCTTGCTTTTAATTTTTTATTTTTAGTGACAACTTCCACAACAAGAAGTAGAAGAGGCTTCAGTTATTGCTGCTAAAACAGCATCATAATTTGGCTCTTGTGTTATTTCAGAAACAATCTCTTTATATGTAATTTTTCCAGATGGATTTACTATAAATACAGCACGAGCTGTTAAACCTGCTAATGGTCCATTTGCTTGTAAAACACCATAAGATTTTGCAAATGCTTTTGCTCTAAAATCAGATGCAACTTTTAGGTTTTCAATTCCTTCCGTTGTACAAAATCTATTCATAGCAAATGGTAAATCCATAGATACAATAACAACCTCTACGTGATCTAATTTTGAAGCTTCAACATTAAATCTTCTTGCTTCCGCAGCACAAACACCAGTATCAAGTGATGGAACTGCAATAATAACTTGAGCCATTCCACGTTGTCCACCTATTGTAATATCACTTAAATCTGCTCCAACACCAGTTACAACAGGAGCTATATCTCCAACATTTAACTCTGTTCCGCTTAAATTTACTTCTAATTCACCTTTAAATTTTACTGTTGCCATTTTATTTCCTTTTTATATAAATTTCAATCAATTAAAAAATCTTATTTAAGATATTTAACTGAAATTATATTCAATTAGGATAAGATTTGTCTTAATTTAAATCAAACAAATTCTATCATCTTCCAAGTTTATTTTTTTCTCATCAATTAGCTTTGTCAAAGTCGCCTTAAAAGCTTTTTTACTAATAGCAAACATATTTTTTATATCTTCAGAATCACTTTTATACGTAAAGTTCAAAACTCCACCATTTGCTTTTAAAATCTCTAAAACTTTATTAAAATCTACTTTCTCACCTATTTTTTGTAATGAAATATCTAGCTTTTTATCAACTCTAAGATTTTTTATATAGGCTCTTTTTTTATCCCCTATTTTTAAATTTTCAAAAATTTCAGAATGGAAAATCATACCTTCGTAACTGTTATTTACAATTACTTTAAATCCAAGTGGAGTTTTTGAATATAAAATAATTTCTACTTCATCACCTTGCTTTAGATTTTTTGGCTCTTCTTCTAGTGTATATTTTTCACTTGCTATTAATCTACTTGTTTTTTCATCAAACTGCATTTGTAAAACTTTATAAGAACCTTCAAAATAAGTCCCTTTTTGTCTATTTTTAGGAACTAACAAATCTTTTGGTAAACCAATATCTACAAAATAACCAAATTTTGCACTATCAACAATCTTTAAATTTGCAAATTCATTTAAGTACAAATATGGTTTTAAAGTAGTAGCAACTAGTCTATCTTCACTATCTGTATATATAAAAACATCAAGTAAACTATCAATTGCCATATCTTTTTTTACATAAGCATTTGGCAATAAAACTTCTGTTTCATCACCACTTATTAGATAAATTCCAGGCTCACTAACTCTATTTACTCTTAAAGTATTTATAACACCTTGTTTTATTTTTTCATCTATTTTTTTCATTGGTTTTTCCGTTCTTTCTTTTTTATTTTTTATATTTAATTAGCTTTACAACTCCTAAAGCAACAACTGCGACCATTATTATACTTGCTCCTGAACTTATATCATAAAAATATGAAACTGCAAGTCCAGATATTGTAAACATTGTAGCTAAAATTGAGCTAATTATCATCATTGAAGATAATTTTGTAGCAAAAGTTTCAGCTAAATATGTAGGAATTGTAAGAAGTGCAATTACCAAAATAAGTCCAACAGCTTTTATAGCAGCAACTACACATAAAGCCGATAATATAAGAATTAGTGTATAAAAAAACTTAACATTTATTCCTCTTAAACTTGCAAATTCACTATCATAAGATACAGATAAAATCTCTTTATAAAAATAGACAACAATTGCAATAATAAAAATATCTAAAAGAGTCATATAAATAATATCTTCACTTGAAACAGCAATAATACTTCCAAACAAATAACTCATTAAATCTACATTGTATCCAGGAGTTAAATCCACAAATATAATTCCGATTGCCATTCCACTTGCCCACATCATTCCAATGATTGCATCTATTCGGCTTCTATTTTTCAAAGTAATAATAGCAATTATTATTGCAGTTAAAACTGCAAAAACTGTTGCTCCAAATAAAACTGGAATTCCTAAAAATATCGCTATTCCTATTCCTCCATAAGCACTGTGAGCTATTCCACCTGTAAGAAAAGTAATCTTGTTTACCACTACCAAAGTTCCAATTATTCCAGCTGCTATTGAGATTAAAACCCCAGCTATCAAAGCATTTTGAATAAAATCATATTGTAAAATTTCAAACATTATATTTTTACCTTTTTAATGTACATGGTTACAGCAAATTTGTGTTTTACCTAAAGCTGATAAAAGTTCAACCTCACACAAATGATCATCAGCTAAAGTAACATTTTTTTGAACTTCAGCAAGGCTGTGATAAACCAAACCTCTATTTATATGAGCTACATTTTTTGCATAATTTAAAAGAATTGATAAATCATGACTTACAACAACTATACAAATAGATTTGTTTAGCTCTCTTAAAAGTTCATAAATCTCTTGCTGTCCTTTTACATCTATACTTGCTGTTGGTTCATCCAAAAGCATAATTTTTGGATTTGAGCAAAGAGCTCTTGCAATAAAGACTCTTTGCCTTTGCCCTCCACTTAAATCACCTATTTTTTTATTTGCAAAATCTTTCATTCCAACTTGATTTAAAGACTCTAATGCACAAGAAATTTCATCTTTTGAATAACCAAATAATCTTTTTTTAGAACTTATATGACCCATTAAAACTACTTCTAAAGAAGTAATTGGAAAATCAATATTTAAATTTGTATTTTGTGGAACATAACCAACTTCACTATTTTTTATATTTTTTATTAATTTTCCACTTTGAAGAGGAAGTAACTCTAAAATAAGTTTGAAAAGTGTAGATTTTCCACCACCATTTGGTCCAATAATAGCTAAAAAATCATCACTTTTAATTTCAAGATTTATATTATCTAAAGCTTTTGTATTAGTATACGAGTAAGATAAGTTCTCTATTTGTATTAAATTCATATTAACCTTTATTTGCAACTTGGTTGCAATGTTATCCAAATATGAATTAATTTCTATTTATATAAATTTATTTTTGTAAGTCATTTCAAATATTCTTATTTTTAATAAAAATAAGCAGAGATTAAGAGGAGCCAAAAAATAAAGCTCATCTTAGTTTTATGTGTATTAATTGTCAGATTTAGAGTTTTTCATTTTCTTTGACTCTTTGTTATCTTCACTCTTTGATTTTTCATCTTTTTTATTTTTTTTAGGTTTTTCTTTTACATTGTTTTTTACATTGTTTATAATAGAATCACCAAAGCCTTTTATGTTTTTTAAATCGTCAGCAGACTTTATAGTGTTTGTTTTTCTGTACTCAATAATGGCATCAGCTTTTTTATCACCTACTCCCTTAATTTCCATTAACTCACTTTTTGAAGCAGTTTGAAGATCCATAGCCCCTAAAAATAAAGTAGTAAAAATTGCTAAAATAGCAACAAATTTTTTCATGTTCTCTCCTTTAAATTGTAATGTAAAAAATTATATCATAAAAAAAACAAAAATGTACATTAAATTATTTATTAAAAACTAAACTAAAAAAGAGGAGCGAATAAAGAAAGAGATTGATATGCATGGGGAATAAAGCAATAAAAAAGCTTACCTTGACCTACTATTGTTTTTTTAGTAAGACAAGATAAGCTCTTGGGGTAATTGTAAAACTCAATGAGCTGGCAGCGACCTACGTTTCCACAGGGGGACCCTGCAGTATTATCGGCGATGAAGTGCTTGACTACCAGGTTCGGAATGGGACTGGGTATTTCCACTTCTCTTTAGCCACCAACAAGTTGAGTGAAAAAAGTAAATAATAAATACTCTTTGCACTCAACTCAATTAGAGTTAAGAAAAAATAATGTTAAAGTCTTAGCGCTTAAAAAAATTTGCATTTTTTCAAGGTAACGCCTTTTTTTCTTTCTAAAAAAATATACACAATTGTATATTAAACATAAATAATATGCTTAATAAGATAGTAAACCAAAGAATTTGTTAAAATAAGCCAAACGTTCTATTAGTACTGGTCAGCTAAAGGGCTTACACCCATTACACATCCAGCCTATCAACCAGCTAGTCTTGCTGGGAACTTCAGGGAAAGTTCATCTTAGAGTTGGCTTCGAGCTTAGATGCTTTCAGCTCTTATCACATCCCAACGTGGCTACCCAACGATGCTCTTGGCAGAACAATTGGTACACCAGTGGTTGGTTCATCCCGGTCCTCTCGTACTAGGGACAAATCTCTTCAACTTTCCTACGCCCACGGAAGATAGGGACCGAACTGTCTCACGACGTTCTGAACCCAGC
>NZ_NXGI01000020.1 GCF_002993025.1 Arcobacter cryaerophilus gv. crypticus | reverse complement strand
AGCGCTCGACTGATAATCGTGAGGTCTCAGGTTCAAGTCCTGATAGGCCCACCATTATGGGGAATTAGCTCAGCTGGGAGAGCGCCTGCTTTGCACGCAGGAGGTCAGCGGTTCGATCCCGCTATTCTCCACCATATACATATAAAGAGATAAGAAAATTAGATATAAGCTTTTAATAAATAAGAGTTTATATCTGGTTTTAATCAGAAAGCGTTACCTTGAAATAACTTTAGTTATTTTAAGTAGCATGATATTTAAAAATATAATGTTAAAGTCTTTAAAAATTTTTCGTAAAATTAAATAGTAATGTTTAATTTTAAATAAAAATTTCATATCTAAAATTTAATAGAGATATTAAAAAACTATAGATAACACAACTAACTTATTAAAGTA
>NZ_NXGI01000019.1 GCF_002993025.1 Arcobacter cryaerophilus gv. crypticus | reverse complement strand
AATTTCAATGGAACTGTTTCTAAAAATATTAGAACAATTGATTGAATCTACTCAAATTGTCAAGAGAAATAAAGATTTAGAACAAATCATACTAATGCTCAGGCTTTACACTAAAAAACAGTTAGGTTTTATGTGCGAAAGTTGAGCTATTTATTCAAAATTTTTGTTTTTTAATTTTAGATAGCCATAGTTTGACTTCTTCCATAAATTTTACTATCTAGTTCATCTATTTTAAACTCTTTTTGTTTTATTGTTAGATTTAGATTATTTATAGTCGTATTTTTTATAGATATAATATTTGAAAGATTATCCAAATCTTCTTCTTTCATAAACATTTGAGTATTTAATTCATCTAAAATAGTCTCTTTTTGAGAGATTTTTATTAAAATATCATTTAACATATTTTGTTTTACTCTTAGTTTTGAAATTACTTCTTCTAGCTCTAATTCTTTTGCTCTTAATTGAGTATTTATATCTATTAAATTTGAATTTCTAAGCGATACTTGACTATCTAAATCTATTACACTGCTATCTTTTAAATCAATATTTGTGTCATTATTTGAGATTTTGTTCAATTTTTGTAAAGAGTAATCCATCTTTAATAAAGTTGCTACAAATTTTAATCTCTCCATCATATCTTTTTTTTGCATTCTTGCATTTCTTCCTAAAGAGAAGTCAAACATTGAAAAAATAGCGTGTGCATGAGGAGTTAAAACAGTAGAAAATTCTGAAATATCTACTTTTTGTGAGAAATCTTCAAGTTTTTTTCCATTTAATCCATCTTGAGTTATATACCAGTTGTTATCTTCTTTTTTTAATATGTTTTTATGTGGATAAAAATTTTGATTATTTTTTGTGAAATAGCCTTCATCTTTATGAATTGTTAAAGATATTAACTCATGTCCACCATATTTTTGTTTTAATTCAAAAAATAGATCTAAAATATCTTCTGATGTATGATGCCCTTCTATTGAAATAATGGCTTCTTGAAATATATTAAGAATAGCACTATTTTGCATATTTTGTTTTACTTGCTCTTTGTATCTATCTTGTGCTTTTTGTAAAAAATCATCGTATTCATAATATTTATTAAAACTATTAGCTCTTGAATTTTCAACTACTGCATAGTTTAAACCATTTTCTCTATTTATGTGTGATTGTGAGTGTTGTGTTAATTTTCCTACACTAAAAGAAGCTTTCCCCATATTTTCCCCTATATGTTATGGTGCTATAAGCACCATTGAAATTGTGTAGTAAGATTAAACTTAATTTTTATTAAAAGTTTGCTTAAAAAAATGGACAAAAAGCCCATTTATTTAATGAAATAATCTAAATTGTTTTGGAAAATCTTCTTTTATCTTCTGGGATTTTATTTAAATAAGCATCAAAAGGCATACAAATATTTCTAATTAACATAGTTCCTGTTTGAGAAACTTCAATTCTATCATCATATATTTTAAGAAGTTTTGCATCTTCAAGCTCTTTTAAAGATTCTAGTGCATCATTAAAATAATCTTTGAAATCTATTTTAAACTCTTCTTCAACTTTTTTTATATTTAAAGAGAAATTACTCATAAGTTCCATAATTACATATTGTCTAAGAATATCGTCATCACTTAATCTATAACCTTTAAATACAGGTAGATTTCCATTATCAATAGCTTCTTCCCATTCATTTAAATCTTTAAAATTTTGTGCATAATAATCAACACCATTTCCTATAGAAGTAACACCAATTCCTATTAAATCTGCTCCGCCTTTTGTTGTATATCCTTGAAAATTTCTATGTAATTCGCCTTTTTTTATTGCTTTAAATAGTTCATCTTCTGGTTTTGCGAAGTGATCCATTCCAACCATTTTATATCCATTTGATGTAAAAAAGTCTATTGTGTCTTTTAGCATTTCAAGTTTTACATTTGGAGTTGGAAAAGTTGTTTCATCGAACTTTCTCATAGTTTTCATAAGCCAAGGAACATGCGCATAGTTAAATACTGCAAATCTATCCACATTTAGTGTTAGCATTTTTTCCAAAGTTTTTTTGAAACTCTCTTTTGTTTGGTGAGGCAAACCATATATTAAATCAGTATTTATAGATTTTATACCAGCATCTCTTGCTATATTTATTACATTTAAAGTTAGTTCAAAAGGTTGAATTCTATGAATTGTTTTTTGAACAGTTTCATCTAAATCTTGAACTCCAAAACTAAGACGATTAAACCCACCAGCTTTTAAAACATCCATATGCTCTTTTGTAAAATATCTTGGATCTACTTCACAAGATATTTCAGCATCACTACTAAAATTTGGAAAAATAGTTTTTATAGATTTTATAACATCTTCTAATTGTTGCGGTGAAAAATATGTAGGAGTTCCTCCACCAAAGTGCATTTGTGTTACAACTCTAGATGTATCTAAGTGATTTTTTAAGATATTTAATTCTTTTTTTAGATACTCAATATATCTTGTTTTCTTATCCTCTTTTGATGTAAATATTGTATTACAACCACAAAAGTAACAGGCACTTCTACAAAAAGGAAGATGAATATATAAAGACAAAGCTCTATTTTTATCTTGTTTTTTATAAAAATCTTTTAAATCTTCTTGTTTGAAATTTTCACTAAACTCAGGTGCAGTTGGATATGAAGTATATCTTGGACCTGGTTTTGAATATTTTACAAATTTTTCATAATCTATCATTTATTTCTCATCTCTTTTTTTATCAAGCCAAACCATAATACCTTTTTGTGCATGAAGTCTATTTTCAGCCTCTTCAAAAATTCTACTTTGGCTTCCTTCCAATACAGATTCACTAACTTCATAATCTCTATATGCAGGTAAACAGTGTAGAAATATTGCATTTTCTTTTGCTAATTTCATCATATCTTCATCAACCATATATCCAGTAAAATCTTTCACTCTTTTCTCTTTTTCTGACTCTTGTCCCATTGATATCCAAGTATCAGTTGTAACAACAGTTGAGTCTTTTATAGCCTCTTTTGGGTCAAAAGAAGTTGTAATTTTTGCACCACTTTTTTTAGCTTCTTCTAAAGCAGTTTGTAAAACTTTACTATCTACTTGATAATCTTTTGGAGTAGCAATTCTAAGCTCAAATCCAAGTTTTGCTGCTAAATTTAGCCATGAGTGTGCCATATTATTTCCATCTCCAATATATGCTACAGCTAAATTTTTATCAAGTCCTTCTTCCATAATAGTAAGATAATCAGCTATTAGTTGTATAGGATGATATTTATCTGTAAGTCCATTTATAACAGGAACTTTTGAGTATGAAGCAAACTCTTCAAGTTTTTCTTGCTCAAAAGTTCTAATCATTACCATATCAACCATTCTAGATATTACTCTAGCGGTATCTTTCATAGGTTCACCACGACCTAACTGAATATCATTTGATGAAAGAAAAAGACCAACACCACCTAGTTGATAGATACCAGTTTCAAAAGATACTCTTGTTCGTGTAGAGCTTTTTTCAAAAATCATACCTAAAACTTTTTTAGGCATATACTCTTTAAAAACTCTTTTTTTTGTCTCATCTTTAATCTGTTTTGATAATTGAAGAATTTCTAAAATTTCATCTTTTGAGAAGTCTAATAAACTTAAAAAGTGTCTCATAATATTTTCCTTATATGGATTAAAAGTGAATATTTTAGTTAATTTATCTTTACAAACACTTAAAGAAAATAAGCCAATAGGCTTAAAATAACACTTTTGTGACTTTTTATATTATAAGTAATTAAGAAAAACTCTTTTAAACTTCCAGTGATTAGAAAAAAGGAATAAGTGATGCAAATAGAGATTTTAAAAAGAGATGGTAAAAAAGAGAAATTTGAAGCTTTTAAAATAGAAGATGCTATAAAAAAAGCATTTAAAAGTGTAAATACTATTTATGATAAATCTATATATTTTTCAGTTTTATTTGAGATAAAATCTAAAAATTTAAAAGCTGTTGAAGATATTCAAGATTTAATAGAAAAAGAGCTTTTTAAAAGTGAATATTTTGATGTTATGAAAAGTTTTATGCTTTATAGACACCTTCATAAAATTCAAAGAGAGCAGATTTTAGGATTAAATAATGATACAACTTATGTAAACTCTACTCAAACAATACAAGAGTATATAAATGGTGAAGATTGGAGAATAAAAGCAAATTCAAATACAGGATATTCACATGCTGGACTTATAAACAATAGTGCTGGAAAATTAATAGCAAACTATTGGCTTGATAAAATCTATACAAAAGAGCAAGGGTATGCCCACCGAAATGCTGATATTCATATTCATGATTTAGATTGTTTGAGTGCTTATTGTGCTGGGTGGAGTTTGAGGGTTTTACTTGATGAGGGATTTAACAAGGTGAGAGGAAGAGTTGAAAGTTCTCCGCCTAATCATTTTAGAGAAGCTTTGGGACAGATGGCAAATTTTTTAGGAATACTTCAAAGTGAGTGGGCAGGAGCTCAAGCATTTAGCTCTTTTGATACATATTTAGCTCCTTATGTATTTAAAGATAAGCTTGATTACAAAGATATAAAAAAAGCGATAAGAAGCTTTGTTTATAACCTAAATGTTCCAGCACGATGGGGACAAAGTCCTTTTACAAACATAACTATTGATTGGACGGTTCCAAGTGATTTAAAAGAGCAAATTCCAACACGAAATCAAAAACATCTACTTAAAAATTTAAAAGATGATGAGCTTTTGAAAGAGGCAAAAAGTAGGGGAGTTTCAAGCTTTGAAGAGCTTACATACAAACATTTTCAAAAAGAGATGAATGCTATAAATAAAGCTTACTATGAAATTATGACGCAAGGCGATAAAACGGGTCAGCCATTTACTTTTCCTATTCCAACTGTAAATATCACTGAAGATTTTGACTGGGATGGAGAAAATACAGATATTTTATTTGAAAATACTGCAAAAATAGGAAGTAGCTATTTTCAAAACTTTATAGGAAGCCAATTTAAAAAAGATGACTTTGGAAATAAAATACCAAATGAAGAAGCATATAAACCAGGACATGTAAGAAGTATGTGTTGTAGACTTCAACTTGATTTAAGAGAGCTTTTAAAACGAGGCGGTGGACTTTTTGGAAGTGCTGAAATGACTGGAAGCATTGGAGTTGTTACACTTAATATGGCAAGGCTTGGGTATTTGTATAAAAATGACATAAAAGGACTGTATGCAAGAGTTGAAGAGCTCATGGATTTAGCAAAAGATAGTTTGGAAAGAAAGAGAGTTTTTGTAAAAGAGATGTATGATAGAGGTCTTTATCCTTATACAAAAAGATATTTACCACACTTTAACAACCACTTTTCAACTATTGGAGTAAATGGGATAAATGAAATGTTAAAAAACTTTTTTATTGATGAAAACATAGATTTATCAAATGAAAAAGGTATAGAGTTTACTATGGATTTGTTAGATTTTATGAGAGCTAAGATGATTGAATATCAAGAAAGAACTGGAAATTTATATAATCTTGAAGCAACTCCAGCTGAAGGAACAACATATAGGTTTGCAAAAGAGGATATAAAAAGATACAAAGATATTATTCAAGCAGGGTTTGAAAAGAATATTTATTATACAAACTCATCTCAGCTGCCAGTTGATTTCACAGATGACCCATTTGAAGCTCTTACTTTACAAGATGATTTACAGTGTAAATACACAGGTGGAACGGTTTTACACTTGTATATGAAAGAAAAAATATCAAGTAGTGAAGCTTGTAAGAAGATGGTTAAAAATGTAATCTCAAATTTTAGATTACCATATATTACAATTACACCACTTTTTTCAGTTTGCCCTGTTCATGGCTATTTGGTAGGAGAATATGAGTATTGTCCAAAATGTGATGATGAAATTTTAAAAAAGGAATTAGAAGATGGAAAAAACAAGATTGCTTGAGAAAAATATAGAAAAAAGAACTAAATGTATAGTATATACTAGGGTTATGGGTTATCATAGACCAGTTGAAAGTTTTAATATAGGGAAAAAAGGTGAACACAAACAAAGAGTTAAATTTGTTGAACAAAAAGATTGTTTATAGTTTTACAAAATTTACAACAACAGACTATCAAGACGAAATATCTTGTATAGTCTGGCATATTTCTTGTAACTTGTTATGTAGCTATTGTTATAATGATAATATAGTTTTTTCTAAACAAGGATTTTATTCTCATAATGATATTTTAGAGTTTTTAAAATCTAGAGTCGGGCTTCTAAGCGCAGTTGTTTTAAGTGGTGGAGAAGCTACAATGCATAACTTAGAACCTTTTTGTAAAGAAGTTAGAAAACTAGGATTTAAAATAAAATTAGATACAAATGGAATAAATACCAAAATTATAAAAGATTTAATCTCAAAAAACCTTATAGATTTTATATCTTTAGATTTCAAAGCTCCAAAAGAAAAGTTTAAAATTATAACTCAAAAAGATAGTTATGAAAGTATAATAAGTACAATAAAATATCTTTTAAGTATAAATTTTAATTTTGAAGTACGAACTACTATAAATGCCGATTTATTGGACTTTGAAGATATAAATAAAATTATAGAAATACTTTATTGTTTAGGATATAATAGTATTTATTATGTACAAAACTTTTTACAAACTGCTACAAATATTGGAAATATTACTCAAAAAAAGATTTTTAAAAAAGATAAAATAAGAGATGATTTATTAAGAATTGAGTTTAGAAATTGAGTCTTAATTTATATTTTCTATAGCTTCAAAAACTTTAATTGCTTGAAAATGCTCTTTTACATCATGACACCTTATAATGCTAGCACCATATCTTAAAGATTCAAGATGTATAGCCAAAGTTCCAGGAAGCCTATTTTCAATCTCACTAGGTGTAATCATATTTATCATAGATTTTCTACTAGCTCCAATTAGAAGTTCATATCCAAAATGTTTAAAATGTTCTAAATTTTTAAGTAAAAGTAGATTATGCTCTAATGTTTTTCCAAAACCAATTCCAACATCTAAGACAATATCATCTATTCCAAAACTTTTTGCCTTTTGTATTCTTTCTTTAAAAAAATCATCAATTTCAACCATAATATCTTCATAAAAAGGATTATTTTGCATAGTTGTTTGGTTATTTTGCATATGCATTATTACAACTTGAGCTTTGTATTTTGAAGCTAATTTACAAACTTCATCATTTTGTAATCCTGTTATATCATTAACTATTTTAAAACCATGATTTAAAACAAAATCTATAACTTTTGGAGAAAAAGAGTCAATAGAAAAATCAATTTTTTCAAAATATCTATTTTTATATATTGTTTGAACTATATTTTTTACTCTTTCAAGCTCCTCATTGCAACTTATTGGTAAACTTCCAGGTCTACTTGAAACAGCACCAATATCTATAATATTTGCACCATCTTCTATCATTTGTTCTATTCTTTGTGAAGCACTTGAGTTATCAAATCTGCTATTTTTAAAAAAAGAGTCTTCGTTTGCATTTAAAACACCCATTATTTTTGTAGAAGCATTTATCTCTTTTGTAAAATCTTTTAGAATTTTAGCCAACTCTTTAAGCCCAAAAGGTTGTGATAACTCTTTTCGTGAAAGTATTTCAAAATGCTTTGTAGTTCCTATAAGCAGAGCATTAACAAACTTGTCTTTTGCTATTATTACACCTTCTGGAACAGCTAAATCAGCACCAATAGATAAAGCATCTTGTTTTAATATATTTGCAGCACCTACATGCAAATCTTTTATAAAAAGTGTATGAATTTTTGCTTTTTTTGACATAATAGCAACACCACTTTTATCACATTTTAAACTACTTAAAAATGCTTTTGTATCATTTAAAGATAGTTTATATATTTTCATTTTGTCTCTTTTTCTAAAATTGATAGAAGAAGATAAGTTAAAACTGTAGTTGGTTTTGAATTTAGCTCCAAAAGTTTTATAGATTTAAAAAATACATCCAACTCTTTTTGATTAAATTTGATATTTTCTTTGTTTGCTTTTATTAAAATAGTTTCAACAATATTTATAGCTTCATTTTTTGTAATTTTTTGACTATTTTTTATAAAAGTATATATATCTTTTAAATCTAATTTTTTTATATTTAGTTCAATATCATCTTTTTCCACAACTTTTTTAAGATTTTTATATGGTAATCTTGAATAAATTGTTGGAAGTAGTGAATTTTTAGAAGAGACTAAAAGAATAAAAACTATATTCTTTGGTGGCTCTTCTAAAATTTTCAAAAGAGCATTTTGTGCTTCAACTCTAAATGTAGCACCACATAAAAAAAGATATTTTGTCTCATTTGATGCAATATATGCCTCTTTTAGAGTTTTGTTTGCTTGTTCTATTTGAAACTCATCTTTCTCTTCATTTTTTATAACTCTTGTTTGATGAATTGGATAAACAGCTAGAATTTTGCTTAAACTATCTTCTATGCTATTTACAATAAAAATTGAAGAGTTTGTAACTATTTCCAAGATTAACTCTCTACATTTATATTGGCAAAAAGTGCAGCACTTAGAGTTTTGTTGTACAATCTAAACATTTGAAGAAGTTTCATATCAAGTCCATCATCATTTGATTTTAAGTTTATAGAGCCTTGTCTCTCTTCGTCAAAAATCCACAAAAAAGAGCTTTTTGTAATTTTTGCAAGAGTAGATCTATTGTCTTGACTTTTTCCTATATACCAAAAGCAGTATCCATTTGGAAAAGATATTTTTAACATATCTTTAATATTTGAAATATCATCTTCCGATTTTATCTGATCAAGATTTTTGTAAAATGAACTAAAATCATAAAATGGTAAAAAAGGTCTATTAAGTTTTGAAGAGTTTATATTAGATAAAATATAGCTTAAAAACCACTCTCTCTCTTTATCTGTGATAATTAAAACAGAGTAGCTTTTATCTAAAATGTTAGTAACATTTTTTGATACTAATGGAGCCCATTCAAACTTTTTTTCTTCCAACCAAGGAGATAAAAGCTTATCTTCCCTAATTGTATCAACTGTCCAATTTAAAAACTCTTGCAAAACTATTTATCCAATTCGTATGCGTCGTGTAAAGCTCTTACAGCTAATTCTGCATATTTTTCATCAATAATCATAGAGATTTTAATCTCACTTGTAGAGATAATTCTAATATTAATATTCTCATTTGCCATAGCTGTAAATGCTTTTGAAGCAACTCCTGTATTTGATTTCATACCAACTCCAACAATAGAAACTTTACAAATTGCTTCATTGTAATCTATATTTTTTGCTTGAGGTCTAAACTGCTCCATAACTTTTTTACAAATCTCTAAATCAGTTGTAGGAATTGTAAAATCTAAATCAGTTGTTCCATCAAGTCCTCTTGTTTGAACAATCATATCAACATTTATATTTGCATCTGCAAGAGCTGTAAAAATTGCACTTGCAACTCCTGGTTTATCAACAACGCCATACATTCCAACTCTTACTTGGTTTTTATCTAAAGCTATTCCACTTACTATTGGTTTTTCCATAATTTCCTCTTCATTTGTTATTAAAGTTCCTTCTACATCGGGTGTAAAACTACTTCTTGATACTAGATTTACATTTAATTTTTTTGCCATTTCAACTGATCTGTTTTGTAAAACTTTTGCACCTAAACTTGCAAGTTCCAACATCTCATCATAAGATATTTTTTCTAACTTTTTAGCTTTTGGCTCAATTCGTGGGTCTGTCGTATAAATACCATCAACATCAGTATAAATTTCACAAACATCAGCTTTTATAGCACCAGCAATTGCAACAGCAGATAAATCACTTCCACCTCGACCTAAAGTTGTAACTCTTGAACCATCAAGTGTAACTCCTTGAAATCCAGCAACGATAATAATATTTCCTTCACTTAAAGCATTTTTCATCTTTTGTGTATCTATTTTTTCTATCTTTGCTTTTGTGTGAGTGTCTGTTGTCATAATTCCAGCTTCTCTTCCTGTCATAGAAATAGTTTTATAACCAATACTATTTAAAGAAATAGACAACAAAGCCGAAGTTACTCTCTCACCTGAACTTAAAAGCATATCCATCTCTTTTAAATCAGGAGTTTTTGTATAATATTCAGCATACTCTATTAGCTTATTTGTTTCACCACTCATAGCAGAAACAATAGCTATGACATCATGACCTTCATCTCTTATTTTTTTAATAATCTGTGCAACATTTGCAATTCTATCAAGTGTTCCAACACTTGTTCCACCAAATTTTAAAACTTTTAACATCTAATTTACTTATCCTTTTTTTAAATATATCCCTCATTTTTAAAATACTTTAGAACTTGCTTGTAAACAGTTCTTTTAAAAAAAGTTATATGTTCATAAACTTCTTTTAAAGATACAAACTTATATTCACTAAACTCTGGAATTTCAGTATTTATGTTTATCTTTGCATCTTTTTTTAATTTTACTAAATAGTATTTTTGTTTTTGACCATCATAAGGATACATCTTTTGAGCAATTACAGGAGGAAAAAGATAAGAGACCCAATTTGGATATTCAGCTATTATTTCTATCTCTTTTGTACCAATCTCTTCTTCAAGCTCCCTAAGAAGTGCTTCTTTTGTATTTTCTCCATCATCAATTCCGCCTTGAGGAAACTGCCAAGCATTTGGAATATCAGTTCTTGAAGCAATAAAAATCTCGCACTTCGCTGGATATTTAGATGATAATATAATAGCTGCAACATTTGGTCTTAAATTTTTTTTCTCTTTTTCAATCACATTTTTATCAGTCATAAATATATTTTCCCTTATAATTAGACGTTATTTTATAGAATATAGGATTAAAAATTGCTTTTATATATACATATCCCCTTTTGTGACAGTAAATGTTTTTACTGTGCATTCAACTCATATACAAATAAAAATAGTCAAAAAGAGGCATATATGAGAGCCTTAAAAATTGATTTAGAATACAATTTAAACTATTTAAAAGATAAAGATATAAAATTAAGTACAGTTTTTATAGGTGGTGGGACTCCATCAACTGTTGATGCTTTTTTATATGAAGATATTTTTGAATTAATAAATCCATATATTTTGGAAAATTGTGAAATTACAACAGAAGCAAACCCAAATAGTGCCACAAAAGAGTGGTTGGAAAAAATGTATAGTTTGGGAGTAAACAGAGTTAGCTTTGGTGTACAAAGTTTTGATGATGATAAGCTAAAGTTTTTAGGTAGAAATCATAATAGACTTAATGCTATTAAAGCCATCCAAAATGCAAAATGTATAGGCTTTAATAGTATTAATTGCGATATAATATATGGAGTGGCGAATGATAATTTTGAGCTTCTAAAAAGAGATTTTGATACTTTAAAAGAGTTAGAAGTTGAGCATTTAAGTGCTTATAGTTTGATAATAGAAGAGGATACAAAATTCTTTTTAAATGAAAAAGAGCTTCAAAAAAGTAAAAAAAGCTTAAAAATTGATGATGAAGAGTTAAGTTATGAAATATTTAGCTACCTCGAGCAATTGGGTTTTAATCAATATGAAATAGCAAATTTTAGTACAAATGAGAAATTTGAATCAAAACACAATTATGGATATTGGTCTAAGGATGATTATATAGGAGTTGGAGCTGGAGCTGTTGCTTGTATTGAAAATAAAAGAATGTATAAACAAAAAAATATAGAAAAATATATACAAAATCCAATTTATGAAGATATTGAAGAGTTAAGCGATGATGATATAAAGGCAGAAAAAGTACTCTTAGGATTTAGATGTAAGTTTGGGGTTGATTTGAATATACTATCTTCAAAAGAGCTTAAAAAGGTAGATGAGTTAATAGTTGAAAATAGAGTTTGTATAAATAATAATAGGGTTTACAATAACAATTTTCTACTTGCTGATGAAATAGCATTATATATTTTAGATTAAAAAAAGAGGTAAAATGACAATAAAAGAGTGTGTAAAAAAATACGCAATAAATTTAAAAAACATCACACATATTCCAGCAAAAGAGGTTGAGATATTAATCATGCATTTATTGGATAAAAATGTAATTTGGTTACATCTTAATTATGATAAGACTTTTACAAAAGAGCTAGAATTAGAAAAATTAGTAAAAAAAAGAGCTACAAATTTTCCCTTAGAGTATATTATAAAAAAAGCATCTTTTTATGGTGAACAATTTTTTACAGATGTGGAAGTTTTAATTCCAAGACCAGAAACTGAACTTTTAGTTGAAAATGCTTTTGAAATTTTAAAAGATGTAAGAAATCAAGAAAAAGCTATAAAGGTTCTTGAAATTGGAACAGGAAGTGGAATAATTTCTGTTATGTTAGCATTACTTTTAAAAGATAAAAATATAGATTTTATAGCTGTTGATATAAATCCAAAAGCTATAGAATTAGCAAGAAAAAATGCAAAAAAGTTTGAAGTTTTAGAAAAAATAGATTTTAGACTTAGCAATTTATTTGAAAATGTAAAAGAGGAAGATATTTTTATGCTTATTTCAAATCCACCATATATTGCAAATGATTATAAACTACCAAAGAATGTAGAGTTTGAACCATCTAATGCACTTTTTGGTGGAGTTGTAGGAGATGAACTTTTAAAAAATATTATAGATGGTGCAAACAATAAAAAAATCCCTTATTTACTTTGTGAAATGGGATTTGATCAAAAAAAGAGTTTAGAAGAGTATTTTAAAGAGTTTAATGTAGAATTCTACTCTTTTTATAAAGATTATGAAAAATTTGATAGAGGATTTACTCTAAAATTTAAATAAAATGAAGAATAATAAAGGATTAAAAAATATGTTTAAAGAGTTTAATATAGAGAATTTTGAGAATTCAAGTAAAGTTCTAGAAGAGCTTTTAAATAAAAGTAGAGTTGAAGTTGGAAAACTTTTAGAGATTAAAGATAAAACTTATAAAAATTTTGTATTACCGTTTGCTGAAATAGGGGAGAGAATAAATGAATTTATTACTCCAGTATTTCATTTAGATTCTGTAAAAAACTCAAAAATAACTTCTAAAGTATATGAAGAGTGCCTTCCTATTATCTCAAAATATGAAAGCGAAATAAGTCAAAATGAAAGTATTTATATATCTTTAAAATATATACAGTCTAACGAAAAAAGTACTTTAAATAATATACAACTTAAGGTATTAGAAAATGAGACAAGAGAGTTTGAGCTATCAGGTTGCCAACTAGAAAATAATAAAAAACAAAGACTTGAAGAGATAGATTTAGCTTTGGGTGAACTATCTCATAAATTTTCACAAAATATTTTAGAGGCAACAAACTCTTTTTCTCTTGTAATCGAAAATTTCGAAGATGTAAAAGAGATACCAAAGTCTGATTTAGAATTAGCAAAATTTGAAGAAGATGGAAAAACTAAATATAAATTTACTCTTCAAATGCCTTCTTATATAGCTTATATGACTTATGGAACTTCTAGAGAAAAAAGAGAAGAACTATATAAAGCATACACAACAAGAGCACCACAAAATGGTGAGCTCATAGAAAAAATCTTAGCTTTAAAAGATGAAAAAGTAAAAATTTTGGGATTTGAAAATTATGCTTCATATTCATTAGCTACAAAAATGGCAAATAGTGAAGATGAAGTTATAAGCTTTTTGGAAGAGTTGGGAAATAAAGCAAAAGAAAAAGCAGTAAAAGAGTTAGAAGAGATTAAACAAATAGCAAAAGAAGATGGTGTTGATGACTTTAGAGCAAGTGATATTAGTTTTTATAGTGAAAAGTTAAAAAAAGCTCAATACGATATTGATGAAGAGTATTATAGACCATATTTTGAACAAACTAGCGTTTTAAATGGATTTTTTAATGCTTTAAATGAGTTATTTGATATTGAGTTTAAATCTTCAGATACAAAAGCTTGGGATGAAAAAGTAAAAGTGTATGATATTTTAGAAGATAATAAAACAATAGCTAGAATATATATAGATTTAGAAGCAAGAGATGATAAAAGAGGTGGTGCTTGGATGAATAACTGGCACACATACTATAAAGACTCAAATAGCAATATAAATCTTCCAACAGCTTATATTGTAGGAAATTTTCCACAATCTACAAAAGATATTCCATCTTTATTAAGACATAGTGATGTAGTAACACTTTTTCATGAAATGGGACATGCACTTCATCATCTTTTGAGTAAAGTTGAAGAGCCAAATGTTAGTGGTATATCTGGAGTTGCTTGGGATGTTGTAGAGTTTCCATCTCAATTTTTAGAGTATTTTTCTTATGATAGAGATATTTTAAAACTATTTGCAAAACATTATCAAACAGGTGAAGTTCTTGATGATGAGGCAATAAATAGATTGATAAAAGCCAAAAATTTCCAATCATCAATGGCAACAATTAGGCAAGTAGAGTTTGCTTTGTTTGATTTTAAACTTCATCAAAAACTATACAAAACGGAACTTGAAATTCAAGAGTTGTTAAATGGTATAAGGGGTAAATTTTCTGTCATAAACCCTCCTGAGTATAACAAGTTTCAAAATAGTTTTTCTCATATTTTTTCAGGCGGATATAGTGCAGGATATTATTCATATAAATGGGCTGAAGTACTAAGCGCAGATGCTTTTTATATGTTCTTAGACTCAAAAAATGTATTAAATAAAGAGTTGGGCTTAAAGTACAAAAATTGTGTACTTAGTTGTGGTGGAAGTGAAAATATGGATAAACTATTTTTTGATTTTGCACAAAGAGAACCTAAAATTGACTCTCTTTTAAAAATAGATGGAATTATTTAGCTAAATTTTGCAATAATACCATTTCATAAAAATTTTATATAAGTAATAAAGGATTAAAGACTATGACAAATGCAGAAACTATTTTAAAACTAAATGAGGCTTTAACAAGCTTAATAAAGGCTTATCAAGGACTTCAAGGAGAGAATGGAGTTCTTAAACAAAGAGTAAATGAATTAGAAGATGAAGTTTTAAATTTAGAGTTGATAAAAGAGGATTTAGAGAAAAGTGTTAAAGAGCTTAATACTAATACAGAAGAAGACAAAAATACTATTTATAGTATGCTTGGTCAAATCGAAGGAATTTTAAACAAAACTACTTCATCGCTAACAACAGTAGAAGAAATAAAATATGAAGAAATAAAAAGTATAGATGATAATAAAGCATTTAATCCAGTTATTTCTCAGAATCTTTTAGATAACTCTTCTGAGCATAAAAATGAAACGGAATTAGAATCTGATAAAAAAGAGGAAGAAAATATCTTTGCTTATGAGCAAAATAATCGAAATATTTTAAATGAAGATGATAATAAAATTGATTTATCAGATGGAAGATTAGATTCTATCCTTGGAATAAAGCAGTAAATTTAACTTATGTTTATTTCTGTAGATAAAAATATTATTTTAAACCTTTTTGGAGTAGATACTTTTTATGGCTTAGAGAGTGCTTTAGATACTATGTCTCCATCTTTGGTTGAGTATCATCTATCTAATTTTTTAGATAGAGATAACTCAAGCTATTTTGATAAAAAAAATATTGAAACTACTTTTAATATTGGTAATTATAATTTACATATTGATTATAATAAAAATATGTTTATTGAAGTAAATGAAGCTCAAAAAGATGAACAAACTCTATCTTTTTGGTAAACTAAATTCTTTAAAGTAAAATATAATGCAAGAAAATTTTAAAAAAAGTATTATTAAAACTTTTGCCATAGAGTGGTTTTTATATATATTTTTTATAATTATTATCACAATTTTTATAATATTTACTATTCTTTTTGAAAAACAGAAAGTAATAAAAACAGAAGAAAATAGATTATCAACTCAAGTAAAAATAATAAACGATAATATTTTAATGCAAATATATTCTATAAATGAAGCTTTTAAAAATATAAAAACTGCTATAAATAAAAAAAATGATTTAATTTCAAATTTAAAATTATTTGTAAATGTTATACCATCTGTTAGAACTTTTTTAATAATGGATAAAAATGGAGATATAATAGCTTCAAGTAGAGATGATTTATTAGCTTTTAACTACTCTTCAAGAGATTATTTTAAAATAGTAAGAGAAAATCCTATAGAAAATAGACTATTTATTAGTTCACCATATATTAGTGTTTTAGGGAATCTAACTATAAATATATCAACACCATTTTTTGATGAAAACAAAGAGTTTGCTGGGATTGTTTTGGCTTCATTTGATCCAACTGCTTTGTCAAATTTATTAAGTTCTGTAATCTACTCAGATGATATGAAAGCATCTATTATTCATGGTGATGGAACGCTTTTTTTAACATTTCCAAGCAATTCTTTATTGGTTGGTAAAAAACTCTTAGATAGTCAAAGTTTACTTTCAAAACATATATCAAGTGGAAATATTTTAAATACCTTTGAAGGATTAACTTACGTTGGAGAAGATAATAGAATTTTATCGATATACTCAATAATACCAAATGAACTTGATGTAAATACACCTTTGTATGTAAGCGTTAGTAGAAGCTTAAGCACCTTGTATGATGATATTAAAAATGAAATTATTGTTATGGCTATTTTATATTTTTTACTTTTAATATTTTCAATTCCAGGTATATTTTTTCTACAAAAAAGAAGATATATTTTACTTCAATTTGATATAAAAAGTAGAGAAGAGAGTAGAAAAAAACTAGAAAATTTGGCATACATAGATAGTTTAACAAAAATTGCAAATAGAAGATATTTTGATGAATTTTTAGAAAAAGAGTGGAACTATTGTAAAAGAAATCAAAAGGAGTTATCTATTATTTTATTAGATATTGATTTTTTTAAACAATACAATGATACATATGGACATCAAGCTGGAGATTTATGTTTACAAAAAATTGCTAGATGCCTAGAAGATAAACTAAATAGATCTCACGATTTAGTAGCAAGATATGGAGGAGAAGAGTTTATTTGCATTTTACCTAATACAAATAAATTCGATGCTATAAATATTGCAACAAAACTAAAAATAGCAGTACAAAATCTTGAAATACCTCATGAGAATTCAAGAATCTCAAGTATAGTAACAATTAGTTTAGGAGTTTCAACAGTTATTCCAAAAGATGAACTTGAGAAAACAAAATTAACAAAAAAAGCTGATAATGCACTATATTTAGCAAAAGAATCTGGTAGAAATAGAGTTGAATTCGAGGAGTTTTAAGATGAAAATAAGAGTTTATTATGAAGATACAGATTGTGGGAACATGGTTTATCACTCAAACTATTTAAACTATTGTGAAAGAGCAAGAAGTGAGTTATTTTTTAAAAAAGGATTACTTCCTCACTCAGAAGTTGAATTTTTTGTAGTTAAATCATGTGAAGCCAACTGGATAAAATCTGCAAAATTTGCAGATATTTTAGAGATAAAAACAGAACTAATTGAGAAAAAAGCAGCTTCAATTATTATGAAACAAGAGATTTACAGAGTTGATGAGCTTATTTTTGAAGCAAAATTTAAGTTAGTATTTTTGAAGCTTGGAAAACCATCGAAAATACCACAAAATATATTTGAAATATTGGAGAATTAAATGAAAAAATTATTATTTATGTTACTGCTTGTTGTTAGTGCTTACTCAAATGAGCTTTTTACACTTCCTGATGAATCTAATTTCTTAAAAGAGAAAATTAGATATGAAATTTTAAGCTCAAAGGAGTCTATTTTTATTGCAATGTATAATTTTTCATACAAAAATATTGCAAAAGATTTAATAAAGGCTTCAAAAAATGGAGTAAAGGTAACTGTTGTTTTGGATAAAAGTAAGGTTGAAGCAAATGATAAAATCTATAATTTGTTAAAAGAGGCAAATATAAAAGTAATCATTCCAGATGATTCAAAAAAAATGCATCTTAAAACTATGATTTTTGATGATAAATTGGCTTTGATTGGTAGTTTAAATTTTACAAAAAAATCTTTTGAAAATAATCATGATTTAGTATATTTTACTAAAGATAGAAAGATTATTCAAAAATTAAAAGATATTAGAGCAAAATTTGAATAAGATATACACTATTTTTTAAATAAGGATTTATATTTGTTACAATTTTTTGTTATAGCATATTGTTTTTATCTTTTTTTTACAATTTATACATCTTTTATGCAAATTGGATTTGTAAAAGATGCGACTAAAAAAAAGGCTATTATTTTAAGTACAAAAAAATATCATGAAGCAGCTAATTATAGTATTGATAAAGAAAAATTAGCAATTTCTAGTTCATTTTTTGATTTCATTATTTTTATAATTTGGTTAAGTTTTGGTCTTAAATTTTTGGATACTCAACTAAATATTGATAATCCAATTTTAAAAGCAGTTTTATTTATAAATTTATTTATTATAATAAATTGGCTTTTATCTCTACCATTTTCTTTATATCAAACTTTTAATTTAGATAAAAAGTATGGTTTTTCTAATATGACTCCAGCTTTATATATTAAAGATACTATAAAATCAGCATTTCTTACAATTGTTTTTGGTTCTCTTGTAATTGCAGGAATTTCATATATTATTTTAAATTTTCCATCTTGGTGGATATTTGGTTTTATTTTTATTTTTGTAGTTATTGTTTTGATAAATATGCTTTACCCACTTATTAGAGATAAGATGTTTGATAAGTTTGAAAAACTAAAAGATGTTGAACTTGAAGAGAAAATAAACTCTCTTTTAAAAGAGGTTGGTTTTAAAAGTAGTGGAGTTTACAGTGTAGATGCAAGCAAAAGAGATAGTAGATTAAACGCTTATTTTGGAGGGCTTGGAAGTACAAAAAGAGTTGTTTTATTTGATACATTAATTGAAAAATTAACTCATAACGAACTTTTAGCAGTTTTAGGACACGAACTAGGGCATTTTAAAAATGGAGATATTCTTAAAAATATAGGAATTATGGGATTAGTTATGTTTGTTTTCTTTGCTATTTTTGGAAATTTAAATGATGAACTTTTTTTAAGTTTAGGATTACAAAATGAACCTTATGCAATTATTGTCGTTTTTTTAATGTTTTCAACAGTTTTAAGCTTTTTTTTAATGCCTTTGATTTCTTTGATTTCAAGACACAACGAATATGCTGCAGATGATTTTGGAGCAAACTTATCTTGTAAAGAAGATTTAGTAAAAGCATTACTAAAACTAGCAAATGAAAATAAATCTTTTCCATATTCTCACAAGCTTTACATATTTTTTTACTTCTCACATCCACCTTTGATAGATAGATTTAAAGAGTTGGGATATGATGTTGAAAAAGAGAAGTTTATATGATTTTTGAATTTGAAAGTACAAATTTCTTTCTAGTAGTCGCAATAGTTTTTATACTATTTGCAACTATTTTATTTTTTATAGTTGAGAAGTATAAATCAAAAATAAAGAGCTTGGAACTAGAAAAAGAGTTTTTAGAAACTTCAATTGCTCAAAATAGAGAAAATCAAGCTTTGCTAAAAGCTGAGATAGAAAATATCACTTCTAAGATTTTTGAAGATAATTCAAAAAAATCGAACCAAAATATAAATCAAATTTTAGAACCATTTAAAGCTCAATTAAATATATTTGGAAATAGGGTAAATGAAGTTTTTACAGAAGAGACAAAACAAAGAAGCTCACTTTTAACAGAGATAAAAAATTTAAAAGAGCTAAATAATCAAATTTCAAATGATGCTTTAAATCTTACAAAAGCACTAAAAGGTCAAAATAAGATTCAAGGTGATTGGGGTGAGATGATTTTGGAATCAATCTTAAATCAATCAGGTCTTAGAAAAGATATTGAATATAAAGTTCAAAACTCATTTAGAACTAGTGAAGGAAATCTTGTAAGACCTGATGTAATTGTTCATCTACCTACAAATAAAGATATTATAATTGACTCAAAATTATCTTTAAATTCTTATGTTGATTATTTCAATAGTGAAGATGAAATAGAGAAGAAAGAGTCGATTTCTAAGCTTTTAAACTCTATAAAAAATCATATAAAAGATTTAAGCTCAAAAAAATATGAAAATATTGATTCACTAAGAAGTTTGGATTTTGTTTTAATGTTTATTCCTATAGAAGGAGCTTTTTCTATAGCATTATCACAAAATAGTAATATTTTTGAAATGGCTTTAAAATCAAATATTGTTATAGTTTCTCCAACAACTTTGTATTCAAGTCTAAAAGTTATTGAAAATCTTTGGCAAGATAATAGACAAAGTGAAAATGCAAAAGAGATTTCAAAACAAGCAGCAGATTTATATGATAAGTTTGTAGGATTCTTAAATGATTTTGAAGATATTGGAAAAAGTATAGATAAAAGTAAAGAGTCTTACGATAAAGCAATAAATAAACTAAGTAGTGGAAGAGGAAATTTAATCTCAAGAAGTCAAAAGTTTTTAGAGCTTGGAGTGAAACCAACAAAAGAGATCTCTAATAAATATATTAAAGATGAAGAGTAAGATATGAAATGGGAAAATAATAGAAGAAGTTCAAATATTGAAGATAAAAGAGGAGAGACTCAAAATTTTGGAAGTAGTTCAAGAGGAAGTTCTATTCTTTCACTATTGCCTTTGATTAAATCTCTTTTGGGTACAAAAATTGGAAGAATTATTTTAATTATTGGTTTAGTTTTGTATTTTGGATTTGGAATAAATCCACTATCATTTCTTGATGGTGGAACAACTTCTCAAGCACAAACTCAAAAAGTTGTAAATCAAGAATATGATGATAGACAAGCTGCTTTTGTTAGTGCTATTTTAGCTCAAACAGAGGATATTTGGAGAGAAGTTTTTGCAAAAAATGGTCTATCTTATAGTGATGCAAAACTTGTACTTTTTAGAGGAGCAGTTAAAAGTGCTTGTGGATTTGCATCTTCTGCAACTGGACCTTTTTATTGTCCAGCTGATTCAAAAGTATATTTGGATTTAGCTTTTTTTGATGAATTAGCAAAAAAATATAAAGCCCCTGGAGATTTTGCACAAGCGTATGTAATTGCTCACGAAATAGGGCATCATGTCCAAAATTTATTAGGAACTTTAAATAAAGTTCAAAAAGAAAAAAGTACTGTTTCAACTACAAAACAAAATGCTTTGCAAGTAAAAGTTGAGTTACAAGCTGATTGTTACTCTGGAATTTGGGCATATCATTCAAAAGCTATTTTTGACTCAATACAAGAAGGTGATTTGGAAGCAGGTCTTAAAGCCGCTAGTGCTATTGGAGATGATACTTTGCAAAAACAAGCACAAGGATATATTATCCCTGATTCTTTTACTCATGGAACTTCAAATCAAAGAATGGAAGCTTTAAAAAAAGGTTTTTATAGTGGAGATTTAAAAGATTGTTCTTTTTAACTCTTTTTTCTAAATAGTCTAAAAAAGCTTAGATTATTTAGAATATATATTGCAATCATTGCTAAAACAACACCTACAATTGTAGTAAGTTCTATTTTCTCATCTAAAAATATATTTCCAATTATAATAGCACTTGCTGGAACTAAAAAGACAAAACTAGAAACCTCTTTTGCACCATATTTAACTGCTCCAAAAAAGTAAATAGATGTTGCAAATGTTGTACTTAAAATAGTAATTACAAACATATTAAACCAAAAAACAGTATCAAACTCTAAAATTTTCATAAAAATAGAACTATCAATATAAAAAATATACAAAGTAGCACTAGAGATTATATAAGTATAAGTTGTAAATACAAAAGCATTTATTTTTATTGATTTAGCAGTAATTATAGTAATTATTGCCCACAAAGTTGAGGCTATTATAAAATATATATTATCTTTACTAAATATAGCTTCAAGGCTAAATTGGTATATATTTATCATATTTAAAACACCAAAAACTCCCAAAATCAAGGCAAAAGAGTGTTTTAGATTGATAGTTTTTTTACTTAAAATTGCTACAAAAATATATGTTATGATTGGAATCATTGAAGGAACCATAGCTCCTCCTAAACTTCCAGTCCCATGCTCAACTCCCCAAAACATAAAGATACTATATAAAACTAGGAAAAATGATGCAAAAAGTATCAAGATTAAAGTTTTTAAATCTAGTTTAAACTTCATATTTGTAAAAAATATTATAGGAGCCATAGATACAAAACATATTCCCATTCTTAAAAATACCATTTCATAGGCATTTATATAATTTGTAATAACTTTTGTACTAATCCAAGATGCTCCCCAAAGAATCATGGCTAATACTATTAAAAAATAGAAAGTATTTTTTGACACTATTTTAAATTATTAAGTAAAATAATATCTACTAAGTCACCAGCCTTTATATCAGGGCTTTTTTCATCTTGAATTAAAAGAGCTGGATTACCAAGCATATTTGTTAAAATAGCGCTTGTTCCAGATTTTTTTCCTACAAAATCTATAATATATTCACCATTTTTATACTCAACATTACAAGCTGTAAAAATTGTTTTATCTTGAGTTCTTTTTAAATCTTGATCTATTCTGGCTTTTACTATTGGTAAAGATTGATTTGCTTTTCTAAATTTATAAATCAAAGGTAACACATATAAAATAGCTGTAATAGTTGAAGAGTATGCAAATCCTGGAAGTGCTACAATAACTTTTTCATCTTTTAAAGCTACAAGTATGTGAAGTCCTGGTTTTATCAAAACACCATGAAATAAAATTTTTGCTTTTAATCTATCTTTTATTACATCTTGAACAAAATCATAATCTCCAACACTAACTCCACCAGTTGTTACAACAATATCAGCTTTTTTAAGTGAACTTTCAAAGAAATTTGTAATAGTTTCTATATCGTCAATAATTGGTCCCATTTGTAATACTTCAGCACCATTACTTCTAAAAAGTGCTTCTAGTGTAAGATGATTTGAGCTTCTTATTTGTGAATCATTTGTTTGAGTAACACCTAAGTCCAAAATTTCACTTCCAGTGCTAGCAACTGCAATAGTTGGATTTAAAAAAACATCAATTTGTGGAATATTTAAAGAAGCCATCACTCCAACTTCACTAAAACCTATAATTGTGCCTTTTTTGATTAAAACTTCATCTTTTTTGTAGTTTTCACCGATATTTCGAACAGCAAATCCAAGAGGAACTGGTTTTATAATTTTTATTTTATTTTCATGCACCTCTACATTTTCAATAGGAACTAAAGTATCACTTCCTTTTGGCATTAGTGAACCTGTAAAAGTTTTTATACAACTACCATTTTCAACACTTTTTTCCACTACAAAACCAGCTGGATTTTTATCAACAATTTCTATAAAATCATTACTTATATCTTCAAATTTTATAGCATATCCATCCATTCCTGAAGTTGGAAATTCAGGACTATTATGATCAGCTACTATATCTTTAGCTAAAACTCTTCCTATGGCATTTGTGATAAAAAGTTTTTGAGTTGAAATTTTATCAAAAGTTATACTATTTATAATCTCTAAAGATTTGTTGTATGAAATAAAATCTCTCATAATTATTTACCTAATCTATTGTATTTTAATACAATCAACTGTTCAAAAAGCATATCTCCAAAACCTTTTGGTAAGTTTTCATTTTGCTCTTCTACGCTTAAAATAATTTTTTTTATCTCTTCTTCTTTCATATATATAACGATAGGTAAAAGAGTCTCTTTGATTTTGTCTATAAATATTTGTTCTTCTTCAATTGTCATTTTATATCTTTTTGGTTAAATTTTAAGGAGTTGATTATATAATATTTTATTAAAATAGTTTATTAAAACTTTTTAGATATAATCCAAAAAAAAATATTTTAGGATTTTTAAAATTGATAGAAATAAGTAAAAAAATAACTACAAATGTAGGTAGAACAAATGCCCAGTTTGGATTAATTAAAGAAAATGATAGGATTATGATTGGATTTAGTGGTGGAAAAGACTCTTTGACTTTGTTGCATACACTAAATAGAATGCAAAAGAAAGCACCTTTTAAATTTGATTTTAAAGCAGTAACAATCACTTATGGAATGGGAGAACAAATAGAGTTTTTAAGTAATCATTGTAAAGAGCATGGAATAGAGCATGAAATAATAGATACTCAAATATTTGATCTTGCAGGTGAAAAAATAAGAAAAAATTCATCTTTTTGTTCATTTTTTTCAAGAATGAGAAGAGGATATTTATACACAACAGCTTTAGAGCAAGGTTACAATAAAATAGCTCTAGGTCACCATTTAGACGATGCAATGGAGTCATATTTTATGAACTTGTTTTATAATGGAACTATGAGAACTATGCCTCCAATATATAAGGCAAACAATGGATTAGAAGTTATTCGCCCTTTAATTTTTTGTAGAGAGAGACAGCTTCGTGCTTTTGCAGACTCAAATGAGATTAGAGTTATTGGAGATGAAGCTTGTCCAGGACTTAGGTTTGATGTAAAAATGCCTCATGCAAGAGCAACTACAAAAGAGCTTTTGGCAAAATTAGAAGAGCAAAACCCAAAGATTTTTGTATCTATGAAAGCAGCATTTAGTAATATACAACTACCTACTTTTTTCTATAATAACTTAAAAGATATAAAACTAAATATTGAAGATGAAAACATATGAGAATATTGGTTTCATCGTGCCTTTTAGGAGAAGATACAAGATATGATGGTGCAAACTCTAGTATTGCACTAAATCCTAAATTTAGATTTGCACAAAAAGAGCTTTTTATGGATATTATGTGTGAAAATGAGATTTTTTCAATCTGTCCTGAAGTTGCTGGAGGATTGGGAATTCCAAGAAATAAATCAGAGATAAAAAGTCATAATAAACCATTTGTAGTTGTTGATGAAAAAGACAATGATGTAACTATAAATTTTTTAATTGGTGCAAAAAAAGCTTTGGATATTTGTTTGGAAAATAATATAAAAGTAGCACTATTTAAATCAAAATCTCCATCATGTGGTAATATTGAAGTTTATGATGGAACATTTAGTGAAAAACTAATAGTTGAAAAAGGTTTAACTTCAAGACTTTTAGAGGAAAATGGTGTAAAAGTTTTTAATGAAAACCAACTAGAGGATTTAAAAAATTTTATAAAAGAAAATAGATAAAAGCATAAGTTTTAACTTATGCTTTTAAATCAAGTAGTCTTTCCATAGCAACTGCTTGTATTTCAATGCTTTTTGCATTTGCACTATATGCTATTATTTCAGGAATTTGCTCAACCATAGCAGAAGTAATATCTCTTGCAGCATCTTGAAACTCTGGATCGGCTGTTGTATTTGCAACTTGTGCAATTGTTGAAGCCTGTTCTTGAATTTGTAAACTAGCTCCCAGCATAGCATTTAGATTATTATCTATTCTCATAATTAGCTCCTTCTTGTATAGATTGTATTAACATTTTATTTAAATTTGCAGCTTGCGCAATAGAGCTATCAGCTCTACTTAAACCATCTGGAGAAGATGAAGCTTTTTGTAATTCATCTAATTTTTGTATAGCTTCATCTTTATCTTTTGGAATAGATGTATCAAATCTTACACTTCCTCCAATTGCATATAGCTTTCCATCTGGTCCCATTTGATAATCATATCTAATAGGAGTTGTAGTTGTTCCCAAACTTGCATGTAACTGCTCATGATTTCTAATTTCCATATCACTAGATTTAAATTTATTTAAAACTCTTTCATAGTCTTTTTCATCATATTTAGAAATAGGATTTGTACTGTCACTTTTTTCAAAAGTTGATTTTTCCAACTCTTTTTTATCAATATTTGCTAACTCACTTTTTTTCAAAGCTAGTTCAGAATATATTGTGGAAGCACTTAAATAATCGTTTTGTATTTCCATTTCTTTACCTAAATTTAATTTAATGCTATTGTAACATAAAAAATTAAAGAAGATTATATAAGAAAATTTGAAGACGAACATTTTATATAAACTATATATTGAGCTAATATATAGTAAAATTACAGCTATTTAATTTTAAAAGAGGAAAAATGAATTTTTTATTCAATAAACATAGTCACTTCAATCTTGCAAATATTGTAACTTTTTTTAATATTTCTTGTGGAATTTTTGCAATATATTTTTTGACTCATAATGAGTTTATGGGAGCTGCACTTTTTGCTTGGTTAGCTGGTGCATTTGATATTTTCGATGGAAAAATTGCTAGAAAATATAATCTTTCAACTGAATTTGGAATACAACTAGACTCATATGCAGATTTTTTATCTTTTGTTATTGTTCCTGCTATGTTTATATATTTTGCTATTTTTGATGGCAAAGAGTCATTTTACAATATGGCTTTAATAGCATTTGTTTTTATTTACTATGTTATTTCTGGACTTAGAAGACTTATTCAATTTAATATAAATGCAAATGAGGGTGAAATTGAGAAATATTTTACTGGTATTCCAACACCTTTAGGAGCTATTCTTCTTTGGGTTATATATTTGATTTATCTAACAGGTTATATAAGCGAGTATTTTGTATTAGGTTCTATAATAATTATCGGATATTTATTAAATTCAAAAATAAAGATTAAACATCTATGAAAAATGAAGTCATAACTATTGATTTAGGCTCAAATTCTTTTAGAGTATTAAAATATGATTATTTAAATTTTAAAATAGTTGATGAATATCATCAAGTAACTGGTTTAGCTGATGGTTTAATAAATACTGGTCAAATAAGTTTTGAAGCTTTAAATAGAGTAGTTGAAGCGCTAGGAATTGCAAAAAAGAAGCTAAATTTTGATTTAAAAGATGCAGTTTGTGTGACAACAGCTGCTATGAGAAAAGCAAAAAATTCACAAGAAGCATTAGATTTTATTGAAAAAAATAGTGGTGCAAAATTTAATATCATAGATGCAAATGAAGAAGCAAGACTTACTTTACTTGCGATAAAATATGCTTTAAAACGAGAGAAAATAGATACACAAAACTTTATATTACTTGATATTGGCGGTGGTTCAACAGAACTTATAGTTAACTTTGAAGATAATTTTTATATAAAAAGTTTTGATTTTGGAATAGTTACAATGACACAAAAATCTTTAAATGATGGAAAACTTTTTGAAGATTTAGAAAATCAAAAAATAGAAATTAAAAAGTTTTTATCTACACTTGATTTCTCAATTAAAGATTTCCCATTTATTGCAACAGCTGGAACTCCAACAACTATTGCTTCAATAAAATTAGGACTTAGTTATTTTAATTATGATAAAAATAGAGTAAATGGAACTATTTTGGATATCGAAGATTTAGAAGATAGTTTAAAACTTTTAAAACAAAAAACATTGCAAGAGTTAATAGAGATGGTAGGAAAAGGTAGAATTGAATATTTGGAAATTGGAACTTATATTTATAGGTTATTTTTTGATGCTTTAGAAAAAAACAAATCAATTGTATTTGATGATGGATTAAGAGAAGGTGTTGCTATAAATTATGCTTTAAGTAAAAAGTGAAGCTCCATTAAGAAAGGAGTCTTACACTTTGTTCTTGAATTACATTAGCCTGAGAAGCTGCTAAATATCCAGCATTTATATTTATATTTGCTTTTGAAAAGTTACTTGATTCTCTTCCAAAATCAATAGTTTGATTGTAGTTTTGTTCGATAATCTTATTTTTTGCATCAGCTTGTAACTGTTTTGAGAAATCTACAAATTGACCAGATAATTCTTGGAGTTGTTTTGAAGTACTTGAAACTTTATTTAAAGCATTTTCAACATTTTGTGGGTTATTTAAGTCGTTATTATTTACAACATCAAAAATATCATTTGTAAAATTTGCAACATTTGGTTTTTCTATTGAAAATAGATTATTGCTAGAGCTTATTTGGATACTCTCTTTTTGATCATTATATCTACTTGCAATAAGGTTTTCTTCTTTATACTTTGTATCAAAAGCCTGTTGGTTGAAGTTTCTTAACTCTTGATTTATCTCTTGTTTTAAATCATTTTTATTTTCATAATTTTGACTATTTTCAAGTTTATTTTGGATATTTTTCATAAAATCTTGAAGCTTATCCATTGAAGTTTGTGAGATTTGAGATTTTGCAATACCATCATTTATTGATTGAATATCTTGAGAAAATTCACTTTTTAAGATAGAACTTCTACTTACAGTCAGGGCTTCAGATGAATTACTTTTGAAATCATCAATACTATATTTTAGTTGTGTTTTATTTAAAGCAACACCTGAATTGTTGTTTAAATTATTTAAATTCTGAATACTGCTTGTACTATTTATTGAACCTATATCCATATGTAATCTCCTTAAAAAGATTTAGTAAATTATTATATCAGAAAAATAATAAAATATTTTAGGCTCAATCAAAAAATATAGATAAATTAACTATTTCATAGCTTTTAAAAACGATAATTTAATCAAAAATTGAGTAAAATCAAAACTTATTTTTAAATATTGGAGAATCACATGAAAATGAGTGGCGCAAAAATGGTAATTGAATCATTACATCAAGAAGGGGTAGAAGTTGTATTTGGATACCCAGGTGGTGCCATTATGAACGTCTATGATGAAATCTACAAGCAAAATTATTTTGAACATATTTTAAACAGACATGAACAAGCTTGTGTTATAGCAGCCGAAGGCTATGCTAGAAGTACTGGAAAAACTGGGGTTGCAATAGTTACTTCAGGTCCTGGATTTACAAACGCAATTACTGGTATTGCAGATGCCTATATGGATTCAATTCCAATAGTAATAATTTCAGGACAAGTTCCAACAACAATTATTGGAACTGATGGTTTTCAAGAAATAGATGCAGTTGGAATTTCAAGACCTTGTACAAAACATAACTATTTGGTAAATAAAATAGAAGATTTACCAAGAATAATAAAAGAGGCATTTCATCTAGCAAGCACAGGAAGACCAGGACCTGTTCATGTTGATATTCCAAAAGATATCACAGCACAAATGGGTGAATTTATATATCCTAGTGAAGTAAGTATGCCAACATATAAACCTACACTAAATTACAATAAAAAGCAGTTAAAAAGAGCTATGGAAGCTATTTCAAATGCAAAAAAACCTCTTTTGTATGTTGGTGGAGGAGCTATTTTATCAAATTGTGCTTATGAAATCAGAGATTTAGCAAAAAAACTAAATATTCCAGCTGTTGAGACTTTAATGGCAAGAGGAGTTATGGGAGATGAAAATCCACTTTTCTTTGGAATGTTAGGAATGCACGGTGAATATGCTGCAAATATGGCAGCTCATGAGACTGATTTACTTATATCTTTAGGTGCTAGATTTGATGATAGAGTAACTGGTAGATTAGATGAATTTGCATCTAAAGCAAAAGTAATTCACATAGATATTGATCCAACAAGTATTGCAAAGCTTGTTGTTGCTGATTATCCAATTGTTGGTGATTTAAAACTTACAGTTCAAGCTATGATTGAAGATGCTGAGAATTATGAGATAAATGATTTTTCAAATTGGGTTGAATTACTTAAAGATTATAGAGAAAAAGAGCCTTTAAGATATATTGATACAGATGATTTAATCAAACCTCAGTGGCCTATTCAAAGAGTTGGAAAAATATTAGGAGATAACGCAATTATTTCAACAGATGTTGGACAACATCAAATGTGGACTGCTCAATTTTTCACATTTTCACATCCAAGACAGTTTATAACAAGTGGTGGATTAGGAACTATGGGATTTGGATTACCAGCTGCTTTAGGTGCTGCTAGAGCATTTAAAGGAACAAACAGAGTAGTTGTAAATTTTACAGGAGATGGCTCAATTTTGATGAATATTCAAGAGCTTATGACTTGTAGTGAATATGAGTTACCTGTAATAAATATCGTTTTAAACAACAACTATTTGGGAATGGTTAGACAATGGCAAACTATGTTCTATGAAAATAGATTAGCCGAAACTGATTTAACTGCTCAACCAAAGTTTAAGATGTTAGCAGAAGCTTTTAACTGCCTAGGTTATACAGTTTCAACTAAAAAAGAGTTTGATGAAGCTTTTAAAGATGCTGTTGAGAAAAGAAAACCAGCAATGATTGAAGTAATTGTTGCTAGAAATGAAGAGGTATTACCAATGGTTCCAAATGGACATTCCCTAAATGAGATGACTTTATTAAAAGGAGATAGATAATGAGTAATTTCAATAACTATTATAATAGTGAAACAATAAGACAAGTTATCTCTGTAGTTGTTTTAAATGAACACAATGTTTTATCAAGAATTGTTGGACTTTTTTCAGCTCGTGGGTACAATATAGACTCTTTGACGGTTGCACCAATGGAAGAAAGTCCATACTCAAGAATGACAATAGTAACAACTGGTGATAAAAGAGTGATAGATCAAATTGTAAAGCAGTTAAACAAACTTATTCCTGTTTTAAAAGTAAATGAACATAAAAATGTTATAGAAAAAGATACAGTTTTGATGAAGTTTTCAATAGATAATAACCTTGCAGATATAGATGTTATAGCAAGAGCATACCATGGAAGTATTCAAAATGTAACTCATGATTCAATCATAGTATCTGCAACAGATTCAAGTGATAGAATTATAAATTTTATAAAAGTTATGGAAAAATTCAATCCACTTGAAGTTGTAAGAAGTGGTATAGTTGCTATGGAGAGATAGTTTATGAAATTAAAAGATATATTGGATTATTTAAATCTTCCTTGCGAGTATAATATTGAGATTAGTGGTTTAAATGGTCTAAAAGATGCAACAAATAGTGAACTTAGTTTTTTAGAGAGCTCAAAATATATAAGTAGCTTAAAAGATACAAAAGCAGCAGCTGTTTTTGTAAACAAAGAGTTTGAGCAAGAGGTTCCATCTGGAACTATTGTAATAGTTTGTGATGAACCATATATAAATTTAGCAAAAGCTAGTAAACTTTTTGCACCAAAACTTATTGAAAATGATGGAAATGAGCCAATAATTGGAGAGAATACAACAATTATGCCAAATGTACATTTAGGAAAAAATGTAGTTATTGGTAAAAATTGTACTCTTATGTCTGGAAGTTTTATAGCAGATTGTGTAACTATTGGAAATAACACAATAATTTACCCAAATATTACAATTTATAGAGATTGTAAAATTGGAGATGATTGTATTATTCACTCTGGAACTGTTATTGGAAGTGATGGTTTTGGTTTTGCTCACACAAAAGATGGAAAATATATCAAAATATATCAAAATGGAAATGTAACAATAGGAAATGATGTAGAAATTGGAGCAAATTGTACAATAGATAGAGCTGTTTTTTCATCTACTATTATTGAAGATGGTGTAAGAATTGATAATCTAGTTCATATCGCACATAATTGTAAAATTGGTAGAGGTTCTATTTTGGTTACTCAAGTTGGACTTAGTGGTTCTACAATTTTACAACCATATGTGATTATGGGTGGGCAAAGTGCTACTTCTGGGCATCTTGAAATTGCTGCATTTTCTACTATTGCAGCTCGAGGTGGAGTTACAAAATCTATAAAAGAGCCTAAAAAAACTTGGGCTGGTTTTCCTTTGATTGAGCATAGAGATTGGCTCAAACTTCAAGGGAAAATATCAAAACTACTAAAATAAAAGGATTTATTATCGCTAAGAAAGTCGTTTCATTAATTGTTTTATTTATTATTTTATATTTTCAATTTACAACTTTAATTAGTACAAAAGATGTTGTAGGAAATGTTGGAGCTAGTTTTGCTAGTTTCTCATTTAAGTATTTTTCATATTTATCTTATGTTTATTTACTTTTACTAATCTACCCTTTGTATCTTATAAATTTTAAAAAAGGACTTGATTATAGAGATTTAATTCTAAATATATCGGTAGTATTTCTATTTTTATTTATATCTTTGATTTTTCAAACTCTTTTGCTTGAAAATCCTTATGAAAGAGGAGAAATAGGTAATATTTTAGTAGATGCCTTTACTCCTTTTATTGGACAAGCTGGATTGTATATTTTTGTTTTGATAGGTTTTAGCATTTGTATTTTAATTCTTTTTGAAACTTTAAATATAACAATTGAGGATTTAAAAAAGCTAAAAGGTAGAATAAAACTAAAACAAAATAGCCTAAAAAAGGTAAATGA
The DNA here is from genome assembly GCF_002993025.1 of Arcobacter cryaerophilus gv. crypticus. Lineage (GTDB taxonomy): Bacteria > Campylobacterota > Campylobacteria > Campylobacterales > Arcobacteraceae > Aliarcobacter > Aliarcobacter cryaerophilus_B. Next base: position 2,199 of record NZ_NXGI01000019.1, on the reverse strand, counting down.
GCAAAAAGTAAATAATCATAAAATCGATCAAAAAATATATCAAGAAAAACCAAAATATATTCCAAAACCAAAAGAAGAAAAAGTAATTTTTGAAAATCAAGAAATTCTAGAAAAAGAACTTTACAAAAAAGAAGATAGTTTTGAAATATCAAAGAAAGATGAAGAAGATATTTTTTGTGAAATTACAAATAACAATCAAAGCAATAATAATTTAATTGTTGATGAACTTGAAGAAAATGCAAAACTTCTAAGTGAATTAGAGTTTGGAAAAACTGAAAAACCAAAAGATTTTATGCTTCCCCCAACAAACTTCTTTCAAGATGCTCCAAAAGAGAATAAAACAAAAGTAAATGAAGCTTTTATAGATAAAAAAATAGCTGATTTACTTGATAAGCTTGCTATGTTTAAAATTGATGGAGATGTTGTAAGAACTTACACAGGTCCTGTTGTTACAACTTTTGAGTTTAAACCAGCTCCAAATGTAAAAGTTTCAAAAATTTTAGGTCTTCAAGATGACTTAGCAATGGCTTTAAAAGCGCAAACAATAAGAATTCAAGCTCCAATTCCTGGAAAAGATGTAGTTGGAATTGAAGTTCCAAATGAAGATACTCAAACAATTTATTTAAAAGAGATGCTAGATAGTGAAATTTTTCAAAACTCTAAATCTCCATTAACTATGATTTTGGGTAAAGATATTGTAGGAAAACCTTTTGTAACAGATCTTAAAAAACTTCCACACTTACTTATTGCAGGTACTACTGGAAGTGGAAAATCTGTTGGAATTAACTCAATGATTTTATCATTGCTTTATAAAAATTCACCAGATAATCTAAGACTTGTTATGATTGATCCAAAAATGCTTGAGTTTTCTATGTACAACGATATTCCACATCTTTTAACTCCTGTTATTACAAAAGCTGTTGATGCAATTAATGCATTAGCGAATATGGTTAGTGAGATGGAGAGACGTTATACATTAATGGCGAAAACAAAAACAAAAAATATTGAAAACTTCAACGAAAAAGCACAAAAAGAAGGTCTTCCTACTATGCCATATATTGTTATAGTAATCGATGAGCTAGCTGATTTAATGATGACAAGCGGTAAAGATGTCGAATACTCAATAGCAAGGCTTGCACAAATGGCAAGAGCTAGTGGAATTCACTTAATTGTTGCAACTCAAAGACCAAGTGTGGATGTTGTAACGGGACTTATTAAAGCAAATTTACCAAGTAGATTATCATATAAAGTAGGGCAAAGAATAGATTCTAAGATAATTTTAGATTCTATGGGAGCTGAGTCTTTATTGGGTCGTGGAGATATGCTTTTTACTCCTCCTGGAATGCCTGGACTTGTAAGAATTCATGCTCCTTGGAGTACTGAAACTGAAATTGAAAAAGTTGTTGATTTTCTAAAAGATCAAAGAGTTGTTGAATATGATATGAACTTTATAAAAGATAAAAATCTAGGTTCTAGCTCTAATGGTTCTAAAAGTGCTAAAAATAGTAGTGTTGAAGATCTAATTTTGGATGATTTGTATGAAGATGCAAAAGATGTGATAATAACAGATAAAAAAACATCTATATCATATTTACAAAGAAGATTAAAAATAGGGTACAACAGAGCTGCAACAATTATAGAACAATTAGAAAAAACAGGTGTTCTAAGTGAAGTTGATGCAAGAGGAAATAGAGAGATTTTAGTTTAAATAGCTTAAAAAAGAATATTTTTAAAATTAACTATAAACTATAAAAGTAGCTCCAACTTTTGTATTTTCAACTTCAATTTTGCCTTTAAAATGTTTTTCTATAATCATTTTTGACATATAAAGACCAATACCGCTTCCTTTTTGTTTTGTTGTAAAATATGGCTCAAATATCAAATCTTTTTTATCTTCTTCTATTCCTCCACCATTGTCTGAAATATAGACTATTGATCTATCTTTTTTTGTATCAAGAACTATTTTTATAGATGGATTATCTATATTTCTTAATACTAAAACATCTTTTGCATTTGTTAAAAGATTTAGAATTACTTGTGAATACTGGTTTTCATGGAATGACCCCAAGATAGTAGACACTTTTTTATTCAGTTAACACCTTGGGTTGAGTAACACTATCATTGTATCTTTTCTCAAATTCATTTGGACTTATAAAATCTAAAAAACTATGTCTTCTTTTTGAGTTATAAAACATTTCT
>NZ_NXGI01000001.1 GCF_002993025.1 Arcobacter cryaerophilus gv. crypticus | reverse complement strand
AGAATACTCTAAAACTTAGCTCAACCTTATAGACGCATCATAAAGATTTCATGGCTCACTTTGAAATGCGCACGGTGGCCAAATCATTATGCGTCAAGTGGCCAAGTGTCAATGCGCGCGGTGGCCAAATTCTTTGCGTCCCTACACTAGATACTTCAACTTCAATAAAATCTTCAATTTGGATTTTTTTATTAAATGCAAATTCTAAGATTTTATGTTTCTGATTTTCTAAAGTTTGTTTATCTGTAGATACTCTAATATAAGCATAATATTTACTCATTTTTTACCTCTTATAAGTTTAATCCTAATGATTATATGTAGGATTATCTTACTTATTCCTGTAGGTTGAGCATCTATGCGATTAAAAATTAGTTGTCTAGATGAACGGTTAGAGGTATAATTTTAGAGAGTAGATTTTTGTAAACCTTTTGTTATTATATTTTTAATTTTTTCACAATCTGCAATCATACAATCAATTGATGCATTTATGTATTCATTATTTTCTAGTGCTTCTTCATAGTTAATATATTCGTAACCATTATATGTAACTATCATATCAAAGAATAATCTTAGAGTTCTTCCATTCCCTTCATTAAAAGGATGTAGAACATTTAGTTCACAAATATAAAAAGATAGCCTATCTATAAATTCAGATTTTTTAGAAATATCTTCATAGTTCTTTAGAAAATTGTCATTTTTTAATTTTGTAAATATCTCTTTTGAAAAAGAGTCTAAATTTAGATAAGGGCAAAACATACTTTCATCTTTTGAAATATTTACAGTTCTATATTTTCCTGCCCAAGTATATAAAGGTGCAAAAATTGTTTCATGAACTTTACATAAATATTTTTCATCAAAGTTAATGTTTTCATTCAATTCATTGTGAAGTTTTTCATAAGCTCTAACTAATAATTCTTTTTCAATTTCAGTTAGTATTTCAAGTTCTTTGATTTCTAGTTTATTTATAGGAACATCACTATTTTCATAGTAAATGTGATTTGAAGGTAGATAATATTTCATTATTTAATTAAAGACAAATACTCTTTAACTTTTTTTAATACTACTTTATCCTTAACTGGAGCATAACCTTCGATTTGATTTGAAACAGTTGCAGATTTTAATGCTTTTTCTTTAGAAAATGGTGTTTTACTCATAACTAAACTCCTAATATTTGTAATTATAACAAAAACTTCAATAATTAACTATTATAAGTTTTATAACATCAGTAATTAATTTTATATCATTGTAATTAAACCACATAATTTGGGGTAGTTCATCAGCTTTAAAGTCATAATGTCAGTCATTTGTGATTTTAAAGCACCTAAAATAGCCTTATAAAAGATAAATTATGAGGTAACATTATGAAAAAGAAAAAATTCACTAAAATCAGAGAAAATATAACAGAAGTTGAGTACCAAAAACTTTTAACATATTTAAATGGAAAAGAAGATTTAACTACTAACACTAAAAACAATCTAAGAAGAACTTTTATTCTATTATATTTTACAGGTATGAGAGTTAATGAAGTAAAACAATTAAAAGTAAAAGATATAAATACTATATTTGAAAAAGAAGAACTAATTATTGTTACTCATAAAACTAGAAAAGAAAGAAAACTTTTCTTTTCAAAAGAAGCAATTAAACAGATTAAAAAACATTTTGTGTTTAATGATAACTCAAAAGATGAAGATTTTATTATAACAACAAAAGGTAATACTTTAAAAACTCCAAATAGTTCAACATTTATTGCTAAAGTAAATAGTTTTATTCAAGAAGTTTTAGGACATAGATATTCTTCTCACTCTTTTAGAGCAGGAATTATTACTGATATGTCAAAATCAATTAATCCAAAATTTATAAAAGAGTTCATAGGTCATAGTGACATAAAAACCACTATGAGGTATATTAGACCTACAGACGAAGATTTAAAGAAGTGTTTGATAAGGTAAAACCAACTTTTTATTTTAAAAGCTTATTTTTTATTCCATAACCCCTAAAGGTTTGTGGAATTTTGTAGTTTTTACTTTTTGAACACTTTATGGTACAGGAAATACTAATATAAGTATTTAGTGTTCTAAAAACTAGAGGTTATGATACGTTTAAAATGAATTATAAAAAATATTCGTAATTTGAGAGAAAGTGTTATTTAAAATGAGAAGGCATATATGTTTTTGTGACTTTTAATATCTTATTTGTTAGAGTACATAAAATAACAATGTATTATATACATCTAAAATCTTTATTACAAAAGAGAATCAATGAATGAACAATTAAAAAAACTATATGAAAAAGAATTTGATAAAAAGATACTAAAGTCAAAATTTACTCAAGAAGAAATTGAAAAAATATCAGCACCTTTTTTATTATCAATTGAAGAAGAAAAATATTTACAGGCTAAAACAAAAATATTATATATTGGAAAAGAAACTAATAAATGGTGGGGGAAACTTAAACACTTTATAGAGTTTGACAATTCAATAGATATTTTAAGACAAAGATATAGAGTCGAATTTGATGGAGGCAAGGTTTTAGCATCAAATAAAAAAGGTAATGGAGATGGCTATACAAGTTATAAAAAAGAAGATTGGGCTTCTAATGCATTTTTCAGTAAGTTTAATTATATAAAAAATAATACAAAAGATTTAGACTCTTATGTAATATGGACAGAACTTTTAAAATGTGATAGTGGTGCCAAAGGTTCATCTAGAAACTCTAACCATATAGAAGAAGTTGTTGAAATATCAAAAAGGGTATTAAAAAGAGAAATTGACATTTTAAAACCAGATTTTATAGTATTTGTTACGGCAACATCTCAAAATACAAAAGAATATGATGATATTATAAAAGAAGTGCTAGAAGGATATATAACAGAAAAAGGGTCACTTATTAAAGGTAAGTATTGGAAATTTACCTATGATAATATTATATGTTACAGAACTCAACATCCACTTAGTTATCAATTTTCTAAAAATAAAACTATTGATTTTTATGAAAAAATTGTACATGATATAAAATACAACTCGTAAACAGACATTAAGCTGCCATTTTTACATATATACTTTTAGTATGAAATATATAAATAAACAACCACTTAAACAATTTATTATAGAGTCTATAAAAGAAACTGCCCTTTTTTCTAAAAACAAAAAAAGCTTTATCAAGTTTGTAAAAGTCAATAGAAAATGGGATTTTAAAAAAGTAACTAAGAATACACCTTTAACATTTTCTATAGAATTTCAAAATAAAAATAAAGGTACTTTACTTATACCTTGTCAATATAAAAATAAACATATACAGATATTAGTAGATAAAAACTATCAATTGGTCAAATTTACTAAAAGTAAGATATTATACAAGTCATTTAAATTTTACAATGACAAATCATTTATATAGGTAGAGAAAATGGATTTTGAAGATTTTAATACTATATCAAATATAGAAGGTGAGATAAAAGGTTTCTCAAAACTTATTGAGTGGAATGAATTTGAAAAAACTGTAAAAATAGAGTTAGACAAATATATCAATACTTTTAAAGGTATTTATATATCACTAATGCATAATGATTTATCTCTTTTAGAGATTAATACTAAAATGGAAAACTGTATAGGAACTTTTGATGATAATATTGAAATGATGTTTACTACTGATAACAATCAAGAGATAGAAAAAGATAAAGTATTTGTAAAACTTTTAATTTTTGGAATATAAATGACATACAAACACGACTACGATAAAATCTTAACAAGACTAACAACCATTCTTCAAAGACTAAATGATGGCGAAGCTCTAAGTGTAACTGAATTAGCTAATGAGTTTAATGTAAGTTCTAGAACAATACAAAGAGATTTCAATGAAAGACTTATAGCTTTTCCTGTAGTTCAAATAAATAAAAAATGGCAAATGCAAGATGGATTTAAAATAGAAAAATCAAACTCTTTAGAAGATACTTTAGTTCTTGATATTATTGAAAAGCTTAGTGAAAATGTAGGTGGTAGTTTTTATTCAAGAGCTAAAAAACTATTATCTAAAATAAAAAATGAAGAATATAATCCTATATATGCAAAATTAGATTTAGAAGATATAAGTGATAAACTATCTGAAATACAAACTTTAGAATCAACAATCAAATCTAAAACTATTATAGATTGTAAATATAAACTCCAAAACAATAAAACATATGATATTACAGTTAAACCATTAAAGATAGTAAACTATGAAGGTTTTTGGTATTTAATAGCATTAGATAATAGAAATGATGAATTAAAAAAATACTATTTAAAAAATATCTCAAATATAAAACCTATAGATGAAACATTTACTACTACAAAAGAACTAGATAAACTCTTAGATAACTCTATATCTATTTGGTTTCAAAAAGATGTAGAACCTTTTGATGTAAAACTATATATTGACCAAATAGTATCAAAATACTTTCAAAGAAAACCTATATCTAAAACACAAACTATTGAATCAATAAACTCTGATGGAAGTATAGAGATAAATATAAAAGCTACTAGTGAGATGGAAATATTACCTATAGTTAAATATTGGCTTCCTCATATTAAAGTTTTAGAGCCTAAATGGATTGATGATATAGTTAAGAAAGATTTAGAGAAATATTTAAAAAAGTTTATATAATAAAAATACAGACATAAAGCTATCATATTTAAATACTATAATTTTAACTAAAAGGAAATTTCATATGGAAACAATTGATATTACAGGGAAAAGTGGAGCGAAGTATAAGTTTGTAAAAATTGGAAAAGCTTTTTTTGCAGATGAGCCACTGAAAGCTAAGTTTAATGGCAATGATTTATTAAACTGGAAATTAAAACTTAATCTTTTAGTAGATGAGGATATTCTAAATGCAGAGCAATCTGCATATTTAATTTTAGATAGTGATGAAATCATATATGTTGGATATTATTCAAATAGTCTAAAAGATAGATGGTGGAAAAAAAAAGGATATTTCTGGCATGGAGAAATTGTTGACAACGAAGTTAATAAACGATTAAAGGAAAATCCTAAAAAAGACATTACTCTTTGGATATCAATAAATCCATATGCATATACAGAAGATGGAATCAAAGTAAATATCAGTAAATTTATAGAAGATGATATCATTATGTCTAGAGAGAAAGGTTTAATAAATAAAGTAGGTACAAACTTATCTATTGATAAAAAAAACACTAAACCCGTTTCAGAAATTTTAAATTTTATATAAGTAGGAACCATGTTAGACCATTATGAAGAATTTGAATTAGAAAAAGAATATTTACAAATTTGGGATAAAATTAGATACAAAAAAGTTGATGAAATCTATAGTTTTACAGAAGAAGTTATCAGTTTATTAGATAAACATATTGATGATAAAATACTGTTTAATAACGATTATGAAAAAATTCAAAATTTATTCAAAAAGATGAAACAAAAAAACTTTTTTTATCAATCATCTAGTGCTAAAGAGATTATAAAGTTATCAAATCCTAAATTTGAAAAAGTCTATAAATTCAAAGAATGTGTAAGGCAATTAAAATATATTGGAGAAGATACTAATTATTTAAAAAATGGAAACTTATATAAATCTACTCACTCTAATGGAGCTAGATATATCATTAATGTAGATGGAAATGATATTAATATAGGTTACAAATATATGCAAAGGTTAAGTTAATGAATATTCTACATACTACCGATCTACACTTTAACAAACAATGGTTTAAGTGGATAGAAGAGAAACAAGGTGACTATGATGTGTTTTGTATCACTGGAGATTTTTTAGAAGATTCTAAAAAAGAAACACTACCTAAACAAATAGAGTGGATAACAAATTGGATGAACAATTTTAAAAAGCCACTATTTGTATGTAGTGGAAACCATGATATAGAAGAGTTAGATAATGAAGAATGGTTAATTAAAATACCAAATATTTATAGTGACAATAGTATAAAAACAATAAATGGTATAAAATTTGGATGTATACCCTATATAGCACCTGATTTTATAGAGTTTGATGATTGTGATATTATCTTATATCATCTACCACCAGCTAAAACTAAAACAGCTATACATAAAGAAAGTGTCGATGATTGGGGTGATAAAGAATTATATAGACTGCTAAAAAATAAAATTATCACTCCAAAATATATTTTATGTGGACATATGCATCATCCAATTAATTCTAGTGATATAATAAATTCAACTACTATTAGTAATCCTGGAAGTAACAAAAATAAAATTACTCCAAACTATTCATCTTTTTCTTTAAAAGAATTAAACACTATTAACTATATTGATTGAGACTATTCAGCACTTTCTATAAGTCTCTGATAGTTCTAGATTTTAGCAGAGTTAATCTTACATATCTTTACATTTTGATCAATTTTTATCAAATAAGAGTTTTTCCACAAAGAGTAATTTTTGGAGCATATTCCAAAAGTAAGGTTTTTAAATTACATAACTCAACGTACTTTATTTTCTCTAAAGATGTTTAAACAATATAATTTAATATATTTTATATGCTTAATAATTTGATTTCTTTATTATATAGATAAATATTTTTTAGTACCAATTACTATATATAGCTATCTTTTGATTAAATAATCAGACTTTTAGTAGTGGTATAATTTTAAAATGATATTTTTCAAAATGTATATTTTAATAGACTAAAAATAAATATAAAATTTATTACTAATTAATTTTATTTAACCTAAAAAAGGTAGAATATAGTTCTACCTTTTTTTTTAATTTTATTAAAACTAATCAATCTCTAATTAAAGGAATAGAAATATTTATATTTTTATAGCCTTGTTGACCTTCTATTCCATCAATTGGATTTACATATTCAATTTTATTACTTATCAATGCCGAACGAATAAAAATATTTATATTTTTTAATTCTGAAGCATCATTAATAAAAACTGAAAAATTCATGGTTTTTATTTGACTTTGCTTCCAATCAGTTTCCCAACCTTCAATCATAAAATACTCAGATGAAATTGTTTGTTTGATATTTCCATTCCAAAGTTTACTTTTAGAAGGATAATTTTTTGTAGCTAAGGTCGAATTATTTTTGATTATATCTAAATTTTTATATTGAGGAAAGCCAATAGATATACCACCTTTTGTACCTAGATATGGTAGATTATTTGTAACAGTTATTTTAAAATCTACATAAGAATTAGGTATTATATTTGAAGGATATTCAATTTCCAATAGTATACCATTTTCATTATATTGTTTTTTTATAACACTGTTTTCAATCTTCTCAACAATTTGTTGACTACTTGAATCATTATATACTTCTTTATTTTGCCAAATAGCTTTTACTACAACTTTTGAAACACCATCAGCATTTGTATATCTGTATTCACCATCTCCTTTTACTATTATATCGATTAACGTACCTTTAGCAACTGTAGTTCCTTTTGGAATACCTTCAACATAAATAACTGTTTCTTTGGATACTGTTGAAATATTTTCAGTTCCTGAAACTAACATACTATTTGCATCAATCCTTTGAATAATTTTTCCAACTAACTGATAATACTTACCTTCGCTATTATATGGTAATTCGTTTAGAATAATTTCTGGAGGAGCGACTTTATTCCCGTTATATTCTTTCAAAGTTTCTGCATTTAAAAAACTATAAATTAGGAATAAACTGAAGATAATTTTTTTTAATTTCATTATTTTTTATCTTCTTCTTTTCTTGTATTTATTTCAATTTTAAATAACACCAAAATTATTGTAAGAAAAACAAAAACTCCAAATGCTATACCTACAAATGATAATAAAGTTAGAGCTTCAGCCTTTTCAAAGTTACTAGCAAATATTTCTGAGTTGATTCTATCTTTTTCGCTTTTAAGTTGCTCTAAATATTCATTATATAACCAATCAATATAACTTCCACATCTTAATGAATTATCTTTAAAATATTGATAATTTTTTACAATATTATTACTATCTTCTTTAAGAAGTTTGAAAAATTCAATAGCTTTATCCTCATCTGAAAGAGAGATAATGTTTTTTGAAAAATTATTTTTGAATATATCTTTTATTTGTGTAGTATTATAATAATTAACTAGCATTTCTGAATCTAATATTTTTGTTTCACAAATATTAAGATTTTTTACAGTTATTTCAGTAGCTTCTTCAATAATTTTATCAAGCTCAGATTGTTCCTTTTGTACAACAGTTTTATCATCATTTGTTGTTTGAATGTTTTGTTTTATTTCTTGCTTCTCTTCTTTTTTTGTAAAATAATCATTAGAATCTATTTTTGTAATTTTAATAGTTTCATCTGGAGAATTTGAAAACTTTGCTAATGCAACAAAAGCACCAATTAATACCGCTATAAATGCAAGACCTGTAAGAAAAAGAATGAATTTTCTAGAAATCGAAAGAAATTTATTTTCCAATGTAATACCCCTATTTTTATTTTAATAATATTGTATCAATAAATAAGTCAATTTTTTATTAATTATAATCTTTTAAAGTATTAGTTTTTATTTAGTATTTTAAAATTACAATTATCTAAATGTTGACATATAATACTTATAAGTACAAAAAAAGCAGAATTATCTGCCTTTTTTGTACTTATTATTTAATACATAAGTGAAATATGTTCTTCCATCATTTTGAAGAATCTTTTTGAATCTTCTATAAGTTTCATTTTATCACTTACATATGATATTTGTTCAAATTCAATATCATTTTTTCCTGCTATTGTATTCCATGTATCATCTTTTAGTATTTCAGCTTTAAATCTATAATCAAAGCCTAGTGGTGTTCCATTTCTATTATCATAAGTTAGTTTGAACTTTTTATTGTTATGTTCAATAAATCTAATAATAGCTGTATTATTAGTTACTTCTTTAATTGTTTTCATGGGAATTCTACTCCTTTTTCTTTTATTTCTATAATCAGTAGCTCTGGTACTTCAAACACTTTTGAAAGTGTTTGAATATCTCCTTTACTGTTAAATATATTTCTATATAAAGTTTTAGGGTCTAAGTTATATTGGTCATCTTCACAAATATCAATTATATGTTTTTGTAAAGATATCTCTAATTCCTCAAAATCTAACATTTTGATTCTCCTATAATTTTTTGTTTTATATAATCATTTATTAATTCCATAAATTCATCACATAATTCGTAATATTGATTATCTAATGCTCTTAGATAATCATAATTTAGAATTTCATCATCTTCTTCTTCAATTTCAAACTTTTTAAGTATCTTCAAAACTTTTAATGATAATTCATCTTCTTTAAGTTCAGTTTTTTCAAAAAGTTTTATTAATTCATTGTGTAATGGTATTGATGAGGAGTGTTTGTAAAAACACCCTCCATCTCCATTCGCATATCCATTATCAAAATATTGAATATGTCCTCCGTTACAAATTTGTTGATTGTATTTTCCAATCAACACAGCAAATTTTGCAAATGAATCATAAGTATCTTCAAACCAATCTAGAATCTCTTTATATGTATAGCCAATATAATTAGTCTGCCACTCTTGGTACATCATATTTAATGTAGCTTGGTGGAAATCATTATCATCAACTTCCATACAAAGTAATTTATCTATTAATTTTTTGCTTGGTACTATATTCATTGTAATTCCTTTATCTGTCCAAAAGGTTGTTCTTTAAAATGTATATCTCTTTCAATATGTAATCCTAGAGGTCCTTTTATTTGTTCTAATTCTTCTAGGCTAAAATATCCCCATTCAGGATAGTGTCCATTTACAAATCCAAAGAATATTTTTTCATTTTTGTCATACTCTACTGCATACCAAGTCCAATTACTATCAGGTGTGAAGAATTTAATCTTCACAATTTTATCTTTTGTTGCAATATTTTCAGTTGCATACAATGGTGGTAGTTTTTCTGCCTGCTCGTCGCTTAGTAGTTTCATTTAATCTCCTTTATTTCTTTAATTCAATTAAATAATATCTATGGAAATGTTGTTACTATAATAAATTAATTTGATAGAAATATCTTAGAAAAATCTATTGAAAATATCTTATTTGATATTTTTATTTTTATATAGAAATTAACAAAATATAGGATGTATAGGTAATATAAGTAAATTTTAAAATTGATAATATTTTTTATGTTTAATTATATAATTTAAGTTTTCATATTTTATAATGAATCATATTTAAAAAATATTCAAATAATATTTTTTAACGGTACTGGTTTTTTGACGGTACTGAATACGGTACTGTATTCCAAGAATTCCCTATTTTATAGTTACTCTATAGTTTTTCGAGTCCTTCACGACCACCAGCTATTAATTCTTCAAAATCCAAAAAATACTATAAAGTTTTAAACTTACCATAAAATAGGAATTCTTAAGTCCTATAACATTCATCAAAATACTACTAAATTCAGTTATAACAAAAAAATTGCGGTACAATTTACGGTATAAACTTTATTAATAAGATTTGTACCGTAAAAATGCCTAAACACATTAAAACACTTACTGATACTGAAGTAAAAAATTTAAAACCTAAAGAGAAAGATTATAAATTAAGTGATGCAATGGAGTGGTAAATTAATTTTCCATCTATTATTTTACTTACTTCCACAACATCCACTAGGTGTATTTTCACTTGTACTACAACAAGCTTCATCACCTTTTAAAAAACCAACTATCGCTTCAACACTTAAAATTTTTCCTGTACTTTTTACAACTCCATCAACAACAAGTGCTGGTGTACTCATAACTCCATAGTTCATAATTTCAACTATATCTTCTACTTTTTTAACTTCGTGAAATCCACCAACTTTTGCTACTGCTTGTTTTGTTGCCTCTTCTAAAGCCTTACATTTTGTACAACCTGTTCCTAAAATCTCTATTTTCATTTTTTCATCCTATTAAATAATTAAATAAATAACCAGCTAAAAGTATAGCTAGACCTACTACTGTAAAAAAGATTGCTATTAACTTCAAGCTTAAAACTCTTTTTAAAATCAAAGCTTCTGGAAGACTTAGTGCCACAACTGCCATCATAAAAGATAGTGCCGTTCCTAAAAGCATTCCTTTTTGAGTTAAAACTTCAACTAGTGGTAAAATACCAGCAGCATTTGAATACATAGGAATTCCCATAACAACAGCAACTATTGGAGCATACCAAACATCTCCACCTGCATATTTACTTATAAATTCAGCTGGAATATATCCATGAATAAATGCTCCAATTCCAACTCCAATAATTACATATAAATAAATCTTTTTAAATATATCAACTGTATATTCCCATGATTCTTTTAATCTTGAAGATATTAAAGCTGTATCTTCATTTGAATTTCCACAACAACTATTTATTGGTTTAACTTCAATTAAAACCTCTTTTTCTAAATTCATAGCTCCAATTATAAGTCCAGCTACAATTGCTATTAACAGAGCAAAACCTACATAAAGTAAAGTAATCTTCCAACCAAAAAGTGAAACTAGTAAGGCAATTACAACAGCATCACTAAGTGGTGCAGAGATTAGATATGAAAATGTAACTCCTAAGGGAATTCTTGCTTGCAAAAAACCTAAAAAAAGTGGAATTGCACTACAAGAACAAAATGGTGTTAATATTCCAAAAAAAGCTGCAAAAATATGTCCAATAAGTTTATGTTTTCCAACTAAATAATCTCTTATTTTTTCAACAGGAAAATAGCTTCGCAAAAATGTCACTAAAAAAATAATTGTAATTAAAAGTATAAATATTTTTATAGTGTCATAAATAAAAAAGTGTAAAGCCTCACCCAAATGGCTTCCCTTTTCAAGTCCTAAATTATCAAATACAAATATCGCACTTAAATTTACTAACCAGTCAAACATATTGACCTCCTAAAATCAAATTATCTTCAAATCATATCAGAATAAAAACTAAATATCAAGATATATTGATATATTTATATTATTTTGATACAATTCAAAAATTATTCACAAAGGACAAAATATGAATGAAACTCACATCTCAAAACTATGGTCTGTGTTACCAAATAAATTATATGGAATGCCTGTTCCAGAAGAAAAAGATTTACAAAATTTAGCTCAAGCGGGAATAAAATCAATAGTTTGTTTACTTGAAGATAATAGCAATATAGAAAACTACAATAAAAATGGTTTCAAAAACCTATGGCTTCCAGTTGCAGATGATAAAGCCCCTACTTTTGAGCAAGTAGAAAAACTTGTAGAGTTCATCGATGAACAAAACAAAAACAATAATCCAGTGGCAATTCACTGTCAAGGTGGAAAAGGAAGAACGGGAACTTTAATAGCTAGTTATTTAATAGCAAAAGGTGCATTTTTTGATGAAGCTATGGAAAAAATCGAAGCGAATCAACCAAATGCTATAAAAAAAGATTTTCAAATAAACTTCTTAAAAGAACTTTCTAATAAAGTGAAATAAAAGTTCAAATTTTGGACTTTATTGAATTTATTAGTTTAATTTATTCTATCAATCCAATAATCAGGATTTCTATGATGATGAGCTATTGCAATAACTAGAATGATATCACCTTCTATAGAATACAAAATATTAAAAGGGAATTTATTTATAATACATTTCCTAATATCTTTTTTAACTTTTATAAACATACTAGGAAATTTTTGGATTCTTTTTAAGGCATTATATACTTCACTTGTAAACTTATTACCTAAATTAGTTTGATGTTCTTCATAATATTCTTGGGAATCATAAAACTCTTGTTCAGCAAGTTCTAAAAATAAAACTTTCATTATTTAAAAATATTTTCCATAGGAACAGCTTTAAGTTCACCTTTTCTATAAGCTTCCAATCTTTTATCAGCTTCATCTGCCCAGATTTGCTCTATTTCTTCATCAGGCTTATCTATGCTTTTGAAAAGTTCATCGATAAGTTTTGTTCTTTCATTTACATTTAATGCTAAGGCTTGTTCTAATAATTCATTTATACCCATAATCTAACCTTTTATCTATTCATTATTCTAAATATATTATAACTAAATACTAAATTCAAATACAATTAAATAATTAATCTGCCACCCAAGGCTTAATCAAAGTCTTAGAACTCAGACTCTCTTTTATCTCTTTGATATATTTAATCTCATTTAAGGCTTTTTGGCAAAGCAAATTATTTGAACTATTTGTCAAAGCAAAACTTCTGTTTATTACCCAAGCATAGGGTTTTATTCCTGCTCTTTTTAAATCCTCTTGTAAATCTTTTGCTTCGTGTGTTGGTGTTGCTTCTGGAAGTGTTACAAGCAGGATTTTTGTATATTTTTCATCTTTTATTCTTGGTAAAAGTTCAATTAACTCCTCTTCTAAAGCATCATTTTTATTTTTTAAAACCTCTTTATGATAGGCTTGTGAAGCATCAAGTAAAAGCAAAGTATGTCCAGTTGGAGCGGTATCAAGTACCACAAAACTATTTTTTGCTTTTGATACAGTTTTTGCAAAGGCTTTAAAAACAGCTATCTCTTCAATACAAGGAGTACTTAACTCCTCTTTTAAAAGTGCCATATCTTCAGCAGATATTTTGCCTTCATTTTGTTCTATTACTTCATCGATGTGTTTTTGGGTTTCTATTTTTGGGTCTATTTTTTCGATTGACAGATTCTCATTTGTTTTTGAAACATACTCCAAATGTGATGCTGGATCTGTTGTAGAAAGTATTACTTTATGACCTCTTAAAGCTAGTGCTAAAGCAATATTTGAAGCTATTGTAGTTTTTCCAACACCACCTTTTCCCATAGTCATAATCAAACCATTTTTATCTTTTTCAAAATCATCTATTAAACTATCCCAAGAATAAGTATCTTCTAAAATATCTTTTAAAGAGTTTTGCAGTTTTTCTTTTGCATTTTCATACTCTTTTGGAGTAGTGTTATTGATGATATTATTTAGGGCTTCAAGTCCAACTGCACCGTTTGGATAAAATCCAATGGTTGTTTTTTCTAAAGTTTTTATAGTTTCATCAATATTTTGCAAAGCTTTATTTGATTTTTCTTCAAAACTTTTTGCAATACTATCTTCATCCTTTGCTTTGAAAACTCCATTTATGATTAAGTGTTGATTTTTTATTCCTTGATTTGCCAACTCAATTGATGCTTTTGAAGCTTCAATCAAAGATAATTCCTCAGCTCTTGAAACTAAAATCAAAAGAGTTTTATCTTTATTTTTTAGATTTTCAACTACATTTTCATACAGCTTTTTATTTTCACTAAGTCCTGAAACAGCTCCTAAACATGAACTTCCCGTGCTATTATCTTCAATAAAACTATTCCAAGCACTTGGAAGTTTTAAAAGTCTTAAAGTGTGTCCAGTTGGTGCAGTATCTAAAATAATATGGTCATAATTTTTTGAAATATCCGCATCTCCAACATATTTTGAAAACTCATTAAATCCTGCAATTTCCACAGTACAAGCTCCACTTAACTGCTCTTCCATTTGCTCAATTGCACTTTTTGGCAAAATTCCCCTAAAAGGTGCAACCATCTTTTCTTTATATTCATATGCAGCAACGACTGGATTTATATTCATAGCTTCAAGATTTTCTAAACCATTGACTTTTGTTGGAGTTGAATTTAGTTTTGTTTCTAATACTTCATCCAAATTTGAAGCAGGATCTGTTGAAATAAGAAGTACTTTTTTGCCCTTTTTTGCTAATGCCACACTAATGGCACAAGACATAGAAGTTTTTCCAACTCCTCCTTTTCCTGTGAAAAAAAGAAATTGTGGTATTTTTTTTATTAAATTTTTCATATTAAAACTTCACAACAAAAGAGCCTAAACCCATTTTTGAACTAAGCTGTGGAACAGTTGGATAATCACCTTTAAAAAGTAATTCATCATCTAAAAAAATCAAAGGCAAAGACTCAACTCCATCTTCATTTAGAAGTTTAGAGACTTCACTATTTGTTACATACTCTTGTGGATTTGTACTTAAACCAAACCGTTTTACTGTAAACATATTTTTATCTAAAGAGTTTAAAAAATTTGATAATTGAACTAACTTTGTATCAACACTTGTTCCACAAACTCCTGTTGGGCAACACATCGCTGGGTCATATATTTTTAAAGTTTTCATATTTTTTCCTTTTTATTTTTATTACAAATACTTTAGTTTAAAAATATTTGTAATAAAAACTCATAAGAGGAAAAACCTCTTATAATATTATTTTAAAGCCTCAAGAACTTTTGGAAGTAAAACTTCTTCAATCTCTTTATATGTAGCTTCAAATGCTTCAAAACCTTTTCCATCTGGGTCTTCAAATCCCACATGAATTTTTGCTACTGGTTTTGGAAACATTGGGCAAGTTTCATTTGCATGGTCACAAACAGTTACTATTAAATCATACTCATTGTCTATTACTGTATCAAGTGTTTTTGAGTGGTATTCTTCTTTCCAAATCCCTTTTTCTTCAAGAAGTTTTTTAGCATTTGGATTTACTCTTCCACTTGCTTTAACACCACTACTATGAGCGATAATTCCCTCTAATTTTGCATTTATTAGGGCTTCTGCAATAATACTTCTACAAGAATTTCCTGTACATAAAATCAAAACTCTTTTTTCTAAATTACTCATTTTTTTTCCTTTTTATTAAATTAAATTTTTATTCAAATTGCCAAAAGTACTATAAATAGTACAGGCGGTGTGATAATCAAACCAAATTTACTATATTGTGCAAATGATATTTTTACACCTTTTTTCGCTAAAACATGCAACCAAAGTAAAGTAGCAAGACTTCCAAATGGTGTCATTTTTGGTCCAAGATTACATCCAACTATATTTGCATAAATCATCGCTTGATTTCCTATGTCACTTAAGGCTATATCCATAATCATAATTGTTGGCATATTATTCATAATAGCACTTAAAAATGCTGCTATAAATCCTGTTCCAATTACTGCAATTGTGTCACCTCTTAGGCTTAAATCTTTTAAAACAATAGTTAAATAATCAGTAAGTCCTGCATTTTTAAGTCCATAAACCACAATATAAAGCCCAATACTAAACCAAACAACTTGCCAAGGAGCTTCTTTTATAATTGATATTGGTTTTACAGCTTTTGATAGTGTAGCAATCATTAAAAAAATCAATCCCCCACCCAAAGCAAAGAGTGAAACTGGTAAACCATAAATATCTCCAACAAAATAACCAATAAGTAAAATTGCTAAAAATACCCAAGAAAAATAGAATAATTTCATATTTTTAATAACACTTTTTGGCTCTTTCAAAAGAGATATATCAACAGTTTTTGGAATATCTTTTCGTAAAATCAACCATAAAAAAACAATTGAAGCAATAACACTTACGATAAAAGGAATTATCATATCAAAGAAATATTGGGCAAATCCGATATTAAAATAGTTTGCAGTTACAATATTTGTAAGATTTGAAAATACAAAAGGAAGCGATGCACTATCACTTATAAATCCACCTGCAAGTAAAAAAGCGACTATTGTTTTAATATTTAGCTGTAAAATTCTCATTTTTGCTAACAAAATTGGAGTCAAAATCAAAGCCGCTCCATCATTTGCAAAAAGTGCTGAAACGAACGCCCCTAATAAAATAGAATAAATAAACATCAAAATTCCATTTCCATTTGAAAACTTCGCCATTTTCAAAGCACACCATTCAAAAAATCCTATTTCATCTAAAACCATAGATAAAATAATAATTCCAATAAATGCCAAAGTTGCATCCCAAACAATATTGCTTACAATTAAAACATCATTTAAACTAACAACTCCAATAATTAAAGCAATTATTGCTCCAATTACAGCGGTTGTTCCTATTTGTAAGCCCTTTGGTTGCCATATTACAAAAATCAAAGTTATTAGAAAAATCAAACTAGCAACTAACATTTTACTCCTTTATTGTATCTGTATATCAAGATTTATTGATATATTAAAAATCAAAAAAAATTAACTCTCACAAGACTTTTTCAACTCTGGTAAATCTATATTTAGTGTCATAATCTCTTTTATAGCACTTTGCCTAAATTCATCCAGTGGTGTTCGTATACTATAATAAGCCCATCTTCCAACTCTTTCAACTTTTAAAAACCCTGCATCTTTTAAAATTTTTAAATGTCTTGAAAGTCTTGATTGAATCATATCAAATGAATTTTCCAAATCACAAACACAACAATCACCATTGATATTCAAAAACTTGATTATTTTAACTCTTGTTTCATCATTTAATGCACTTGATGTTTTTAAAAAAATATCCATTTTTTACCTTTATATTTTTTAATGGAAATTGTATCAAAAACAGAAGAATATATCAAGACATCTTGATATATTCTTCTAAAATATTAAACTTTATTAAATTTTCTAATATAAAAAACTTTAGGTTTAGTACCTTTATGTTCTTTTAAAACTTCTGCTGGATATTTTGCGAGTAGTTTACTTGGAGCTGAATTCTCATCATTTAAGTTACCAAAAATTCTTGCATCTGCTGGACATGAATCAACACAAAAAGGAAGTAATCCACCTTTTACTCTATGATCACAAAAATTACATTTTTCTACAACCCCTTTACTTCTAATAGCAGGATAAGTTTTACCTCTTTCTGCATTATAATATGGATAAGGAGTATTTGTTTTGTCTCCCATCTCTTTAGTAGAAAAAGTTCCACCTTCAACCAAAGAATTACTTGTTCTATGATTTGTGTGAGGCTGTCTATCATTGTACGAAATAACATCATAAGGACAAGCCAAAATACAACTTTTGCAACCAATACATTTATCAGCTGCATGTAAAGTCATATCAGTATCACTATCTTTATACATAGCAGCTGTTGGACATGATCTAACACATGGTGCATCTTCGCAATGATTACATAAAGTTGGCATATATTTATATGTTACATTTGGGAAAACTCCCGTTGTTTCATTTATATGATTTGACCACAAAATTCCATCAGGTGTATTATTTTCACTTTTACATGCTAAATCACAAGCTCCACAACCTACACATTTATGTAAGTCAATTACCATTCCATATTTTTGTTTCATACTACACCTCCTTTATATTTTATTTATTTTAACTCGTGCAGTACCACCGTGTCTTGCTGTACTTCCACTTAATCTATCATATTCATGAATATGTATTGCATTATTGTTTCCACCTCTTGGTTTTTGCCCAAAAACTTCACTTGCAACACTTCCATAAGCCCAATGTCCTTGACCATAGCATTTAATTACAATTCCTGGTCTTGTTCCTTCCCATAACTTCACAACACTTTCAAGACTTCCTTGAAGTGAAGTAATTTTAATTTTATCTCCATCTTTTAATCCATACTCTTTTGCAGTTATAGGATTTATTTTTGTAACATCTTCGTTTGAAACATCACCTGGATCCACATCTTTTATCTCATAATACCAAGGTACATTTTGACTTCTTCCCTCTCTATTAAGTCTTGATCTGTGTTCTGCAAAAACTAAAGGATACTCTTTTTCATCTCCATGTCTTACAATTGGTTCATAGTGAGGTACAAATACTTTATCACCACGTGCTGTTATATTTGCAAATTGCATTGCCTCATCAACACCTGATAATTTATTTTTTTCTGCATGTTCAATAAGTACTTTTTTTAGTGTTTCACTATAAAATTCAAATTTTTTAGTTTCTGTTGCAAAGTTATCAATTTTTTTACCAGGAGTATATTTTTTAGTATTCCAAACACCTTTTTCTAATAATTCTTTCCAACTATTAATAGTGTCACCTTTGTCATTGCTACTTCCATCCCAGATTGGTTTTGTTAAAGTTTTAACAGCATATAAATCAAACTCTTCAGCAGTTGTAGCTTCTTTTCCAGTTTCAGGGTCTTTGAAATTTTCTTTATAATATTTAAATGGTGTGTCATAACCTTTTTTAGCTAAAGATTCTGATAATAACCAGAATATTTCAGTTTCATCTGTTTTAGCTTCACCTAATGGTTTTACTAAAGGTTGTTGAATTGATAAATAACTATGAAGATTTTGTTTATTTTGAACAAATCCAAATCTCTCAAACATATGCATTTTTGCTGGAAGTACAATATCAGCAAACATTGAAGTCTCTGCTAGATTTGTCGTAATATGTGTAAAAAATGGAACTTTTGCCATTGCTTTTTCCCAAATATCACTTCCATTAATTGAAAATACAAAGTTATTCCAATATCCAATAACAACTTTTAAATCATATGGATCTTCATTTAAAATAGCATTTGCAATATTTGCAGTTACAACTCCTCCTCCACTTTTTTTATTTAGTGCTGGAAATGCAGGTGTTCCTCTTTGATCAATTTTTTTATTTTTAAGAGCTTTTTCTATTTTTTCAGTTAAGTAAGGTTTTACATCTGGTGCTTTTGCACTTGGAACTTTACTTCCTTGTAAAATCCCACCAACTGCATCAACAGAACCAACAAGTCCATTTAAAGCGTGTGCAGCCATAGATGAGTATGATCCTCTTACTTGCATAGCAGCACCTGGACTTGTCCAAGAAATTGCACGGCTTCCTGCATTTGCGAAATCAAGAGCAGTTTTAATAATATCTTCTGCACTAATTCCTGTAATCTCACTAGCCCATTGAGGTGTTTTATCAAATAGCTCTAAATTCCACCATTTAACAACCCCATTTGTATGAATTTCATTAAAAATTGTTTCATCTTTTATTTGAGTATTCACAATAAAATGATTTTGTTTATCAGCAAAATTACCAACAAACTCTTTATTCCAAACTCCATTTACAAGAATAACATGAGCAATTGCAACAGCTAATGCACTATCAGCACCTGGAATTATAGGAAGCCATTTGTTTGCTTTTGCAGCTGTTGCTGAAAGTCTTGGGTCTATTATTGTTACAGTTGCATTATCTAAAACATGTCCCCAAATATTAATAAAATGTGGAACTTGTCTATTAGAAGCCAAAGGATCAGCTCCCCAACCTAAAACATACTTTGTGTTTTCTAAATCAAAATCTGCATAATCCCAAAAACCTTCTGTGTAATATCTTCCAAATTTTTCAGCCTCTGCACAAATAGCACTATGAGAGATATTATTTGGACTTCCTATTAATTTTGGGAAAGTTTCATAAGGAATAGCATTCATTCCTGTATATCTTCCTCTCATTAAACAGAATTTATGAGATTCATCATTATTAATTAATTCCATTATTTTATTTGATATTGTATCAATAGCCTCTTCCCAAGAAATAGGAACAAATTGTGGGTCTTCATATCTTCCTTTTTTAGGATTTGTTCTTTTAAGTGGAGTTTTAACCCTATCTTTATCATAAACTTGTTGAATTGCTAAATGTGGTCTTGGACAGATATTTCCATGATTTCCTTTAGCATTTTCATTTCCTCGCACTTTTATAAGTTTATTATCTAAAACATATCCCTCTACACTACACCAACTTGTACATCCTTGACATGTTGTTGCAACCCAACGACCAAGTTCTCCTGCAACTTTTGTTTCATCTGCATTTACAAAAGGAACTTGAGCAATACCAATTGTACCAGCTGTTGCAGCACTTAGTTTTATAAAATTTCTTCTATTTATCTTTTCCATTTTTTGTTCCTTATTTCACTAAATATTCTAATTGACCTAAATAAACTACCACATATTTCAAAGCAAATACACCTACAAATGCTGAAATTGCAGTAAGTTTTAACTCAAAATTAGATAAATGAACTTTTGCAAAAAGTGATTTTATATAAATTATAATTGGTAAAATCATTCCAAAAATTATTGCAATTGATATTAAAATAAAATATTCATTCATCATATAAGCTAATGCTTCTTTTGATGTAGTATCTTGTAATTTAAGTCCATAAATCCATCCAATAATAGAAACAAATGAAAGTAATAAAAATACAATCATACTTCCTTTTACAAGTTTATTTGTTACATCTTCTTGCTTAAAAAATTTAGCTATAAACATCGTTGTTAAAAAACCTGTAACCAACGAAGTTGATAAAAATAGAACAGGAAGCGAAGAGTTCCAAGCAGATCTTCCAAAGCTTGATAATAAAGCTCCATGATAAATACCAACAATAAAAGCTAAAGTCATTGTTATAAATAACAATACATTAGAAACTGTTTGCTCTTTAAATATTTTAAAAGCAATAAATAAGCTTAAAAGTATAAAACCACCTTGTAAAAATCCACCCCAAGATAAAATAGACGTTGGATTAACAGAAACTAACATAATCACAGCATGTAAAGGTCTTCCTATTTCTAAAAGAAGAAATATTAACCCAATAGCAACAAAAACTGGCGCCATAAAAAACCCAGTTTTACATACAATTTTATATTTTTCATAATCAATTGTATATAAAATAGAAGCTAATACAAAAGCTCCAATTCCAATACCTCCTAAAAATAGGTCTAATACGACCCTAATATCCCATAATAAATGCATTTTTTAACCTCCTACAGTAAAAATGAAAACTTTTTATAAAAAAATCTTATAAAAGTTTAAAACTTTATATTATTAATTTTTAAAGAAAAAGAGTTTCCTCTTCTTCTTTATTAATATAAACGATTAAACTCTTTCTTGGAAAGTCATATCTTTAATTAAACTTTCACTTCTTTCAATTCTTATGATATTTGTATTTGATTGCCAAACTTCATTTATTCTTCCTGTATTTACCCATTAATTTGTTGAGTTGCAACTTGTTTTGGAATATTAGGTTGAGAGTTGAACCCCATTATTTCAAGCTGCTTTTAAAAAGCCTCTTCTACTTGATACATTTTCTTCCATTTTAACTCTCCTTAATTGAATAGAAATTACAATAATATATTTTAGTTAGATAGTAAGATAAAAATCAATTATTTTAATCTCTCTTAAATAATCCAACATATAGGGCTTTAGAGATGTTTATATCAAGAAATTTAAAATCAACTGGTCAATTTTTAACCAGCTTTTTGCAGAAATTGACCATCATTTTTTTACTATTTACAACAAATTCGCTCTATTGTAATGAAAAAATAACACTTGGTTTAACAGGAGTTACTCTAAAAGAAGATATTTTAACTATCATGAATTTCAAGGATTACTTAGCAAAAAATGCCAATATTGATTTGAATTTGAAATTTGCAAAAAGTTATTCAATAATGGAAAGTTTTATTATAAATGAGAGCGTTGATTTGGCATATGTTTGTGGTTCTACTTATGTAAATTTGGATAAATTAAACAAAGTAGAATTAATAGCAATTCCAAGTGTTAAAAATAAGACAACTTATAGTTCATTGATTATTTCAAAAAAAGATAAACCTTATACCAAATTATTTGATTTAAAAGGTAAAACTTTTGCTATGAGTGACCCTGATTCAAATTCAGGTTCATTAATACCAATATATGAAATTTTAAAAAAAGGCTACAATAAAGAAGAATTTTTTGAAAAAGTAATTTTTACCTATGACCATGGAGAGTCTATTCAAGCTGTTTTAAGTGGTTTTATACAAAGCGCTAGTGTTGATAGTATGGTTTATGAAGCTTATATAAATAAAAATCCACAAGCAGAAAAAGAGCTTAAAATTGTTGAAAGTTTTGATGATTATCCAATTCCTCCTTTTATAATAAGAAAAAATATAAATTCTAATATAAAAGATAGACTTAAAAAAGCTCTTTTAGAAATGCATAAAAATCCCCAAGGAGAACAAATATTAAAAGCCATGTCAATAGATAGTTTGATTGAACCTGAAAATATATCTTATGATAAAATCAAAGATATTAAAGAATTCATTATAAATCGTGAAAATAAAAATGTTAAATAAATTATATTTATTATCAATAAAAACAAAAATTACAATAACTCTATTTTTGATAATTTTTCTTTTTTCAACTGGTATCTTCTTTATGATAAAAAACTCTTTATCAAACAATATAAATACCCTAGCCTCAAATACAACAAAAGATTTAATAAAAGTTAATGAAGCTTTTTTTATAAAATCACTACTTGAAGATGATGTTTGGAGTATCTATAAATTTTTAGATTCACTTACAAAAATCAATCTAATAACATCTGCTGGTTTTATTGATTCTTCAAATAAAATTATTGCTCATACAAATAGTGCTGATTTTCCAATGAATAAAGAGATTGAAATCAAAAAAGAGGAGAATTTGGTTTTTATACCTTTGATTAATAATGGATTAGTTTTAGGTGTTTTTCTAATAGAACTAGATAAATTTTCTTTGGCTTCACTATTTGAAGATTTAAAAACCAACATAGCAATTTCAATACTTATAGCTACTATTTTATCTTTTTTAATTGCATATTTTATATCAAATAGCATATTAAATCGTCTTAAAATTCTTTCACATAATGCTTTGATGATTCAAAATAAACAGTGGGATAAAATAAAATATATAAACTCAAAAGAGAAAGATGAAATAACACTTTTTCAAAATAGTATGGAATTGATTTTAAAAAAATTGCATGATTCCATAAAAAATGAACAAAATCTAAGGGATTTTTACCATGATATTTTGGAAAGTTTAGATGAGTTTATTTTATTGTGTGATTATGATTTTAAAATTTTATATGAAAATTCTCATAGCTTAAGTAACTTGATAGTTAAAGAACACTCAATTAACAAAAAAATATTAAGTAGTATTGAGATGAATATATCAAGAAATAATAGTAATTTTATGATTGATATTGAAAATAAAGATGGTAAAACTATCTATCTTTTTGTGATAATAAAAAATCTAAAAGATTCTTTAGCCATATCTTTTTCAGATATTACACTACTAAAACATCTTCAAGAAAAACAGTGTTTTACGAACTCTTTTGAAATTGTTGGTGAAATATCTTCAAGTGTAGTTCATGAAATAAAAAACTATTTACAACCTGCGAAACTTCTAATCGAACAAGATGAACTTGATGATGAAGATAAAAAAAGAATTACAAATATAATCTCTAAAATAGACTTTTTAGTAAATGAATTTTTAAAAACAGGAAGACCAATAGATAAACTTTTAGCTGAGCAAATAGATATAAATTATCAAATAAATAATATTTTAAATATACTTCAAACTCAAATAAGAAATAAAAATCTAACTATAAAAAAAGATATTTTAACTGATTTAAAACTCTTTATTGCAATTACTGACTTTGAAACTATTTTGATAAATCTAATTGAAAATGCCATAGATGAATCTTCAATCAATGGCTTAATTTATATAAATTCATATATTAAAAATAGACATACCGTAATTGAAGTAATTGATTTTGGAAAAGGAATCAATAAAAATATTTTAAAAGATATTTACAAACCATTTTTTACCACAAAAGGTGAAAAAGGATCAGGAATAGGATTATATACCACATATAAAATAGTTTATATGTATAATGGTTTTATAGAAGTAGAATCAAAGCTTGGTAAAACAACCTTTAGTATAAATATTCCAATAAAGGAAGATAATGAATATAGCAATAATTGATGACCAAGATGATATAAAATATGCCATAGAAAAAATCTTAAAAAAAGATGGACACACTTGTTATGGTTTTAATGGAAATGAAGAAGATTTAATTGATGGTTTAAATGTTTTTGATGTGAATTTAATCATCTTAGATATGATGCTTGAAGATGGATTAAGTGGAATTGATGTAATTGAAAATATAAGAAAAAACTCTTTAAATATTCCAATTATTATGATAACAGCATATACAACTCCCTCAAATATGATAAAAGCTTCAAAAACTGGAATAATTGATATTATTCAAAAACCTTTTAGTGCAAGTGATATTATTCAAACTGTAAATAAATATAACTCTAAAAATATAGAAAAAGATTCAAAAATAAACAGCAAAGAGGATGAATTTATCGGTTCATTTGAAACTATGAAAGATATATATAAAAACATTGGACTTGCTGCAAAAAATGATTCAATTGTACTAATTATTGGTGATACAGGAACAGGAAAAGAGTTAATTGCTAAATTAATCCATAAAAATTCATTGAACTCAAATGAACCTTTTGTGGCGATTAACTGCTCAACAATTCCTGAAAATCTTTTTGAAAAACTAATGTATGGAAAAGTAGAAAACTTCTCAAAAAATCAAAAAGACCCACATATTGGACATATTCAAAAAGTAGGATTTGGAACACTTTTTTTAGATGAAATAAGTGAATTAGACCAAAACTTACAAGTAAAACTTTTGAGATTTTTGGAAACAAAAAGTTTTTATCCACTTGGAAGTGCAAATGAGATTAAATTTCAAGGAAGAATAATCTGTGCAACATCGAGAAAAAAAGATGAGCTAGAAAATTCAAATATTTTTAGAAGTGATTTATACTATAGAATCTCAACTTTTGAGATAATCGTTCCTAGTTTAAAAAATAGAAAAGATGATATAAAAGAGTTGGTTTTGCATTTTATAAAACTTTTTTGTGAAAATCTAAAAATTAAACCAAAAAATATTGAAGAAAATGCAATCTTATTTTTAAAAGAGTGTGAGTTAAAAGGAAATGTAAGAGAACTAAAAAATATCATCTATAAAACTATTTTATACTCAAGAAATGAAATAATTTCTATTGATGATATAAAAAATAATATAAGTTCTAAAGATAACAAAAAATCAGAGATTTTTAATAAAATAACCCAAGAATTAGTAAACATTTATGGTTTAGAAAACTCAAATTTGATTTTTGAAGATTTTGAAAAATATATGCTAAAAGCGATTTTAGAAAAAAATAGTAATATTTCAAAAGTTTCAACCTATCTTAGTGTTACTAGAAATACATTAAAAAGTAAAATCAAAAAGTATAATTTATAAAAATAAATATAATTCTTAATAATAGAAAAATTCTAAATTAGCTTTATTATAATATCTACAATAAGTTTTATAGCTAAAATTGTAAGTAGTGTTTTTAAAATAATTATAAATTTCTTACCATCTATCAAATTCCTTACTTTTGTT
This sequence comes from Arcobacter cryaerophilus gv. crypticus, assembly GCF_002993025.1. Taxonomy (GTDB): domain Bacteria; phylum Campylobacterota; class Campylobacteria; order Campylobacterales; family Arcobacteraceae; genus Aliarcobacter; species Aliarcobacter cryaerophilus_B. Next base: position 37,485 of record NZ_NXGI01000001.1, on the reverse strand, counting down.
CCAACAAAACTTCCAAAAACAGCCCCAAAAATCATAGCAACAATAATCCAAATAAAATCAAAAAAGACAAAACCAAAATATATAAAAACAACAACTTTTAGTAAATGAGTTATACTCATCAAAGCAGCTCCAGTTGCTACAACTTTATCTTTATCTTCATAATCTTTAAATAATAGTGTCATAGTAAGTGGTCCAGTAGCACCAACAACCATAGAAAGCCCTGTTTGAAAAAATCCAGCTAAATAGTAGTTTTCATATCTTTTAATCTTTTCATTAAACTTTGCACTCCAAAGCGAAAGTAAAATATAAACTCCAATAAATAAAGGAACATATTCAAGAGAAATAAAACTCAAAACTCCAGCAAATAAGCCTATTCCTAAAATAGAACCTATTAAAAACTTTGGTATTACTTCATATTGAATATCTTTGTATCCAAAAAAAGCACGGCTTATATTACTACTTACTTGAGTAAGTCCATGAACTGGAATAAGTGCATTTAAAGGTAAGAATGATGGTAAAATTGCTATTAGCATCATTCCTCCTCCTATTCCAACAACAGCTGCGATAACTGATGTTAAAAAAGTAATAACGCCTAAAATAATTTCTGTTGAAGTTAAAATAGCAATAAATTCTGACATATATTTTCCCAATAAAAAGATTTCGTAAAATACCGAATAAAGGCTTTATTATTGAAATATAGTTATACTTTAAATTAAAAAAAAGGGAAGAATATGAAATTATTGCTTATTACTACTATATTTTTATCAAATTTATTATTTGCAGATTCAAACTATAATAAAAATTATAGTGGAAAAATAGATATGCACGGTGGAAAAAGTGAAAACCTTTTAAATGATAAAAACAGTTTATCAAATAAAGATTTTAAAAATATTGGTATAAATAAACCAACAACACCAACACAGCCAAAAGAGCCATCAAACTTAATAAAAGATGAAAAAAAAGATATAAAGGAAATTAGAAAAAAATGACAAAAAGATATAAATTTATCTCTTGGAATGTAAATGGAGTAAGAGCTGTTGATAAAAAAGAGGCTTTAAAATGGGTTGATGAGCATGATATTCATATTCTTGGATTGCAAGAAACAAAATCAATGAAAAATCAAATTCCAAAAACAATATTTAATAAAGAGTTTAAATTTTTAACAGCTAGTGAATCTGCAATTAAAGGAAGAAGTGGAACAGCCCTATTTTCAGATATTAACACTACTTTTGATTGCACTTGTCCTAGTGTAGATGTTTTAGATGAGGGACGAATAAATGAAGTTCATTTTAATTTAGGAAATAAAGATATAGCATTTTTTAATGTATATTTTCCAAATGGTCAAAGCAAAGAAGAAAGACTTGAATACAAAATGGAGTTTTATGATAGATTTTTAAATCATTGTGAAAATTTGAAAAAAGATGGAAAATCAATAATTGTTTGTGGAGATGTAAACACAGCTCATATGGAAATTGATATTGCACGACCAAAAGCAAATGAAAATACAAGTGGTTTTTTAAAAATGGAGAGAGATTGGATAACAAAGTTTCTAAATCACGGATATATCGATACTTTTAGACTAGTACATGGTGATTTAAAAGATAAATACTCTTGGTGGAGTTATAGAGCAAATGCTAGAGAAAATAATGTTGGATGGAGAATTGACTACTTTTATGTGAGTTCTGATTTAAAAGATTTTGTAAAAGATGCTTATATTTTAGATGATATTTTTGGAAGTGACCATTGTCCTATTGGACTTGAAATAGAGATTTAAAAATAATAATCAAATAGTTTTTAAAATGATACGATTAAGATAAATAATAGGCTCATTTTATGATACTATTATAGTAATTATTCGGCTCAAAGGTAAAATATGAAAGAAAATATTATAAAATGGATATGGCAACATAAAGATTATCCAAATTTTAAATATGACAAATCAAAGCTAACAGATTTACTTACTCAAATTGAGTACAATAGAGGACAACTTGATGGTATTTCAAAACTATTTAGTAGTGATGATATAACAAAAATTGAAATTGAAACATTAACTGATGAAGCTATTAATACTTCTTTAATAGAGGGTGAGATTTTAAAAAGAGAGAGTGTTCGTTCTTCTTTTAGGAAAAAACTTGATAAAGATTTTGATGCAAGAAATGATAAGTATTCAACTATTGCAACTGATAATTTAGTAGAAATTTTAATAGATTCAAATTTAAATAAAAATGATTTAAATGTAGATAGACTTCATGCTTGGCATAACTGCCTTTTTGAGCATACTCAATATAGTAAACTAAATAAAATTGATATCGCAAAATTTAGAAGTCATAGTGATATGGAAGTAATTTCAGGTGCAATTGGACATGAAAAAGTTCACTACAAAGCAATACCTGAAAAAAATATCAATGAAGATATTGAAAACTTTTTAAAATATTGTAATGAAAGTTCTGAAAATATCTATATAAAAGCAGCAATAGTTCATATTTGGTTTGTAATTATACACCCATATGATGATGGAAATGGAAGAATTGCAAGAGCAATTACAGATTATATTCTATCTAAAAATAGTTCAAATACAGAATTTAAACTCTACTCTATTTCTACTGCAATTAATAAAGATAGAAAAGCCTATTATGATATTCTAGATAAAACTACGAACTTATTTTTAAATAAAGAGTTTGATCTTACACCTTGGCTTATTTGGCATCTAAATATATTAAATAATGCTATGAAACAATCACTAATAAATATTGAATATTTTATACAAAAAACAAAATTTTGGGATAAACATAGAAGCAAAGCTCTAAATGAAAGACAAATAAAAGTTTTAAATAAAATACTTGATATGGGTAATGAAAACTTTGAGGGTGGACTTAATACAAAAAAATATATATCTTTAACAAAAGTTAGTAAAGCTACAGCAGTTAGAGATATAACTGCTCTTGTAGAATTTGGATGTATAAAACAAATAGATGGTACTGCTGGTCGAAATGTTAGGTATGAGATTAAGTTTTAAACAGTCCTTTCTACTAAGGTCTAAAAACCTTAATATTTGTATATTTTCCTTCATCTTTTAAATATTGTCCGTGAAGTTGACTTAAAACACCTTTATCACAATATAATAGGTAAGTTTTTGAATTATCTAATTTTTTAAACTCTTTTTTTAAATCATAAAAGGGTATTTTTAAAACTTCACAAGAAGCTTTTAAAATATCGTTACTTTGTCTTATATCAACTAATATTTCGTTTTCACTAACACTATTTACAACTTCCAAAGTCCCAACTTCACAAACATCATCTAATACCTCATCAATATTTTTGATTTTTGCATTTTTAATAGCTTCATCCAAAATAGTATAATCAAACTTTTTTGACTCTTTTTCAACTCTATCGAAACTGCCAGCAGTTACAGGATTTTGAGATATAACTCCACAATATTCAGGCATTGCTTCTGCAAATTTCTTCGTACCTATTTTTGTTGCAATATCAATAATATAAGGCTTACTCATCATAGCTAGCGGTCTTAAAATCAAAATATCACTTGCACTATCTATTAAGCTTAAGTTTCGTAAAGTTTGACTTGAAACTTGAGCAACACTTTCACCTGTAATCAAAGCATCAATTTTCATATCTTTTGCAACTTTTTGGGCTGCCATTATCATAAGTCTTTTTAACATAACACCCATATATGAGGGACTAATATCTTTGAAAAGTTGTCCTACAACATCTTCAAAAGGAATAGTAATAAATGAAACTCTGTGAGTTGAGGCAAATTTATTCCACAAATACCAAGATACTTGTTTAACACCTATTTCATGAGCAATTCCACCTAAATTAAAAAATATAAAATGTGTTTTAAGCCCTCTTTTAATAGATAAATATGAAGCAACAGTTGAATCAAATCCACCTGACATCAAAGATAAAATCTCACCTTGACTACCAAGTGGAAAACCACCCAATCCAGTATATCTTTGTGTAATAATATTTAATTTATTATGTTCTAAATCAAGTTTTATAGTAACTTCAGCATTTCTAAGGTCAACACCTTTAGTTTGATTGTGTGCTAGCATATAGCCACCAACAGTTTGCTCAATATCCATAGATTTAAAATCTTGAGTTCCAACTCTTTTTGCTCGTATTACAAATGTTTTATCAATTATCTCATTTGACATATATCTGTTTACTTCAACTTTTATCTTATCTAAACTATCCATATCATTTATTTGTATAGCTTCTAAAACTTGATCTATTCCAGGAGTTTGTAAAAGTTTCTCTTTAAGAACTAAAGAGAACTCTAAAGGAGTAACGAGTTCAATTTTATCAAAAAACTTTTTTAAAACTATCTCATTTGAAATATCTTTTGAAAGTTTATGCAAATTCATTAGAAGTTGATTTAACATCTGTTTTTTTGCTCTATCACCTTTTATCATAATCTCTGTAAAATATTTAACTATAAATTTTTGTGTTTTTATCTCTTTTTCTATCATTATTTACTTACCTATATTTTTTTAAGTTGCGATTATAACATTTTTTGAGATAATACAGCTTTTACAATATTTAAAAGGCGAAATATGGTTTTAGAAACTTTAGAAGATTTAGCAAAAGAGCTAAAAAATGAAGACAATAAAAATGTATATAAAATCTTTGATGATTTTGTAGAAAACTCAAATTTTAGTGCGGAAGAACTAGAACAAAAATTGGCAAAAGAGTACGACTGTTTTAAATGTGATAGCTGTGAAAAATTTTATTGCTATGAAGAGTACTCATTTTTTGATGAAGAGTGTATTTACTGCTTTGATAGTGAATCTGAAGAAGAAGATGAGTTTTAATCGTTAAACTCAGCTTCAAGCTCATCTTTTATAATCATAGCGTCTATTTGTCTTGATTTTACATTTAATACTTTTGACTCTCCAAAACACTTAACCAAAATTTCATTATCTACTTTTTCTAGTGTAATTTCACCAGCACCTTGAATCACAAAATCTGTAAAAATTCTATTTGCAACTCTTTTAAAACTAAATTTCTTTGGAAAAATAATAAATTTTGAAGATGTAATAATATATCTAGACTCTGTCACAAAAGAGCCTAAAAGTTTATCTCTTAAATCCTCTGTTGTTTTACCTTGTATTAAATCGCATTTCAAATCTTCATGTAAAAGACAAATTCTATCACTATTTAATTTTACAAAACCAAACTCATTTGGTTTTACTTTTTCTTTATAAAACTTTTTAAAAACTTCAATGTGGTCAAATGCATTTGAAAAAACTATCAAACTCTTATTTGTCCTTGCAAATTTAGCAAAATTACAAACCATTTTTTATTATCCTTATAAAAATATAAAACATAAACTAGAAATTATTGTAGGGACTAATGCTCCTAAAAATAAAAATCTAGGGTCAATAGAGTTATCTTGAAAATGACTTTTTAGTATTGCAGCCCCTGCTGGATTTGGTGCATTTGCAATAATTGTCAATCCACCACCAGTAACAGCTCCAGCAACTAAATAATACTTAAACTCATCGCTTAACCCTTCAACTAAAGAACCTAAATACGTAATAGCAGCATTATCAGTAAATGCTCCTAATGTTATTGCTCCTAAAAATGCTTCTGGGTTACTCAAATTTGATATAATATCTTTTAGCCACCACTCTTGCTGACCACCCAATATTACCAAACCACCCAAAAAGAATGCAACCAAAAGACCTTCTCTTAGCATCAGTCTATCTTGATATTGTTGATAAGCATATGTAACTCCCAAAAATAGCAAAAATATACTCATAAAAAATGCTGGATAATGCCCAAAATATACCACTAAAAAAAGAAATATAAAGTGAACTAGAATTATAGCAAAAGGTATCTTTTCTCTATCACTAACTGTTGTTCTTATATTAATATTTGAAAGTTCTTTATAAAACACAACTATAATCAAAACTGTATTAATAAAAGTAATAATGATTGCCTTCCAACCAAAAGTTGTAAACATAAAAATTGTATCCCAATCCCAAGTTTTTGCAACCATTAAAATAGGAGGAGCTGCAAAATTTGTCAAAGTCCCTCCAACAGATATATTTACAAATAAAGCTCCCAAAGTTATATATTTCAATTTGTTTGAAATACCTTGTGAAAATAGTTTATCACTTAAAATCAGTGCTGCTAAAGTCATAGCAGCTGGTTCTGTAATTAGTGAACCCAAAAGTGGAACTAAACACATTACAACAAAATAAAATGCAGTAGCTCCTTTGAGTGGCAAAATATTTGATACTTTTTTTACCAAAGACAAGACTGTATTTAAAATAGGTCTAGTTGCTGCAATAACCATGATTACGAATACAAACATTGTCTCTTCGTAATTTCTGTTATTTACATAGTCCATTGTCTCTTCTTTTCCCAGAAATATAAACATAAATAAAACTAAAAGCATAGCCCAAATACCAAATACAACCTCTATTTCTCCAAGAAGATGGAAAAGTCCAGAATGTTTTTCGCTTCTGTGTGCTAAATGTTCAAAATATTTAACTGAAAAAATATGAATAATTGCTAGTGCAAAAATAGTAACTGCGATAATCTGCAGTGTTGATGGTGACATATTTTGATCCTTAACGCAAATTTTGTTCGATTTTACAAAAAAAATATTAATAGTAATTAAACAAAATATATTTTTTTATCTTTTTCTAAAATTTAGACTTTTTAATAAATCACTTTTAGATATAAATTCATTATCATTTATATCAGCAATTGTTCTTGCTACTTTTAAAACTTTATTTATACTTCTAAATGATAAAGAATAATTTACTCTAGCTTTTTCAAGTATATCAGAACTCTCATTATCCAAAATACAATATTTTTTTATATCTTTATCACTTAGTTTTCCATTTAACTCTTTTTGCCCTCTTTGTTTTTGTCTTATAAAAGCTTTTATTACACTTTCGTGAAGCTCTTTTGAACTTACGATATTTTTATTATCACTAAAACTATCATTCATAACTACATATAAATCAATCCTATCTAAAAATGGCTCACTAAGTCGGTTTTTATATCTTTGTACTTCAAAATCACTACATCTACACTCTTTCATACTTGAAAGTTTATTTCCACAAGGACATGGATTCATAGCACTTACAAATATAAATTTTGTCTCATATAATATCTTACTATTTACTCTTGATATTAATATTTTATTATCTTCAAGTGGTTCTCTTAAAGCTTCTAAAATATTACTAGGAAAGTGGGGTAATTCGTCAAAAAACAAAACTCCATGGTTACTCAAAGCAACTTCACCCATTTTTGCATTTGAACTTCCTCCACCAAATATAGAAGATTTTGTACTTGAATGATGTGGATTTCTAAAAGCTCTTATAGGACTAAAATCAACATCTTTTAAATCCAATGCCTGAAGTTTTGCTTTTTCAAGTATCTCTTCAAGATTCATAGGTGCTAAAATATATTGCAACCTTTTTGCAATCATTGATTTTCCACAACCTGGACTTCCTTCCATCAAAAAATTATGATTTCCAGCTGCACAAATAAGTGCCGCATATTTCGCCATATCTTGACCTATAACATCTTTAAAATCTTCATCATACTTTTTATCATAAAAATATTGTTCATTGCTTAGATTTAAAACTTCGTACTTAATTTGCTCTTTTTCATATAAATAATTCTCTTTATCTTTACTTTTTATAAACTCTATTGCATTATTTAATGTATTTACAACATAAATATTAATATTTGGAATATTTCCTAATTTTTTTGCACTATCCAAAGAAGTTACAACTCTTTTTAACTCTCCTTTTTTTGCCAAAGATAAAACTATTGCAAAAATATGACTTGTATCTTTTATTGTTCCATCAAGTGCTAGTTCACCAAAAAAGAAAAAATCATCAAAACCTATTTTGCTCTCATCAAATAAAGCAACTTGCAAAGCAATTGGTAAATCAAAGTGTGAACCTTTTTTATTTAATTCACTAGGTGATAGATTTATTGTTATTTTTAGTGGTGGAAATTTGAAATCATTCAAAAGTAGCGAGGACTTTACTCTGTCTTTTGATTCATTTATACTAGTACTAACCATCCCAACTATTGTAAAACTTGGCATTCCTTTTGTGAATGTTGCTTCAACATCAATAATTGTGGCTTCAATACTATCAAGTGTGGCAGATTTTATGATTTTCATAGTCACTCTTTATCTTTTTTTAAAATAGTACAATAATTTATTATATTATTGCAAAAAAACAAAATAATTATGATAAAATTTATTTTATGTCTTAATTCGGGGGAAAACAGATGTCTACAAGCAAAAAATTATTATTAACTATGTTTTTTAATGTTATTAGTTTAATCTTTATAATTTCAGTATCATTTTTTATTGCTAAAAAAAATATTGAAATTTTAATCAATAAAGATTTGGAAAGCATAGGATTATCAGTTTATAATCTAAGCTCTTTTTATGCAAAAAGTAATCCTAAAGGATACGAATCAAAAGAGTTTAAAGATGCAATAAAAGAGATCAAAATTGGAAAAAGTGGTTATATATATTTTGTTGATGAATCTGGAAATATAATAATTCATCCAACAATAGAGGGTAAAAATCTAGCTTCATTAGATTTTATTCAAAAAATTATCTCAAGCGGTGATAAAAGTGGAATAATTGAATACTACACTGATGTAACAAATCAAGATAAAATAATATACTATAAATATATTCCTGAATGGAAAATGTGGCTTGTTCCAGGAATAAATAAAGAAGATTATGTAAAAGATATATATGTTGAATTCTTCTACAAAATTGTTCTTCTAGGTGTATTAATAATTATTTTACAACTAATAATCTTCTACTTAATAACAAGAGGAATTACAAAAAGAATAAAAGAGTTTTCTTCTCATTTTAGTGAATTTTTAAGTTTTATTACATATAAACAAAATAGAATTGAAAAGAAAAAACTTGAAGGTAATTGTGAATTTTCAGTTATGACAAAAGATATAAATATTGCAATTGATGAATTTGATGATAAATTCAAACATGATATGAGAGTAATAGGAGAGAGTGTTTTAACTTTTGATAAACTCAAAAAAGGTATTTTCAAATGTAGAGTAAACTCAAGTAGCTCAAATCCTATGATAAATACTCTAAAAAATACAATAAATGATGCTTTAGATGACTTAGAAAAGTATATGATAGATATAGAAAAAACTCTTACTTCTTACACTAGAAACGAATATAAAGATAGAATTGATATTAACGATAAAATTGCAAATCCATCAAGACTTTTAAAAGTTATTCAAAGCGTAAACTCTTTGGGTGATACTTTGGCAAGCCAAGCAAAAAATAGTTTGGAAAATGGTAGCTCTTTAGAAACTAATTCTAAAACTCTAAAAAGCTCTATTGAAAATCTTACTTCAAAGATTACAAAACAGATTGAAAGTCTTGAAGAGACAACTTTGGCTGTAGAAAAAATATCTGAAATAACAAATAACAACTCAAAAAATACTACTTCTATGTCAAATTTAGCAGAAATAGTAAAACAAGCTGTTGAAGATGGCTACAAACTATCAAACAAAACAACACAATCCATGGATGATATAAATGAAAAAGTTATAGCTATAAATGAAGCTATAACTATAATAGACCAAATAGCATTTCAAACAAATATTCTTAGTCTAAATGCAGCTGTTGAAGCTGCAACTGCTGGTGAGGCTGGAAAGGGATTTGCTGTTGTTGCAGGAGAAGTTAGAAACCTTGCAAATAAAAGTGCAGAAGCAGCAAATGAGATAAAAAAACTTGTAGAAATAGCAAATCAAAAAGCCTATGAAGGGAAAAATATATCAAACGAGATGCAAAACGGGTATAAAAATCTTCATACTCATATTACTGAAACTTTACAAATTATTCAAAATGTAAGTGATGCAGCAAATGAACAGATGGCAGGAATAAATCAAGTAAGCCAGACAATAGTAAGCTTAGATAAAATCTCAAAAGATAATCAAAAAGAGACGAATTTAATAAATGACATTTCAAATGTAGTATCCTCTATGGCAATAGAAGTTTTAGAAGATGCAAAAAATAAAAAGTTTTAAAATATAAAAAAATATAGGGGCATTTATTATGGATGAAAAAGAGACAATTTTAAATGATTATGCTTTTTTGGTTAGTGAAACCGACGAAAAAGGTATTATAAGATTTGCAAATAGAGATTTTTGCGATATTGCTGAATACTCTTTAGAGGAGTTAATAGGAAAACCTCACAATGTTGTAAGACATAAAGATATGCCAAAAACTGCTTTTAAAGATTTGTGGGAAACTGTTAAAAAAGGTGAGATTTGGACTGGATATGTAAAAAATGCAACAAAAAATGGTGGATATTATTGGGTTTTTGCAACTGTTTACCCTTTTTCATCTTGTGATGGAACAAATGGATACTTATCTTGTAGAAGAAAAGCATCAAAAGATGAGATAAAAAAAATATCAAAACTATATGAAGTTTGGATAATTGAGGAGACAAAATAAAAAATTCATTCTCTTAAATTTCTGTTGATTAAAAAACTTATTGCTATAATGCAACAAAAATTTAGGAATATCTATGTCTGAACTTATTAATTGTCCAAGTTGTAATAATAAAATTTTATCAAGAATGGGTACAATTTGCCCAAATTGTAGTTATACAGTTGGTTATTTTAATGGAGAAAAAAGAAGAAAAGGATATGGAAGACTTTTTGCTCTTACTATATTTTCACCATTTTTCTCATTTTTTACACTTGTTTTTGCTCAAATTAATTTTTATAGTTTTATTTTAGCTATTCTTTTAGCAATTTTTTTGGCAATTAAATCTTGTCCTATAAATTTCAAGAATGTTTTTGCTACAAATTTTGAAAGATTGTTTTTTTGGAATATTTGGATTTTTTCAAATATTTTTTTAAGTGTGATTATTTTTAATATTGTCTCAAAAAGTATATAAGAAAAAATCTATTTTTTAGATTTTTTCTTATTTTTCCACTCTTTTTCAAACTTTTGTCGTTTTGTAAAAGATAGATTTTCTATAAAAACATGTCCATCTAAATGCTCCATTTCGTGTTGCCAAGCAACTGCTAAAAAATCTTCACATTCCATAGTTTGTTTTTCTCCAAATCTATTAAAATACTCTACAATAATATGCTTTGCTCTTGTAATATCTTCATAAAAACCTGGTACACTAAGACATCCTTCTTGATATACTAACTCTCCATCTTTATGAGTAATTATTGGATTAATTGCTTCAATTAAATCATCTTTATCTTGAATATCATATTCATTTACAGCATTTATTATTAAAACATTTAGTGGTACTGCTATTTGAATGGCTGCTAACCCTACTCCAGAAGCTGTTATCATAGTTTCATACATATCGTCCAAAAGAGTGTGAAGTTCGCTATTAAACTCTTCAACATCTTTTGATTTTGTTCGAAGTAATTTATTTGGATATGTAATAATCTCTCTAAGCATTGTTCTTCTTATTTATGCTTTTCAATAACTTCATCTATAAGACCATAAGTACAAGCTTCAGCTGCGCTCATAAAATTATCTCTATCAGTATCTTTTTCAATAGTTTTTACATCTTGTCCAGTTTGAGATGCTAAAATACTATTTAAAGTATCTTTTAATCTTTGAATTTCACGTGCTTGAATTTGAATATCTGTTGCTTGACCTCGTGCACCACCTAAAGGTTGGTGAATCATAATTCTAGAGTTTGGAAGAGAATATCTCTTTCCTTTTGTTCCGCTACTCAATAAAAAAGCACCCATAGATGCAGCTTGACCTATACAAATAGTACAAACATCTGATTTGATATAATTCATAGTATCAAAAATAGACATCCCAGAAGTTACAACTCCACCTGGAGAGTTGATATACAAATAGATATCTTTTTCAGAATCTTCAGCTTCTAAAAATAGAAGTTGAGCCACCACAGTTGAAGCAACTGCATCGTTGATTTCACCACTTAACATGATAATTCTATCTTTTAGAAGTCTTGAATAAATATCGTAACTTCTCTCTCCTCGACCTGTTTTTTCAACTACATATGGTATATAACTCATTTTCTATCCTAAAATTATTTTTCTAATTTCTCATCAAATAGTTTAGAGATAACTTTCTCTTCAATAATTGACATTTTAATTGCAGGTAAATATCCAGCTTCTTGGTATTGTTTAATAACATCTTGCGGATTTTGACCCATTTGAAGTGCTTCAAAATATAAAAGTTGAGTAACTTCTTGATCATTAACTTCAATACTCTCAGCTTTTGCTAAAGCATCAATAATAAATGTAGCTTTTACAGAGTTTGTAGCATCTGCTTTTAACTCTTCTTTAATCTCTTCTATTTTAGAAGGATTCTCTTTTAATTCATTTATTTCAGCTTCGCTCATAGATCTTATTTTACCATTTAGTGCAAAATTAATCTCTTGTTCAACTACAGTTTTTGGTAAAGCAAAATTGATTTTTTCAACTAATGTATCTAAAAATGTTGGTTTTAATTCTTCTCTATAATAAGTTGCTTTTTCATTTGCTACCATTTGCTCTTTTATTTTTTCTCTTAAAGTATCAATAGTCACATCTTTTTCATTTGGAAGCATTTGTTTTGCAAATTCATCATTTAATTCACCAGCTTTTCTCTCTTGAATTTCATGTAAAGTTACTTTAAATACAGCATCTTTTCCAGCTAAATCTTTTGCTTGATAATCTTTTGGGAATTGAACAGTAATATCTTTTTGCTCTTCATATTTCATACCAATAACTTGCTCTTCAAATCCTGGAATAAATGAACCAGAACCTATTTGAAGTGGATATTTTTCAGCTTTTCCACCTTCAAATGCTACACCATCAACAAAACCTTCAAAATCAATCACAGCAAAATCACCATCTTTTGCAGCTCTTTTTCTAGTAATTTTTTCTAATGGTGCTGATTGACTAGCAATTTCAGTAAGTCTAGCATCTATTTTTTCAATTCCAACTTCAATAGCTTTTACTTTTGGAACTAAAGATTTATAGTCACCTAAATTAATTTGTGGTTTACAAGCTACTGAAATTTCTAACTCAACACTTCCATTATCTTTTTTCTCAAATTTAGAAATAGTAGGCTCTCCTATTAAATCTTCATTTTTAACATCAAGTTGTTTTAAACCTTCATCTAAAACTTTTCTAATAGCCTCACCTTGTGCATCTTCAAGTAATTTATCTGCATATCTTTGTTTTACAACTGCAACAGGAACTTTTCCTTTTCTAAATCCTTGAACATTCATAGTTTTAGCAGCTTGAGCAGCTACTTTATCTAAGTTTTTTTCTATTAACTCTTTTGAAATTGTTGCTTTAATCTCAACATTTGCTTCATCAACTCTATTTGCTTTAAATTCCATCAAATTTACTCCGAATTTTAATTTTAGCAAATATTTTATCTAATTTTTAATAAGGATTTTCTTTAAGTAAGTATTTTATTTTCAAACAAAAGATTAATAATCTTTTGTTTTTCTCATTTGAAGTAACTCTCTTTGAACAGAGATGTTTATATCTTCATTTGCTTCAAAATTTAATGAGTAGTTTCTACCATCATAATCAACAGAATTTAAAATTATTTTCAAAGCTTCAAAACGAGCAAGTTGTTTATCATCACTTCGTATTATATGCCAAGGTGCACTTCTAGAAGTTGTACGTCTAAGCATCTCATATTTTTTTTCACTAAACTCATCCCACAAATCTTGAGCTTGCATATCAACTTCAGAAAACTTCCACTGTCTAAGTGGATCTTGTATTCTTCTATCAAATCTTCTTTTTTGCTCCTCTTTTGAAACAGAAAAGTATAATTTAATCAAAATCATACCTTGTCGCACCAAATCCTGCTCAAAATTTACAATATCTTCCATAAAAATTTCATGCTCTTCAGGTGTACAAAATCCAAAAATTGGCTCAACCATAGCACGGTTATACCAAGATCTATCAAATAAAACTATCTCTCCACCTGTTGGAAAATGCTCAATATATCTTTGTAAAAACCACTGATTTCTTTGTGTTTCTGTTGGTTTACCAAGAGCTACAACTCTATAATGCTTGTTATTCATATATCTTGTAATTCTTCTTATTGCGCCACCTTTTCCAGAAGCATCTCTTCCTTCAAAGATAATAATCATTCTTTTATTCTCTTTTTCTAACCAATTTTGAAGCTTTATTAATTCAATCTGATATGATTTTAAAGATTGTAAATCATATATTTTTTGAATACCTTCAATTAAATCTTCTTGTTTTAGTTTTTTATAATCACCCACAATAGATTTTAAATAACTATTTTCTTCTTTTAGTTTTTTTAACTCATCAGCATCAATATTACTACTTTTAGAAGTTATTTTAGCAATTGGTTTTTTATCATCCTTAATTTCAATCTCATCTGAGTTTTTAGAGATAGAAAGTTTGAATTTTTCAATTAAGTTAATTGCCTTACTTAGTGTAATGTTATCTCTTTTTTCATAACCCAAAACTTTAACATATCTTTTTTTGTCGTACTGAAATCTAGCAATATATTTTTTCCCAAAAATTGGATGCTCATCTTTTGAAATATATAATCCACTATGAGTTGTTATGTCAAAGTCATTTAAATTCATTTTGTATTCCTCATTTTTTCGCTTCCTTCTTGCATATTTTCTATTTCAACTGCACCATTGATTATAATTTTTCTGTCAATTTTAAATATTGAATCATCTTTCGATTTTTTTCCATAATCTATTCCATTTAAAAGATGTCTAATACAATTTATTCTAGCTTTTTTCTTATTATCACTTTTAACAACAGTCCAAGGAGCTATTGGAGTATGAGAAGACATAAGCATTGAAAACTTTGCATTTGTATATTTATCCCAAACTCTTTGAGCCTCTTTATCTATTGGAGATAATTTATATTGTTTTAAAAGATCATCTTCTCTTTTTTTAAATCTTCTCTCTTGCTCTTTTTTAGATACAGAAAAGTAATATTTAAATAATATAACACCAGTTTCTACAAGCATTTTTTCAAACTCTGGAACATCTCTTAAAAATTGTTCATGTTGTTCTTTTGTACAAAATCCCATAACAGGTTCAACTCCTGCTCTGTTATACCAACTTCTATCAAATATAACTATCTCTCCAGCACTTGGAAGATGGCTTACATATCTTTGAAAGTACCATTGAGTTTTTTCTTGTTCATTTGGTTTTTCCAAAGCAACAATCCTTGCACCTCTTGGATTTAAGTGTTCTGTTATTCTTTTTATTGTTCCACCTTTTCCAGCTGCATCTCTTCCTTCAAAAATAATTAAAACTTTTAAACCCTTCTCTTTTACATGATTTTGGAGTTTCAAAAGTTCAATTTGAAGCAAAGTAAGTCTTTTTTGATACTCTAAAGTCTCTTTTTTAACCCAAATTTGAACTTTTTGCTCACCATCTTCTTCTTTTTCTTTTAACTCTTTTCTAGGTCTAGTTTTATCCATTCCATGAGGAATATCATCTTGTGTATCTATCTCTGAATTATCGTCTTCAAAAGCGTGTCTAACTAAACTTCTATCATGTCCCATATGCTATCCTTATGTAATTTTTATCAAGATAATTTTGATTTATAGTCATTATAACAAAAGTTTTTTATAACTTTATAAGAGCTATCTTTATTTTTTATAACAATTGATGGTAATTTTATACCATTAAAAGTTGTTGTTTTTACCATTGTATAATGAATCATATCTTCTAAAATGATTCTATCCCCTACTTTTAAAGGTTCATCAAAAGAGTAATCTCCAATAATATCTCCAGCTAAACAAGTGTTTCCACCCAATCTATATGTATATTTTTTTTCTAAAGCATTTGCACTATTTCTAATCATTGCACGATATGGCATAGCAAGAGTATCAGGCATATGAGCTTCTGCACTAGTATCAAGAATTGCTAAATCCATACCATTATTTACAATATCTAAAACAGTTGCCACTAGGTAACCAGTTTGCCAACCAACAGCTTCACCTGGTTCCATATAAACCTTAAGATGTGGGTATCTTGCTTTAAAATCTTTTAAAAGTTTTATTAAACCCTCAACATCATAATCAGCTCTTGTAATATGATGACCTCCTCCAAAATTTACCCATTTTAATTGAGAGAAATATTGAGAGAAATTTTTCTCAAAATTTCCTAAAGCACCTTCTAAAGCATCTACATTTTGTTCACAAAGTGCATGAAAATGAAACCCTTCTAAATATTGTAGTTGAGATTCATCAAAATTTGCTTTTGTAATACCAAGTCTTGAATTTGGAGCGCAAGGATTATATAAATCTACTTCAACACTTGAATACTCAGGATTTAATCTAACACCTAAAGATACTTTTTTAAAAGCTTTATCTTTATATCTTTTTAGTTGATTAAATGAGTTAAAAACTAGATGATTTGAAATAGATATAATTTCATCTATCTCTTCATCTTTGAATGCAGGACTATATGTATGAACTTCTCCTCCAAACTCTTCTTTTGCCAAAAGAGCTTCATGAAGACCTGAAGCACAACAACCTTGAAGATATTTTTTACATAAATCAAAAGTTGAATACATAGCAAAACCCTTCAAAGCTAAAAGGATTTTAACTCCAGTTTCATCTTGAACTCTTTTTAAAAGCTTTAAGTTATTTTCTAAAAGTTCCTCTTCGCATACATAAGCTGGACTTGGAAGTTTTTCAAAGCTATCAACCATTTCATAATTTTTATTCATAACTATTTCACATCAAGTTCAAGAATTTTCCAAGGAAGACCTTGAGTCATTAACTCATCCATAAATGGTTTTGCATCAAACTCTTCTATGTTAAATACACCTTTGTTTTTCCAAATACCTTTGTAAAGTAATTTTGAACCAATCATTGCAGGAACTCCTGTTGTATAGCTAACAGCTTGTGCTCCTGTTTCTTTGTAACACTCTTGGTGGTCACAAATATTGTAGATGTAAACTTTTCTTGGTTTTCCATCTTTAAGCCCTTCAATAATACATCCAATATTTGTTTTTCCAACAGTTCTTGGACCTAAAGATGCAGGATCTGGTAAAAGTGTAGTTAAAAACTCTATTGGAGTAATCATTACACCTTTGTGATTAACAGGCTCAATTCCAAGCATTCCAACATTTTGTAAACAATTCATATGTTGAATATAAGAATCTCCAAAAGTCATAAAGAATCTAATTCTTTTTAAACCTTTAATATTTTTAGATAAAGATTCTAACTCTTCGTGATAAAGTAGATATGAAGCCTTTACTCCAATTTCTGGATAATCATGGTCAACTCTAATTTCAAGAGGTTTTGTTTCAATCCACTTTCCATTTTCCCAATATCTTCCATTTGCACTTACTTCTCTTAAATTAATTTCTGGATTAAAGTTTGTTGCAAATTTATACCCATGGTCACCTGCATTACAATCCATAATATCTATATAGTGAATTTCATCAAAAAGATTTTGTTGTGCATATGCACAAAATACTCCAGTAACACCTGGGTCAAATCCTGAACCTAAAAGAGCCATAATTCCAGCTTCTTTAAACTGCTCATCTCTTTCCCATTGAAGTTTATATTCAAACTTTGCTTCATCAGGATGTTCATAATTTGCAGTATCAACATAATCAACTTTACATTTTGTACAAGCATCCATAATTGTTAAATCTTGATATGGTAAAGCAACATTTAGAACTAATTTTGGATTTACTTTTTCAATTAATTTTACTAATTCATCAACACTATTAGCATCAACTTTCGCAGTATCTATTTTTACGCCTTGATTTTTAAAAATATAATCTGCTATTGCATCACATTTGCTAACTGTTCTTGAAGCCAATGTAATTTTTTCAAAAGTGTCAATATTCATAGCACATTTTACAGTTGCAACTTGACTAACTCCACCAGCACCTATTATTAAAATTCCTTTTTTACTCATTTTTAAAACTCCGATATTATTATTTTATTCTTTGATTATACAATTTTTAAATAAAAAAATTGATGAAATAAATTAAATATTATATTTAGCAACAATTTGATTACAATTAACATAGTTTTAATAATTGCTTATGTAAAATTCGCTTTCGAGTTATGGGGAAGTCCTGGCTTCGATTGGAGTGTTTCGGTTTTAGTTGCATGTCGGTATGAGCATATCGTTAAAAGGCTCAAAAATGTTTAAATGCAAACAATACAAATTACGCACCTCAAAGGGTAGCAGCTTAATTGCTCTACCCCCGCTCTCTGAATAGAGGCGGGTGTTGCTTCACCTACAGATTATTCTGTTAGAGTAGGATTCGAAGTATAACCAACAAACAGATATATCTTAATTATTATCTTTTAAGTTAAGACTAACGCATAAAAGACAGTTTTATTAAAGTTTAATTGTACTTTTCTAAAATTAAATCGAACAATTAAAAAAGCATGTATAGATACTAAGGTCAAGCATTTTAAGACACGGGTTCGACTCCCGTCTTCTCCACCAAAAATTATAACTTTGATTTCATAACATTAAAATATCAAATCTCTCCTCTTAAAATCAAATCTCTCCTCTTAAATATGAATACAAAATACCTAAATACTCATGAAATGCTAACTCAACTTTTTTTATATTTGTTCCACTAAAATATGATGATGGATATGTGCTTGTAAAGTATTTGTGATTTGTTGGACTTTCTATAATATTTAAGCCCTCTTTTTTAAATAACATTGATGCTCTTTTCATATGGCTTGCAGTTGTTACAAGAATTAACTTTTTACTTTCTACTATTTTTTTACTCTCTATAGCTTCTTCTTTTGTATCTTTTGGAGTATCAAGTGTAATAATATCTGCTTCATTTACACCTAAAGATATAGCCAATCTTTTTTGCATTTGAGCATGAGAATTTGGGTCATCAAAACTATATCCACTAACTATAAGTTTTACATTTTCTTGATTGTTTTTTAGATTTTCATAGTGTCTTATACCTTCAATTAATCTATTTATAGCTGTAGTATTTAACTCTGAAGTAATAGCGAAATTTTCGTTTGTTTTATGTCCATTTCCCAAAACTAAAATGTACTCTATATCTTTTGGTGTCTCTTTTAAAGCTTGATGAGCATTTTCAAGTGGAGAAATTATCATATTTGATATAGTTTGATTTGATATTAATGCAAACCACAAAAAACTTAAAAATAAAAATATTTTTGCTTTTTTATAAGAATTTTTTAGTAAAAAAAATAAAGCCAAAAGCAATAAAAAAAGTCCTATTGGCACAGGCATTAAAAAAGCTGCAATAATTTTTTTTAATACAAACATCTATTCTCCTATTATTGCGGATGTATATCCAACAACTCTTGTTTTATCATCTGAAATATCAGCACTTGTACAATAATGCAAAAGTTTTGTTTGAAGATTATTTTTAATTGAATATTCAATAATAGCTTCTAATCCAACTTTACCACAAGCCTCACAATCTTCAAAAGCTTTTAAATCTTTGTTTATTATTGCATTTAGACAAATTAAATCTAGTTTCATAGCATCTTGTTGTGAATAAAAATGGCTTAAATCAGTGCTTATAACCAAAAGAGTATCTTTGGATTGTAAAATATAATCAAAAACTTTTTCCAAACTCAAATAATCAATATCACCATAAACAATCTCTACAAAATCAATATTTCCAAAATAATATTTTATAAAAGGAGCTTGAACTTCTGTTGAGTGCTCAAAGCTACACTCATCTTCAAATCTCAAAAAGTCAAATTTGTTTAATAACTCTTTTGAATATTCTAAATCTATTTTTAAATTTCCAAAAGGTGTTTCATATTCATTATAAAAACAAACACTAGCTCCTCTAAACCAAATTTTATGTGAAGGTCCTACAACAACAACTCTTTTGTAATTATTCAAACTAGCCATTTTGTAAGCTTTGTTCGCTGTAAATCCACTATAAATATATCCAGCATGAGGAACAATAATTGCATTTATACTTTTAAAACTATTTTTATCATCTTTTATTTGATTAAATTTTTCAAAATACTCTAATAACTCTTTTTTAGTATCTGGATAAAAACTACCACTTACAACCGATTTTCTTATGCTCATTTTATTTTTTCTACCTCATATTTATATACTTTTGGTTTAAAACTCTCATCTATTTCAAATCCACCTTTATAACATAAATGGGCAAAAAAATCATCAAACTTCGGTAACATATCCCAAACCTGTGGCAAAAAAGTACTTCTTTTTCCATCTTGCTCGATAATAACTCCATCTATATATGGTCTTATTTTTGATTTTAAATCTTCTAAATCTTTATACTCTACTATACTTGGAGGTGTTAAAATAGATATTTCAATCTCTATTTTCTTAAATTCTTCAAGACTTAACTCTAAAAATCTTGGATCCTCAAAAGCTGCCATATATGAGTTGTTTATTAAATCATCAAACAAAGTTCTATTTGCTTCTAAACTTCCTATACAACCTCTTAATTCCTTATTTAAAGTAAGAGTTACAAAGCTTGCCCTCTTTTCATTTAAAAAATTATTATTTTTTAATAACTCATCTTTATCGATATTTATTTTATTATTAAATTTTCTCTCAATTGATTTTTTTGCTATATTTATTAATATATCTTTATTCATTGTTATCTCCTATTTCTTTATAAAGCACTTGGAATCTTAGTATAAATATGATTGATTATAATCAATATAGCAATATTTTTTCTCGTATATAATGCATTTAGATAAAAATATTTGAAGTAATAGGAGTCAAAAATGTTCGGTGAAGTAGTTAGGAATAGACCTGAAATTGCCTTGGATGATTTTTTACCTATATTTTTATCATCGTCTTTAGTGCTTATCTTTGGTGCTTTTTTTGTAGGTATTTATACTTTAGTAAAAATGGGTTATCTAAAAAAGTTTTATATGCCTTTTGCATATCTTTTTTGGTGTCTTCAAGCTTACTGTATGTATTTTATGGCTACAAGGCTTCAAGTAGGAGATTTTGTTGGGAAAGTTTTATTTATCACTATGATAGCTTATCTTACTTTACCTCATCTTTATTACTATTTGAACAGCAAAGCAGAAGAAGAGTATGAAAATTAATAAAAAAGGGGGAAGGTAGCAATGTCTAAAAAAGTGTCTGTATGGACAGATAATCGTTTTTGGCAAAGATCAGCTGCTTGGGTTACTGGTGTAGCTGCCATGTTACTAATTTGGCTAACTTTTGACAGTATGAGCCAAATTAAAATGGGTTCACAAGAGGATCTTAGTAGTGGAATAACAAAAAGAGTTCCATCTCCAACTGTTATTAACTATAAGGTTTCTTATGAATTTAGCGAAAAAAGAGGTCATGAAGTGCCTGTAATTGGAGAAAAAGAGAAATTCTTTGGAAGAGATGATTACAGTGAGGAAGAAGCAATGGCTTTATTAAATTTGGGTAAATTAGCTTCTCAAACTAAAAACTGTATGAATTGTCATACTTTACTTGGAAATGGTGCATACTATGCTCCTGATTTAACTAAAGCTTGGCTTGATCCTATGTGGGATTCATATATGCTTAGAATGGGTAAAGCTTCAAAAGAAGAAGCTATAGCTGAATTTTTACAACATCCATCTGATAATCCATCAAATGAGAGAATGATGCCAAATCTTGGTATTACAGCAGATGAAGCAAAAGGTTTAGTGGCATTTTTAAAACATATGTCATCAATAGATACAAATGGTTTCCCTAGAAACTTTGGGAAAATCGAAGGAGGAATTCATGGTAGATAATATGAAATCTCAATCTAAACAGTTAGGAAAAATGTATTTTACAGTTGCAGCAATACTTTTTGGTGCACAAATACTATTTGGTCTAATTGCTGGGACTCAGTTTGTATATAGTGGATTTTTATTTGAACTATTGGATTTCAATGTTGCTAGAATGGTACATATAAATGCTTTAGTTGTTTGGCTTTTATATGCAATGATTGGTTCTGTTTACTATTTACTTCCTGATGAAACAAAAATAGAAACTGTTGGAATTGGTTTAGGAAAACTTGGATTTTATGTATTAACTTTAGCTGTTACAGTTGTAGTTTTGGTATATATTATAATACAAGTAGGTCCTGCAAATGAGATGTCTATTTGGCTAATTCACGAAGGAAGAGAGTATATTGAAGCTCCTAGATGGGCTGATATTGGTATTGTTGTTGTTGTTTTAATCTTTTTATCAAATGTTTATTTAACTGCTATAAAAGGTGAAAGAACAGGAATTATTACAGTTTTAATGGCTGACTTACTTGCTCTTGCTGGATTATATCTAGCTGGAATGTTTTATACAAATAATATTTCAATTGATCAATACTGGTGGTGGTGGGTAATTCACCTTTGGGTTGAAGCTACTTGGGAAGTATTTGTTGCAGCTGTTATTGGTTGGGCATTGATTAAAATAATTGGTGCAAATAGACAAATTGTTGAAATGTGGTTATGGATTGAAGTAGCGATGCTATTTGGTTCTGGGATTTTGGGAATCGGTCATCACTATTTCTGGATTGGAACACCTGAATATTGGTGGGAAATTGGAGCATTATTCTCAGCACTTGAACCAGTACCTTTGGTTGCAATGTTTGTGCATGTTATGTATGACTGGGGAAAAGAGCAAGGGATGCAAAAAGCATCTGGTAATAAAGCCATGATGAATAACACACCAGCGTTTTTATGGTTTGTTGGAAGTGCATTTGGTAACTTCATTGGTGCTGGGGTTTGGGGATTTTTTCACACACTACCACAAATGAATATTTACACTCATGGTACACAATTTACATCAGCACACGGTCACCTAGCTTTCTTTGGAGCTTTTGCAATGGCAATGATTGCAATGTTTTATATGGGAGTTCAAGGTAATAAAAAAGAGTTAAAGATGACAAGCCTTACAAAATATGGTTTTGTTTTCATTACTATGGGTGTTGTTGGAATGACAGTAGCTTTAACTATTGCTGGATATGGTCAAGTTATGATTGAAAGAGCGCAGTTTGGTGCGACTTGGGAAGCATACTTTATTGGTCAAAGCAGTGTTTGGTTTAAACAAGCTATGGGTTGGAGATTAGCTATGGGACTTGTTACATTTGTAGGTTTCTTATTTTTAGTAATTGATTTACTAACAATAAAAAATGCAAAAATAAATCAAGAATCATAAAAGGAGGTAATTATGTTTACAGAATTTACAGATGTTGTTCCAAGTTTTTTTGGATGGTTAAATCAAGGTCCTATGACTTTGACACTATTTTTACACAGTGCAATAGTTCTTCCAATGTATTTTATATACAAACAAGAGAAGAAAAGACTTGAGAGTGAAAATAAAGGCAAGTAAAGTTTTATAGTGGTTAAGCACTATAAAACTTACTAAACTATTGTTTGCTTGTATATCTATTTTATTAAAAGGGAGAAAAAGATGAAATTAACAAAAGTTTTAAGTATGGTAGCAATTGCTAGCTTGGGGTTGACAAGTGTTTCTATGGCTGAAGAGATAAAATTAACTGAAGAACAGATGAAAGATGCCAATCAAGTATATTTTGATAGATGTGCTGGTTGTCATGGAATGCTAAGAAAAGGAGCTTTAGGTCCTACACTTGAAGCAAAAGAGATGAAAACTAGAGGAACTGAGTATCTAAAAACAATAATTCATGAAGGAACTCCTGGGGGAATGCCAGATTGGGGAAAATCTGGTGAATTAACAGTTGCTCAAACTGAATTGATGGCAAAATATATTCAAGTAGAGGCTCAAACTCCACCTGAAAAATCTCTTGCTGATATGAAAAAATCTCATAAAGTTGTTATTCCTGTAAAGGATAGACCAAAAAAACCAGAAGCTGGTGCTGAAAATTGGAAAGATTACTTCTCTGTAATCTTAAGAGATGTTGGGCAAATTGCTATTATTGATGGGAAAACAAAGGAGATTAAATCTGTTGTTCCATCTGGATTTGCAACACACATCACAAGAACAGGTGCAAGTGGAAGATATATGTATGTAATAGGTAGAGATGGAAAAGCATCTATGATTGATATGTGGATGAAAGAGCCTAAAAATGTTGCAGAAATTCAAGTATGTAACGATGCTAGAGCAATTGATACTTCAAAACATAAAGATTATCTTGATAAATATGCCGTTGTTGGTTGTTATTGGCCACCATCAATTGTTACTTTAGATGCCGATACACTTGATCCATTAAAAATTGTTTCAACTGCAAGTTATACTTATGATACAAATGAGTATTTAAGAGAAGCTAGAGTTGCTGCAATTATTGCATCTCATGATAAGCCAGAGTGGATTATTAACATTAAAGAAACAGGTCAAGTTTGGTTATATGACTACTCAAATGTTAAAAATCCAAAAGTTACAATGGTTGAAGCTGAAAGATTCTTACACGATGGTGGTTGGGATTTATCAAAAAGATATTTCATGACAGCTGCAAATGCTAGAGATGTTATCTCTGTTATTGATACAAAAGATGGTAAATTAGTTGCTAATATTCCATCTCAAGGAAATAAACCACATCCAGGACGTGGTGCAAATGTTGATCATCCAACTTATGGTCCACTTTGGGCATCTGGACATATTGGTTCAAATGATATAATATTTATTGGAACAGACCCTGTAAAACATCCAAAAAATGCTTGGAAAGTTGTGAAAAAAATTCAACTACCAGGTGAAGGTGGAGGAAACTTGTTTGTAAAAGGACATCCAAATTCACCATATATCTTTGCTGATAGACCTGTTCATCCTGATAGAAAGATACAAACATCATTTTATGTAATTGACAAAAACAAACTTGAAGTTGTAAAAACTATACAAATACCTGAAAAATATCTTCCTTCTGTAAAAATTGGAGATAAAACAATTGAATCAAGAGGACCTGTTCACTTTGAATTCAATGCTGATGGTAGCGAAGTTTGGACTAGTATTTGGGGGAACAAAGAGGTTGCAACTGCTATTTTAATTTATGATGCAAAAACATTAGAACTAAAAAAAGCGATTGAAGACCCTAGACTTAAAACACCTACTGGTAAGTTTAATGTTACAAACACTATGAACGATGTTTACTAACAAAACTATATCAAGCCTTCGGGCTTGATATTTTTATATCTATTTTCTTTGGGGGCTTTTATGAAATTTTTATCAAATGTATCAAAAGTATCAATTTTTACAATCTTTTTTTTAAGCAATGTTTTTGCACAAATAGATGGAGCTACAGCACATATGACTGAAGCATTACCTAAAAAAGAGATAGGAAAAGAGTTGTATAATAAATATTGCTCAACTTGTCATCATGAAAAAAGAGTTGGAATAGATGGTCCTCCACTTCTTCCAGCAAATTTAAGAAAATATGATGAAAAAGATTTAGCAGCTAAAATAAAAGATGGTTTTCCACAAACTTTAATGCCAAAATATGATTTTTTATCTTTATATGAATTGCATCAAATAGCAAGATATATAAAATCACCTATTGATGAAGATTTTTCTTGGGATTTAAATGATATAAATAAATCTATAACATCATTTAAAGACCCTATAAATCTCTTAAATATAAAAGATAAAGAGCAGATTTTACCAGTTGTTGAAAGAGAAGGAAATCAAACTTGGATTATGGAAGATACAAGAGTTTTGAGTAAATTTCCACTAAATAATATACACGGTGGAATAAAATTTACTATGGATGCAAAAAATATTTATGTTCCAACAAGAGATGGTTGGATACAAAATTATTCACTTGAAACTGGTCAAAGGATGAATAAAACAAGAGCTTGTATAAACCTTAGAAACATATCTTTAAGCCGTGATGAGCAAAATTTATTCGCAACTTGTCTTTTACCAGAACAATTAGTTGTGATGAATCCAAAAACTATGGAAGCAAAAGATATTTTAAAAATAGATGGAAAAATATCTGCTTTATATGAATTGTATAGTAAAGATGAAGCTATTTTTACTTTTAGAGACAAACCATTAATTGGTAGATTAAATACAAAAACAAATGAAATAAAATATATAGATATTAAAGAACCTATTGAAGATTTTTTCATAGATCCTTTTGATGATTTTTTAATAGGAACAGCAAGAGGTGGAGATGTCTTAAGAGTTTATAGCTTAAAAGACAATAGTGTAGTTTTTGAACATGAAATGAAAGGTATGCCGCATCTTTTTTCTGCAACATATTGGTATAAAGATGGAAATTTCTATTTTGCAACTCCACATATAAAAAAATCTTACATAACTATTTGGAAAATGTATGATTGGGAATTTGTAAAACAAGTAGATATTAAAGGAGATGGTTTTTTTGTAAAAACACATCCAAATACACCATATTTATGGGCTGATAATGGAAGTGATAAATTAATTCTAATAGATAAAAATAACTATAGTTTAAAAACAATCACTCCTAGAGTTGGTAAAAAATATATTCACACAGAGTATAGTGGAGATGGAAAATATGCATATTTGAGTATTTATGAACAAAAGGGTGAAATAATAGTAATTGATACAAATAGTTTTAAAGAAGTAGCAAGTTATGATGCAAATGTACCTGTTGGAAAATATAACTTTATCAATAAAAATAGAGAGTTTTATCCAAGACTTTTTGGAATAGATATTTTTAAACAAAACTGTAACTCTAAGCTACCTTGCGACAGTTCAAACTTTAATTACTATGAAAATAAAAGTTTTGAAGATTTTAAGAAAATTATAAAATAAGGAAAAATATGAAAAAATTTATAACAGCCTCAATACTTCTAGCTATAAGCTTAAATGCTCAAACTTTAGCAACAGTAAATAATCAAGAGATAAAAGTTGAAGATGTAAACAACTTTTTAAAATCAACAAATCAAGATATTGATTATAATAAACTAGATAATAAAGCAAAAAATCTAACTCTTCATCAAACAATAGAAAAAACTCTTTTAATTCAAGAGGCACAAAAAGAAAATCTTGACAAAACAAAAGAGTTTAAAGAAACTTTAGAAGAGTTTAGAAACTCTTTATTGGTAGAATTTTTTATGAAAAATGAGTTTTCAAAGATAGAAATATCAAAAAATGAAGTTGAAAATTACTATAACTCACATTTATATGAATTTCAACAAGATAAAAAATTAAAAGCTAGACATATTTTAGTTGAAAATATTAAAACAGCTTCAGATATTATAAAAGAGCTTGAAAAATCAAAAAACAAAGAACTTACATTTGTAGAACTTGCTAGCAAAAACTCTATTGATGGTTCAAGAGATACTGGTGGAGAGTTAGGTTGGTTTTCAAAAGGTGATATGATAGATGAATTTTGGGATGCAACTTTGAAGTTAAAACCTAAAGAGTTTACAAAAGAGCCTGTAAAATCGATGTTTGGTTACCATATCATATTTTTAGATGAAATTCAAGAACCTTTAACAATTAAATTAGACCAAGTTTATAGTAACATTGAAAATCAAATAAGAATGGATAAATTTCAAGCTGTAATTGATGAGAGAATTAAAAATATAAAAAAAGATGCAAATATTATAATTAAATAAATTTGTATAAAAAAGGGGTTTATTGTGAGATATTTTTTTATATTGGTTTTACTATTTTGTATAAATCTACAAGCTTCACAAAATGATGGAGAGAAACTTTTTAAAAAGTATTGTTGGGGTTGTCATCATGAAACCTCAATGGCTTTTGGACCATCTTTTAATCAAATTGCAAACCAAAGAGATAGTGGACAAATTATTGCACATATTGTAAATCCAAAAAGTAACTATCAATCTTTAGGCTACAAAAGAACTGCAATGCCTGCATTTACACAACTAAATGCTAAAGAGCTTCAAGATTTGACAAACTTTATTCTAAGCTTCAAGGATAAATAATGTTTAGATTATCAAACCTTATAAAATCGACTTTGCAAGATCAAAAAAGTAGAAGTTTAGATGGTAGTATTATAATTTGGAATATGACAAATCGTTGCAATTTACTCTGTCATCACTGTTATAGTAAAGCTAGTGCAAATGAAAAAGAGAGTTTATTATTAGAAGATATTTTAAAAACTATTCCAAAACTTAAAATTGCTAATATTAATTTTGTAATCTTTAGTGGAGGTGAGCCACTTTTAAGAAAAGATATTTTCGAAATTGCACAATGTATGAAAGATAATAAAATTATGACTTATCTTTCAACAAATGGTACATATATAAGCCAAAAAAATGCAAAACAAATAGTTGATACATTTAACTATATAGGTATTTCAATAGATGGAATAGGAGAAGTTCATGACTATTTTAGAGGACAAAAAGGCTCATATGCTAAAAGTATTGAGGCTATAAAAACTATTCAAAAAATAGGTGGAAATGCTGGTATTAGATTTACGATTACAAAAGAGACTGAAAGTAGTTTTTATGATATTTTTACTCTTGCAGAAGAGTTAAATGTAAACAAAATATATATCTCTCATCTTGTATATTCAGGTCGAGGAAAAGAGAACCTTGAGATTGATATAAGTAAAGAAAAAAGAAAAGAGTATGTAAACTTTATGATAAATAAAGCATTTGAGTATTATGAAAATGGCAAAGATATAGATATTGTTACAGGAAATATGGAGATGGATGCCATAATACTTTTAAAAGAGTTTGAAAAAAAATATCCAGATTTTGTGAACTCTTTAAAAAATAGATTAAAATCTTGGGGTGGAAATAGTGCTGGAAAAAGACTTGGAAATATGGATTGGAATGGTTTTGTAAAACCAGACCCATTTTTCCCTATGACTATTGGAAACTATTTAGAAAAAGATTTTAATAAAATTTGGCTAGATGATAAGAATGAACTACTAAATAAACTAAGAGAGTTTCCACGAAATATAAAAGGAAAATGTAGCTCTTGCAAATATATAGATATTTGCAATGGTGGTTCAAGAAGTAGAGCTTATGCAATAAGTGGTGATTTATGGGATGAAGATCCATCTTGTTATTTAACTTTAGAAGAGATAAAGGGGTAAAAATGTTAAAAAAAATAGCTTTAAGTCTAGTAGTAGCTAGTAGTTTGTTTGCTAGTGAGAAAATATTTGTAGTTGAAAGAGAGAGTTCTAGTTTGGCTGTTATTGAAAATAATAAATTCAAAAATAGAATGGAAAACTTTAGAAATACAAACCACTCAGTTGTAAAATTTTATAAAGATGAAGCTTATGCAATTTCAAGAGATGGTTATGTAATAAAGTTTGACCCAAAAAAAGAGATTATAGAAGCTGAATACAAAACTAGTAAAAGTGCAATAGGCTTTGAAATATCAGAATACTTCGTAGCCGTTGCAAATTATGATGATAAAAGTGTTGATGTTTTAACAAAAGATTTAAAACCTCTAAAAAAAATAGTTACAAACTCACGAAATGTGGGGATAAAATTATATAAAAACTATATGATTTTTTCTCAAATGGATAGTGACATAATATCTGTTTACAAAGATTTAAATGAAGGGAAAAAAGAGCCAAATTTTGTTTTACATAAAGAGTTTAAAAATGCAGGAGAAATGCCTTTTGATGCTATGCTTCAAGAACAAAGTTATATAATGGGCTTTTTTAACTCTCCTTTTTTTGGAGTTGTTGATTTAGAGAAAATGGAGTATAAAAAAATAGATGTTTTTTTAGATGAAAAAAAACAACAAGTTTTAAAAGTACCTCACTTTGGTTTTTGGAGTTTGAGTAAAGATGAGATTTTTATACCAGCAGTTGGAGATAATAAAGTTTTTGTTTATGACAAAAAGTTTAAATTTTTAAAATCAATAGATATAAAAGGAATGCCTGTTTTTACAAGTCTTAGTCCAAATAAAGATTTTTTAGCAGTAACTTTTTCTGGAGAAGATTTTCCATATTTACAAATTCTTGATACAAAAACTTTTAAAATTATAAAAGAGTATAAATTTGATGGTAAAGTATTGCATATAAGATGGTCAAATGATAAAAATGAACTATATGTAAGTGTAAATGATACAGATAAAATAGAGGTTTTAGACACAATTACTTGGAAAAACATTAAGACTATAAATGATATTAAAAAACCTTCTGGTATATTTATTTTTGAGGAGAGATAGAGTATGAAAAAAGTATATTTAACTGGTGCAGGACCAGGTGATATTGAGCTTATGACTTTAAAAGCAGCAAGAGTTATAAAAGAAGCAGATGTAATTATATATGATAAACTCGCTAACCCTGAGATATTACAGATGGCAAAAGATGGAACAGAGTTTATATTTGTAGGTAAAGAGTTTGGAAAACACTTAATACCACAAGATGAGATAAATGAGATAATATATCAAGCTTCTCTTAAATACAATATTGTAGTAAGACTAAAAGGTGGTGACCCTTTTGTATTTGGTAGAGGTGGAGAAGAAGCTCTTTATTTAAAAGAGCGTGGAGTTAAGTTTGAGATAATTCCTGGAATTACTTCAAGTATTAGTGTTCCTGCCTATGCTGGAATTCCTGTAACTCATAGAGGAATTACTTGCTCTTTTAGAGTAGTAACGGGTCATGAAGCACCAAATAAAAAAGATACTCAAATAAATTGGGATAGTTTTATTACAGACGAAACAATAGTCTTCTTAATGGGAATTCATAATATAAAATTAATATCAAAAAAACTAATCAAAATTGGGAAACCATCTACAACTCCTTGTGCTGTTATCTCAAAAGGTACAACAAAAGAGCAAAAAGTGGTTACTGGAACACTTGAAGATATTGTAAATAAAGCAAAAGATATTCCAACACCTGCAATAATTGTTGTTGGAGAAGTTGTAAAATTAAGAGAAGAGTTAAAGTGGTTTGAAGAGTAGGAAATCCTACTTTTTAAATTTTAAATTCCAAAAAAATCTTTAACCCAAACTAGTTCTTGACTACTTAAATCCAATCTTTTTAGCTCTTGTTTATCTTTACTTAAAACTATTAAAACATTTCCATCTAGTCTTAAACTCTCTTTTCCCCACTCTTTATCAAGTTTATCAGTTATATGAAAAATCTGAGAGTTTTTTGGTTTCTCTTTTTCTCTTCCATCTTTATAAACTATTGCCAAACCACCTGTTCTTTTCTCTATTTTATATGGAAGATACTCTTGTAAAATACCATACACTCTTTCATTTTTATTTTCAGGCAATGAACTTTTAAATCCAATAAAACCAACTACAAAAAATATAACAACTAGCAATATCAATAAAATACTTTTCTTATTTTTCTTCACTTTTTTTCTCCCATGAATTTATATAATCTTTTACTTTATTGTCAAAAAATTTCATTCGCTCTTTTCCTTTTGGAATTGTGCTTCTCAAATCTTTTAACTCTTTTAAAAAATCTTCAACTCCTTCTGGAATTAAATTGGAAAGAAATATTTTAAAATTTTTCGCAAAAGCAGGAGAGCTTCCACTCGTAGAAATTGCTAGAGTCAAATCCCCTCTTTTTATATATGAAGGAAAAATAAAATCGCAATATTGCTGTAAATCTACACAGTTACAAAGAATTTTATACTCTCTTGTTTCAAAATATATATTCTCTTGTAACGAAAAATCATCTACAGCAACAATAACTATATCATAACCTTTAGAATCGCCTTTTTCATACTCTTTTTGAAAAATTTTAAGACCATTTTTATCTATTAAAGATTCTATTTCTTCGTTAAAGTTTTTTGAAATCAAAGTAATATTTGAAGAAAAATTCAAAAGGTGTTCCAACTTTTCTAAAGCTATATTACCACCACCAACTATCAAAATAGTTTTATCATCAAATTTTAAAAAAGCTGGAAAATATGTCACTAAAAATCCTTTTTTTATATATTTTATTCTAGCAAAGATTAGGTTATTCTATCTTAATTCAAGTCAATCTATAAAAAACATTATTAAGTTAAAATTTTTTTAATTTCAAATAGGAGAGAAAGATATGACACAAATTCCGCAACTAGAACTAAAAAATGAAGTTCTACTTAGAATCCAGAAAAATTTTCCACTTGCAAAAAAACCTTTTCTTTATATTGCAAATGAACTTCATACAACAGAAGAGAGAGTTTTAGAAATTTTAAATGAAGCAAAAAAAGATGGCATTATAAGACAAACATCTGCTATTTTTGATACAAAAAAGCTAGGATATAAGTCATCTTTAGTGGCATTTGAAATTAAGGATGAAGATATTCCTAATGCTGTAAAAATTTTAAACTCTCACCCTGGAATTTCTCACAACTACGAAAGAAATCACTCTTTTAATATTTGGTTTACTATTGCTGTAGCTCCAAATTCAAATTTAGGACTAGAAAAAAGTATTGAGATTTTGGCTAAAAGAACAAATGCAAAGAATTATATAATCCTTCCAACTTTAAAACTATTTAAAATTTCAGTAAAACTAGACACTACAAATAAAGAAGAAAAACAAGAAGAGTTAATCCAAAAAACTTTTACAAATCTTGATTTATCAGAATACCACTACAAATTTATCAAACTTTTACAGCAAGATATAGAGTTTAAAAGTGAGCCTTTTAAATTTATAGTTGATCAACTAAATATTAGCTATGATGAACTTTTTAAAATTATTCAAGAATTTATAAACTCTGGTGTCATGAGAAGATTTGCATCAATTTTAAATCATAGAAAAGCTGGTTTTAGTGCAAATGCTATGGTTGTTTGGAATATTGATGAAAAAAATTCTCAAAGTATAGGAGAAATAGCAGCATCTTTTAGTGCTGTAAGTCACTGTTATTTAAGACCTCAATATCCAAACTGGAAATATAATCTTTTTACAATGATTCATGGAAAAACCGAAGATGATACTCAAAAAACGATAGAAGATATAGCAAATAAAATCCAATATCGAGATAAAATGGCACTATACTCAAGTAAAGAGTTTAAAAAAGTAAGAATTATTTATTTTAGTGATGAGTTTGAAGATTGGGAAAAAGAGAATAATAATTAATAAATGGAGTATAAAATGAAACTTTTTTTTGAACTTGAAATTGCCTATATTTTTATAGCTATATTTTTTCTTATTGTAACAACTATTGTAACTACAAGAAAATTTTCTCCACCAAATAGCTTTAAAAAAGTTTTTCCACTAGTTTTAATATTTCTAATTATTGCAATTTTTGCTCATTTTAAAGTTACAACTTCACGAATGGCTGAAGTTGAAAATGAGTTTTTAAAAGGTGAAACAGTTCTTTGTGAAAATAGAACAAAAAAAGAAGTTTCAAAATCAATTATGATAAACGATAAATTAGGTTGGAATTTAAAAGATAATATATTTTCAAATCCTGAATATTTTAAAAATTTTCATAGCGCAAGATGTGTAAAAATGCTTGAAAGCATGAAAAAAAACGAGATAAGATAAGCAACTAAATTGCTTATCTTATTAAAATTAATTTTTATCTATTATATCTTTTATAGCCTCTATAAAATCATCATTATAATTCACACATTTACAAACTTTGTAATCTAATATTCCTAAATCTTTTGCAATATGTCTATATTCAATATCCAGTTCAAAATCTGTTTCAGAGTTATCAACTATAAAAGATAGTGGATAAATAATAACTTTTTGCTCTTTAAAATTTTTTAACATATCTTCAAGCGATGGTTCAAGCCACTTCAAAGGACCAACTTTTGATTGATATGCAAGATTGATTGATTTGAAGTTTATATTTTTATTTTGTAATTTTTTACTTAAAATCTCAACATGCTCAATCATTTGCTTTTCATAAGGATCACCATTGTCTACAATTTTTTGAGGTAAGCCATGAGCTGAAAATATTAGATTAAAATCATCTTTTCCATCTTGAATTCTTTCTATTTCATCTACAATACAATTATTAAATTTATCATTTCTATAAAAATCATATATAGATTTTATTTTAAAACTATTTTTTGCAAACTTAATAAAATCTTCCAAAGATGATTTTGTAGTTGTTGTAGAGTATTGAGGATATAAAGGAAGAAGCAAAACTTCATTTATCCCATCTTTTTTTAAATTTTCAATCACATCTTTTGCAAAAGGAGGAGTATATCTCATTACTTGATATGTTCTAAAATCTTCTATTTTTTCATTACATTTTTCTACTAATTTTTCACTCAAAGGGTTTATAGGAGAACAATTTCCTATAAGCTCGTAGTTTTTCCAAGCTTCATTTAATCTTTTATTTACAATCAAAGAAGCTACTATTTTTCTTATAAATGAACTTTTTATAGTCAAAATATTTTCATCATTAAACATATTTGTTAAAAACATTTTTAACTCATTTTTATTTCTAGCTCCACCCATATTTAGGAGTATCAAAGCTCTTTTTTTATTTTCCATTTTCCAACCTTATTATTTCATTACTACACCACAAAGCCATATCTATATCGTGAGTCACAAGCAAAATTGCACAATCACTTAAAAGATTTACTATTAATTTCATTGTATCATAAGCGATTATATTATCAAGTGCAGAAGTTGGCTCATCTATCAAAAGTAAATCTGGTTTTAATAAAATTGCCCTTAAAATAGAGCATCTTTGAAGCTGTCCACCACTTAACTCATATGGTTTTTTGTGTAAAAGTGATTCTTCTAGGCTTAATTTAGACAAAATATTATCAATTTCATCTTTAAAATCTCTATTTACTACATCTTTTATCTGCTCAAAAATTGTATATGTTGGATGAAAAGATGAAAAGGGATCTTGAAAAATCATAGCTGTTTTACTTTTTTTTATCTCTCCACTTTGTTGTTTTAGGTTTCCTAAAATAAGCTCAAAAAGTGTTGTTTTACCACTTCCACTTTTTCCAAAAATTGTTTTTAATTCACCTTTTTTAAGCTCTAAGTCAAAATTTTCAAATATAAAGCTATTTTTTTTGTATCCAAATGTTAATTTTTTTATCTCTAATACCAAATAAAACCTCAATTTTTTAATTTTTGAAAACATTATACAATAAATAAGATAGGTAATTTGGAAAACTTGAAAAAGATATTTTGTGGAGGTAGTATATTTTTATAACAGAGTTAAAGGATCTTAAGTGAAACTTTAAAACTATTTAACACTAAAATTTTGATTTATTTAAGAAATTTATTTATTTATCTTGTAGATATTCTTTTGCAATTTTAATACATAAACCAGATTTTGAACTAGCATCTATTAGGCTTTCACCATTGCTTATAAGTCTTAGCAGTACTAACTGTTTTATTTGCATACTAATATTTATTATTGACATTTTTCTCCTTCGTAATATTTATATCTGTGGATATGGTTTATAAATAAACCATATTACACTAGATAGCAGCAACATTTTTTGCTTGAGGACCTTTTTCATTTCTACCAATTTCAAAAGATACTTTTTGACCTTCAACCAAATTAACTCTTCCATAACCTGAAGAGTTAACTTCACTATGATGAACAAAAAACTCGTCATTTTCATTTTCTAATTGGATAAATCCAAAACCTTTTTCTGTGTTGAACCATTTTACTGTTCCAATATTTTGAGTTGCCATTGCAATTCCTTGAATTTAATTTACTTCTTAATCGAAGCATGTGTTGTATAATGAGGAGTTATATTATTAATAGATGTTTGTATTAATTTTGTAAGTATCAATAAAAGCAAACTAAAGATGTCGTAAAACTCTAAATCATCTTTAACAAAACCATTGTATCTGAAAAAATAAATAATAGCAAGTTATTATGTTAAATTTATAAAATTATTGTAATTAACCTTCACAAATAATATATAACTATATACCAATCTACACTTTTTCTAAAAAGTCAAGACAATTTTTTCTAAATCCTTATTCTTGTAAACACCTGTTACTCTATGCAATATTTGGAGTACACTATCTTGCCCAATAAAAATATTTTAGATGAATTTGAGCAAGATTATAAACAAGCCTTTGAATATTTATCAAAAGTTGCAGACACTGGATACTCAAATGCATTATATCTTTTAGGTGATATGCATTCAAAAGGGCTTGGAGCTAATCAAGATAATAAAAAAGCTGAAGAATCTTATAATAATGCATGCGGTGAAAAAGATAAAAAAAGTTGTTACGCTTCACTTTTTGATGAAAGTTTTAAAGAGGATTTTGAGTGAACTTTTAAGCCTCTTTTTTATAGCAACAACCTAAATCTATTCCACAGCTAAATTCATTTATTTTTGGCTCTTCAAAAATTGTATGTCCATAAACATTAAAAATCTCTTTTATATTTATACTAGGTTTTCTACTCCATAAAATATGAGATTCAAAAATATCTTCATCAATTTTATCTTGACTATCTTTTAATTCCCAAACTGTACCAATAGTTGAGTGACTTACAACTAAATATCTATTATCTTTTGTTCTATAATCTTTATATTCTATATATAAAGGTAGAGAGTTTAAAAAATCATAATGTTTAAAATAGGTTTCTTTACTTTCATATGATTTTAAAATTATATGCTTTAACTGAAATTATTTTATTGTGTAGGTAGAAGTGTAAGAAATCTTAGATAGAATTTTAAATATATAATTTTTATGGGATTTTAATAATGGAAAATAATCAACAAAAAAATATTGCAATGTTTATTGATTGTGATAATGTTAGTTCAAAATATATAGATAGTATTTTTAAAGATTTATCTCAATATGGAAAAATAAATATCAGAAAGGCTTATGGAGATTGGTCAAGTAAATATCTTCATGGTTGGCAGAATGTTTTATTAGACTATAATATTCAGCCTTATCAACAATTTGCTTATACAAATAATAAAAATGCTTCTGATATTGCAATAGTAATTGATGTTATAGATTCAATATATACAAAAAATATAGATATTGTTGCTTTAATAACAAGTGATAGTGATTTTACACCACTTGTTTCTAGGATTATATCTGATGCGATAACTGTACTTGGTTATGGAGAAGAAAAAACACCTGATTCATTAGTAAAAGCTTGTTCTCAATTTATCTATGTAGAAAAATTTATTCATATTGAAGAACAAAGCCAAGATTTTGATGATAGCAACAAATACGCATATGATTTTAAAATCACTTATAAAGGTAATGATTATGATGCTAGAAAAGATTATAATCTTAATAAATTTCTTCTAAATGCTGTAGAGCAAGTATCAGGAGATAATGGTTGGGCTGATTTAAAAAATGTAGGGTTATATATTAGTCAAACTAGCTCTTTTTCACCAATTAATCATGGGTTTAAAAAATTAGGAGCACTTATTAAATATCTTGATATTTTTGAAGTTAAATATATTAATGATAACCTAACAATGCTAGTAAAACCTAGTAAAAAAGCTTTTGATAAATATTGATTAAATTCAAGTATTTTTGTAACGAGGAGTACTTATATTAGTTTTCTATGTCCTATTTCTTATGATACTATTTCTTTTAGTAACTCAACTTTCGCACATAAAAAATCTTCAATTTCTTATATATAAAAGCTATAATAAAGCCCATAAATAGGCACTTTTTGATATAATTTCATCACTACAATCAACTATATAAAGGGCTTTTTTATGGGACTTGATGATTTTATCC
>NZ_NXGI01000018.1 GCF_002993025.1 Arcobacter cryaerophilus gv. crypticus | reverse complement strand
GAAATGTTTTATAACTCAAAAAGAAGACATAGTTTTTTAGATTTTATAAGTCCAAATGAATTTGAGAAAAGATACAATGATAGTGTTACTCAACCCAAGGTGTTAACTGAATAAAAAAGTGTCTACTATCTTGGGGTCATTCCAAAGAAGATGTTAGACCTATTATAGAATGTATTTACGATACAAATAAAAAAGAAAATGATTTTTTAACTACAGATGAATTAATTATAAAGCATAATTATAATTATTTAAATATTAAAAGTATTAATTCCAACATCATTCAGTCATGTCAAAAAAAATATCCTAATATAAACTTATAGATATATCTATATTGGCATTTTCAGTAAAAATCAGTAAAATAAATATATAATTTAATCATATAATTTCGTTAACCAATAAGGTTAAAAAAATTAAGGATACAAAATGTCAAAAGAATACAAAAAAGTAAGTTCAACAAAAGATAAATATGATGGAACATGGGATAATTACCATAATGGAAGCCAAAAAGTTACTGTTTATTCATCAAAAAGTGGAAACACATCGATATTTATTGATGGTAAAAAAGTCAACAAAAATAAATAAAATCATATAAGAAAAGGCTAAATATAAAAATAATAATTGATTATAAAAGTAATATTAAGTAACAAGGAAAATAAATTGAAGAAAACTATAATTAGTGTAGTGCTTGTTTTTAACTTGTCTTTTGGTGTAGATTTAGAAGATGGTTATAAGGCTTTAAAAAATGGTGATTATAACAAAGCTTTATCAATTTTTGAATATTTGTCTTCAATGAATCATAGTAAGGCAATATTTATTCTAGGATACATGTATTTAAAAGGATATGTTGTAAATCAAGATAATACAAAAGCATTAGAATATTTTAAAAAATCAGCTTCTCTTGGTAACGCTCTTGCTCAATATAATCTTGGAGTTTTATTTTACGAAGGGGAGATTATACAACAAGATTATAAAGAGGCATTAGAATATTTTAAGAGTTCAGCTTCTCTTGGTTTTGGAAAAGCTCAAAATTATCTTGGTTTTTTATATTATAAAGGTAAAATCGTAATACAAGACTATGACAAAGCAATATATTATTTGGAACAAGCAGCTAATCAGGGTTTTACAGAAGCACAACATAATCTTGGAGTTATGTATTCTAACGGTGAAGGAGTAAAACAAGATTATAAAAAAGCGATAGAATATTTTGAAAAAGCAGCTAATCATGATTTTCCAGAATCATTACATAATCTTGGAGTTATGTATTATAACGGTGAAGGAGTAAAACAAGATTATAAAAAAGTATTATATTTACATGAAAAAGCAGTTGTTAAAGGTATTGCAGAGACGCAATATAATTTAGGTATTATTTATAGAGATGGTAAAATAATAAAACGAGACTATAATAAAGTGATAGAATATTTTGAAAAAGCAGCTATTCAAGGTGATTCTGATGCTCAATACAAACTCGGGATTATGTATGAAAATGGAGAAGGAGTAAAACAAGATTATATAATCGCTAAAGAATTTTATAAAAAAGTATGTGATTCTGGTATACAAATTGGTTGCGATAAATATAATTTATTAAATAATATAAAAGAGTCGTTCTAACTACCTGATTTATTTATAAATATTTAGTACGATTATAAATCGTACTAAATATATTTTATATGATTTATGATACTTTTTTGGAATTTAGATTTTATCTAATGTATTTATATTATAATTTTAATGTAATTAATCAAGGAAAATTATGGATTGTAAAGAAATAAAGAAGCTTTTATTAAAAGAAAATATAAATGAAGATAATTATCTTACTGAGTTAAAAGATATTTTAAAAATATATAAAATTTATTTAAAATATTGCGATATGTCCAATGTTGATAGTTTTGAAAAAGTACTAATAGATAATTTTAGTGTTAAGTATTTGGACTGGCCATCAAAAATTGATTTTTTAAGAGAAAAATTTATTAAACCAGTTTATTCAAAAGATCAATTTTCTAAATATTTATCTATTAAATTAGAAGATTATTTGAAGAAATGTGATAAATATTTTAATCTTGAAGACAGAAATAGTAAAATATCTAAAACAGAATTTGATAAAATAAATGGATATAAAACTTCTTCTTCAATTAGACAATATTTAAAGAATGTAAATTTACTTTCTGATAAAGAAGTTAAAAGAAGTTATGAAAAAGAAGCAAAATTTATTGAAAACTTTTGTAATATTCATGAAATTTCCTATGATTGGTTTATGAAAAAGATGTATAAAAATTTTGAAGATTTAAATTTATTATCAATAAAAGATATTAGACCAAAAATTAAAGATTATGGTTTTAATTTAAAACAAGAAGATATCAATAAATTATTAAGTATTTTAAATAATTCAGAAGATACAATAATTAAAGAAATTAAAAAAATCTTTAACGAAAAATCATATATTTATTCTAATGATTTTTTGATTGTATTACTTTTAAATTCTTTCGAAAAAATTCCAAATAATGAAATTATTTTAGAGTTAATTTATTTTATTGAACAAAAAGATATTTCTGAATATTTTAAAAAATATATTGTTTCTATAAAAGCTAAATATTTTTCAAATTCTCAAAATGATGAAAAAGCAATAGAAACATTAGAAAATAGTTTTGATTTTAACGTTTGTAATGAGATTGAATTGATAAATTTATTAGCCGCATCTTATAAAAGGATTGGTTATAAAGATACGGATGAAGAATCTTTAGTAAAATCTTTGCAATTATATAAAAGAACATTCGAATTGGAAAAAAGCTATTATTCTTTAATAAATATTTTGTATATATTAACAAATTTAGATTATGAAAAAGAATTCTCTAATTATGTAAAAAAATGGAAAGAAGTAAAAGTAGAATCAAGTTGGTGGTATTTTATAAGTAAATTAGAATTTTATATGCTACAAAATGATGTAACAAATTTAAAAAAAGAATTAAATAATATAATTGATATTAAAAAAATATCTCCATTAAATTTAAACTCAACAATTCGAGAGTTAAATTATTATAAAGACATACAAGGAAATAATAATGTAAATGAAGCATTTACATTATTATTAAGCGAATTGGAAAAAATAAGGAAAAATAGTGATCTTGGTAAAGAATCACACCTAGATTAGATACTCTAGATAACTTTAATATGTTATCTAGAGTTAAATTTACAGTCAAGTTTAATCATTTTTAGATTTCTTTTTATTATATTTTAGCCCTCCATTTTGATATGTTCTATTTGTACATTTAGGTTTTCCCCATTTATCAGTTTGTCCCCATCTTGGTCCATAGAATGCTTTTGACATTTTTTATCCTTTTTTTGTTTTAACCTTATTGGTTATTGAAATTATATGATTAAATTATATGTGTATTTTACTGATTTTTACTGATTTTAATAATTGCAATATAATATTCTGAACTTATTAAACTTGTTGAGCTATAGTGTTAATTGAGTTTTTTATTTAAAATCTATCTAGATAAATTAGATAGATATTTATTCACTGTATATATTTAAACATTTTTTTGTTGATTATTTTCCATTTATAAAATATCGTAAAATTTATATAATAAAGCCATGTTTTGATTATAGAACAGTTGATCTGTCAACACTTTATAGGACAAAAAAAGATTAATTTAACTAACCATTTCAAAACGTAACATTTTATCTTCAAATTCACTTGGAGACATATATCCATTTGATGAATGTAATCTTTGTCTATTGTAAAAAATCTCTATATATTCAAATATTTTTTCACTTGCTTGTTTTCTTGATATAAATTTCTCATGATGAATTAATTCAGTTTTTAGAGAATGAAAAAAACTCTCTGCAACTGCATTATCCCAGCAATCTCCTTTTCTACTCATACTTTGAACTATCCCATATTTTTCTAAAAGATTTTTATGTTCATAAGAGGCATACTGACTTCCTCTATCAGTATGATAAATTAGTCCTTTAGAAGGATTTCTTCTTTTTAATGCCATTAATAGTGCATCATTAACAAGTGAAGTTTTTAAACTATAATTCATAGACCATCCAACAACTTTTCTTGAGTAAATATCGATTACAACAGCCAAATATAACCATCCCTCATTTGTTGGAATATATGTAATGTCTCCAACATAAACTTTATCTATTTGTGAGCTATAAAAATCTCTATTTAGATGATTTGGTGCAATTGGTAGAGTATGATTTGATGTTGTTGTAATTACTTTAAATCTTCGTTTCATTTTTACTTTTAGATTTAAATATTTCAGAGTTCTTTGAATTTTTCTTCTTGAAACTATAAGACCATATCTTTGTTTTAAAACCTCTTTTAATCTTCTTGTTCCATAAGTTGCACATGAATGTTCAAAAATGATTTTAATGAGATTATTTAAATCTTTATCAATTTTATTTACAATAGAACCTTTTTCAATCCAGTTGTAGTAGCAACTTCTGCTAACTTTAAAAAGTTTACACATAAGCTGTACATTAAAACTCTTTGAGTGTTCTTTTATCCAAGCATACTTTATAGAGTTTCTTTTGCAAAGTATGCTGCTGCCTTTTTTCTCACAGAGAGTGCAAGCACAAGAATATCTCTTTTTCTTGTTTTAAAATTGCAAGTTCTTTTTTAAGTCTTTTATTCTCTTGCTCTAAAGTCTCATTCTTTAAATCATTTACAGGTAACAAATTATTTTTAGCTTTGTACTCATTTACCCATAAAGCTAAAGTTCCTTTATTTAATCCTAAATCTCTAGCAATGCTTGAAATTGATCTATCACTATTATCAATACAAAATTTTATAGTTGATTCTCTAAACTCTTGTGAGTAATTACTTTTTCTCATTTTTATTCTCCGCTTTCACTAATTTTAACATAGTTATTTTCTATGTCCTATTTAGTGTAGCCAGATCAAGTTTTATTTAACCATATTGTTGAGACGCATGAATTTGGCCACCCAAACGCATAAAGACTTGGCCAGTTGAGGAGTTAAAAAGTATTCTTACAAAATTATATCATAAGTGGCCAAATGTTTTTATTTTTTTGCTAAATATTCTCTCATTGAACCACCTCTTA
>NZ_NXGI01000017.1 GCF_002993025.1 Arcobacter cryaerophilus gv. crypticus | reverse complement strand
TAAGAGGTGGTTCAATGAGAGAATATTTAGCAAAAAAATAAAAACATTTGGCCACTTATGATATAATTTTGTAAGAATACTTTTTAACTCCTCAACTGGCCAAGTCTTTATGCGTTTGGGTGGCCAAATTCATGCGTCTCAACAATCTTGATATAATCTTAATATTTGTTCTATTTTCTCATACTTAATACTTCTTTTTAGCTCATGCATTTTATTTTCATAATCTTCTATTTTTTTAAAGTTTTCATAACACTCAAATTGAAATTTTAAAATGTCTGACTTTATTCTAGATAGATCTAATTCTAGATTAAAAATTAAATCTTCTATCTTCTTAATATTTTTATCGTTATTAAACAACTCCATCTTACATCCTTTTTTATTTGGTTTACTATATTCACAATTTTTCAATTTTAAATTTTTTTACAATTTTGTGAATATATATAGAAGATTAAAAATCTTTGAAAAAATATGTAAAAGGAGTAAATAGTTTGGAAAGTAAAAATATTTTACTAAAGAAAAAAGAGTTTATCTTGAATAATTATTTAAGTGAAGATGAACTAAAAAGTATTCAACCAACAAAGTTTTTATTTTTAATAAAAGATGAAATAAAAACTCTACTTAGGTTTTACTCAAAAAAAGAGATTCATTTAATGATTAATACTGTGTTTGAAAAAGATTTATCCCTATCGTTG
This sequence comes from Arcobacter cryaerophilus gv. crypticus, assembly GCF_002993025.1. Classification (GTDB taxonomy): domain Bacteria; phylum Campylobacterota; class Campylobacteria; order Campylobacterales; family Arcobacteraceae; genus Aliarcobacter; species Aliarcobacter cryaerophilus_B. Next base: position 158,671 of record NZ_NXGI01000017.1, on the reverse strand, counting down.
TTATATTTATTTTGTTCTGAAAATATAGATTTAGATTCAAAGTCTGATTCGAAAAGTAGGGCGGGTGTTAAAGATTCAAAAATTAATAGTAATGCTAAAAATATTGTGAATAATGTTGATGATTTAACAAATAATACTTTAGATTTTATTTCAAAAAATCTTCCAAAAAAATAAAATAAAAAAGGAATATATCATGGCTAAAAAAAATGTACAAAGAGGTTTAAATAATATTATTGTTGTGTGTAACACAAAGGGTGGTGAAGGAAAATCTATGGTTTCTATTCAAAAGTTACCTCTATTATTTATAGATAAAAATATATTTATATTTGAAGTTGATAATAACAATAACTCAAAAAAATTGATTGACAATAGTGAAAAAATTAAATTTAAAACATTTAGAGTAAATGATGGTTTAGACGCACTTGATGAAGTTGAATTTAATACTCTAACATCAAAAGATGATTCCATAAACATAATTGATTGTGGAGGAGGTGATGATACAATGAAAGTTTTAGGAATTCTAAATGAGAAAGAATTGAAAGGATTAACTTATATTGTTCCAATTACAAATAGTATTTCTAACGTTGATAATGCTATTCAAACAATTGATACGATTTTAGAGTTTGATGAAACAGCAAATATAAATCTTGTGTTAAATAGATGCCCAGATTATGATTTTATAGCAATAAAAGAGAAGTTTAAAGCACTATTTGGAAATGATGAGTTTAACTTGCCTTCAAGAATTGAAGAGTTCCAAAATAAAGTAAAAAATATAAACTATATTTTAGAAACAGATTTACCAGATATTATAAGTAGTAAGCACCAATACTCACTTCTAGATGCATACTTAAAAGCAAAACTAATTATGGAAAATATTGATTCTATTGAAGCTTCATGGCTTGAAGAAGGAAAAGATATTTTTTTGAAAAATAAAAAATTAAATAGAATTAATGAGCATATTTATAAATATTGCAACACTTTTATTGAAAATTTTAAACTCGATTAAAATAATTTAATATAAAAGGATAAACTGTGGCAAGAGCAAAAGTTATAGAACTTAGTGAGCAAGAACTAATTGATATCGTAGATAGATATGAGTATCTATCTACTTTGCTTAATAGTAAAATTACTCCAAATATAAATAGACTTGAAAAGTTGGAAAATGAAAAAATTAATATCGATATTTTATTAAAAGAGTTAACTTCAACTAAAGAGTTTTTAGGAAAATTATCAACTAATTTATCAAATGATGCAAAGCAAAAGATTGAAACCTATTTGAATAATAAAGTAGTAGAAGTTTTAAAAAATGCATTTGAGAATAACAAAACCCTTGAATCAAATATTAGTAAAATTGCAGATAACTCTTTATTTTTTAAACAAGTTTTAGAATCTGATCAAAAACATTTACAAGCTTATAAGAAAATAGTTGGCTATAAAGCTTTAATTTTATGCTCAATTATTGCAATATTTCTTGGATTCTTTGCATCAATATTTTTTTATAAATATCATGAAATTAGTAATAGAATTGAAAATTTTTCTGACTTATACAAGGCTATTAATGAAAAAAGAATTATAACAATGATTGAAGATTCTAAAACCATTTTAGTTTATGACAATAAAAAAATCATAAAAGAGGGCGATTTTATTGATGATATTAAAGTTTTAAAAATAACAGATACATACATAACATTTTACTCATTTAGAGATGGTACTACAAGTACTAATAAGATTAATTAAATATATAATAAGTTGCGATAAATTATATTTATTTGTAAAATAGTATAAAATTGAATTATTTATTGAAAAGATTTAGATAAGTTTATAAAATCTTGATATATTTTATAATTTAATGAAAAAGTATGTAATTATTACAATATAGTTTAAATTTGAATTGTTTTTTAGAATAGGAACGACAGCCATTGTGGGTACACTACGTTTCTCCAAATGACATCGTTCTTTAAGGGCTCGCCCTTAAAAATCCCAAAAACTTTATCTACACATAAATATTAATACAAATATTTTTAATCCAAAAAATATATAAACTCTATAATCTATAAAATTTTATTAATATTAAAAGGCATAACAAATTTAAAAATCAAAATAAATCTAAAAATTGTGAATATATATAAGAAACATTTTTTAAAAAGGATTGTTATGAAAAAAGATGAGTTTAAATTTAGAATATCAAAAGAGTTAAAAGATCTTTTGAATTCAAAATCACAAGAAGCAAATATGAACTCAAGTGAGTTTTTAAGACAATTTATTTCATCTTCAAATATCAATGTAAAAATAAACAATAAAAAAGATTTAAAAGAGTTAATTTGGAATATAAATAAAATTGGAGTTAACATCAATCAGCTAAGTCATGGATTAAATTATTCAATCCAACTGGAAAAACTTGATTCTTATAACTATAAAAATCTAATTAATAAATTAATTATCATTGAAAACCAATTAGATTCAATCCTTGAAAAGGAGTTTTAATTGTTAGCAAGGATTTCCAGAGCAAAAGAGGGATTTGCAGATTATTTAATAAGTGGTGCTAGAAAAGATAGTATTTATACAAGAGACCAAAAAGATAAAACTATTACTCTATATGGAAATCTTCAAATTTTTAAACAAACTGAAAAATATTTAAATAAATATAAAAACTATGAAAGCAATTATATTCATATCACTCTATCTTTCTCACAAGAAGATATGGATAAATTAAATGAAATAGATGATGAGCAAAAAAGAGATGAACTATTTAAAGAGTTAGCTCTTATATATATTAAACATCATACAAGTGGATATAACTTGGAAAATGAAGTAATTGCTTACTCTGAAGCCCATATGCCAAAAATTCAAATTAATGAAAAAAACAGACAAAGATTTCCTCATATTCATATTGCAATTGCAAAATATAATCCTTTGGATGATACACAATTAAGAACTACTTTTTTTAATAACTCTTTTTTAGATGATGTTTTACAAAGTTATGTTTGTAAAAAATATGGCTTTGAAATTCCTAGAAAAGATGAAGATAAAAAAAACGATACTGATGAAAAGATTCAAGATGAGAATAATTTAGAAGATAAAATAAAAAGTAAAATAGCAATTACAAGAGCTAATTGGATAGAACTGTTAAAAGATATAAAAACAGCAGATGAACTTTTATACTTTTTACAAAATGACCTAAAATTTGAAGAAAACAGAGATTTTAAAATAGCTGGAAGTAAAACATATAAATATATAAAAATATTAAATCTACAAGAAAGAAATAAAAAATCAAACTCTTTAAATCTAAATGGTAAAGATTTTTTAAGATTTATTTTAAAAGATGATAAAAATAGAACCTTTCCAAGACATAAATCAAAAAAAGAACTTGAAGATATTTTACTAAGCTATTATGAAACTAGAATAGAAAATATCTATAAAAGAAAAAGCAAAAAATCAAAAGAAAAATTAAATAATATCTATGAATCTGAAAATTCTAAAATAAAGTCAAATAAAAATATTCAAAATAGTTTTAAATACCTAAGCTATCAACAAAAACTATTTGTTGAACACTACGATTATCTAATAAAAGATAAATTAGAGGGATATTATGTAAAAAAAGAGAATAATGAAGTAATTGTTAGTAATTTTTCCAAAAATATTAAAATAGTTGATGCAGGTAATGAAATAGTATCTCTTAGGAATTCAACAAATTTAGAAGAGCAAGTTAAAATCATGATTGATATAGCACTTGCAAAAGATTGGAAACTTGAAAATATAGAACCATATGGAGATGAAGATTTTATATATGAGGCTAATAGTCAAATTGCAAAGTTAATTGAAAAAGAGCGTAAAAATAAGAGTATTAAAGCAGAAATAATTATTCCAAGAGCAAAAACTGACTTACAGCAACAAACCCTTAATATAAAGGACAAAGAATTATCGCAAAAAGTAAATCTATCAGAAATAAAAGAAGAATTAGATGCTAATTTTGTGCTTGAATTTGCAGTTCAAAATTATAAGCTAGATAAAAATAAATATGAAATTACAGTTGATAATAAGATAAAAAATTTAACAAATAATCAAAAACCAAAAAATGCAATTGATTTCTTACAAAGAGAGTTAAATCTTACAACAAGAGAATCTATAGAAATTGCTATAAAAATTTATGAAAAAGCAAACAATATAGAAGTGAAAAATATTGAAAAAAATAGAAAAAAACAAAAAAATTAGATATTTTTACTATATATTTTTATAAAAAAATACAATTTTTAAAAAATTTTATGTACAATTTTTTTCATATATGTACAAAAAATATACATAAATTGTATATATACTAATGGTATTAAAATATATACATTATTCTTAAAAATAGCTTAATTAAGTGTTATTTTATACTGAATTTATTTTAGTTAAAGTTTAAATAAGTTCGATAATTAGGTGTATGTAAGCAGATAAATAGTATTGACATGTAAAATATTTGATGGTAAACTTTTTCCAGTGATTCAATAAATCACAAATAAAAAACGATCCAAATTCCCCAGCTTCGCCAAAAGTTTATAAGGAAAATGGATCGAGATTAAAAATAAAGGAGACTATAGCATGTCTAAAAAAAAATCAATCCCTTACTTATTATCGGATTATAACAATATTTTGGAGGATTTTCAAATACAAAAGATTAATTGTATGGGAAAAGATGAATTATTGATTCATCTAAAAAATCAAGATTCATGGTTATATGATTTTTATTTGCGCCAAAAATGTATTAATTTGTTTGTAAGAACTGGTGGATTTATTAGTATCCAACTATCAGATGATGATCTTTACAAAATAGGTGTTGAAACTACGATTAAACAAATAAATAAGAGATATTTTTTTGATCTAGAAAATGACAGTAATACTAAAATAATTCATAAGATCCTATCAAGGATAACAAATAATATTAAAAATTACTTTAGTCCATTTAGAAAGATTAATTATACACAATTTAACAATTATTTGTATGAAATGGAAGATTTAGATGATGCTTTTGAAAAAATTGTGCAGGAAATAGATTTAGAAAAAATTGATCGAGAAACAATAAAAATTGGGCTTAAAAAAGTCTGGGAAAATTCAATTGTAGATATGGATTTTGATATGCAAGATTTTCAAGATATATGTGAAAAGTTTGGATTTAGATCTTTGGATATTTTAAATTATGATCCATATAGTTTCGCATTTAAAATTACAAAAGAATCTTTAAATAATAATTTCTATCAATTAACTTTAGTTTTTGATGAAGGTAGTGTTGCATGATAAATAATATAAATTATGATTTAAAATACAGTATTGAGTGCTTATTAGGAATTGAGAGAGCTATTTTAAGTTCTCTTATCACAAATAATAATACAGATAAAATAGAAGATTGTTTAAAAATTATTGAATCAAAAGATTTTTATTACGAGCAACATGGAATTATATACGATAGTATAATTTCACTTCATAAAAATGATCAAAGAGTTGATGAAAATAATGTTTTTTTAACAAATCAAACAAATATTAATGAGCAATATTATATTGATGTTATTGCTGCAACTCCTTTAGATTCGATTACTGATTCTATTAAAAAGTTAAAAGAATATAGTTTACAAAGACAAATAACAACAGTTGCTGCAAAAATTAAAGAAGGTAATTTTAATCAAATTAATAAACTACAAGATTTACAAGAAAAATTTGAAAATCTTAATGGCGAAATAAATCTAAAAAAAATTGATGATAAATTTGAAAAATTTATTAGTGATTTTGATTTAGATCTTAAAAAACTGAAAAATAAAAAAATTGAATACCTTTATGATCAATTTATTATTAAGAATGATATTATAATGTTCGTAGCAAGACCAGGTGTAGGAAAATCATTAATGGCATTAGCACTATGTAATATGTTACTAGATGCTAAAACAGTAAAAAGAGTATTTTATCTTGATGGTGATAATTCTCACATCACCATAAAATCTAGGAATATTGACTTAGTAAAGGATAAGTTTGGTAATAGACTTAATTATTTTATTGAATTATCAGATTTGGATCTATATAGAATTATTACAGAATTAAAAAAGAAAGATTTAGCCGATTTTTTAATTATTTTTGATTCGATAAAAAATTTTATTATAGGAGATCGTAATTCTCATAAAGATGTAACTGATATGATGAATATATTAAAAGAACTTAGAAAAAATGGTGCTACAATAATTTTCTTACATCACCAAAATAAATTGAATAAAGATTTTAATTCTGCTTTTGCTGGCTCAAGCGCATTTATGGAAGATATTGCACTTGCATATGAGTTAAAAAGAAATGACGATAAACAAACTTATATATTTCATCCTTTAAAAGATAGAAATAATATTTCAAATTATATTGCTTTTACTTATAATCAAGATAATACACTCTCAAAAGTGGATATCGATTATGCAATGGAGACAAAAGAAGAGCTTGAGATTAGGGAACTAATCATTAATTTTATAAGAAATGAGGAAGATAAACCTATTTATAGCGATATTTTAAAACATCTTACTAATGTAGGATTTAATAAAGATAAAGTAAATAAAATTATACAAAATGGAAAAAATAAGTATTGGAAAGCTACCAGACTAACAAAAGAAAACAATAAATTAATTTTCGAACTTATGGATAGCGAAGATAACCAAGATAAGCTACTATAGGAGACATAGAATGAATAAATACGATAAAATTAGTAAGATAACTACTTTTGATAATCAAATAATTGGGCAAGATAAGTTATATGACATGATGCTCAATGCCTTGATAATAAAATATGGTTTAATTTTAACTTCGGCTCAAGTAGCAGAAGTCTTAGCTATAAGCACTAGAACATTAGATGAAAGAAGAAAATCTGGATATGACTGCCCTCAATATGTAGAAGGAAAAGGAAGACACATTTATTATCCAGCTCAAAAAGTAGTTGAATATCAATTAATTAAATCTAATAATTGTATTAAAACATTACTATATAGCTAGATATAGGCTATAAAAATTTAAAATATTATTTTTCTTTTAAACCTTTTCTCCTTGCTTCAACTAAGCTATCATCAGCTTTTGTTGAAGTAAAAAGTTCGAAGGCAAGTACACATTGAAACAAAAGAATACCTTCTATATTTCCTTTTTTAATTAAGTTACATTTATGAACAAATGTCTACAAATAGCCAATGTTACAAAGCTTTTATTTGTTATTATTTTACAATTTAATATATTATTAAAGATTATATAGCTAGATAAAATGCTAAAAAGGAGTTGTTATGAAATTAACAAAAGAGGAAAAAGAAAAATTAATGGAGCTTATGTCGATAGTTGAAGCAAAAGATTTTGAAATAAAAAAACTAAAAGAAGAAATTTTAGAAGTTAATGAAGAAATAGAAAAATTAAAAAAAGAGTTAGAAGAAGATGAATAATTTTTAAATTATTCTCAAATAAAAAACAATAAATTATAAATGAGTAATTGTAATAAGCTAAATAACTTTTCTATTGATGAAAATAAAGTATAGGAAACTATTTTATCAAAAAATAATGAAGCAACAAGTGAAAAAGTATTAAATATAAGTTTAAATTACTTACTTTGGTAATTTACTAATACTATAATTTTGTACAGAAAAATGTCTTATTGGTTTATTATAATTTAAAAGATAAAAAAAGGAGGATTTTATGACATCACTTTTTTCTAGCAACAATCAGGTAAAGTATTTAAATATCATCTATAATGATGAAGTTTATACAGGAAATATTGAAAATCTTTTTGATAATAAAGAGTTTAACTCTCTTAGTGTATGTACTTTTGTTTCATCTATAAAATACTTTTTTAATAAAGTAAATGATTTTGATAAAATTGAGCTTCTTTTAGGAATTGAAGATGGTGAAAATGCTCAAAAATTTTTATTTGATCCAAATTATACAAGTAGTTTCTTTTCAAATTTAGACAAAAAAACTTTAACAAAAATATTAAATAATGATGTATCTATTAGATTTACAAGCACAGGTACAACTATTCACTCAAAGATTTATATTTTAAAAAATCTAAAAACAAATAATACAAGAGTTATATTTGGTAGTGCAAATTTTTCAACAAAAGCATTTGGTGGAGATAGACAGTTTGAAGAGTTAGTAGTTTATGATAGTTTATATAACTCAAAAATTGTAGATATTTTTCTTCAAAGATATGAAGATATAAAAAAACATACAAACGATTTTATACCTGATATTATAAGAAAAAAAGCAAAAGATGAGGAAAAAATTATCATTTTAAATGCTGAAGATAGTTTAGATATTTTACAAGATAGATTAAAAAATGCTCAAATAGGAGTTGTTTTACCTGAAGATTTAAGTAAAAATATTGAAAGCACAAAAAAAGTTATAGTAAATCAAGAAGAGAATCTAAAAAAAGAGCTTAAAAGTATAGAGCAAACTAAAACAGTAATTGAAATCGTAACAAAAGCAACAAAGGGGATAACTACTTTTATTACTCCAGCACAATTTATAAAAAATAAAGAGCAGTTAATCACAAAAGTATTAAAACCACAAACTATAATAAAAGAGTTCAAAGATAGTAGAATGAACTTAGTTTATAGTCCTTTAGAGAACCATTTTTACATTAAAAGTGAAGAATCAGAAGATAATACTCTTGAGCAATTTACAAAAGAGTGTGATAAAACTATAATAAAAGAAAAATTAGAACTTTTAGATAAATTTATAAATGTATATACAAAATATACAATGAATAAAGAAGAAGCTACAAAAAAGAGAATTTTTGAAGCTATTTTATATGCGTTTACATCACCTTGTATTTGGAAGATTAGAGAAAATATTATGTGGCAACAAGGAAGAGATGAATCAAAAAGTGCTGTTCCACTTTTTATGTTAATAGCAGGACAATCTCAAAGTGGCAAAACTCATCTTTTAAAATTTATAAGTCAAATTATGGGAAATTTAGGAAATTATTACCATTTTTCAAAGAGTTCAAAACTCTCTTCAATGAGTGAAATAAATCCTCAAACAATTTATAATTTTTTTGAAGAAGAGAATTTAATGCCTATATTTATTGATGAGATTATAAAAGATTATTTTAGTTCAAATAGTAGTTCAACTAGTTCTTATATGGGAGAAGGTTTTATAAAAAAATTAACAAATGCAAAAGATGGTAAATATCCTTGTATGATAGCTTCTAGTAATACTGATTTTAGTGCAAACTCTCAAGTTATGCGAAGAATCTATTATATTCAACTAAATAATCCATTTGATGTGTCAAAAAAATCAGAAATGGATGATATTTTTACTACATTATTGCACGATTTTGGGAATGATTTATATAAAGACTTTTTATTTAAGTTAGAGCAAAAACTAAATAGTGGTTATGAAATTGATACAAATGATATTTTAAAACCTTCAAGAGAAGTTTTTAAAGAGTATTTTAAAATATTAGATATGCCAATACCTAGTTATTTTAGTGAAGAGAGAATTGATGATTATTATATAAGAGGGCAACAAATGTGGAGAGATTTATATGATATGAAGTATGATGGATTTAAAGAAGATAAAAAAACAAATACAATATTGCTTAATGATGAGATTGTATTTGGAATAAAATTAAATTCAAATGGCACAAAAAAAGAGCTTCTTCAGTATCTACCTATTGGAGTTTTAGTCGAGGAGAAGGGAATAGTAAAACTAAATCATAAAAACTTTTTTGATTTTATAAAGCAAAATTCAAGAAATATTGGATTTTTTCAAAAGATATTTTCATAATTAATTTAAAAAATAGAGGGAGAATTTTTTTATGAATAAAGTAAAAAGAAGAGTTATATATGTAGATGCTGGACAAAATGAGAATAAAGAGTTTCAAATAGCTCTTTATGATCCTGAAATTAATTTAACTTCAATTATAAAATTAATAAATATTGACAATAACAATATTGCAGAACAATATGCTGTTGTTAATGCAATAACATATATAAAATCAAAAGAGTTACAAAAAACTGTTATTTTAAGTGACAATGAAAGTGTTGCAAAAAATCCAAATATTTTAAAAATATGCGATGAATACAATATTAAAATCACTTGGATACCAAGAGAGATAAATGTAGTAGCTGATAAGGTTGCAAAACTACAACCAACTAAAAAAGATGATACTTTTTATACTATAGATTTTATTTATGATTTAATATTTCCAGATATTAAATATGAAAAAAATGTTAAGATTACCCCAGAACCAAAACAACAAAATATCAATACAAAAAAAGAGGAAAAATGAGTATTAAATTTATACATTGTGCAGATGTTCATTTAGGATCACCTTTGGTAGCTGCAAGTAAAGAAAAAAAAGATTTATTAAATGATGCAATAGAGAATGCATTAAAAAATATGGTTAATTTAGCTATTTCAGAAAATGTTGATTTTGTAGTAATAGCTGGAGATCTTTTTGATGGAAAGATGACAAATGCGTCTATTGGAAGAAAATTTAAATCAATTATGAAGCCACTTGAAGAAGAAAAGATATATACCTATGTACTTTTTGGAAATCATGATGCCGAAGGAAAACATAGTCTTACTTTTTCAAATAGTGAATATATGAAATTTTTTAGTGCTGATAATGCAGAAACATTTAAAATAGAAGAGAAAAAAATAGCGGTACATGGACAGAGCTTTAAAACTCAATCGGTTACAGATAATTTAGCTAAACAATATCCACAAAAAGTTGATGGCTATTTTAATATAGGAGTGCTACATACATCTTTGGATGGTAAAGAAGGGCATGATAATTATGCTCCTTGTAGTATAAATGATTTAGTAAATAAAAACTATGATTATTGGGCATTAGGTCATATTCATAAAAAAGAGATAGTAAAAGAGGCAAATCCTACAATTATTTATTCTGGAAATATTCAAGGAAGACACTCAAAAGAGAGTGAAGAAAAGGGGTGTTTTTTAGTACAAATAGATGAAAATCATAGCATAACTCCTATATTTAAAAAACTAAATAAAGTAGAGTTTTTAGATATTAAAGTACATATAGAAGATGTTGACGATGAAAATACACTAGAAACAAAAATTACAGAAAATTTACCAATTACAGTGAGTGAGAGTTTTCTAAAATTAACTCTAACAGGTAAAACAGAACTGCACTACAAAATAAATGTAGAAAATATAAAACTATCTTTACCAACAAATATTGAGCTTGTTAAATTTAAAAATGAGACAACTTTTCCTAAATCAGAAGATGAAATAGCACAAATGCAAGATACTATTGGAACTTTAATGAAATGTTTTGAAAAACAAGAAGTAGAAAATGAAATAGAATTTTTAAAACAAAATATATTTGATAGCTTAATTGATAAGTATGATGATGATCTTAAAAATGAACTTAAAAATGAGATAAATATAAATGATACAAAATATTTAAAAGAGATAGTGGTAGAACAACTTTCAAAGGCAATGAAATGAAAATAAACAAATTAAATCTAAAAAACTGTGGTAATTTTAATGATATTACATATGATTTCAATGATGATTTTAATCTCATTTGTGGAGACAATGAAACAGGTAAAACAACAACACAAAATGCCATTATAGATGCAATATTTGGAAAGATTGACAAAGAAACTTATAGTTTGGTTTACTCAAGTGAGCAAATGGAGATAAATTTTGAGATTCAAGATGAAAATAATACTTTTCAATTTTCTCAAAAAAATAGTTTTTCTCAAATAACACAAAGAGGCGAAGCAAAAGATTTTAATACAAGAAAAGCTTTTGAAGATAAATTTATTCCAAATGGTGTAACAAAAGAGTTTTATCAAAATATTTTTGGATTAAATCATCAAAGATTAAGAGATGAGAGTAAAGCTTTATTTCATAATGATTCAAATATTACAAATTTGCTTTTTGGAGCTATGAGTGGAAGTGAAATTTTAAATAATTTACCATCTGAATTAGAAAAAAAGGCCGATAATCTTTTAAAAACAAAAGGAGATGAACCTAGAATTTCTTATATTGTTAAGCAAATAACACAACTTAAAAAAGAGATTAATGATAATAGATTTGATAACTCTTTATATATTCAAAAAAATAATGAAATTAAGAATTTAGAAAATGAAATTGAAGAGTTAAATAAAAAAGATATAGAACTAAAAATCAAACAAAAACATTTAACATTACTTTTATCAAATGCTGATATATATTTTAATAAAACAGTTTTAGAAGAAAAACTAAAGAATATTCCAAAATGGATAGAAACAAGTGAAAAATTAAATGCTTGGAAGAGTGATTATAATGAATATATAAAATTTCAACCTAGTATTAAAACATTAAAAAATCAAATTGATGTAAATAAAGAAGAGCTTTCAAAAATAAATGTAGATGAAGATATTTTAAATCACAAAGAGGATATAGAAAATCTTTATAAAGATTTATCTTTGATAACTGAAAATAAAAAAAATTTAACTAATCTAGAAAAAAATATTGAAGATATAAAAGATGATTGCAGAATAAATTTAAAAATGTTAAAGATAAAAAAAGATTTTAAACCTATTACTGCTAATGATTTAAATAAAATTGCAAATTCAACAAATATAGACAAAGAGTTAGAAAATTTAATTAAATCTTTAGAATTAAATCTTTCTAATAATATACCAACAAATATAGATATTACTAAAATAGATGAGTTTAAAACTAGTTTTAAAAATTTTGAAGATGATATAAGGAAGATAAAAGATGAGATAAAAAGATTAGAAGATGAAAAAAATAGATTAAACCAAAAGATAGAGAAAAATTTAGAAGATATTAAAGTATCTTATTTTGAATCATTTAAAGATAGAAAAAATAGCAATTGGAAAATTTTAAAAGAACAAATTCCAACTATTAACGATTTAAACGATAAATTAATAGCAGATTATGAAAAAAGCGACAAAGAGTTTTCTTCTTGTGTTGAAAATATATTGTTAAATGCAAATAAGTTTGCAGAGCAAAAAGTTGCTCTAGAAACTATTAAAACAAATGATGAAGAATTAAATAAGTTGTATCAAAAAGAAAAAAATTTAGAAGATGAGCTAAAAAAATTAATATCTTCTTGGAATAGCTTTTTAGAAAATAGTTTAAATATCGATTTAAGTATTGAACCAATTTTAACTATAAAAGAGTTTGACAGCTGGAATAGTAAAAGAGAGCAAACTTTAAATCAAATAAAAGAGCAAAAAGAGTTAGAAAAGAATCTTGAAAATTATAAAAAAGGAATTGACGATTTTGATTCGAAATTTAAAGTACTTTTAGATAATTTAGACACAAAAAAAACTTTGGGAGAACTAAAAAAAGATTTAGAAAATGCTAATTCAAATAAAGCTTCAAAAGATACCCTAAATAATAGTATAAATACTGCAAATAGTGATTTAGAAACAAAGCAGAAAGAGTTAGAAAAACAAAAACAAAATCTTCAAAAAGAGCTTCCTGACTCTTTAAAAAGTATAGCTCTTGAAGAAGTATTACAAGAGATTGAAAAAACTATCTCTTATAACAAAACAAAAGCAGATTTTGAAAATATAAAAATAGATGAAACTATTTTAAATTATTTGAAAAAATATGAAAAAAAAGAAGAGATAGTTAATGAAGATGAAAAAAATGAAAAAGAAATTGAAGAAAATAAAACTTCTCTTGAAGAAAAAAAAACAACTTTAAATCAAAAAAATATTGAAATAAAAGATTTACTAGATAAAGATGAAAAAATCATTTTAAACAATCAAGAAATTGTATCTTTAAAAGAGCAATTAAAAGATATGGTTGAAGAGTATTTAAAGCTAGAAATCTCTTCACAAACAATTCCAATACTTATAAATGAGCTTTCTAAAGAGAATCAAGATGAGATTATTAATCTAGCGAAAGGTTATTTTTCGACTATTACAAATGGTTTTTATGAAGACTTAGAGATAGAAAATAAGTATTTAGTGGGTGTTAGAAAAAAATCAAACTCTAAGTTGAGTGTTGATAATATACTAGCTCATGATTTTTATGATGAGCAAATTAGGTTGGAACATACTAAAATGAGCGAGGGAACAAGAGATCAACTCTTTTTATCTTTAAGATTGGCATTTATTTCACTTTTTAATTCAAAATCACAAAAAAAATTACCGTTTTTAGTAGATGATATTTTTATCAATTTTGATGAAGATAGAATCAAATCAGGTTTAAATCTTTTAAAAGATTTTTCAAAAACAACACAAGTTATCTTTTTTACTCATAGCAAAAGAGTAGAAGAGTTAAGTAAAAATATATAAAAAGGGAAAAACATGCCATTACAAGTTAGTGAAGTAATAGATACAATACTACCAACATTTACAGATACACGAGAGAAACAAAGTTTTTATAAATCAGATAATAGGGATACAGTTTATGTAGAAAATTTTGGGAAAAATGGTAATTCTAATCATAGAAATGGTTTTAACAATGAAAATAATTTTAAAGATAAAGAATTATTTATTACAAAATTTGGTGATAAAGATGGTGGGGAACTAAAAACTATCTTATTTACTAACAAATTACAATTTGACAACAAAGAAGAGCACGATACTTATTCTTGTATAAAACTATTAAATAATACTGATGAATACAGGAAAATAGATGAAAACGGAATTTTTTCATATGAAATTATAATTTTTATATCCCAAAAAAATAAATTACCTCTTTTGATCAACTTAGCAGTTCAAAAAGGGAAGTTAAAAGAGTTAATTGAAGCAGTTGTAGAGATAGATAATAATCCAGAAACTCAATATAAGTTATTGCCAAAACTAGTTGAAGCAGCAGTTACCGCACGAAAATTTAGAAATTTAATTGAAGCAGTTGTAGAGATAGATAATAATTCAGAACTTCAAGAAAAATTATTACCAAAAATTGTTGCAGAAAGAGATAAACTTATTGAAGAAGATGGAAGAAGTAATATTAATTATAAACAATTAATTATTTATGGTCCAGCTGGAGTTGGTAAAACTTTCAGTATAAAAAAATTAGTTTCAAATAATCTCGAAAATGATGGACTTAATATATCTGAAGAAAATTTTGAAAAACAGACAGTTCATACTGTATTTCATCCTGAATATAGCTATTATGATTTCTTTGGAAAAGTTATGCCTATAAAATATGAAAATAGACAAATATCATATGATTTTCTTCCAGGACCTTTTGCACAAGCATTAAGTAAGGCTTATAAAAACATTACTAAGCAACCTATAAATCCAGAAAAAGTTATTTTGGTAGTTGATGAACTTAATAGAGGAAATGCTGCATCTATATTTGGTGGATTATTTAATTTATTAGATAGAAATGATATTGGTATTTCTGAATATCCTTTAAATATCTATGGTATGGAAGCTATGTGGTTAAAAGAACAAATAGGAGATTTACATTTAAGTACATTGGAAAAATATTCAAAAACTAACTTCGAAATGTATGATGAAGAAAATAAGAGTTTAAAAATATATATACCTGATAACTTATCTATAATATGTACTATGAATACATCTGATCAAACTATATTTTCTCTAGATAAAGCATTCCAAAGAAGATTTAATAAGAGTTTTAAAACTGCACAAAATTCTATTAATGAATATTTTAAAGATGATAATATTAAAATAGAACCTAAAGATGGTAAAGATATTAGTTGGAAAAAATTCTTAAAAAATTTAAATGAATTTATTGTGAAAAATGCTGAAGTAGAAGATGTTGATAATGCTACTATTGGAGCATTTTTTGTTAAACCTAAAGGTGGATTTATTTTAGAAGAAGATATAAAATATACTGTTATGTACTACCTTTGGTATGATTTATTTAGTGGTTATAGAAGAGATACTCTTAAAGAAGAGCTAGACAAGCTATACAAGCTATACAAGCTAGACAAGGAATTTAAAAATGTAAATACTTTTGAGCAGTTTGTTGGTGAATATAATGAGTTTATAACAATATTCACACAAAATGGAAATGCACAATAAATGGCTTATCAAGTTTATAAACAACATAAGGATAATTTTGTAGGTAGAAAAAAAGAAAAATATTTTCTACCAAAAAACTTTGATAATGAATCAAGCAATGAAGAGTTTGAAAAAGAGTTTGAAATTTTTGTTAATAAATTTATTCAAGAATTACAAAATAAAAATTTTTCTCCTCAAATAGTTAAAAAAGCAAATGAAGATGGAGAATTTGATGAGAACATGACTATTCACTCATCAAAGTTAGAAGCTTGGAGTAGGTTAGAAAGAAAATTAAGAAAAACTATAATAAATAAACCATCTGCTATGCATAGATACACAGATATTTTTAAATCAAAATCAATTGAAAGAACAATATCAAGAGGTACTTTTTTGTTAGCTTCAAACAACAGTCCTATTTTTAATCAAGGATTACTAAATATTGATGAAACGTATAGGGTTCACTATAAAGATGAGCTGTATAAATTTGCTTCATTTATTTTGGATTTATATAAAGAGAAACTAAGTATTAAACAGGATATGAAATCTATTTTTAAATCACTATCAAAAGATTTTCAAAATGAATATGGTTTTAAAGGTATTGATTTAAATGATAAGAAAACTAAAAATAGACTAATCTCTACATTGGAAAATATAGAAAAACATATAGAGCTTTTAACTGCTGATATTAAAGAGTTAATAAGTAGTGTTAAAAATTTAATTTTTGGTAAAGATACAATAGTTGGAATAGATAATTTTCAATTGGCTTGGGAATATCTTTTTACCTCATGTATGAAAAAAATATATGGAGAAGATTTTGTTTTTGATGAAGATGAGATTTCAATTGAGAAGAAAAATGGTAAAAAAATTCCAATCAAACCTGATACTATAATAATTAAAAAAGGGAATAATGAGCCATCAACTTTACATATTTTTGATGCTAAATATAAAGAAGTTAATAAACAAGATGGAGACTGGATTAAGCAAATTATTTATATTAACAATTTTTTGAATACAGAGATTAATCCTTTAAAAAATAATCTATTAGTTGACTCAAATATTTATTTAATTTATCCAGGTAGTCCTAATGATATTGAACCAATAAAAGAGTTTAGAGTTTACAATCATAATCTTTATCTTATCAAATTAGATATTTTAGAGTTATTGAAAATATTTAATAATGGATATAAAGAAGCTGAAGAATATAAAACAAAAAATACTATTGATAAATTATTAGTAGAAGAGAGTAAAAAACATTGTCTATATCCTAATATTAGATACAAACCTTGGATACCAAAGAATTGCTACAAAGACAATTATTTATATCATGCAGGTTATGAAATAGACAATAGGTACTCCAAGTATAAAGAATATATTTTTGGAGATAAAGAATGTACAGAAGAAAACACTAATCTAACATGTTATTACTTTGCTACAAAAAGTGTAGAATTTGATGGTAGTAAATATAGTTTTGAAGAAAACTATATTTACTAAAAAATTAATGGAAACAAAATGCATAAAATAGAGTTAAGAGATTATCAAAAAGATATTATAACAAGAGCAATAAAAAGTAAAGGTAATATTTTAATTCAAGCACCAACAGGTTCTGGAAAAACAGTAATTGCTGAAGAGATAGTAAAATTTCATAAAGATTCAAATAAAAAAACACTATTTCTAGCACCAAAAATAAACTTGCTTGAACAAACAGCAAAAGCTTTTTCAAATCTAAACCCTCAAATTATTCATGGTTCAAATAAAGAAGAGATAGACACTCAAGCTCACTCATTTGTAAGTACTATTCAAACAATCAGTAGAAGAGTAGATTTCTTATCATCAATGAATTTTGATTATATAATCTTTGATGAAATGCATTATGGTGTAAAAGGTAAAATGCAAGAGATTATAAAAAATATCCATAAGGGTAAAATCATAGGATTATCTGCTACTCCGTACGATGAAGAGGGAAAATTATTAACAGAAAATTTTGATGTGATAATTGATGATTATGATGCTAGATATATGGTTGATAATGGATATTTAGTAAATATTAAATCTTTTGAAGCATTTACTCCTAATTTATCTGGTATTAAAACAAAAATTGGTGATTGGGATATAAATGAATTGGATTTTAGATTCAATAAACCTGAAATTGTAAATAAAATTGTTTCAGCAACAAAAGATATATTAAAAAATAGAGATAAAACTATTGTATTTTGTATTAATATTTCCCATGCTGAAGCTATTTGTAAAGCTTATCAAAAAGTTGGATTAAAAAGTGAAGTAACTCATTCAAATATTTCAAAAGAGAATCAAAAAAAGATAGTAGATAAGTTTAAAAATGGTGATACTAAAGTTTTAGTTAGTGTTGATCAATTAACAACAGGATTTGATGTTCCACAAACTGATACTATTGTAATAGCAAGACCAACTCAAAGTCAAAATCTTTATAAACAAATTGTTGGAAGAGCTTTAAGATTATCTCCTTCAACAAATAAAAAGGAAGCTATATTACTTGATTGTGGAGGAGTTGTGTCAAGACTAGGTTTGCCACTTGAACCTATAAAAGAGATAATAAAACAAGATGAAATAGTTAGAAAACCTTATTGTTGTAAAAAATGTAAAAGTGTAAAACCAAGAAATTTTAAAATCAATAATAATTATAAGAAAACAGTGACTATCTGCCCAGATTGTAAAGATGAATTAGATTTTAAACCAAAATTTATATATAAATGTACTTCTTGTAGTAGATACTATGATTTTAAAATGGATTATTCAAATTTTAGTTTTGAAAATGAAAATATGAGTTTAAATTGTCTATGTGGTTTTGTTAATAATCTTGGCTCGTTAAATGATGATAATATAGATTTTAGAGAGCTTTCAAATGAATTGCAAAAAGAGTTTAATATTGAGAGATTAAAATCAGATGATATAAGTGAAGAATCTTTAGATGAACTTTCTAAAAACTCTGAATCTTTAATAAGAGCAATGGTGACAAGACATAAAAATTTATCTACAAAAACACTTATTCAAATGGCAAAAGATGATTTTGAAATTTTTGATTCAATAGATTTTTTAAATAATAAAAAAATTACTAAAGAAGCACTTTTAGAAGTAGTAGAACACAAGAAAAATTATGTTTTTTATGACAAACTATCTTTAATTAAACCATATCATTATATGTTATTAAAATCTATTACTCATCCAAAATGCACTAATAAATTAATTGATACTATTTGTAAACATACGGATATAAATTTATTAAAATTTATTATTAAATTTCTAAGTTCAGTAGAAAAAACACAAATTCAAAAAAGGCATTATTTAGAAAAGGATAAATTTAATATACAAAAACTTGATAATAAATTTGTAAATAATGTTGAAAGATTTTTAGAAATAGCAAGTGAAAATCCTGAATTAAAAATGTATGTTGCAGCAAATGAATATATCTCTTTAAAGTTATTACAAAAATTTGCAAAAGATAAAGATGAAAATATAAGAAACATAATTCAAAAGAATCCAAATTTTACAAATGAAATGTTGTGTGAAGAAATTGAAAATCAGGATTATTATTCTAGAGAAGAGTTATCTACACAAAAAGGTTTAGTAAAAGAAAAACAGTTAAAATTAGCAAAAAGCATAGAAGCTGATATAAAAATAAATTTACTTAAAAATTATAAATCAAAAGATGTATTTTTTGCATGTTTAGATTCAATACCTTCAAAAGGTGAATTAATAGAAACTGATGAACAAAATGTTGATTTATTTTCTGAATTCTTTGATCAAAAGCGTGTATTAATGAAAGAGATTCTTAAAAGTAAACATTGTAATTCTGATGTGATTAAAAATTTGATTGCAACAAAACATGATTCTTACACGAAATATATCAGTTAGAAAACTCTAATTTATGGTATCTCACCGCTATAAATTACTTAGTTTGGTAATTTAAATACTCTACAATTCCAATTACAAAAATTATTACGAATAAAAAAGTTTATAAATTAATTAAATAAGACAAAATATTGTCCACTTAATAGTTTATAATTCTCTTGTTCGAAAGCAAAGTGAAATAAAAAAAAGTTTTAATTTTATCAAAAATTAGTAACATTTTTTTGTTACCACTATTTGTATAATTTCAAAATAAATAAAACACAAGGAGTATATTTTGCAAGATAATACTAACAAAACAACACAAGAACTATTTGATAAATTGATGCTTGGTTTTTCAAAACATTTTGAAAAATCTTCTAGAAGATTAGATGATGATTTTGAATATGAATCAAAAGATAAAATACCAAATATTGACTACACAGATGGTGGAGCTAGTTTTATAGAGTTTGTTAGAAAACAACAAGAAAAATCTGAAAAAATAAAATAAACCCAAGGAGTTAAAAATGAGTTTTATGCCAAATATAATTTATAAAAAAGATGATAAAGAGGTTGTTAGTGATTTGCTTACAAAAATGTTAGATGATAGAGTAATTATGTTAATGACACCTGTTAATAATATATCAATGACAAGTGTAATATCACAACTACTATATTTAAATGTGAAAGATAGTAAAAAACCAATACATCTATATATAAGCTCTCCAGGTGGAAGTGTTTTAGATGGATATGGAATTATTGATACTATGAATTTAATAGAAGCTCCTGTTTATACTTATACAATAGGATTAGCAGCTTCAATGGGTGCTTTGATATTTTTAAATGGAACAAATAGATATATGCTTCCACATTCAGAACTTATGCTTCATCAACCTTTAGGAGGAGTTAGTGGACAAGCAAGTGATATTGAAATTACAGCAAATAGAATTATCAAAATGAAAAAAGATATAAATGAGATGATTGCTACTAGATGTAATCTTGCTTTAGAAGAAGTAGAAAAATTTACAGATAGAGATAGATATTTTTCTGCAACTGAAGCAATAGAGTATGGCTTAGCAGATGAAATTATTTCAAAAATAGAGGTAAAAAAGATGAAATAGGTATATATAAATCAAGCTCTTTAGCTAAATAGTTAAAAAGAAAGTGTTCTGTTATAAAAACAACAAATATTAATTCAATATAAAATCAAACAATTAAAATCTAGGAGAAACATATGAAAGCTACAATTGGTTTTATCCCGACAAAAATAAAAAACAGTTCGAATAAAGCAAAAAAAGGTAAAGAGTTGATTGTTCCAAAACTATACACACATAGTTGTGCAGTTGGACAAACAGGTTGTGGAAAAACAACAAGTTATATATATCCAAATTTAAATGAGAGAATCTCTTTAAATGATGGAATATTAGTAATGGATTATAAAGGTAAAGAGCATAATGCTGTAAAAGTATTCGCAAATAGACATAATAGATTAAATGATGTTCTAGAAATAGGTAAACCTTGGGGTGAGTCTATAAATATTATTAAATATATGAGTGAAGCAAATCTTGAAGATTTTATAGTTGGTATTTTGGGACTAAATGATGGTAAAAATGATTACTGGAGTAGTTCTGGTACAAATTTGGGTATTGCTTGTTTAAATATTATTGGCAAACTTGAAGATTTAATAGCAGCTATGAATAAACTAGAAAATAAAGATTCGCTTATACATAACTGTTTTAGAACAAATCTAAAAATTGATAATAAAGATAGGGGATATTTAAAAGGTATTCCAACATTAAAAAATTTAAAATCTTTATATGAGATTACAGCATCAACAGATAGCATAAAATTATTTATTTCAAATTTAGATCCACTTTGTATGCATATAGAAAAAGGGATACAAGATACAATATTTAATGATGATGTAGATATGGAACTTGAAGATATAAATAATAAATATAAAGATGTTTTAGAACTGTTGTGTCTTTTAGAAGATAGTATCAAAAAGTACTATCCAGTATTAGAAACTTTTCAAAAAGATAAATCTAGTACAAATTTTTCTTCAATTTTATCAGCGCTTAATAAACCTTTAGCTGGTTTTGCAACAAAAGATTATCTAAATGGTGATAGTTTTGATGTAATTGATGCTTTAAATAGCTCTAAAATAGTTGTAGTAAATACTCAAGAGTTATCAGAGGTTGTACTTGCAAATTATAGTTACTCAATTTTTAAAGAGTTGCAAAAAAGAGTAACAAAAAATAGTGTTTGCGATATTGCTGTATTTATTGATGAAGCACAAAGAGTAGTTTCAAAAGAGTTTGATTTGCCAATAGATGTATTAAGAGAAGCAAAAGTTGAACTATTTTTATCATATCAAAATGAAGATTTGATGATTGAAAAAATAGGAATTTCTGCTTATCAGGCACTATATAAGAATTTATCACATAGATTTGTATTTAAAAACAACGAAATTGGTCTATCAAAACTAAAAAGCTTTGAATATAAAGATTTAAGTAAAAAAGATAGTATTAAAACTAGAGTTTCAAAACCAATATTTTTGGAAGATAAAGAGCTTTTTGATGTAGAAAAAGAGTATCAAGATAGTTTAAAACTACATGATAAGTATGGAATTGATGAAAAATACAAAAATATGATTTTGGTTTCAGATGTATCACTATTTGATAAGTATCAAGTTGTTTTAAAAGATGAAAACAGTAACAACATAATTGTAAATATATCAAAAGGTATTGAAAAAAGTAGATATGACAAACTTTTCGAGAAAGTTTGTCTAGCAAAAGTTGGTTTGGATAGTGTTAGTACAAAATACAATGGAAAAGAAGATTTAAAAACAATTATGGATGAGTTTCTATGCTCTTAAAAGCATAGAAACATAAAATATTAACAAAAAATAAAAACAAAAGAGGAAAAAACAATGGCAAATCCAATCGAAAGAATTAAAAGATATACAAATAAAATAATAACTACGCATTTACCACAAAATGAAAATAGTGAATATGATATAAATAGTTCATTTAAAGCAAAAGCAATTATGAAGTGTTTAGATGAGTTAAAATTAGATTATATAGCTGATAACAGATATGGAATTATTGTTGCAAATAGCTTTAATAAAGAGCATGAAAATAATAATAAAGCTATTAAAGAAAAACTTGAAGAAGTAGATTTAATAGTAGTTTCTCATATAGATATGATTTCAAAATTTAATAAAAAAGAAGTATTAGATAAATTTAAAGATGATTTTTCAAAACTAGATAAGCTAGAAGATGAAATATCTGGACCACTAGATAATACAATTACAAATGCAACACTTTTAGCACTTTTATCTTTAAGAGTTGAAAATTTAGGAGATGATTGTAAAGATGTTATGGCTATTTTTTCTATAGGAGAAGAGGATATAAGTGAAAGAGGCTTTAAAGAAAAAAATGGAATGAAAAAATTTATGGATAAGTTTGCAGATAACTTAAAAGATGATGTTAAATTTATAAATCTTGATGTAACGGCTATGGAATATCATGATTATAAAAATGATGAAAATATACCTGCTTTTATAGAGTATGATGATAATTTAAATTCAAATAAAATAGACAAATCATATAAATACTCAAAATTAGATATTTTTGATGAAAATAGTCTTAGTGATAATATTATGTTTTGTGAATATGAAGATGGAACAAGTGATGATTTAGAAGAGATTACAATTTATGAAGATGTTTTTGGTTTTACTTTTTCATTAAATACTTATGAAAAAATCCACTCTTTAAAAAATAGAACAAATGTTAGAAATATAGATATCTATTTTAATCAGTTAAATAAATTTTTTAATAGTGAGTTTTTTAGACCAAATTTTAGATAATAATTTTTAATTAAACAAAATCTATCTATAATAAAATAAAAAAAGTAGGGGGGAAGAAAATGAAAAAGATATTTATTAGCATTTTATTGATGCTTACAACAAATTTATTAGCTCTTGAAAATGAAAAGAGCATATCAAAAGAGCAGCAAGAGTTTTTTGAAAAAGAGATAGTTTCTCAATTAAAAGCTCATGGAGATTGTAAGGTTTATAATATTTGTGATGGCGAAAAAAAAGCAGATATATTGTTTAAATTAAAAGATGTTATTTTAGTTCCAAATTCTAATAAAATTTATTTTATTACATATGCTACAAATAGTCACAGTTGCTTTGCTTGTAGTGTTGCAACAAATATATTTTTATATGAAAAAATAGATAATAAAATGAAATTAATCTCAAAAGATTTAAAAGCTGATGTATATAGTACTTTTGGAGAAGCACCAAATTTTAAACTAATTGAAGTTGGAAAAAACAATTATTCTTTATCTTATATTTCAAGTAACGGTCATGGAGGTATAGAAAATTATCTTACAATTTTTAGTATGGATAAAAATAAATTAAAAAAAATTGCATCAATTTTAATTGAATATATGAGAGATTCAGTAATGCCTTATGATGAAATACAAACTAAGTACTCTTTTGTAAAAAGTGATAAAAAGTTTTATGATATAAAACTTGATGTAACTGAACTTAAAAATAGTAAGGTTGTTAAAACTTACAAAGAGATATACACTTATAAAAATGGTAAATACTCTTTAAATAAATAATAAAAGAAAAAGGAATGATTATGGTATTAAATGTTAATAAAAGACCATTAAGAGCTGCTTGTTGGGATTATGATTTAAATGAAAATGATATTTATGATATTTTAACTAATAAATACTATAAAACTTCTCCTATCTCAAAAGAACAATTATCTTATAAATTATTTAAAATGGTAAAATTTGAAAAAATAGAGAATATTTTTTCAAGAGATGAAATTATTGATATTTTAAATGATATAAATATTGATAAAATAAAATCAACAAGAAATAAAGAAAAAATCGAATTATTTTTAGATGATGTTAGAGATTTACCAGATGATAGTTTCACACTTGTTAGAAGCTATGAAGAAGCTGTAAATTATGTAAAACAACATGGTATTCCACCTTTTATATCATTTGATCATGATTTAGGTGTTGATGAAAATGAAAATTTACTACCTACTGGATATGATTTTGCAAAGTGGCTTGTAGATATGGATATGGATAATATTTATAAATTTCCAGAAAATTTTACTTTTCATGTACATAGTGCAAATCCAGTTGGAAAAGCTAATATTGAAGGGTACTTAAATAACTATCTAAAATCTAGATAAAGGATATAAAATGCCATATGATGATGAAGAAAAAAGAAAATATACTAAAGAAACAAGAATAAAAGAGATTTTACAAAAAATTATAGAAGATGATGGTTTAACAAAAGAAGAGTTAAAAGATTATTATAAAAATGAACTTGGCTATAACTTCAATTCAAAAAGTGTACAAATGATGTTTAAAAGAGATTTAGAAGATTTAGTTGATAAAAAGATTATTTGGTTTAATGAAAAAAAAGGGTCAAATCTTTTTACTATAAATAAGAATTTTGGGTTTCCCTTAGATTCAGCATATTGTGCTTCAGGTATTTATACTATATTTTATTTTGGATTTAAAAAGAATATTATTGGTAAAAATGATGTTTTAACGGTTATTAATCCGACTATTTTTAATGAAATAGGGGATTATAGTTTTGAATTAGATTAAATCTAAGATAGGAGTTTTTTCCTCTGTTGCTTTTTTTAATAAGAAATTTATGCTATCGCTTAAACTCAATCTGTAATTTTTAAACTTAATACCCTAAGAAAATTGAGCAAATTTTTGTAAAGTTTTATTCTTTTAGTGTAAAGTTTAACAATAAAAATAAGGATAAAAAAATGAAAACAGAAAACATAGAAAAATTAAATAGTTTAGAAATATATCAAAAAGTAGCTTTTGAGTTTAAAGATGGCTGGAATGGCTTAGTATATGAATTAGGAAAAGATATTAACTAGCGATGTAGTAGCTGATATTTTAGCTATAAGTACTCGAACATTAGATGAAAGAAGAAAATCTTGTACAGATTGTCCACAGTATTTGGATGTAAAAGGGAAAAATATTTACTATCCAGTTCAAAAAGTTGTTGAATATCAATTAACAAAGTCTGAAAATTGTGTAAAAATACTTCTTTATAGCTAGATATAGGCTAGATAAAGGTGAAATTTTATTCACCTTTTAATCCTCTTCTCATTGCTTCAATTACCATATTATCGGCTTTTGTATTGGTAAAAAGTTCGAAGGCAAGGACACCCTGATATAAAAGCATATCTTCGCCGTCTTTTATCTCATTATTAAACTTTTTTGCTAATGCTAAAAATGGAGTTATTTTTCCATAAATACAATCAAAAGCAAATGATGATTTACTTAAAATATTTTCAAGTATCTCTTTAGAAGCTGGCAACAAATCATCTTTTAAACCAGCACTTGTTGAGTTTACAACCAAATCAAACTTTTCATTTTTAAAATCAAAATCATCAAAACTAAAAGCTTTTATACCGTTGTTTTTAAAAAAATCTAGTTTCTCTTTGCTTCTATTTAAGACTACTACATCAATATTTTTTTCTTGTAAAACCAAAGCTATAGCTTTTGCAGTTCCACCAGCACCTAAAACTAGAACTCTTTTTATATCACCAAAGCTTTCAATTGCTTTTAAAAATCCAGGTGCATCTGTATTGTAGGCTACAACTTTTTCATCTTCCATAATATATGTATTTACAGCTTCTATTTTTTGTGCAATTCCTCTTACAATATCGGCTTGTTTAAAAGCTATTTCTTTGTGTGGAACAGTTATATTTGCACCACAAAAACTATTTTTTATAAATTCTTCTTTTATATTGTTTCCATTTTCTAAGTGAAATTTCTCATAAAAAGCATCAAAATTTAAGTAATTAAATCCTGCATTTTGCATTTGTGGAGATTTTGAATGAGCAACAGGATTGCCAAATATACAAATTTTTTTCATTTTATTTATTGCCTTTTTTATAATTAAAGTTTTTTTGCATAAAAGTTAAATATAGGAAAATCTCCATAATCTCTTTTATAAACAAAAACTCTCTCAAAAATGAAGTTACTAAAACCAACTTTTTTGGAAATTTCTTCAAGTTCATCTTTTGTAAATCCAAAGTGAAAAACGCCTTCATTGTTGTGTTTTTTGTGAAAAGTTCCATCTTCTTTTTCTAAATCATTGATACACAAATAACAACCATTTCTTAAAGCTTTAAAACTCTTTTCAAAAAATATTTCAAGATTTTCTATATGATGAAGTGACATTGAAATAACAATCAAATCAAAGCAATTTTCTCCTAAATTGTCATTTAAAATATCATGTTTTTTTGCTTTTATATTTGTAAGATTTCTATCTTTTGCTTTTTTATTAAACTCTTCAACCATACCATTTGAGCTATCAAGACCTAATACATTATTTTCTTTTTCTACTAAATCAAAGGCTATAAGACCAGTTCCACAGCCATAATCCAAAATATCTTTTATATTTTTAAAATCTATATTATTTTTTAAATGTTTTATACAAGCGTCAGATTTTTCAAGACTTACATTTTTTTTGTCCCAATCTTTTGCCCTTTCATCGAATCTACTCAAAATTTATCCTTAAAGATTTTTTGGCTAAATTATACCAAAAGCAAATAAAAAGAAGAGAAGATGAAAAATAGAGTTTTTTATACTTTTACAGATAAAAATGATGGTAATTTAGCATTTCATGTAGAAGATAATGAAATAAATGTAATCAAAAACAGACAAAATCTAGCTTTAAAATTAGCTTACAAATATGAAGCTTTAGTCTATATGAATCAAGTTCATGGTGCAAATATTATAGTTGTAGATGAAAATAGCCCAAAGTTAATTGATAATTGTGATTCAATAATCACAAGAAGTAAAAATCTTCCGCTTATGGTTATGGTTGCTGATTGTATTCCTATTTTGATGTTTGATAACAAAAAAGGAATAATAGCAGCCATTCATGCTGGAAGAAACTCAACTTTTTTAGAAATTTCAAAAAAAACAGCTGAAATTTTTATTAAAAAATTTTCTTCAAATCCAAAAGATATAAGTGTTGTTTTGGGAGCTTCTATTCAAAAGTGTTGTTATGAAGTTAGTGATGAGTTATCAAAAATTGTAGAAAACTCGTTTGGAAAAGAGTTTGTAGAAAATAATCATATAGATTTACAAGGAATAAATAAAAAACAGTTAAATGATTTAGGAGTAAAAAATATAGAAATTTCAGATATTTGTACAAAATGTGGAAATAAACCATATTTTTCATATAGAAAAGATAAAAAAACTGGAAGATTTGCTGGAATAATTATTTTAAAAGATTAACTATAATCAATAAAATGGTAAAATCTAGGTTTTAAGTTTTAAAGATTGGATAAAAATGGACGAATATATACTAAAAATTTCTACAAAAGATGAAAAGGGACTTATTTATAATATCTCTAAAGTTCTTTTTGCAAATAATTTAAACATTGACCAAAATGCCGAATATGTAGATGAACAGACAAATGAGTTTTTTATGAGAAGTTTAATTAGCGGAAAAGTTATGCAAACTATTTTACAAAAAGAGTTAAAAGAGGTTTTACCAGATGGTGCCAATATAACTTTAAATAAAAATATAAAAAAAGATGTTGTTCTTCTTGTTACAAAAGAGAGCCATGTTTTAGGTGATTTACTTATAAGATATAGCTCAAATGAGCTAAATGCAAATATCAAAGCAGTTATTGGAAATCATGAAGATTTAAGAAATTTAGTTGAAAAATTTGATATTCCATTTTTTAGTATAAGCGCTACAAATTTTAGTAGAGATGAGCATGAAAGATTGGTTTCTCAAAAAATAGATGAATTTAACCCTGAGATTATAGTTTTGGCAAAATATATGAGAATACTATCATCGCAGTTTGTAGAAAAATATGAAGGAAAAGTTCTAAATATTCATCACTCTTTTTTACCTGCATTTATTGGAGCAAATCCATATAAACAAGCATTTGAAAGAGGAGTTAAGATTATTGGAGCAACTGCACATTATGTAACAAATGATTTAGATGAAGGTCCGATTATTTTCCAAGATGTTGTAAGAGTTGATCACTCTTATAGTTGGGAAGATATGCGAAATGCTGGGCGAAATGTTGAAAAAATAGTACTTTCAAATGCTTTTGAACTACTTTTAAATGATAGAGTGTTTATAAATAAAAATAAAACGGTGATTTTGTAGTGTTTAATATTGTACTTCATGAACCACGAATGCCAGGAAATGTAGGAACAATAGGAAGAACAGCCGTTGCTTTGAAATGTAAACTCCACTTGATAAAACCTTATGGATTTGGAGATATTACTGAAAAAGAAGTACGAAGAGCTGGACTTGATTATTGGAAAGATTTAGAACTTTTTGAGTATGAAAATATAGAGGATTTTTGGGCAAAAAATCCATTTTCTAATAGACATTTTTTTGCTACAACAAAGACAAATCAGCTCTATTTTGAAGCAAAATTTGAAGTAGGGGATTATATATATTTTGGAAGAGAAGATGCTGGACTTCCTTCATATATTTTAGATAAAAATAAAGAGGGTTGCATAACAATTCCAATGGCAAAAATTGCAAGAAGTTTAAATCTTTCAAACAGCGTATCTATTGTTTGTTATGAGGCTTTAAGACAAAACTATATAAATTTTGAGACTATTTAAATGAAAACATCTAACATAACAAGAGATACTTTAATTTTAGGTTTTGCAATTTTTTCTATGTATTTTGGTGCTGGAAATATTATTTTTCCACCATATTTGGGATTAATTAGTTCTAGTGATTGGAAAATATCATTTTTTGCATATTTTTTAGCTGATATTGGATTTGCTACAATTGCAATGTTTGCTTTACTTAAAGTTGGAGGAAATGTAGATAATTTAACTTCTAAGTTAGGAGCAATAAACGGAAAAATACTTATGGCAATAATTATTTTATGTATTGGTCCATTAATAGCACTTCCAAGAACAGGAGCAGTTACATATGAAATGCTTGTAGTTCCATATTTTGGAGCTAGCGCTTTTAACTCTTTAATCACATCTGTAATATATTTTGGTTTGATTCTATTTTTTACATTAAGACCAACTTCTATGATTGAAATATTAGGAAAGGTATTATCTCCTTTATTATTTTTATCTTTAATTATTTTAATAATAAAAGGAATTTTTACACCAATTGGGCAGATATCACAAAACAGTACAAATGATAGATTGTTTTTAGATGGACTTCTTTTGGGTTACCAAACTTTGGATATTTTAGCAGCTTTGGCATTTGGAATTATTATTATAAAAATATTAAAAACAAAAGGTTATACAAATAAAAAAACAAACTTTAAAATAGTTGGTTTGGCTTCTTTAATTGCTGCTTTTGGAATAATGCTTGTATATTTTGGTTTAACATATCTAGGAGCAACTTCTAGTTTAGTTTATGAAAATGATATTGAAAAAGTAACACTTTTAAATAATATAATATTTCAACTTTTTGGAAGCAATGGAGCTATTATTTTAGCATTTGTAGTATTTTTGGCTTGTTTTACAACAGGAGCTGCACTTGTTAGTGTAACTGCTGAATATTTCTCAAAAGTAAGCCATGGACGATTTAGTTATAAACAGTTAGTTATTATTACATCTATTTTTGCAATAGTTGTTACAAACTTTGGCTTGGAAACTATAATAAACTTTGCTGCACCAATTTTATTTATAGTATATCCAGCTGCTATTATTTTAGTTATTTTGGCATTTTTTGATAACTATATAGATAATCTAAATATTTATAAATTTTCAAGTTTTGGAGCAATTATTTACTCAATTTTTGAACTTGTATCAAATAGTTATTTAAAGTTATCATTCATTGAAAATATTCCTTTGGCAAAAGAGGGATTAGGTTGGATTTTACCAGCTATATTTTTTGGAATTATTGGTTTTTTAATTAAAAGTAAAAGAGTTCGTTCTAAAGTATAGAACGGCTCTTTTTAAGAACTTTTGAAACAGCATTATACTTTTTTTCTAGCTCAACTCTTTTTTTAATATTATATTTATCTATAGTTTTTAATTCATCTTTTATTTTGCTTTTTTTATTTTCAAGCTCTTCTATTATATTTAAAAGTTTCTCTTCTTGAGAAACTTTTAGATTATCTTTTTCTAAATACTTTTTTACTTTATCAACAATTTTACTTAGTTTCATTTTCATCTCCTATTTGTTTTACTATACCATCATTTAAAAATAAAATATTAGCAACTTTTAAAAGTTTTTTCTGAATAGAGTAACCCGTAGCACTATCATTCATATATGAAGTTGCCATTGTTGCTTTTATTTTATCTTCCCTTATAAGTGCATCTAACTCTTCGCTACTTGCCAAATCATTTTGGGCTAATTCTGTTTTTATAAGTTCTAGTTGAGTTAATTGGTCTGAATCATTTTCAAAACTTGAAAGAGTATTTATATCTATTAACATCTCTGCTAACTCTTTTCTTAAAATATTATACTCTTCTTTAATATACTCATTTTTACTTTTTAAGTAAAAGTTTACATTTCTTTGAATATCTCTTGTATCCCTTAAAACCTCTACAAGTAAAACAGCTGCACGTTTAAGCTCATCAGTTTTTTTGTGTTGAAAATCAAACATATTTTCTTGTGCAAAAGATGAGAACTTTATAATTTCACTATAAAGAGATTTAAGATTTTTTTGATAAATTTCATCAATATCTGTGTCTATAATAGTTAACTCTTTTGATAATTGAACGCTTAAAGTCTCTTTTGTAAGTCCTGTTGTATGTATATTTAAAGCATGTAACATAGCTTTTTGACAATTTTCATATAGATTTATAATCTCTTTTCTCAAAGCCGCCAAAGAGGCATCTGGATTTGATAAAACAGATGAATTAAGATATTTTGGTTTAGAAGCAGAAGATACCTTTTTTTGTATTAACTTTTCTGATAATTTTACTAATATAGATATTGCTGGAGTTAATAAAACAACTCCAGTTACAGAAAAAATAGTATGAAAAAGTGCTAGTTTCATACCATGATTTGTATCACTAACTCCTAAAAATGGTGCTACAAAATCTGTTAAATCTATAAATTGATAGATAAAAATAGTTATAAATGTTGCTGAAATCATATTAAACAAGAAGTGAATAAGAGCAACTCTTTTACCATTTTCATTTGAAGCAAATGAGGCTAAAATTGTTGTAAGTGTTGTACCAACATTTGCTCCAATAGCCAAAGCTATTGCATTTACATAAGTAATACTATCGGCATTTAAAGCTGTAATAACTATGGCTAAAGTTGCAGCACTTGATTGTATAACAACCGTAATCAAAATTCCAATAAAGATGTAAACAATAATTCCTAAATGTCCTTCCATAGCGTAAGATGCCAAATCGATAGAATTTTTCATAATATCGAAACCATCTTTCATATATGAAATACCAAGGAAAATAAATCCTAAACCTAAAAGAACATTTCCAGTTCCTTTTATTCCATTTGATTTGAAAAATCTTAAAACAACTCCAAAAACAAGCATAGGAAAAGCATATGTTGAAATTTTTACATCAACCCCTAAACTTGAAACTATCCAAGCAGTTGTTGTACTTCCTATGTTTGATCCAAAAACAATACCAACTGCTTGAACCAAAGTAAGAAGTTCAGCACTTAAAAATGATACAACGATTAAAGTAATAATTGTTGAGCTTTGAACCACTGAAGTTGATAAAAATCCAGTCATAATAGCATAAAAAGTATTGCTAGTAAACTTTTCTAGAAGTTTCTCTAAAATACCACCTGATAGTTGTTTGAAACCATCTTGCATAAAAAACATACCAATTATAAAAATAGCAATTCCACTTAAAATAACAGTGAAATTTTCATCAGCCATAACTACATACCCTAAAAGTAATAAGAAAAAAGGAATAGCAGCACTTTTTAACAAATTAATTCTCCTTGTGAATTTTATATTTTTTGATTGTATCCAAAAGTAAATTAATGTTAATAAGCAAGATTTAGTTAAAATATTTGCTAAAAAAATCTATATTTTGGGAATTGTCAAGTAATGTATGAAAAATATAAAAAAGAGTTGTCTTTAGCAAAAAATAAACTTTTAGCAATTGATTTCTTTTTAGAAAAGGATAGTGATTGTATTGCAACCTTTGGAAATGGAACTACATGGAAAATAGATTTTAATGGTAAATGGTATGATAACTATAGTTATATTAGTATAAGAAATGAGTCTAGTTCTGATAATATTTTAGGTCAAAAAGGTGTTCCTATTTGGATGCTAATAAAAATTTTTGGTTTAGATTCAAAAGATTTTACAACAGAAGATAAACTAGATTTTATAATAGATCATAAAAATAAAATTTTTGATGAAACTTTTCAATACAAAAGAATATATGACAATATTAGAAAAAATATAAAGGTATAAAAGTATGATCGATACTACTATTTTTATTATATCAATTTTTATTTTTTTATTTATATTAAATAAATTTAATGTCTTAAAGCAAATATCTTATGGTGGAAGGCTTGAGAGCGATTTTCAAGGTTGTTATATTATAAGCTATCCAAAAAGTGCAGAACTTCACAACAAAGGTCAAGCTTTTGATATAGATATTGATGAATTTTTTAGATTAAATCCAAGATTAAAAGGCAAAATTCCTATTGAAAAGCGATTAGGAATAAGAGAGAATGATACTCTTTCTGTTGAAATGGAGCTAAAAGAGAGAAAAAAAATAGATAGAAAATATTCAAATATATCAAAACAAAAACCTAAAAAGAAAAAAGAAAATGTATAGTATTTTACTTTTAGAAGATGATTTATTATTTGCTTCTAGTATTGAAGATTTCTTAGTTTGTGAAGGATTTTATGTAGATATTGCAAAAGATGGTGAAGAGGTATTTGATTTTACTTTTCATAAAAATTATGATTTATATATTTTTGATATAAATGTTCCAAAAATAAATGGATTAAAAACTCTTGAAAATTTAAGAGGAAGTTCTGATAATACATCAACTATTTTTTTAACTTCATATAAAGACAAAGATACTTTAAAAGATGCTTTTTTGAAAGGTTGTGATGATTATTTGAAAAAACCAGTTGATTTAGATGAATTAATTTTGAGAATAAAAGCTATATTTAAAAGAGAAAATAAAGGTTTTGAAGATATAGTTTTGGAAGAAAATTTGATTTATAACAAAAAAGAGAAAAGATTGTATAAAGATGAAAATGATTTAAAACTTCCTGTAAAAGTTTTGGACTTATTGGAACTTTTTATAGAAAATGAGAAAAAAATTATCTCAAAAGATATGATAGTAGATAGATTGTGGAGTAAATCTCAAACTCATAGCGATGGCTCAATTAGAGTTTATATAAATAGCTTAAAAAATATTTTTGAAAAAAAACAAAATGTAATAACAAATATAAAAGGAATAGGGTATAGATTTGAACTTTAAAAAAATATATTTTTTTATTTCAAGTTTTATTTTAGTTTTTTTTACTATTTTGCTTGTTCTTTTTTTAAACTATTTTTTAATTTTTGAGATAAAAATCATAGAAAATAGTTTTATTTTTATACTTTTTTTAACACTTTTTGGTTCTTTGTTTTTTTTATTAATATCTACAAAAATTTTAAAACCAATTTTTCAAAGCGAAGAGAATATAAAAAATAGTATAAAAAATAGACTGCATGAATTAAATATTCCAACATCTACAATAAAAATAAATATTCATCTTCTAAAAAAAGATTTAACAGATACAAAAAGTTTAACAAGGCTAGAAAGAATAGAAAAAGCAAATGATAGTTTAAGCTCCTTGTATAACAATATGGAGTACGAATTTAAAAAAGAGTTTGAAAATATTGATTTAGAAGATTTTTCTTTACTTGATGCTTTAAAGAACTCTTTAGATAAATTTGAAGATATAAAAAAAGATACAATTATTGAAGTTTTTGTTCCAAATAATGTAGTTTTACATAGTGATTATAATGGTTTTATAATAGTTTTAGATAATCTTATTTCTAATGCAATTAAATATAATAGTAAAGAAAATCCATATATTAAAATATCATTTGAAAATAGTGTATTATCAATTTTTAATAAAGGTTTGGGAATTGATACGAAAAATATTATGCTAGTTTTTGATAGATATTTTCAAGAAAATTCACAAAATATTGGTTATGGAATAGGACTTGCTGTTGTAAAAGAGTTTTGCGATAAAAATAGTATTGGAATAAATATTGAAAGTTTTGAAGATGGAAATAGGATAAATCTAAATTTGAGGAGTATTTTAAACTAAACTATTTTATCTTTAAATTCATTCCTTAATGCACTTCTTGAAGCCTTATCTACAAGGTTGAAAATATTATCAATATTATCTTTTAGAGCTGTTTTTTTGTGACCTTTTACTTTAATAATATTAAGATTTAATCTACTCTCTTTTTCAAAAAACTCTTTATATAAATCATGATTTTTTATTAGTTTTCCAGTTCCTGAATGATAATTATTGTCTACTAGCTTGGATTTTCTAGTTTTTAGATTAACTATATTTTGACAATCTGTATAAACATCAATTAAAATATTTAATAAACTACCTTTCTCTTTTTCTATCTCATTTATCGCCCAAAGTAGAGCTTGTAGCTCTAATCTTGTTGAGCTAGTATTTTCAAATTTCTTTATTTTTATATTTTTATTTAATTCTTGTAAAACTATATTTTCATCATTTTTAGCTAAAAATGCAGCAAAACCTATCTTTGTTTGTGGATTTACACTTGAATCTGTAAAAAGTTCTATTTTTTCCAATTTTTATCTTTATTTAGTATATTATTTTTTAAAACATACAAGCTTATCATAGTTTTGCTATTAAAAATCTCATCTGTTGTTATAGTTCATTATGTTAGAATAAATTTTTAAAATTGTATATAATTAAAAGGTGTTTATGTGGCTATTTTTGCTTTACAATATTTAGCAGGTGGATTTTTAGATGAAGATTTACAACATTTTAATAAAAAATTTGATGACTGGTGCGTTTCTTTTGATAATTATGAGGATGCTTTAACTCTTGCACAAACTCTTGAGAATTCTGAAAATATAGATATTGTAGAGATAACTCCATTGAGTTATCCAAAATATTTTTTCTCTGAACTTCAAGGCACTATTTATGCTACAAGGAAAGTTGAAGATAATATTATTTGTGTAGTAGAGCCATTTATTGGTTCAAATTTTAGAATTGCAGTATGCAATCTTAAAACAAAAAAAGTAAGATTTCTTAAAACACATTATAAATCTATACCAAGTATTGAAGTTGCTTTTGCAAATTTTAAAGAGCAATATAGTTTATAGTAAAGTAACAAATGCAATATCAAAGTCACAATAGTTTTATATAATTTTACTTTGAAAAAGGAGTGTAAATGAAGACTTTAATAAACTACAAAGATATATTTACTTTTTTGAACTTAAATGGGCTTATCCTTGAGTATTTCGAAACTAGAGAAAAGTTTATTCCAGCATTTAATTTTAAAGAGTTATCAAATTCTTTATATAACAACTATAAAAAAAGATTAAAATGACAACAAATAAAATAAAACCGCTAATATTTTCTATACTATTTCCTATTTTGGTTCTGTTTTTTATACAAGTTACTTATAAATATAATTGTTACTCTTTAATAGCTTATGTATTTATTGTTTTTTTAATATCTTACAGTTTTTTTCAAAAACGAATGAGAGAAAAAAATTGCTTTAAAAACTGCTATTTTAAAGAGGATACTTTTATAGCAAAAATCATAACTTCCCCATATTTTACTATGATTTTTTATCTTATTATTTCACTTATTTATACTATTTCTATAATCTATGTTGTGGTCTCTTTTGAGTGGTATTTTTATATATTTTTGGGATTTTTTATAGCTTTTGTTTTTGTTTTATATCATAAACTTTTGCTATGGTTTTCAAATATTGTTCACGAAAAGCATTTAGAGATTTTTGCAAAAGAATTTACAATAAAAATTTCATCTTTGATTCTTTTTGTTGTTTATATATTTTTATTTATTTATAGTTATGAACCAAGTTATTTAACAACTAATTTAGAAGAGAGTTTGAAACTTGCAACAAATTCTCTATCATCAAATTGTCAATATTTGGATTACATTTTACGATTAAAAGTAGAACTTGATACACATTTTTGGTTTTTTACAAAACAAAGTTCACAAATACTAGAGAATCAAGAACTTAAAAATATAGTTTGGATTTTGTTTATAGTTGTAAATGCTATTTCAATTTTGGGATTAAATAGGTTTATAGTTCAAATTGTAAGTTTAAGCTCTAAAATTAGAGAAAAAATAGAAGACAAAAAAGAGATAGAAACAAATGAGTAAATATTTTTGGAATACTATTATATTTTTCATATTTGTAAGTTTGGTTTTTTTGATTATTATTTTTATAAAACAAAATAATGAGCAACAAAAAAGTGATAATTTAGAAAAAACTCCTATAACTTCAAAATATGTTGAAATTTTAACAGATGAAATGAAACAAAATCTTGAAAAAAATGCTCCTCAAATATTAGAAAATCTTAAAATTACAAAAGAGAATATAAACTCTATAATAAATGAAAATATTGATAAACTTTTTGATGAGATTATAGATAAAAATTTAGATGGATATTTGGATTTTCATTATAGTGTAAAAGGCGAATATACAGAATTTGGAGCTATGTTATTTGAAGATTTTTTTGGAAATATTAATGAACTTATAAATGAAAAAGTTTTAGGAAAAGATTTTAATGAGAAATTAAATGCAATGTCAAATACAATAGTCAATGATACAGATAAACAAATATTTGAACATATAAATTTCACTACAAATATTGCAACACAAAATGTGGATTTAGAGTTGAATAAAAGTAGTTTATCGCAATTAACACAAAATATAAGAAATAATATAGAACACAATCTTGTAGATATAAAAGCAACAGTTATAGGAACTGCAATTGCTACAAAACTAGCTATTTCTATAGCTACAAAAATCTCTGCTAAGGTTACTGCAAAAGTTTCTGCTAAAATTGCAACAAAAGCAGCAGCTTCTGGAGTTGCTGCAACCTCTGGAGTTGCTGCTTGTGGACCAGCAGCAATTATTTGCGGAGTTGGAGCAGCTGTTGTTGCTTGGTTTGGAACGGATGCAATTGTTGTAAGTGGAGATGAATATTTTAATAGAGATGATTTTAAGCAAGAGATTATAAATTCTTTAAATGAAGCGAAAGAAGAGTTAAAGCTTAACTATAAGCCTATTTTAGAGCAGGTTGATACAATCTCAATAAATTATCAAAATGAACTAAAAAATACTTCAACAAAAAAAAGAATGATAGATAATATAAAATAGATTGAAATTCCAATCTATTTTAACCACAATTTAATCATAAACTTCAAATCTCAATCCACCCATTTTCATCATCTTCACCAAAATCTTCATCTGTTAAATATTGCATAATTACAAATCAATTTGAGATAGAAAAAATAGAAAATCTTTTTTTTAATATCAAAAAAAGAGCTTTGTATGAAAATGAAAATGAGATAACTCTTACAAAATCAGAGAGAAATTTGCTATTTTTACTCCTAAATAATAGAGGTAAAAAAATTACTCACAATCAAATCGAAGAGTTTGTATATAGTGGAGTTGCTAAAACTTCTGTTGCAATAAGAACATTGATAAAAAGGCTAAGAGCAAAACTTCCAAAAGATACTATAAAAAATATTTTAGATGAAGGTTATTATATAAAATAGTGTAACTTAAAAGCAGTTTCAAGCTCTGGCATATTATTCCCTTGATTTTTATAAGTTTTGATAATAATACAAAATTAGTGTGACTTTTGTGTGGCAAATAGCTTGATTTTTAATAAATTTTAAATTAAAGTTAGAATCGATAAAAAGCTAGAGATATTTTGTTGTTTTATTTTGGTGCGGATGGCGAGATTTGAACTCGCACACACGTAATGCACTACCACCTCAAGGTAGCGTGTCTACCGTTCCACCACATCCGCATAAATTGGATTGAAATTCTATCACAATAAATCTTAATTAGAAAATGAAGTCGTAATATTTAATTAGTACTTTTTGATACATTATTTTATGTTATACTACTTATCTTTTAAAGATGTTTCTAACAATAAGTTATTCTTGATTCTCAAAATTTTGTTCTTCTAAAAAATCTTGAATTTTCTTTTGTTCTTTGCCTTGGAATTTTTTATTTTTTGCGCCAAGATGACTCATGTTTATACAGATTATAAAAGGAAATGAAAAAAATTATTTACTTTTTGCTAAAATAAAAAGAATAAATTATTCAAGGATATAAAATAGAAAAAATATTAATAACTGGTGGAATGGGATTTATAGGTTTATCGCTAACTAAAAAACTCCATAACTTAGATTATCATATAACAATAATTGATATAGAAGATAATAACAAAAAAAATAAACCTTATTTAGAGTTACAAAATGTAGATTTTATAAAAATTGATGTAACAGATAAAAGTAAAGTTAATGAATTATTAGAGTTTCATGACTTTGACGGGATTATTCATTTAGCAGCTGTTTCAAGAGTTGTTGTTGCACAAAATAATCCAAAAAAGTGTATAGATATAAATATAAATGGAACAAAAACCTTATTAGAATGTTTAGAAAAATCTACTAGCAAAAAAAACCCTTGGTTGATTTTTGCTAGTAGTAGAGAAGTTTATGGAGAACCAATAAAATTACCCGTAAAAGAAACATTTGAAAAGAACTATGTAAATATATATGGAAAGTCAAAACTAGAGGGAGAAAATCTATTTAGTAATTATGCTAAGAAAAATAATAATAATTGTTTGGTTTTAAGATTTGCTAATGTTTATGGGAATGAGTTTGATATTTTTGATAGAGTTATTCCACGTTTTATTAAAGCAATTGCATTTGAAGAACAATTACAAATTGAAGGTGGAGGGCAGATAATAGATTTTACACATATAGATGATACAGTTAATACAATTTATAAAGCAATAAAATATATAAAAGATAAACAAAACGTAATTGATGATTTTCATATTTTGCCTGGGATTGGTTGGTCATTAAACGATTTGATTAAATATATAGAAAATATTTTAGGTAAAGATGCAAAAGTAAAAATAAATACTAAAAGAAATTATGACGTCGAAAAATTTATCGGTGACCCAACAAAAATAAAAACTATTTTAAAAAGTGAAAAATTTATGTCATTGGAAGAAGGATTGAAAAAATCTATACCAAATTATTTAAAGGCTATGAAATGAAAGTATTAAAGATTATTCATGGTTTCCCACCAGATTATATGGCGGGAAGTGAAGTTTATTCATATCATTTAGCTAAAGAACTAATAAATCAAGATATTAATGTAACTGTATTTACAAGAGTAGAAAACGAATTTGATGATAATTATAAAATATATGAAGAAAGTTATGAAAATATAAATATAGTAAGAGTAAATAAACCTAAAAAAGATTATTTATTTACTGATAAATATTATGATAAAGAGATAGATAGAATATTTGAGAATTATTTGAAAAGTATTATGCCAGATATAGTTCATATTGGACATTTAAGTCATCTATCAACTAATTTTATAAAGATTGTAAAAAAAAATAATATACCAATAATTTATACAATTCATGATTTCTGGCTATATTGTGTAAAAGGACAACTTATAAATAAGGAAGGTAAGATATGCTCAGGACCTTCTATTGATAAATGTTTTAATTGTTCTAATTATGTTGTAAATGAAAAAGAAGTTGAACTAATAATTGAACATATGAACGAATCTATAAATATGATTGATAAATTTATTTCTCCATCAATTACATTAAAAGATTTTTTTGTTAAACAAGATATTTGTGAAGAAAAAATTGCTTATTTAAAATATGGTTTTAATACTGAAAAAATAAAATATAATAGAAAAGTTTTTAATAATGCAATGAAAATTAACTTTGGTTTTATGGGAAGAGTAATTCCTACAAAGGGTATCAAAGTATTAGTAGATTGTTTTAAAAATTTAGAAAATGAAACATTATCTATTTATGGTGGAATTGGGATTCAAAAAAGATTTTTAGAAACAGAAAATATTAAATTCAAAGGGTCATATCATAACAATAATATTAATGAAGTATTAAATGATATTGATGTTTTGATTGTTCCTTCTATATGGCTTGAAAATGCACCTCTTGTAATACAAGAAGCATTTTTAGCAGGAATACCAGTAATTACTTCTAATTTAGGAGGAATGTCTGAACTAGTAAAAAATGGTGTTAATGGATATACATTTGAAGCTGGAAATAGTAAAGAATTAGAAAAGATAATTACAATGATTTCAAATAGACCAGAAATGTTAAATGAATTAGAAAATTCAAGGGATTTAATAATAGATATAAAAGAAGATGTGAAAAATATAGTTAAACTTTATAAAGAGTTATTATGATAAATAAACCTTGGAGAGTTACAATTGACACAAATCCTGATCAATGTAACTTAAATTGCATAATGTGTGATACTCATAGCATATATAATACTGATTTTAAACCAAATAGAAAATATATGGATAAAGAACTTTTAGAAAGAACATTAGAAGAAGTTATTGAATTAGGTGTAAAAGAAATTATTCCTACTACTATGGGAGAACCTTTAATATATAAATACATTGATATTTTTATTAGCAAAATATCAATTTCAAGTGTAAAACTAAATTTAACTACTAATGGAACATTTCCTAATGATAGCATTCAAAATTGGGCTCATAAACTTTTACCAATTTTAAGTGATATTAAAATATCTATAAATAGTATTAATGATGATATTAATAGTAAAATTATGGTTAAAGACAATACATACAAAAAGTTAGAAAATATAAAAGAATTTGTCAAAATAAGAGATAATGAATATCCAAATGTATCTATTACATTACAAGTTACTTTTTTGAATTCAAATATTAAATATCTTGAAGAATTGATTAAGTTTGCTATTGAACATAATATCAATAGAGTAAAAGGGCATCACTTATGGATAACATTTAATGAAATAGAAAATGAGTCCTTAAAAAATGACCCTTATAGAATAAATGAGTGGAATAAATTTATAAATAAAATCGATAAATATAGAGATTTTATAAAGTTAGTAAATTTTGATAAATTAAACATAAAAGATGGAAAATCATATATTCCAGATAATTATACTTGTCCATTTTTAAATAGAGAATTATGGATTGACCATAAAGGTAATTATAATATTTGCTGTGCTCCATCAGATTTACGAAATACATTGGGGAATTGGGGAAATATAATCGATATAAATATTTTAGAATTATTTAATTCTAATCAATATATTAAGTTATCTGAAAACTATAAAAAAGAGAGTATATGTCAAGATTGTTCATTAAGGATTTCTAATGATTAGTATTTCTTTTGACGAAACTCATCACATAAAAAATAATAAACCATTGTATGATAGCAGATATAAAAGAGTTATGAGTTTTCATAATGGTATAGCCCCAGTTGAAAATCAAAATGAATCTTTTTTTATAAATGAAAAAAATGAAAAGCAATTTGATATAAATTTTATTAAAGCTTATGGTTTTTATGATGGTTTATCAGCTGTAAAAGATAAAAATGGTTGGTTTCATATTAATTTAACTGGAAAAGAAGCTTATCCACAAAAATATAAATGGGTTGGAAATTTTAATGAAAATAAATGTTCTGTTAGAAATAATGATGATAAATATTTTCATATAGATATATTTGGTAAAAAATTATATGAAGAAGAATACTCATATGTTGGAGACTTTAAATATAATATTGCAGTAGTAATTGATAAAAATGGAAAATCAACGCATATTGATGAGAATGGAAATTTAATACATAAGAAGTATTTTGATGAATTAAATATTTTTCATAAAGGTTTTGCCATAGCAAAAGATACAAAAGGCTATTTTCATATAAATAAAAATGGTGATCCCTTATATGATAACAGATATACAAAGCTAGAAGATTTTTATAATGGATTCGCATTAGCAACAACCTTTGATAATAACAAGATATTATTAAATGAGGAAGACTATTCTACTTTTTTAATTGCTAACCATGAAATTAATATCAATGAAATATTAGAAGAAAACTTTTCTTTTTTCAAGTATCAAATTTTATTTTCAATATTAAAACTTGATATATTAAAAGAATTAAACAATATTGAAGATATAGATTTACCGAGTATCTCTAAAAAATTAATATTAAGGTGGTTATATGTTGAAAAATTTATTGATGAAGAAAACAATTTAACTAAAAAAGGATTGTTAATTGAAAATAAGTTAAAACCAATAATTTTATATTGGCAAGACTTACCATTTAAAACAATATCACATTTAGTTGATTCACTAAAAAAAGGAGGTGAAACTTTTACTAAACTATTTAGAGAACATTATTTTGATTTTTTAGCAAACAATAAGGAGTGTTTATATTTATCTCAAAAAATTAATGATTTCTATAATATAGATTATTCTAATTTAATAAAATATATGAAATTAAAAAATGAAATTGTATGTGATATTGGAGGAGGAAGTGGAAGTTTTATTAATCAAATTCTAAATATTTATAAAAATATAAAACCTATTGTAATAGACAAGTATATTAATACAAATAATATTAATTCTAAAAGGATAGATTTTTTTGTAAAATATAAAATTTATGCAGATGTATTCTTATTATGTAGAGTTTTACATGATTGGGAAGATGATAAGGCTATAAAAATATTACAAAATATATCTAATAATATGACTTCTAATAATACTTTATATCTTTTAGAAACAGTTGTTCCTGAGAATTCAAAAAATGATAAAGGAATAACTTTGTCATTTCATTTATTAAATTTTGTAGGTGGATATGAGAGAACAAAAAAAGATTTTGAATATATATTGAAAAAAGCTAATTTATATATCAAGAATATATATAGTTTAGATACTTTAATATCTTTAATAGAGGTTAAAAAAAATGAAATATCTAATTAGACATGCACATAAGGAAAATAGTAAAGTTCATTCAAAATTATCTCAAAAAGGTATAACAGATAGTAGAAACTATGGTATGTCTTTGAAAAAGAATAATATTAAAATTAGTAAAATTGTAACAAGTCCAATAATTAGATGCGTAGAAACTGCAAATCATATAAAAGAAACATATGGAGACTTAGAAGTTTTAGAATCAACTTTACTTGGTAATCCAGGAGTATTTATATCTGATTCTGAAAAAGCAATGAATGTATTTGAGAAATATAATCTTGTAGATATAATAAATATGCAGTTATCTAATAATGCTATTGAGGGTTTTAAGAATATTAATATAGCAATAAATGAATTAAAAAAGTTTATTCTAAATGAAAGTGATAATACTTTATTTATATCACATGATGCAATTATTACACCATTTATTTATAGTTTATATAATAAAGTAAATATCTTAGAAAGTGACATTGTAAAATATTTAGATGGTTTTAAAATAAGTAACGAAAAAGATACTTTATATACTAATAGTTTTAGATTATGATGTGATATTTTGACTTAAAAATATGTTGTAAATACCATAATAAAATAGAGTCTTTCAGGGATTTGAACTCGCACACACGTAATGCACTACCACCTCAAGGTAGCGTGTCTACCGTTCCACCACATCCGCATAGAAAAAATAGA
Source organism: Arcobacter cryaerophilus gv. crypticus (assembly GCF_002993025.1). Classification (GTDB taxonomy): domain Bacteria; phylum Campylobacterota; class Campylobacteria; order Campylobacterales; family Arcobacteraceae; genus Aliarcobacter; species Aliarcobacter cryaerophilus_B. The sequence goes on along the minus strand of NZ_NXGI01000017.1, from coordinate 114,107 downwards.
CGGAATTATATCTATTTTTTCTTAAAAGTCTTAAAATATCAACTATATTCGTTTTTATAATCTACATAGTGCATAGCATGGTTTATCAAACCTTGAACTTCCTCATTGCTTAGTTCTCTTACAACTTTTGCAGGGCTTCCCATAATCATACTTTTTGGTGGAAAAACTTTTCCAGCTGTCACTAAAGAGTTTGCTCCTACAATACTTCCTTCACCAATTACTGCATTATCCAAAATTGTGGCACTCATTCCAATTAGACAGTTATTTTCAATAATACAGCCATGAAGCATAACTTTATGTCCAACAGTTACATTATCTCCAATAATTGTTTTTGAATTGGTATCTGTATGAATACAAGATAAATCTTGAATATTTGTATTTTTACCAATTCTCACCTCATTTATATCAGAACGAATTACACAGCCAAACCAAATAGAACTATTCTCTCCTATTTGTATATTTCCAATTAAATCAGCACTTGGTGCAACCCACGCTGAAGAGGCGATTTTTGGGTAAAACTCTTTAAATTTTAGTATCATAATTTACTCCTAAATATAAATCTGGATTGTATTTAAATAAAGTAGCAATAAAATTACAAATATTTTTTATTTTCTTGCTCAAAATTCTAAAATATTTAATATAATTCCACTTGTTTTAGATAAAAAATTTTAGGAAATAAAATGGATATTGCTAATAGGATTAAACCTTTGGTTGAAGAGATTGCTTTTAAAAGTGTTGAAATAGATGATCCACTATATACATCAAATTTGATTGATAGTATGGGAACAGTTGATTTAGCAATGATGCTAGAAGATGAGTTTAGTATAAAAATTGATACTAGAGATATCATAGAGAGTAATTTTGATAGTATTAGCAAATTGGTTGATTACATAAAAAGTAGAATTGGTGAGTAATCGTTTAGTATTAAATATTTCTGCTCTATTTTTTGCATTTCTTGTAGTTTTTATCTTACTTTTTCTTACAAAAGATAAATTATTTGACTACTATTTTACTTATTTAGACTCTCTTAAAAAAACAGTTGAGCTACAAAGTGATTTAGAAAGTGGGAAAATTGTATTATTTGGCTCTTCTGAATTAGTAGTTTATCCTAATCAAAAATTTTTACCTCAAAACTTTTTTAATAATGATTTAAAAATACCTTTAAGAGTTCAAGGAAATGAAGGTCATCAATCCTTTGTTATATTGTCTCAACTAGCAGCCTTTGATAATAAAAAAGTAAGGCAAAATGCAAAAGTTGTAGTTATGTTATCTCCTAGTTGGTTTACAGGAAGTAGTGATAATGGTCTTACTATGGCAAAATTTTTAGAATATATGAATTTGGGAATGATGAATAAACTTTATTTTGAAGGTCAAACACAAGATAAGTATAAATTTTTAATAAGCGATTATATTCAAAATAATATCTCATATATCAAAGATCCAACTTTTATATATGAAACAACATTTAAAGAAATAAAAGATGAATATATAAATAATAAAATTAAAAAGTTTATAATAGAAAAATTTGATGAAAAATATGTAAAATCACAAGATATTAGTTATATAAAGCAAGATTTGAATTTTGATGATTTAAAAAATGAAGCAAAAAATATAGAAACTTCATCTTCAAATAATAAGTTTGGAATTCAAAATGAGTATTATTCAAAATATATTGAACCACAAATTGCAAAAAATAATTTTCCATTTGAAATAGTAATACCATCATCTTTGGAGAAAAATGAAGAGTATCAAGATTTTTTAGATTTACTTGATTTTTTAGATAGTTATAAAATTAAACCACTTTTTATAATGCAAGATTTACATCCTGATATTTTTATAAAAAATAGAGAAAATGCAAACTTACTTATGGAAACAATAAAATCAAAAGTTTTGGAACATAACTTCGAATATATGGATATGTGGACATATAAAAAAGAGGATTATGAGATTGGAACTTTAACAGATATTGTTCATTTTGGTGAGTTTGGTTGGGTTAAAGCCAATCAAAAAATAGTTGATTATTTTGTTAAATAAGGAAATTTTTTGAGATATTTTTTTAAATTCTTTTTTATATATCTACTTTTGATAGTTGGTCTTTTGTATATTTTAGCTTATGAAAATATAAATGATTTAAGTGGAAATGATGTTGATTCTACTGTTGAATTCGTATATGAGGAGTTTTAATGTATGATTTCTTTCCTTTTTCAGGAGTTGGATTTTTTATAATATGTTTTGCATTTATTATTTTTTTACATACATTTAAAAATATTTTAAGTAAATTTATCTCATATAAAATGCTTATTTTTATAGCTGTTGTTGCTTATATATCTTTTGCTATTCCCGATTCTTATGGACTTTTTTTACTTCTTATTTATACTTATGTTGTTTACTATATTTTTGTAAAAAATGAGTACAAAGAGACACTCTTCCCAATGATTGTTATAGCTTTTCCTATGATGTTGCATAAAATTGATTTAGAAAATCCTATGTTTAAGCTTATTGGTATTTCATATATTACATTTAGGACTATTCAAGCAATAGTTGATAGTCATAACTATGGAAAACTATCATTTTTTGAGTTTACATCATTTTTACTATTTCCAACAACTCTGCTAGCAGGTCCAATAGATAGATCATATAGATTTCAAGAGGATTTACAAAAAGGTTATACAAATTTAACTTTAGTAAATATCTTAAAAGGTTGGGAGATTTTAGCTGTTGGAGTTTTATTTAAATTCGTTTTTGCAAAGCTTGTTACTCTGTTTTGGCTTGGAAAAATAGATGAAAATAGTACTTTATTTTTTGATATGGCAAATGGTGCATATGCATACACAACTTATCTTTTTTTTGATTTTGCTGGTTATAGTGCAATGGCAGTTGGACTTAGCATCATGATGGGTATTTTTATTCCAATGAACTTTAATCATCCATATCTTGCAGCAAATCCACAAGATTTTTGGAGAAGATTTCATATAACTTTAGGAAGTTGGCTAACTGATTACTTTTTTAAGCCATTATATAAATATCTGCATAATTTTGATTTTCTAAAGAAAAGAAAATTACTTATACAAAATATTGCAATAACATGCACTTTTTTGCTTATGGGAGTTTGGAATGGTTTAACTTGGTATTTTATTTTTAGTGGTTTTTTATTTGGAATTTATTCAAGTATTCACAACTCTTATGTTTTGTATGTTAAAAAGGGTGGATATGATTATTTTTCATTTTTCCCAGATATTATAAGTATAAATTTAAAAAGATTTTTGATGATAAATGCAGCAGTTTTTGCTCTATATATTTTTAGTGGGAGAGTTCCTTTATGAGATTTGATTTTAAACTTTTAGATTTTGTTGAGTGTGAAAAAGATTTTGACAAATTGGCTGTTTGTGGAAGCAACAAAGATTTAACTTGGAGTGAGTTAAAAAATGAAGTAGATATTTTTAAGAAAAAACTTCAAAAATATAATCTTCCAAAAGGGCATCCAGTTGTTATTTATGGACATAAAGAAGTAGATTTTATAGTAAGTATTATAAGCTGTATGAGTTTAGGATTTCCATATATTCCTATTGATACGATTTATCCAAAAGATAGAGTTGATAAAATAGCAAGTATTGTAAAATCTGCTATTAAGATAGATACAATAGAAAATAAAATAGATTTTGATGAAAAAAATATATCTATTTCATATTTATTAAGTGACCCAATAATCTATATTATTTTTACATCAGGAAGTACAGGTGAGCCAAAAGGTGTTCAAATTACACAAAACTCTATTTTGGATTTTGAAAAGTGGTTAAATAGCGATTTTGGACTATCAAAAAATAGCGTATTTATGAATCAAGCACCTTTTAGTTTTGATTTATCTGTTTATGAGTTAGTTGGATTTTTATCTTTAGGAGCAACTATTGTTTTAAATAGTAAAGATATTATAGAAAATCATCTTCTATATTTTGAAAGATTAAAAAAATACTCTTGTGATGTTTGGATTTCAACTCCATCATTTATTAGTAAGCTTCTGCTTTCATCTGAGTTTGTAGAAGAAAATATAAAAACTTTAAAAACTTTCCTTTTTTGTGGAGAGGTTTTACCAGCAAACACTGTAAAAAGAATAAAGAATAGTTTTCCATCTTCTATTGTTTTAAATACATATGGACCAACTGAAGCTACTGTTGCTACAACTTTGATAGAGATTACTTTTGATATTTTAGAAAAATATTCAAAGAATTTACCAGTTGGTTATGTAAAAGAAAATTCAAAGATAAATTTATTAGATATTGATGAGCAAAATATTGGTGAGCTTGAAATAGTTGGAGATAATGTATCTATTGGATATTTTAAAAATGAAGATTTAAATAAGCAAAAATTTGAAAAAAAGTATGAAAAACGAAGTTTTAGAACAGGGGATTTTGGTTATTTTGAAGATAATTTACTCTTTTTTGCAAATAGAAAAGATGAGCTTATAAAGCTTCATGGATTTAGAATAGAGTTAGGAGAGATAGATAAAGAGCTTCTTAGTGATAAAACTATAAATGAATCAATCACAATTGCACTAAAAAGAGGAAATGATGTTTCAAAAATTATCTCTTTTGTTATATGTTCCAAATCTTTGGATATTGAAGTTTTAAAACAGAATATCTCAAAAAATCTTCCATATTATATGATTCCAGCTGATATTGTTGTGTTAGATAAATTTCCATATAACTCAAACCATAAAATCGATAAAAATGAGTTGATAAATATTTATAAAAATCTTTAAAACAAAGAGTTTTAGCTCTTTGTTTATATTATTTTTTTATTGAAAATAGATAAAACTTTATAACTCTTTAATAGAACAGTTTACATAACATTGACTACAATCTTTTATGCCCATAATTTTTACATATTCATCATATACACAAGATATAGACCTTTTCGTACAAATAAATGGAATATTTCTTTTTTTTGCTTCACTTTTATATTTTAGCATTGTGTTGTGGTTTAAAAAAGATGTTATCATAACTATACAATCTGTATCTTGTGGTAACTTTTTCTTAGGTGCTGAAGATTTTTTTCTTGCATCCCAGTGATTTATAGTTTTTGCTCCAAGCTGTGTTAGCATAGAAGATATTTGAGATATTTGGTCTCCACCAATTATTAAAATACTCATTGTTTCCCTTTATATTGATAATTAATATCAAAATATTAGTAAAATAAAACTTTGATTTTTATTAAAATATGATAATTAGTATCAAAAAGAGTTAAAATAACAACTAGAATAAACTAGTTGCTAGATTTTATACATTGAATTTTTTTAGTTCTTTAATTATTAGAGCAATCTCTTTTGAGTACTCTTTTGCTTGTTTGCTATTAAATTTATAACCAGCATTGTAGCTTCCCCAAACTTTTGTCCAATCATTTCTATGAATTTTTTGCCAAAAAGTAAGTTCTTCTATTGCATTTTTTGTAGCAAACTGAAAATCAGAAACTAATTTTGATGCAAAAACATTTCTATTCCAAGTAGTATCTTTTATATTTTGTCTACTTAAAACAGTTTTAATATTTGCTTGATAAAGACCAAAATCTTTTGTATCAAGGTTTACCATATACTCACCAAGTCTTGATTCTTTGATTGCTATTGCCATCAAAGTATAACTAAGTCCAGTATCTTCTCCATGTTTTTTTATCTCTTTTAGTGTTTCTAATTGCTCTTGTGTTAAGTTCTTTATATCTACATTAGATGCAAAAACATTAGAAATAAATAGTAAAATCAGTAATAAAGATTTAAATTTCAATGTTTTCTCCTTTTTTAAATTTTTTTAATAGGATTAGATAATAATTTAAAATTGTGTAATAATTGTAAAACAAAATTAATTTAATCCAATATCTATATACTTTCTAACTTTTAAAATTTCATCTTTATCAAATTTTGCTTCTAAAATTGTTTTGCTATCGTCTTTTATAAGATTTCCAAAGGGCGATATTATAGAACTTCCTTTTGCCATATTATCATTTGAACTATTGCTTGCAACTACAAAACTTTGATTAACTAAAGCTAGAGCTTTGCTAATAGTTTCATAATGTTCTTTTCTTTTTATTCCCCACATAGCTGGATTTAAAATAATATCAGCACCTTTTATTTGTTCCCAAAGAGTAGGGAATCTAAGCTCAAAACATATTAAAGTTGCTATTTTTAAACCATTTATCTCTATAATTTTTATTTTATTCTCTTTTGATGGAGTAAAATATTTATCTTCATCTCCTAGAGGAAAGAGTTTTATCTTATCTTGAATATGGACAATATCTTTATTAAAAAAAATAAATAATCTATTATAAAACTTATCATCTTCTTTTATAATTGTAGTAATTGCTATAATTTTATTTTCTGAAAGCTCTTTTATCTCATCTATAGCTTTGATTGAAAAAATACTTGCTTCTTCCATCTTATCATATGCAAAACCTACAAGTGCTAATTCAGGTGCTAAAATTAGCGAGTTATTTTCACAAGATAGAATTAAATTTTTTAAATTTTCAAGATTTGTTTCAAAATTCTCACAAGTTTTCATTTGAAGAGATATTAAGTTCATTTTTTTCCTTTTAAAATTTATATATAAACTCTAATAGATTAAAAAATATATTTAAATTATTAAAGCTTGATAATTCTAACATAATCATACAATCGTATATAGTAAATTTATCTGTATAGATGTATAATTTTGTCAATTTATGATGAGGAAAATATATGAAAAAAATAGCAGTTGTAATTTTATTGTTTAGTGTTTGCAATTTATTTGCTCAAAATAACAGATATGATATAAAATCTGGTATTGTTGAATATGATATTTTAGGAACTACAAATTCAAAAGATCATACTTTTAGTGGAAGTAGTACTTTGTACTTTAAAGATTTTGGTAATTTAGAGTTATTTGATGAGATTATTACTCAAAAAATAGGCTCTATAGTTGAAGAAGAGAGAAATACTTATAAAATTTCAAAAGGTAAAATTTATACAGCAGATTTTAATGATGAGATAATTTATTCTCAAGATTTAAGTGTTGATGATGAAAATCCTATTGCAAATACAAAAAATAGAGAAGCATTTAAAGAGATGGGTGCAAAATTTTTGGGTAATGAGAATGTTTTAGGATATAAGTGCGATATTTGGGAGTTGGGTGAGTATAAAATTTGGGTTTACAATAGTGTTCCTCTAAAGCAAATTAGTAAATCTTTGGGTGTTGAGCAAATGCAAATTGCAAAAAATGCAAACTTTAATATTGATATAAAAGATAATAAATTTAAACTACCAAATTTTCCAGTAAAAGCTATAGATGTAATTATAACAGAGGGTGAAGAAGAATAAAATAGATTGAAGATTTTCTTCAATCTATTTTTTTAGTTTAATAGTTTTTTATCTTTATCTTTTGTTATAGCATAAAGTACGATAATAAATGCAATAGCTCCTAAAAATGTATTTGTAAGCATTGAAGCTAAGATACTTAAAACTAAAGCAGTTATTATAAATGGTTTTTTATCTACTAAAAGTGCAAATGCAGAAGCTATAATCGCTGCAATTCCAATATAGTTAAAATATAGTAAATACCAAACATTTCCAATAATTGAACATAAGAATCCACCACCATTTAGTTTACAAGAAATATCCATATCTCTATTCATAATAAAACCATGTTTGAATAATAAGATAGCAATACAAATAGCTACAATATAAATAATTGGTTTTTTTAACTCATTTAAACTACTATTTTTTAAAGAACCAACACATAAAATAATCACAAATACAAGATTTATAACAGCTAAAATATTGCTAAAAATATTTAGAGTTGTTTCGTTGTAAACCATTACAAGAGTATTTATAAATAAAATAATAGCAAATAGTCTTTCGAAATTTCCAAATTTTAATCTATCAAATTTTCCAAAATATGACCATAGGAATGAAATAGCAAGTATTATTAATCCGTAAATTTCAAAATTCTCATATCTTCCATTGTAAGCTATATTTACAGTCATAATAAATATAAAAATCATACTAAAGTAGAAAGCAACTTTAGAAATAATCTCATATTGATTTTTAGAAACTATATGTTTTAAAAGCTCATAATATACATAAAGCTGTGTTCCTAAAAGTAAAATAGCCCAAATAGCTTCTAAGTTGTTTCTTGAAACTACAACATATTGTTCAACTTGAAGCATAAATAACGAAGCAAATATAGTATTTACAACACTAAAAGTTATAAGTCTAATTGTTGATGTTTGTTCATTTCTAAATCTTATAAAAAATCCAAATATTAAAACTAAAGAACCAAAAGCTAAATATAAATAGTTTGGAAAGTTTGAAACATCTCCACTAAATACATTTTTATCTGCTCTATCTTTATCAAAAATTCCCCAAAAACCACCAACAGCACCTTCGCTTTTTCTTTTCCAAGGTTGGTCTATTGCTTCTATTATGTTGTATTGCCAGTTATTTTCATTTGCTAGTTTTACAAAATCTCTTATATAAATTGCTTGATTTATCTTGCTAGGAGCCGCATCTTCTCTCATTCTTCCTTCACTTGGCCATCCTGTTTCACCAATTAAAATATTTGAAGTTCCAAGCTCTTTTTCTACTTCAATTCTTACATTTTTTACATGTTCAATTGAATCATGAATATTTTTTGGTTCATCTTCCCAATATGGCAAAATATGAATAGTTACAAAATCTGTAAGTTCTTTTATTTTTGGATATTTAAGCCAAAATTCCCAAACATCTGCATAAGTTACAGGATATTGTGGAAGAGCCTCTTTTACCTCTTTTATATATTTTGCTAGTTGTACATCTGTTTGATCACCTCTTAGAAGAACCTCATTTCCTACAATAATTGCTTTTATAACTTCAGGATATTGTGCAGCTAACTCTTTTAAAGTAGCAATTTCAGCAACTGCTTGCTTCTCTTCTTTACCTATCCAAATTCCCATCAAAACTTGCATTCCTAACTCTTTTGCAACTTTTGGAACAAGTTCTTGCCCAACAGTTGAATAAGTTCTTACACAAGAAGTATATTTAGAAAGAAGTTCCATATCTTTTCTTATGTTCTCTTCTTTTAAAACCATCCCTTTTTCAAAGAAAAATGGTGATTCATCTTTTCCATAAGGTGCATAAGATACACATTGAAGCTTATCAAAGCTATTTGAATTATCTTTTAAAATTGCCTTTTCACCTAAATAGTGCCAAAAAAATAGTGTTGCAATAACACTACAAAATATTAAAAAAAGTCTATTTGTACTCATTTTGTTCTAACTTGTCCTTGTCCGTAAATTTTGTATTTAAATGTTGTTAAATCATTTATTCCCATAGGTCCTCTTGAGTGAAGTTTATTTGTAGAAATTCCAACTTCAGCCCCAAGACCAAACTCTCCACCATCTGTAAATCTAGTACTTGCATTTGCATATACACAAGCTGCATCAACTTCATTTAAAAATTTATTTATTGCAGTATAGTTTTCACTTAAAATTGCTTCAGAGTGTCCTGAGCCATGTTTTGATATGTGCTCTATTGCTTCATTTAGGTTTTGTACAACTTTAATATTTAAAATATTTTCTAAATACTCAATATAAAAATCTTCCTCTTTTGCTGGAGCAATTTTTATATACTCCAAAGTTTTTGGACAACCTTTTAAAATAGTCCCATAAGTGCTAAGCTCTTCTTGAATTCCTGGTAATATATAAGGAGCTATCTCTTGATGAACTAAAAGAGTTTCTAATGAGTTGCAAGCACTTGGTCTTTGGCATTTTGCATTTACTATAATATTTATAGATTTTGTTGCATTTGCATCTTTGTCTATAAAAGTGTGACAAACTCCTTTATCATGTTTGATTACAGGTATGCTAGAGTTTTGAGTGATAAATTTAATTAAAGCTTCACCACCTCTTGGAACTATTAAATCTACATATTTATCTTCAACAATCAATTTTGCAACACCTTCCCTGCTACTATCAGGAAGTAGTGAAACTATCTCTTTTGGAAGACTGTTTTTTTCTAAAACATCTTGTATTATTTTAGCTATTGCTTTGTTTGAGTTTTCAGCTTCTTTTCCACCTTTTAATACACAAACATTTCCACTTTTAAAACAAAGTGCTGCTGTATCACTTGTTACATTTGGACGGCTTTCATAAATAATTGCAATAACACCAATTGGAATAGATACTTTTTGAATATTTAAGTTATCTTTAGTAAGCCAACCATCTAAAATCCTTCCAACTGGTTCTGTTTGAGAAGCAATTTGTCTTATAGCATTTGCCATATCTTGAATTCTGCTATCGTTTAAGTATAATCTATCTTGCATGGCAGAGCTTAAATCAAGCTGTCTTGCAAGTTTCATATCTTTAATATTTTCTTCAATAATGAAAAATGAGTTTTCCTCAAGTGCATCCGCAAATTGTAGAAGAGTTTGGTTTTTTATAGCTGTGCTAAGAGTTGCTACAACACGACTACTTTGTTTTGCTTTTTGTAGAAATTCTTTCATAGATTTTTCCTAAAAATTTTGTGTAAATATACTAAAGTTTGACTTTGTATAGGCTTTGTTTATAAAATGTGATTTATAGGTCCATTTCCTCTTCCAAAATTTGGAGCATTTTTTATAGCTTTGTAGATATATTTTTTTGATTTTTTTATACATTTACAAAGAGATTTATCTCTTGCAAGAAGTGAAGCAATAGAAGCACTAAAACTACAACCTGTTCCATGAGTATTTGAAATACTAGCTTTTTTACCTTTGAAAATTTTAATTTTCCCATTTTTCTTCAACAAAACATCTACTGTTTGATTATCACTTTTTATTATATTTTTAAAGATGATATTTGTTGGAATATTTTTTAAATTTTTTATATCGTTTATATTTTCTACATCAAAAAAAAGTTTGGCTTCTAAACTATTTGGTGTTATTAAATAAGCATATTTAAAGTTTGATTTTAAACTATTTATAGCCTCATCATCAAGTAGTTTTGAACCAGCTCTTGAAATAGCAACAGGATCTAAAACTATTGGAATATTTAAATCTTTTATAGTTTCAAAAACTTCAAAAATAAGTTCTTTTGAGCTTAACATTCCTATTTTTATACAATTTACTTTAAAATCTTCTATTACTGATTTTATCTGTTTTACTACAAATTCAGGTTTCAAAACAACTACATCGCTAACTCCTAAAGTATTTTGTACTGTAACTGCTGTAATTGCTGTTGTCATAAAAACTTTATGATAAAATCCACTTTTTATATCAGCTTGGATACCAGCTCCACCGCTACTATCACTTCCTGCTATGCTTAAAACTATTTTCATATTTTTCCTTTTAAATTTCGTATTCCTTATTTAAAAGGAACCTGTAATTTTTTGACTACTTTTTAACGCAATTTATGAAAATTGCTAAAAGTAGGAAAACTCTAAAGAAATCAACGAGTTGATTTAAAACTTGTTAAATCTAAAATATGTTAAGTATAATTAAAAAAAGGTTAAAATGCTCCTATAATATGATAAAAACGAGGAAAATAGATGAAAATAAAAGATATTTTGAAATCAAAATCAAAAGAGCTTATAAATATAGCAAGTGAAAATACAACAAAACTTTTTGATTATCCAAAAATAAAAAGCAAACAACTAAAAGATATGATAAATTTAAAGATTAGAGAAAAAGCAATAATTGCAACTAAAGCTAGATTAATAGAAAATAGTAAAAATATAAATGATTTTAGTGATGAAGATTTAGAGATAATTATTGCTGATGAAGAGAGAAAAATAGTTGATGATTTAAAAACAAAATCCCTAGTTGTAGCTCTTGCTGCTTTGGGTATAAACTTTTTTGTGTAAGGATAATAATTGTTTAAACAAGTAAAATCAGCTGTTTTTTGGTACTACTTATATAAGTTTAGAAAAAGAGCTATTTTTGTCTTTTTTCTTCTTTTAGTGGCACTTTTTTCTGGACTTATTTATGGTGATGTTGTTGAATATCTAAAACTTACACAAAATATTGAATATTTAAAATATGTTTTAGCTCTAAAATGGTTTATAGTAATTTTTAACTCTTTATTGTCTATTTACTTAATTTTAACACTTTTTAGAAATAGTACAAATGATGAAAAAAGTAATATAAAAAAAGAGAAAAAAGATAAATTTGAAACTAAAAATAGTTTTACTCAAAGAGAAACTGAACTTTTACATAAGAAAAAACTTACAAATAAGGCAGAAAATATAATAAAAAATAGCTAAAAGCTCTTTTTTATTATAAAACTAAAAAAATAGCTTAATTTTGTATTAAAATAAGTTTTTTAATCTTAATTATATTTTAATATGTCACAATACAAAAAAATTATCTTTTTGTTTTTTCTTAAAAATATTTAAATTTTTAAAATGAAATGAGTATAAATGAGGGTGGTTGTAGGTATAATAACTGATAATAAAGAAATATTATTATTAAAAAAGAATAATCCAGATTGGGAAAAAGGATTATACAATGGAATAGGTGGAAAAGTTGAATTAAATGCAACTCCACTTGAAACAATAATAAAAAAATGCAAAGAGGAATTGGGTGTAAATATTTCAAATTGGAGAGAATTAGATAGTGAAATATCATCAAGTGGAATTGAGATTGTATATTTTTTGACTATTTTAGATGAAAATGAAATAAAAAAACTAAAAAGTCAAACAGATGAAAGATCAGAACTATTTTTAATAAATAATCTTCCTAAAAATATACTTCAAGATTTAAAAGTTCAAATAGATAGAGAATTTTTTAGTCCCAAAAAAAAGATGAATAGAAAAACAAAATTGCTTATTTATATTTTTATTCCTATTTTTATTATTTTACTCTCTTTAATGATTGTAGGAAAAGTTAAAACTGGAAGTTTTTTCTATTACCTTACAGATAAAAAAGAGGATATAAATAAAGATAAATCAATAGAATTTATAAAAGGTTTTAAGTCAAAGTTATTTGGATAGTATTTTATAGAAGTTTTTCAAGCTCATCTAGCTTATTTATAAAAAAATCAGCTTTTTTAAAATCTTGATTTATTGTAAACTCATTTTTTACAACAATACAATCAAGATTTGCTCTTTTTGCACTCTCTAAGCCTCTTTGAGAATCCTCTACAACTATTGCTTCAAAAGGTTTTGAACAAAACTTTTCTAAACCTTTTAGATATGGTTCTGGATTTGGTTTTGCTTTTGTATAATCTTCAACACATAATACAAAATCCATAAAATCAGCAATTCCTCTGTTTTTATGAATTAGTTCAAAATCAACTCTTCTTGAAGTTGTAATTATTGCCATTTTATATTTTTTTGATAGATTTTTTAAAATATCTTTTACTTTTGGTATATTTATATCTTTTGTTTGTAAGAATTCTTGATAAAAACCATCTCTGATTTTTCTGTGTTTTTCTATAATATCTTTTTCAATATTATAAATTTCTGCTAGTTCAAAAGCACTTCCACCTTTTACCATAATATTTTGATAAAAATCCATCTCAAGATTTAGTCCTAAAAGAGCAAGAGATTTTTTATTTGCTTCAAAGTACCATTTTTCAGTTTCAACTAAAACACCATCATTGTCAAAAAGAATATATTTTTTCAAATCTTTCATCTGTAACCTTTAAAAAAGAGAATAAAAAAAGGAAGCTGTTAAGAGCTTCCTTTTTTTTATAGGAGGAGAAAAAGTTAAAATTAATTAACTTACGAAAGAATTATATAAATTCATCATTAACCTCTTATAAATACAAAATTAATAAATAGTAAATAAGAGCAATATTATCTTATTTGTCCCATTTTGCTTTTGGAGCTTCATAATTTTTTATTTTTTCTATAATTTCATCAATATTATCACTAACAATCAACATATCAACAAATCTTCTATCCATAAAACCACTATTTGCACAAGAGTAGAAAAACTCGATTAATTTATCATAGTATCCATTTATGTTTACAAAAGCGCAAGGTTTCTTATGATAACCAATTTGTGAAGATGCAATTACATCAATAATCTCTTCAAAAGTTCCATAACCACCAGGGAGAGCTATAAAAGCATCACTTAGCTCTTCCATCTTTGCTTTTCTTTCTTTCATACTATCTACTTTATAGATTTTTGAAATATTTGTATTTTCAAGCTCTTTTCCAACTAAATCAAAAGTAATTACACCTGTTACTTTATTTCCTAAGCTTAAAGATTTATTTGAAATAACTCCCATTAATCCTTGGTTTGAGCCACCATAAACAATATTTATATTGTTTTCATATAATTTTTCTGCAAGTTCTATAGTTTTTTCTTCATATATTTTACTATTTCCAAAAGCAGAACCGCAATAAATTGCTACATTCATAAACTACTCTCCTTATTTTTTGTTTTAAATGGTTTAAATATAAATATCAATCTTGGAAGTAAAATAAGATTTGCTATTAAAACACTAATCATTACAACTGCTGTTAGAAGTCCAAAATATATAGTTGGAACTAGATTTGAAAGCATTAAGATTGAAAATCCAATAACAACAATAATAGTTGTATGATACATAGGATGACCAACTGTATTTATTGCTTTTGTTATTGCTACTTTATAGTTTCCATGGCTTTGTTTATACTCCAAGTCAAATCTATGCATAAAATGAATAGTATCATCAACAGCAATTCCTAAAGCAATAGCAGCAATTGTAATAGTCATAATATCTAGTGGAATAAAAAGCCAACCCATAATTCCAAAAACAAGCGAAATAGGGATTAAATTTGTAATCAAAGCTATTAAAACCATTTTTATATTTCTAAATAGTATTAAAAACATAATTCCTAAAACAAAAATAGAGGCTCCAGCAGTTGAAATTTGAGATTCAAACAAAGATTGAAGCATATTGTTGTACAAAATCATAAGGTTTGTAAGTCTGAAAGTTGTCTCTTTATTTGTGATAATATCTTCTAAGTCACTATTTATTTTTTTAATAAGCTCATTTCTTCTTAACTCATCATTTGAATCAATTATTCTCATACTAATTCTAGCTTCGTTAGCTTCAACATTTACAAAAGGGCTTAAAATAAGCTTTTTATAATCTTCTGGAAGTTGATTGTAAATAAGTGCTAGAGTTATTCCATCTAAATCTCTATTTTCATTTAAAGTTTTTCCAATTTTAAGTAAAGTTGCTAAAGATTGAACTTTTCCAACTTCAGGAATATTATCAAGATAGTCATGTATTTTTGTGATTAATTCCATTTTATCTTGTGAAAACCAATATTGTTTATCATCATTTTTTAATATAAACTCGTTTTCAAAATTATCAAAATCACTATTTTCTTCTATTTTTACTATATTTTGATCATCTTTAAATTTTATAATAACATCAAGTGGAGTTGTACCTCCTAGATTTTCATCAATTACTTTCATACCTTTATAAATCTCTGTATTTGATTTAAAATAGTTTATAAAAGAGTTCTCAACAAAAATTTTTGAACTTCCGATAATAGAAAAAACTATAGTTAAAATTGCCAAAGTAATTATAATTTTTCCACGATTAATTATAATATTTGGTAGTTTTGGTATAAAAGATACTCTTTTTTCTTTTTTTTCTACTTCTATTTTTTTTCCAATAAGTATCAAAAAGATTGGAAAATATATAAAAGTTAAAACCAAAGATACCAAAATCCCAACACTCATCATGAGTCCTAGATTTATAACAGGTTCAATATTTGATAAAACCAAAGATGAAAACCCAACTACTGTTGTAATGATTGCAAAAAAAGATGGAATTAGTTTTGATAAAACTGTATTTATTGTTAGTTTGTATTGACTTGCATTTTTGTATTTAAAGTATAGTTCTTTGTATCTTTCAACTAAATGAACAACCATGGACATTGTGATTATTAGTTGTAATGCAACAAAATTTGAAGATATTACTGTAACTTCCCAATTGAATATTCCTAAAATTCCAGCAGTACTTAATATTGATATAAAACAGATAAATAAAACTATAAAAACCCATCTAAAGTTTCCAAAAATATAGTATAAAACAAAAATAAAAATAAAAACAAGACTAACACCATAAATCAATAAATCATTTTTTACAAAATGCACAGCATCGTTAGCTATCATACTAACTCCGCCTAAAAATATTTTTGCATCACCTTCATAGTTTTTTATAATATTTCTAATCTCTTCAATATTTTTGCTATCTTTTACTCTTGAATTAGCTCTATACTCTTTAAATTCTAAGTTATTTTTTTCTAACTCTTCTTTTTGTTCTTGATTTAAATCTTCAATATTTTGTTTTTCTAAAAGATTCTCTCTTTTTGAAATAAATTCAAAATATTTTTCATCATTTTTTAGATGAAGAATCAAAGCAGTTGTTTTAAAATCAGCACTCACAAGAGCATTTTTGTACAAAGGAGAGTTTAAAAACTCTTTTTCAACTAAAGATTTATCAAACTCTTTTGAGCTTAAACTATCAACTCCTGCAACTAAATCTGAAATAGGGCGGATTGGTGATTGAAGAAGTGGTACAGTAAGAATTGAATCAACTTTTTCAATATTTTCAACTTTTGTAAAATCATCAGAGATATTTTTTATAATCTCTAAAGTTTCATCATCCAAAAGATTCTTTTTTGGACTAAAAGTAACTATTAAAAAATTTGAGTTTTCATATTTTTTAAAACTCTCTCTAAAAAATTTTAAATCCTCATCATCTTCAAGAAGTAGTGTTTCTGCACTTGCATCTATTTGCATATCTTTTGCATTGTAAGATAAGTATCCCACAAAAAGTGAAGATAATATTAAAAATAAAAAAGGATACTTAAAAATTAAAGTATCATATATTTTTTTATACATAAACTACTGATTTTTAAACTGTTTAAACATTTCATCAAAAGATTTCTCTTTTAGAAGTCCAGCAAATTGTTGTCTATAAGTTTGTATAATACTAACACCTAGTAAATCAATATCATATATAAACCATTCACCATTTTTTTCATAAAAATTGTAGTTTATATTATAATTTCCTTCTTTCCCTACAAGTTCAGTTTTTAGCTGAAGTCTTGTATTGTTATATGGTTCAAGAGTTAAAATTTTTACTTTTTGATCATTATAAAGTTCTAGTTTATCACTATAAGATTTTTTGATTTTATCTTCAAATACTTCACTAAACTCTTTTTGTTTTGCTTTATCTATGTTATTCCAAGCATCTTTTCCAAGAGCTATTTTTGCCATAAGATCAAAATCAAAAGTATCACCTACAATAGTAATAACTTCTTTTTTCATCTCCTCTTTTGACAAACTTTTATTTTTTAAAACTAACAGTACATTGTCAATTTTACTCTCCATATGAGCTTTTATATCATCTTTTTGAACTGCATAACTACTTGAAGTTATTGTTAATAAAATTATTAAAAGTTTTAATAAACTATTTTTAAATATATTACTCATTTATTTCTCTTTCTCTTTTTTGATTGTAAGCATCTCTTAAATATGGATATAAATCAATAGCATCTTTTTTAATAATTTCATACATATTTGGATTAAAAGAGTATAAATTTATTTTATACAAAGAGTCAATTGCTATTTCTTGTACTATATTTTCTGGAATTTTATAATTCAATGTATTGTGACCTAATCTATCAGTTGGTGATAATAATAAATCACCTGTAAGTCCTATGATATCTCTAGGATTTGAGGGTCCTAAAATTGGTAAAACTATATGAAAACCTTGACCAACTCCCCAGTATCCTAAAGTTTGTCCAAAATCTTCTCTATAAATCTTCATACCCAAAGTATTTGTAGCTTGATCCATAAATCCACCAAAACCCCAAATAGTATTTACTAAAAATCTTCCTGCTTCTTTTCCCGCATTTTCAAATTTAAACTGCAAAAGATTATTTACAAATCTAATTGGAAAATATAGATTTGTGAAAAAATTACTTATACCAGTTCTAGCAAGTTCTGGTACAACATAGGCATAGCCTTTTGCTGTTGGAGTTAGAACATAAATGTAAAAACTATCATTAAAAGATGTGATAACTCTGTTGTATCCACTTAGTGGGTCAAAAACTACACTAGAAGTTGGTTTAAACTCATTTTCTAAATCTTCAGGAAAATTTCCTTCATCAGCAAAGCAAAAAACCGATAATAATAATGTAAATAATATTTTTTTCAAAAGTATCCTTTTTAAAATGAAAGCAATATTGTAGCAAAAGTTTATAAAGAGAAAACTTTAACTATTTAATTAATCAACATTTAGGTACAATATTTCCTAAAAAATATTAATTTATGGAGTTTTTTATGGGAAGAGCTTTTGAGTATAGAAAAGCAGCAAAGATGAAAAGATGGGGAAATATGTCAAGAATATTTCCAAAGTTAGCAAGAGCTATTGAAGTTGCAGCAAAAGCAGGAGTTCCAGATCCTGACACAAATTCAGCACTAAGAACGGCTATTTTAAATGCAAAAGCTGAAAATATGCCAAAGGCAAATATAGATGCAGCTATTAAAAGAGCATCTGGAAAAGATGCTGCAAACTTTTCAGAAGTAAATTTTGAAGGAAAAGGACCTCATGGAGTTTTAATTTTTGTTGAAACTGCAACAGATAACAATACAAGAACAGTTGCAAATATCAAGATGTATTTTAATAAAACACAAGGGCAAGTAGTACCAACTGGTTCTTTAGAGTTTTTCTTTGATAGAAAGGCTATTTTTGAATTTGCAAAACCAGCTAATTATGAGATTGAAGATTTAGAAATGGAACTAATTGATGCAGGACTTGAAGAAATTGAAGAAGAAGATGGTTTGTGTTTGGCTTATGCAAATTATACTGATTTTGGAAATATGAACCAAAAATTTGAAGAGCTTGGAATTGAACTTATGAAAGCAGAGTTAAAAAGAATTCCAAATAATCCACAAGAGTTTACTGAATCACAACAAGAAGATATTGGAAAGCTTATAGAAAAATTAGAAGATGATGACGATGTACAAGCTGTTTATACAAATATAGCTTAAATTTTTAATAATTTTAGGAGTTAAAAAATGCAAGAGAATAATAAAATACCAAATGAAACTGGTGAATTAGGAAATGTTGATCAAATTAGAGAGATTTTATTTGGTTCTCAATCACGAGAGCTAAATAAAAGATTTGAAAAGCTTGAAGTTGATATAAAAAGGTCTTTTGATGACTTAAAATCAAAAATTGAATTTAGTCAAAAAGAGTTTAATCAAAAGCTTGAAAATGAAGTTGAATTAATATCAAAAAGAATTAAAAACCTAACAACAACTCAGCAAGACGAGTTTGCAGATATAAAAGATAGCAACCTAAAGCAAGAAAAAAAGAATCAACAAAATATTGATTTATTAAATGAAGAGATATGTGTTAAAATTGAGCAACTTACAAGAGATCAATCTGATAGCAAAAAATCTTTAAGTGAAGAGTTGAACTTTTTAAAACTAGAAGTTTTTGAGTTTATTGAAGATAAATTAGCACAAATTAATAATATTAAGCTATCAAGAGATGATGCAGCTGAAATTATGATGGAAGCGGCTTTGAGAATAAAAGGAAATAATATTCAAAGTCAGTTAAATTTAATAGAAGAACCAAGAGAGTAATTTTAGATGACAGAATTGCAAAAAATAAAAGAACTTTTATTAAAAAAAGAGCTTGAAAATTTTGATGAATTAAAAAAACAGCTTGATAAATTAGAGTTTGAATCTAATAGTAGCGAGCATATAAAAGAGAAAATTTCTCCTGTTGTAGCAACAGCAATAAAACAAAGTATCAAATCCTCAAAAAATGATGTTGTAGATAGTTTATATCCTATTATTGGAAGTATGATCACAAAATATGTATCAAGAACATTTGAAGATATGATTAATTCTATAAATAATCAAATAAGAAATAGACTATCCTTTCGTGCAATTAGTAGAAAGTTAAGAGCAAAAATACAAGGAATAAGCGAAACAGAACTTTTACTAAAAGAGAGTAGTAAGGCTTGTATTAAAACACTTTTTTTAATAGACAAAAATAGTGGTGTTGTTTTGACAACATTAGAAAATAAAAATAGTACTATTTCTGAGCCTGAAATGGTTGCTTCTATGCTTACAGCAATTAGAAGTTTTATAAATGATTGGGTTGATAAAAATGAAGAGAATAAAGAGTTAAATACTATTGATTATGGTGGAAGTAAGATTATTATTGAAAGTAGTTCTAGTTGTTATTTAGCAGCAATTGTTGATGGAGCTATTACAAAAGAGACTTATAAAAAAATAGAAGAAGCACTAGCTCAAATTGTTTCAAAATATGGAAAAAAAATTAGAGGTTTTGATGGAGATTTGGATAATTTACCGTTAGATAAGATAAATAATATATTATTAACACTTTTAAGTTATGAAGAGTATATAGAAAAAAATGAAAAAATTCACCCAATTATATATCTTGTTCCCTTGACTTTTTTTTTAATAGTTTCTTTTTTTATATACAACTATATTATTGATAATAGTTTAGAAAAAAAAGCAGATGACTTACTATTTAAAAATACAAATTTAACTATTTATAGGCTTGATGTGACTGTAAAAAATAGAGATGTTTTTATAAATGGAGTTGTTCCAAACTCTTTTTATAAAGATATTGCTTATGATACTTTAAAAAATTTAACTGAAGCAAAAAGTATAACAAATAATATTCAAATTGATTCAAATATTTATAATCCAAAAGATATATACAATCAAGCACAATTTTTACAAGTTGCACTAAATCAAAAAGATGGCAATAGAATAAATATAGAGTTTGAATATCCAAATTTGTTTATTAATGGAAGTGTAATAAGTAAAAAAGAAAGAATTTATGTTCAAAATCAGTTTTCAATGATAAAAGGTTTAAATAAGATTGATTTTGATATAAAAGTTATTCCACCAAATATTGATGAGATAATACATTTTGAACTAAACTCTTCACAAATTGCTCAAAATCAAGAGTATAAATTAATAAATATTATCAATTTACTTCATAGATTAGATGAAGATTTAGTTTTACAGATTGTTGGATTTAGGGATTATGCGGGAAGTGATAAAAGAAATGAGATTTTAGTAAAAGAGAGAGCTTTAAGTGTTATGAAATATCTTAAATTAAAAGGTAATGTAGTACAAAAGCTTGA
Organism: Arcobacter cryaerophilus gv. crypticus; assembly: GCF_002993025.1. Taxonomy (GTDB): domain Bacteria; phylum Campylobacterota; class Campylobacteria; order Campylobacterales; family Arcobacteraceae; genus Aliarcobacter; species Aliarcobacter cryaerophilus_B. The sequence goes on along the minus strand of NZ_NXGI01000017.1, from coordinate 92,983 downwards.
AGATATTGGAATAAATGAAATACCAAAAGATATTGATGAAGAAAATTATCCTGAGCAAGGTAGAAAAGTTATTTTTTCATGGAAAAATTAGGAGAGGATTTTTATTATGATTAGTTATAAAATTGTTTTAGTTGGGGATTTTGGAGCAGGTAAAACAAGTTTAATCAAAAGATATGTAGATAATACTTTTAGTGAAGAGTATAAAAGTAGTATAGGAGTATCTATTTCTAAGAAGATTTTAGAAGTAAAAATAGATGATATTTTATATGAAACAACTATGATGATTTGGGATATTGAAGGTAAAACAGATTTTAAACCAATTTTTCATCATCATTTAAATGGTTCAAAAGGTTTTGTAGTTGTTGCTGATTTGACAAGGCAAACTACAATAGATTCAATACAAGAGCATATTAAACTTTGTAAAACTATTTGTAAGGATGCACCTATTGTTTTAGCATTAAATAAAATAGATTTATACTCAAATAATATTGATTTAGATGCTCTAAAAGATAGCTTTGATGAAGAGATTATAGGAATTTTTAAGACTTCAGCAAAAAACACAAGTTATGTAAAAGAACTTTTTGACCTATTAAATTTAGAAATTGTAAAAAGTATAAAGAAATGAAAACAGAGTTAGTATTACCAATAGTTTGTAATAAATATAATATCTCTTATATTATTTTTGATGAAAATTTTAAGATTATAGATTTTACAAAAAATATGCAAAGTTTTTTAGATAGTAGTAGTATATTAGATATAGATCTTGATGTTAGAGAATTTTTTTGGGAATTTGTTGGACTTGAAGAGGAACTTGAAAATATAATTACTAAAGAAAAAAATTATTTGTATATTCCACTAATGTCAAGAAATGAGCTTTTTTATGATATCAATTTGGAGTTATGTAAAATAGAGGATAATCAATATTTTATTGCAATGTTTTCAAAACAACTAAATAATTCTATTAGCTATTTAGATAGTATAAAAAAAATAAATGAAGATAATTTAAGAAACCATTATGATAAATCAGTTAGTGAAAATTACTACAATTTAATAAACAAAAAACTAATTAGTTTTCATATAAATAATCTAGGAATGATTACAAAGGTAAATAGTGCTTGTATTTATTTCTTTGGCTTAAGTGAAAATAATTTCATAGGAAAACATTTTTCAGACTATTTTTTATCAAGACAAATTAAATCTAAAAATAGCTTTATAGACAATATTTTAAGAGCTAAAAATAAAAATAGTGAAGAGATATTTTTTCATGCGGATATTATTCCTTTAGATAATAATCAAAATAGCGATAAGATAGTAATTTGTCAAGATATAACTTATCTTAAAAAGATAGAATCAGAGCTTGAATATGCTTCAAATCATGATAGTTTAACAGGCTTAGCCAATAGAGCAAATTTGGAAAAAAATATTGAAGAGTTGATTAGTAAGTGTGAGATTACAAAAGATATTTTTGCTATTTGTTTTATTGATTTGAATAAATTTAAAGCTATCAATGATACCTTAGGTCATCATGCTGGGGATATGTTTTTAAAACATATTGCTGATATTTTAAGAAGTGGTGTAAGAGAAGATGATTTTATTTCAAGACTCGGTGGAGATGAATTTGTTGTTTTGATTAAAAATCTTGAATCACTAGAGTTTTTAGATAAAGCTATCTCAAGACTTAAAACTATTGCTTCTAAATCACCTCTATACTACAACGAAAAAACAATTTTAGAAGTCTCTTTTAGTTTTGGAGTTAGTATTTATCCTTATGATGGAGAAGATATTGAAACACTTTTGAGCGTCGCTGATAAAAAAATGTATCAAGATAAAAAAAGAAGTTAGTAAAATATATTTAACAAATAAAATTAATTATAGTTTAAAAATAATCTAACAACACTTTGTGAGAGAAAAAGTTTTGTGTCTAAAATCTAATTTATTAGTTGATGTTTTACAAACTCTTTGTAATGTCCTATTTCACCTTCAAGCTCCATATGTGTTCCACTTTGCACTAGTTCTCCATCTTCAAGTACAAAAATCTTTGAAGCATTTTTTACAGTGCTTAATCTGTGGGCGATTGTAATTACTGTTTTATCTTTTAAAATATTTTCAAGATTTTCAAAAAGTTTTGTCTCTGTTTGTACATCTAAAGCTGAAGTTGATTCATCAAAAATAACTACGCTAGGATTTGCTAAAATCATTCTAGCAATCGATAATCTTTGTCTTTGACCTCCACTTAATCTTATTCCCATTTTTCCAACAACAGTATCTAAACCATCTGGTAAATTTTCAAGCATAGAGTTTAATTGAGCTATATTTAAAGCTTCTTTTATCTTTTCATTACTTATGTCTTCACCCATTGTAAGGTTAAATCGTAAAGTATTATTAAACAAAATAGGCATTTGAAGTACTAAAAATACATGCTCTCTTAAGCTTTTTTTTGAAATATTATCAATACTTATATCGTTGTACAAAATATCACCACTATTTTTTGCATAAAATCCAGCTATAAGCTGTGAAATAGTAGTTTTTCCACTTCCACTAGCTCCAATTATTGCAACTTTTTCACCACTTTTTATAGAAAAACTAATATTTTTTAGTGTTGTTTTATCTTCTGTATAAGAAAAAGTAAGATTTTTAAGAGTTATATCTATTTTTTTATCTTTTAACTCTTTATTACCATCACTTTCAGTTTTTAGTTCTAAAACTTTGTTAATTCTTCCAATAGCTGCTTTTGCATTAGCAAGAGAGTATTGAATAGATAAAATTTCTTGAACAGGAGACATTATAAACCAAATATATCCAAACATAGCAAACATAAGTCCGATTGATAAATCACTATAAGCTACTAATAAAAGACCAGTTGCTCTAAATATTTCAAAAGCAAAAAGAAAAATTGTATATGAAAACTTTTCATAGGCTACACTTTTGTAGTTAAATTCATTTGAAGCTATTTTTATATTTTCAGCTTTTTGTATAGATGTATTAAAAAAGCTATCTTCTTTATTGCTAGCTTTTATTTGAGAAAATAGATCTAAAGTTTCATTTATATTATTTTGAAAAGCTTCAATAGTAGCATTTTCTTCTTTTTTAAGCTCACCTGTTTTTTTAGCAATTTTTCTTGATATTATTGCAATTGTTGGTTGTGTTAAAAGTATCATTAATCCCAACATAAAATCTATATTTATAATTACAAAACCAACAGCTAAAAGAGTCAAAGAAGAAGTTATAAGTTTACTTGAAACATTTACAATAAAACTATCAAGAGTATTTACATCTGTTATTAAATTTGCAGATATTTTACCACTTCCTAAGCTTTCATACTCATTCATATTTACTTTTTTTAGATGATTTAAGAGTTTTACTCTAATATCAAAGATTACTATTTTTGATATTTTTGTAAATATTTTTGTGTTTATTACTCCAAAAATAAAGTGAAAAGCTCTTAAAGTAATTACAACAACTGTAACAATAGCAACATAATAAAAAGCAGTTCCACTACCGAAAAACTCATTTATATTGTTTACAAAAAAGTCTGGTTTGTTTAGTAAAACTTCATCAACTAAAAGTGGAAGTAAAAGGGGAATAGGAACACTTATTAAAATTCCTATTACTGTAATAATTTGTCCAAAAATAAGAGCTTTTTTATTTTTTAATAGAAGTTTATATATAGATTTTAAAGATATTTTATTATTCATAGAGCCATTATATCAATTTTTAGCTACAATAAACAATTATTCTACAGTTCTTGAGTAAAGTAAAAATAAAAAGAGTTGGATTTATGCGGAAGTTAATTTTGTGTTTTTTTATTTTAATGACTTTTGGTTTTTCAAAAGAGAATTTTAGCCAAATGAGTAATCAAGAGCTAATAGAAATTATAGGGTTTGTTGATGAGAAAGATATGGCAGATTTTCAAAAAGAGCTAGAAATAAGATTGGGGAAGATGAATACTCATGAAAAAGCTCAATATGAAAAAAGATTAGTTGAAACACCTGAAAGAAAGATAATTGAAGATGAAGAGTAAAATTTTACTGCTAGAAGATGATTATAACTTAAGCGAAACAGTTTGCGAATATTTTGAAGAAGAGGGTTTTGATGTAGTTTGTGTTCATGATGGAGATGAAGCTTTGTCAAAAATATATGAACAAAACTTTGATTTACTTCTTTTAGATGTAAATGTTCCAAAGAAAAGTGGATTTGAAGTCTTAAAAGAGGCTAGAGCTACAGGAAAAACAACACCAGCTATATTTATAACATCTTTGAACTCAATGAGTTCATTAGAAGAGGGATTTCTTAGTGGTTGTGATGATTATATTAGAAAACCTTTCGAGATAAAAGAGTTATTATTAAGAGTCCAAACTTTAATAAAAAAAGAGTTTTCAAACAAAAATGAGGTAGTTGAAATCTCTCCTAATGTTACATTTAATACAATCTCAAATGAACTAAAATCAAATAATGAAGAGATAAAATTAAATTTAAAAGAGTTAAAGCTTTTGAAATTTTTTCTTCAAAATCCAAATGAGCTACTTTCACACGATAGAATTTATGATTTTGTTTGGGATTATGATGAAGATTATAGTGATAACTCTTTGAGAACTTATATAAAAAACCTTAGAAAAATTTTGGGAAAAGATAAAATTGTTAGTTTTAAAAAGCTCGGGTATAGATTTATCCAAGAGTGAAACTAGAACTATTATTGGGTTTAGTTTAATTTACTCAATATTAGTTTTGGTTATTTTGGGTGTTATTACTTTTTTATATTATCAATTTAAAAAAGACTTAATGCTTCAAGATAAAAGACAAACTCTGCAAAACTACTCAAATGCTCAAATTGCAAATCTAAAAGAGTTGCATATTAATATTGATAAATCAGATATCTATCCAAGAGATGAAAGATTTAATTCTGCTATTTTTGATAGCTCAAAAAAGAAGATTTTTTCAACTTTACTTATGAGTGATGTAAAACTTGATGAAGTTATATATTTAAAAGATGGATATATTCATTTAATAAAAGAGCCAGAATCTTACTATTTAGGTAGTAAATATGTAATAGTTGAGATTGAAGATGATAATATTTGGTTTACAAATATTAAATATAAAATGCTTTTTTGGTTTTTATTTTCATTTATTTTACTTCTTTTTGTTGGATATTTTATTGCAAAACTATTTTTAAAACCAATGAGAGATTCTATCCAAATGCTTGATAGATTTATCAAAGATACAACGCATGAATTAAATACTCCAATTGCTGCAATTTTATCAAATATACAGATGATAAATAAAAATAATATTGATGAAAAATTAGCAAAAAAGATAAACAGAATAGAAATAGGAGCAAAAACAATTTCAAACATATATGAAGATTTAACTTTTGTCTCTTTGAATAATCAGATAATTTCAAATAATGAAAAGTTGAATTTTTCTCAAGTTTTAAATCAAAGAGTTGATTTTTTTAAATCAATTGCTAGTAGTAAAAAAGTTGAGTTTATTTTAGATATAAAAGATGATATTTTTATAGTTTGTGATATAAAAAAACTATCAAAACTAATAGATAATATTCTTTCAAATGCAATAAAATATAATAAGTTTCAAGGCTTTATTAAAGTTAATTTAAAAGATAAAATTTTGATAATTGAAGATAGTGGAAAAGGTATGAGTAAAGATAACTTATCAAATCTTTTTACAAGATATAAAAGATTTGACAAAAGTGTAGGTGGCTTTGGAATAGGGCTTAATATTGTATCTCTTATAGCAAAAGAGTATGATTTTAAAATTGATGTTATTTCAAAAATTGATGTAGGAACAAGGATAAAAATAAAATGGCAAGATTAGTAATTTTTCTATGTTTAATTTCTGTTTTTGCTTTTTCAAACCCTAAAAATATATATGAAAGAAATTGTGTTACTTGTCATAATAGAATTCCTGTTAGTATAGATAAATATTTCTATAGATATTTACTCGAGTTTAGTAGTGAAGAAGATGTTAAAGAAGCTATGTTTGATTTTTTAAAAAATCCTACAAAAGAGAAGAGCTTGATGTCTGAATCGATTATAAAAAGATTTGGTTTAAAGAAAAAAACAAGATTAAGCGATACTGAATTAAAAGAGGCTTTGGATATTTATTGGAGTGAGTATAATCTTTTTGATAAGTTAAAGTAAAAGAGAGTTTATATCTCTTTTTCTAAAAGTTCCTTATATAGTTTCTCGTGAGTTTCTATCTCAAGTGCATTAGCTTTTCTTCTGCAAGATAAAAAACCTTTTGTATTTTCACTAGTAACTGTTGGAAATACAGTTGCATAAACCCAATAAAAATCTCCATTTTTTGCGCTATTTTTTACATATCCTGTCCAAATATTGCCTTTTTTAATAGTTTCCCATAAATCTTTGAAAGCAACTTTTGGCATATCTTTATGTCGTATTATATTATGTGGTTTGCCTATTAACTCATCTATATCATAACCAGCAATTTTACAAAAATCATCATTTGCAAACATTATGGTACCTTTTTCATCTGTTTCACTTACTAAAAAAGTGTAATCATTAAGTATTATCTCTTTTGACATATTTACTCCTTAGTTTAACTTACTTTTTTTGTTTTTGCATCTTCTACTAAAATTTTTGCCATATCTAAAGTCTCATTTGCAATTAGTGCAACATTGCTAGCTTCAGCGGCATTTTCTTGAGTTACTCTATCCAAAATAGATACAGCATCATTTATTTGCTCTATTCCTTTTAGTTGCTCACTAGAAGCAATACTTACATCTTGAATAATATCTATAGTTTCAGAGATTAATTTATTTAAATTGCTATATCCAATTTTCATTTCATCTGATATTTTTTTACCATCATTTGTTTTGCTTGTTGCATTTTGTACTAAATCTTTTATCTCTTTTGCAGCTTCTGCACTTCTATTTGCTAGATTTCTCACTTCTTGTGCAACAACGGCAAAACCTTTTCCAGCCTCACCTGCAGTTGCAGCTTCAACAGCAGCATTAAGTGAAAGAATATTTGTTTGGAATGCTATTTGGTCGATTACTTCAATAGCTTCATTTATAGCTTCTACTTTTGCATTTATTTCATCCATAGAAAAAGCAGTTTTATTTGCTAGATTTTCACCTAAAACTACACTATCTTTTACATCTTTACTTAAATTAGACATCTTATGAGCATTTTGAGTATTATTTTTTGTTATACCTGTAATCTCTTCAAGAGCAGCCGCTGTCTCTTCAAGACTTGCAGCTTGTGCATTTGCTTTGTTTGCTAAATTTTCAACACTTCTGTTCATAGTTAAAGAGTTTTTCTCTAATAATGTACCATTTTCTAGATTGTGTTTTGCATTGTTGTTTAATTCAGAACCAAGCTGATTAATCTGTTCCATAGCAAGTTTCATTTTGCCCTTTAAAACAGGATTTATATTTACTTGTTTTCTATAATCATGTTCAGAATAAAGTCCTATAATCTCAACCAAATCTTCAATATTTGTATTTGCACGAACTAGCATTTTATTTACAACTTCTTTTAAAGTGTGTACCATAAAGTTTGAAGTACTTGAATTTATTTGTGTAGAGTAGATACCTTGAGCTACTTTATCAAGAGCTATTACTAATTCTCCCAAAACATGCATATCATCTTTTCTCATTCTGTCATATTTATCAAAATATTCATTTAGTTCTTTAAGAATATCTCCAATATCATCATTTTTCATATATTCAGCTTTTCTAATATTATTTGTTTTGAAAAACATATAATCCATAAGATTTTCTATATACTCTTTTATTCTATTAATACCACCTACAACCCTTTGCATTGAGTTATAGTTTATGTACCCAACTATAATAGCAAATACAATATTTACAGCAATAATAGCAGATATTTTGTGATCACTTAAAATCGCAACAGTACTAATAGCGGCAAAACCAATTTGGCTTAGAAGCATATTTAAGAAAAAACGTTGTTTAGAGGTAAGATTCATAAGCATTTAGAAACCTTTTTTATAAGATTTGAAATTATAGATAAATAACTTTTAAATATATCTTAAGTAAAACTTAAAAGTTACTATAAAATAGATGTTTTAAGAGTTTTTAAATAAAGTTGAGCCAACTCTTATTAAGTTTGAGCCACATTCAATTGCAATTTCAAAGTCTCCACTCATCCCCATAGAACAGTATCTTGCACCAAAAGGTTTTAGTGAATCGAAAATTTCCTTTGTAATCATAAAACTATCTTTTATTATTTTTTCATCTTCACTATTTGCTCCAATAGTCATAACACCTTTTAAAATAATATTTGGACAAATATTAATAATGTTTTTATATGTTTCTACTGCATCTTTTGGATCAACTCCACTTTTGCTATCTTCATAACTTGAGTTTATTTGAAGAAGACAAGACATTTTTTTATTTTTTTCAACTAATTTTTTGTTTAGTTCAATTGCAAGTTCCAAAGAGCCCAAAGAGTGAACCAAAGTAGGGTTTAACTCTATTAGATTATTTATTTTATTTTTTTGTAAAGTACCAACAAAGTGCCATTCTATTGGAAGTTTATCTAAAGCTTGAGATTTATCTCTTAAATCTTGAACTTTATTTTCTCCAAAAGCTCGCTGACCAACGTTATAAAGTGTTTTAATATCTTCAATAGTTGAGTATTTTGAAATACCAATAATTTTTACTATATGATGCTCACTAACTCTAAGTCTTGCTGCTTCAACTTTTGTAATTAAGTTGTCAAGATTTTTTGTTGCAATAGTTTTTTCCATAAAATGCCTTTTAGTTGTTTAAAATATTAATTAAGTCCTATCTATTGGACTATTTGTTTATAAAATCATCACTACTAAATTGAATATTTTATATAAAAAGTAGGGATAATATTGTATGTTTTAAAATAGTATCTAACATCGAATTAAATGTAAGTAATTATACAAAATACTAAATTTATACTACTTTATTAATATGTATATTTTTTAGTGAAATTATGCAAAAATACACAAAGTAAGAAAAAGAGTTAAAAAGTATTTAATTCTTCTTGTAGCTCTTTTATTTCTGTCTTATCTTCGGCTATTTTAGTTTCATATTTTTTTATTTTATCTGTTTTATTATCTTTTACTGCTTTTTCATAATCTTCTAAATGTTCGGCTAGGTCTTCTTTTTTATCATTAATTTTATCTTTTAAATCTTTGATTAATTTATCATTAGTGCAGTATTTACGAACTTTATCTAATGCAGTTTCTAAACCATCTACTTTAGAAATAATATTCATTTTTTTTGCTGATTCTAACTCTTTTTCAAGTTTACAAATTTTCTTTTCACAGCCAATTAACTCATCACAATTGACTAAAGAATTTGCTTGAATATTAACACCTATTAATAATAATACAATAACTTGAATTTTTAACATTTTTTTTAACATAAATCAATCCTTTTAAAACAAATATATAGTTTTATTGACAATTATATCTTTTTTAATAATATAAAGCCCTAAAAATAGGGCTTTATAGTTAGTTGTAAGTATTTGTATTAGTTACTTAAAAATATTCTATTAATATCGTTGTAAATTCCAAGTAGCATTAAGCTTCCTAAAATTAACCATCCCATTATTGTAAGAAACATAAAAACATGATCACTAGGTTTTTTTCTCATAATCATTTCGTATAGATTAAACATAATATGTCCACCATCAAGTGCTGGAATTGGAAGAAGATTTAAAACCCCTAAATTTACAGATATTAAAGCCGTAATTGTTAAAAGTGCTATTAAAGAGCTTTCACTAGCATCGCTTATAACTTTTCCAATAGTAATAACTCCACCAATCTCACTGCTTGGAATTACTCCAGAAATTAGTTTTTGAACACCTTGAAAAATCATAGTTGAAGCAAAAATAGTTTTTTCGTAAGCATAAGTTAAAGAGTCGAAAAATCCTAATTCTAAAGTTACTACTTCACCTTTTGGTGCTATTCCTATCATTCTTTTTTTAATAGGTTCATTAAACATATTTTGGCTATCAGAAATTTGAGGATTCATAGTTTTAACTATTAGTTGATTGTCTCTTTTTATATAAAACTGTAAAGAGCCTTGCGAGCTTGTGATAACTTTACCTATTTCATCCCAAGATTTTATATCTTTGTCGTTTATTCTTATAATCTCATCATTAGTTTGTAAACCAGCAACTGCTGCAACTGAGTTAGAACTAATATTTCCAATAACAGGAGCTAAAGTTTTAGCACCCATAAGAGCAATACCAAAATATAAAATAGCAGCTAAAATAAAATTTGCAAAAGGTCCTGCAAATAGTATGATAATTCTTTGCCAAGGTTTTTTTGTATTGTATGAGTCATCGCCACTTTCTACTAAAGTAGGATTTGAGTCATTTTGACCTTTCATTTGTACATATCCACCAAGTGGTATCATAGCGAATTGCCAAGTAGTTCCTGCCCAATATTTGCTATAAATTGCTTTTCCAAATCCAATTGAAAACTTTTCAACCTTTACACCAAAAAATCTTGCCGCTAGAAAGTGTCCTAGTTCATGAAAAAATACTAAAAAAGATAAAACCAGTAAAAAAGTAATAGTACCCAAAAAAATCCTTAAGCTTTGAAGTAATCTCTAGTATATTCTAAACCAGAGTATATAGTTAAAGCTACTGCAAACCATAAAAGAGTAGTTGCATATGGCCAATTCATAATTAAAAATCCAATTGCAATCATCTGAACTACAGTTTTAATTTTTCCAGCCATTGTACTAGCTACATCTTTACCTTCAGATACAGCAACAACTCTTAAACCTGTAATAAAAAATTCTCTAGAAAGTATCAAAAATACTGCCCAAACACTTGCTCTATCAAGAACCATAAGTCCTAAAAATCCTGCAAGAACTAGCATTTTATCAGCAAGTGGGTCTAAAATTCCACCCAATTTTGTCATTTGATTCCAAGCTCTTGCAATAAAACCATCAAAAAAATCAGTAACCGAAGCAATTACAAATATAAGTCCTGCAAAATAATCAAACCAAGATGGATGCCAAGATGAGAATAATGAATTGTCTCTATCAATAAAAAACCATAGCATTAGCGGAGCTAATGCTATTCTAAATAGAGCTAAAATATTTGGAAGATTTAGATTCTTTGACATTATCTAAAAGTTGTCCCACCATCAACGATTAATGTGTGCCCTGTAATCCAAGAAGCATCAGAAGTGCATAAGAAATAACAAGATTGTGCTAAATCTTCTGGTTGACCAATTCTATTTAATGGAGAGTATTCAGCTGTTTTTGCTTTTACCTCTTCATAGTTTGTAAATGCTTTTAAAGCATCTGTATCAATAGGACCACCTGAAACTGCATTTACTCTAATTCCCATTTCACCAAGTTCATTTGCAGCATATTTAACCATTGTTTCAACAGCAGCTTTATTTGTTCCATGACCTGCATAGTTTTCAATATATACTAAATTTCCAGTAGATGAAAGTGAAACAATAGCTCCTCCACCAACTTTTTGCATTCTTTTTGCAGCTTGTTGAGAACCACATACAAAAGCATTTACAGTTGCTGTATAGATATTGTTTAATCCTCTTGGTTTTAATTTCATAAATTTACCATATCCACCAACAACAGCACGTCCGTAAATCATAGCATTTGAGATGAAAAAATCAACTCTATCAAAATCTTTATCTATTTCTTCAAAAAGTTCTTTATATTTTTCAGGTTCTAAAATATTAAAAGGGTATGCTTTGCATTTTACACTATATTTTTCTTCAATATCTTTACAAATATCAAAAGCAAATTGTTGGTTAGAATTATATGTAAATGCTACATTTATGCCATTGCTTGCAAATTTATATACACACTCTTTGCCGATACCTTTTGTACCCCCTGAAATTACTAAAGTTTTACCTTTCATATTGCAATTCATTATTTTACTACCTCATATTTTTTTAAGATTTTTTCTAATTTTTCTAAAGTTTCATTACTTGGTTTTGTTAATGGCAATCTAAACTCTAAGCTATCTAATAAACCACTTAAATACATAGCTGCTTTTATAGGAATAGGGTTACTTTCACAAAATAACACTTTGTTTAATTCAAATAAATCATTATGAATTTTTAAAGCTGTTTTAAAATCTCCACTCCTAACTGAGTTTACAAGTTTTGATTTCAAATCTGGAACTAAATTTGAAGTCACAGATATAATACCTTTTGCACCACTTGCTAGCATCGCAAAATCAACACTATCATCCCCTGAAACAACTACAAAATCTTCTCTTTGAGATATTATTGCAGTTGCTCTTTCTAAAGAACCTGTTGCCTCTTTTATACCATAAATATTTTTTACATCATCAAAAAGTCTAATAGCAGTTTCTGGTAACAAATCAACACCAGTACGTCCAGGAACATTGTATAGCATAAAAGGAATTTCAACTGATTGTGCTATTGTTTTATAGTGCTGATATAGTCCTTCTTGCGTTGGCTTATTATAGTATGGCGCTATTGATAAAATTCCATTTGCACCAATTTCTTGAGCAAATTTTGCAATATCACATGCTTCACTAGTTGCATTTGAACCAGCACCTGCAAGAACTTTCACTCTTGTATTTTTACAAGTAGCAACTGCTACTTCTATACACTCTTTGTGTTCTTTATGCGAAAGTGTAGCACTTTCTCCTGTTGTTCCTACAGGAGAAACAGCATCTACACCATTTGCAATTTGTCTTTTTATAAGAGTTTCATATTTTTCTAAATCAAGTTTTCCATTTTTAAATGGTGTAATTAAAGCGGTCATAGAACCTATAATATTTTCCATTTTTTCCTTTCTATTTATCATCTTTTAAAATAAGAGTTGTTGAGTTCTCTTTTACTAAATATTTTTTTGCAACATTTACAATATCTTCAACTTTTAGTTTTTCTAAATTTGCTTCATACTCTAAAAGTGGTTTTATATTGTCACGAACTAGATAAGTTCCAAAAAGAGAAGCTACATCACTAGAGCTTTCCAAAGAGTAGATAAAGTCAGCCTTTGTATTTATCTTAAGCTTATCCAACTCTTTTTCTTGTATTTCACCTTTTTGAATTTTTGATATTATATCTAAAATCTCTTTTTTTATTTTTAAAGCATCAACATTTTCATTTGCAACAGCCATAAACATAAAAACTCCAGGATCTTTTAATTCCATATTATATGCATAAACACTATTTGCTAATCTTTTTTTATCTATTAAAACTTGTTGTAAAATTGAGCTTTTACCACTACTTAAAAGTTGAGATAAAGCACTTAAAGCTAATTGATCTTCGTGTTCAAAATTTGGAATATGGTAAGTCATAGAAAGCATTTGTACATTTGATTCTTTATTTATAATTGCTCTTCTCTCACCATCTTGCTTTGGTTCTACTGTGTGAATTGAATTTGGAATATCTTTTGTATTTTTTATATCTTTGAAGTGTTTTTCAACCATTGAAAAAACATCATCTTTTTTTATATCTCCAGCAACTATTACTATTGCATTTTTTGGTTGATAATATGTTGAGTGAAAATCTTTTATATCTTCAATACTCCAATTTTTAATATCATCCATAAATCCAATTGGAGTCCAGTGATATGGGTGATAAACAAAAGTATTATTAAAAACTCTAAATTGTAAATATCCCATTGGATTATTATCTGTTCTCCAACGTCTCTCTTCTGCTACAACATCACGTTCTGGTTGAAATTCTTCATCATTTAAAGTTAAATTTCGCATAAGTTCACTAAAAAGTTCAAGAGATTTATCTGTATTTTTTGATGAAGTTTTTATAAAATAGTGCGTGTAATCAAAGCTTGTACCTGCATTATTTACTCCACCAAAACCTTTTACAATCTCATCAAACTCTCCAGCTTTTAGATTTTTTGTTGATTTGAAGTTTAAATGTTCTAGCATATGAGCAATTCCACTTTTCCCCATAACTTCATTTCTACTTCCAACTTTGTAAAAAACATCAACAGAGACTACATTTGTGTTGTTATCCATAGGAATTGCAACAATTTGTAATCCATTGTCTAAGTTTTTTGTATAATAATTTGGCAAACTATTTGCACTCATAAACTCTCCAATAAAAATATAAATTATAAAAATTTTTAAGAATTTTCTCATTATCTTAAATTTGCTCCAATAGCTTCAGAAATATTATCATAACCATCAGCTTTTAAAAGTTCTAGTAACTCTTGATTTATTTTTCTAACCATTGAAGGTCCTTCAAAAATTAAACTAGAATATACTTGCACCAAAGAAGCTCCATTTTTTATTCTTTCATAAGCTTGATTTGCATTTGAAATTCCACCAACGCTTATTAAGATAGCTTTTCCATAAAGCTCTTTTGCAATTTCTTTAAATAAAAATGCCGATTTTTCACTTAAACAAGTACCACTTAATCCTCCAAAATCTTTACAATTTGGAACTAAACTATAATCAATAGTTGTATTTGTTGCAATAATCCCAGCTGCTCCACTATTTACAGCACTTTTACACAGCTCTATTGCTGTTTGTACTTCCATATCAGGTGCAATTTTTAATAAAATCGGTTTATTTGTAAGAGTTTTTGCCATAGAAAAAAGTTCATTTATAAATTTTTCATTTTGTAAATCTCTCAAATTTGGAGTATTTGGACTTGATATATTTATAACAATATAATCTCCATAAGCCTCTAGCTTTTTGATTAAATTTTTATAGTCATTTAAAGCATACTCTTCTGGAGTTGTTTTGTTTTTACCAATATTTACTCCAATAGGAATAGAAAAAGGGTAAACTTTTTTTAGATTTTTTAAAACCTCAAAACCTCCTAAATTGTTGAAACCCATCGCATTTTGAACAGATTTTTCATTTGGATATCTAAACATTCTAGGTTTTGGATTTCCATCTTGTGGCATTGGAGTCGTTGTTCCAATCTCTGTAAAACCAAATCCCATACTTTTCATAGCTTTAACCATTGTTGCATTTTTATCAAATCCAGCCGCAAGACCTACGGGATTTTCAAATTTCACATTAAAAATTTTTTGATGAAGTCTTTCATCACTTATAAAATTCTTTTTTTCATAATGGTTCTTTAGTAACTTACATTTTCCAACAAGTTTTAAACCACATTCAGCAATATTATGAGCCTTTTCAGGTTCAAACAAGAATAGTATTTTTTTCAAATTTTCATAACTAAACAAAGGCTTTCCTTTTTTCAAAATTCAAATATATTAGCAAAAAATAATCAAATATTTGCTGAATTATATAATCTTTGGTATTCAAGACTATTTTCTAAAAGCTCTTTTTGAGTTCCAATATCAACAATTTCTCCATTTTTAAACACAGCAATTTTTGAAGCATTTTTTATAGTGCTTAATCTGTGAGCTATTACAAAAGTAACTCTTTGTTTGCTAACTTCTTCTATTACTTTACTTATTAAAGATTCACTTTTATTATCTAGTGCAGATGTTGCTTCATCTAAAATTAATATTTTTGGATTTTTGTATAAAGCTCTTGCTATTGCAATTCTTTGTCGCTGACCTCCACTTAAATTTGTTCCAAATTCATCTAAAATTGTATTAATACCTTTTTTCATATTTAAAACAAATTCGTAAGCATGGGCTTGCTTTAAAGCTTCTATAACTTTTAAATCATCAAGTTCTTCACCATAAGATACATTTGCTGCGATTGTATCATTAAAAATATATACTCTTTGAGTTACAACACTGATATTTTCTCTCAAAGTTTTTAAAGATAAATCTTTTATATCTATATCATCAAAAGTTATTTTTCCTGCACTTGAGTCATAAAATCTAACTAATAAATTTATTAAAGATGATTTTCCACCACCACTATCTCCCACAAGAGCTATTATTTCACCTTTTTTTGCTTCAAGATTTATATTTTTTAAAGCTTCAATATCATCATATTTTAAAGATACATTTTCAAATTTAATACTATTTATATTATCTATTTTTTCTATTTCACCAGAAGTAATAGATGGAGATTTTTCAAAAATACTATTTATTCTCTCGTTTGCTGCAAGTGCATCTTGCATTTTATTGTATAAACCAGATATTCTTTTTATTGGAGTATAAAGCATAAAAAGTGCTGCTATAAAAGAGCTAAATTCACCAGTTGTAAGTTCACCACTAATAACTTTACTTCCACCAACCAATATAACAGCTCCAAATGCTAAACTTCCTAATATTTCCATAAGAGGAGATGTTAATTCATTTGTTTTTACTGCTTTCATATTGTATTTAAAGAAAATCATATTAAATACACTAAATTTTTTTGCCTCTAAATTTTCAGTGTTGTTTGCTTTTATTATCTCAATATTATTAAAAGATTCTGTAAGACTTGATGTAATATCGGAGTTACTCTCTTGAGATTTAAAAGATAGCTTCTTCATCTTTTTTGCTAGTAAGCTTAAAGGATAAAAAGCCAAAGGTAAAACAATAAGTCCATAAAATGCAAGTTCAGGTGAGCGATAAATTACAAGTCCAACTAATGCTACTATTGTTAAACTCTCTCTTATTATCTCTGCTAAATAGCTTGAAACAGCACTTTGAATTCTATTTATATCATTTATTATTCTACTTACAAGCTCTCCACCGTGCGTTTTTTGGAAAAAATCTAAATCTAATTTTAAAACATGAGAAAAAAGTCTATCTCTTATAATTCTTGTGATATCTTGCCCAATATATGAGATAAAATATGCTTGAATATATCCACCAAAACCTTTTGAAGTATATAAAACCACTACAATTATTGGCATAATATAGAGCATATCTGCATTTTTGTTTATAAAAATATCATCCAAAAGAGGTTGAATTGCATAAGCTGTTCCAGCTGTTGCTGTTGCAACTAGGATAATTCCAATAAGAGCATAAAAAATCTGCAGTTTGTAGTTTTTATAAAATGGTGTGTATTGTTTGAAAAAATTTATCATATATTTCCTAAAATTAAAAAAAAGTTTTAGATTTTATCAAATGTTTACTAAAACTAAGAGTTCTTAAACATTTTTATAAATTTATCAAATCCAAAAGCTCTAAGAGTAAGAAAAAATAGTACAAAACCACTTAGTGTTCCTGAAAAAGCTAAACCAGCTGCTCCAAAAGGTTTTATTAGAATTAAAGAAAATATAATATTTGCTACTAAACTTTGTGCTGATATTTTAGCAGTTAGTATTTGTTGCTCTTTTGCATATAACCAAAGTGAGAATATTTTTGCTAATCCAAAAGGTAAAAGTCCGATTAAATACATTTTTAAAATTAGTGCTGTATTTGTTGTATCTTCACTTGTAAAAGCACCTCTTTGAAATAGAAGTTCAATAATAAATTTATCAAAAACTATACCAATAATCATTGAAATTGTTAAAACTGCAAATAAAATCAGAGCTGATTTTTTCATAAGTTTTAAAGCTTCATCTTCATCTTCATTTTTTATAGCTTTTGCAATCATTGGAAAAAGTGCTATTGAAGTTGCTATTGCAAAAATTGCAAGAGGTAGCTGAAAAACTCTGTTTGCATAGTATAAATACGATATAGAACCACTAATTAGCATTGAAGCTAACCATGTATCAATAAAAGCCGAAATATGCATAGTTGAAGAGCCTAGAGTTGCTGCAAAGAAATTTTTATAAAACTTATTTTCCTCTTTTTTCTTATTATTTTTAAATGTAAAAATTTTTCCTAAATTTGCTCTTTTAATAGCAATTATATGTACGATTACTTGCAAAATTCCACCAAATAAAACACCAAAAGATAGATAAAATGTAATTGTATATTGCTCAAGCCCTTTTGCAATAATCAAGCTAGCAATCATTGAAAGATTTAAAAGTGCTGTTGAGTATGCAGTTGTAGCAAAATGGTGTTTATATTGAAGTAGTGCACCCATAAAAGTTACCACAAAAATAAGAGGTAAATAGTAAAAATTTATAGCAAAAAGTGGTGCAGCTAAATTAATTGTTTCTTCACTAAATCCAATAGCAAAAGCTTTTGCAAAAAGATGTGAGAACAGAGTAACAATCAAAGATAAAACAATCAAAAAAGCTAAAATTTGTAAAAAGATAATAGATGAAAATCTTATTTTATACTTTGATTTTGCATATGAAGGAATAAAAGCTTGTGTAAAAGCACCATCTGCAAAGATACTACGAAATAAATTTGGAAATTTAAATGCTATAAAAAATATATCAGAATAAACATTTGCTCCCAAAATTGAAGCAGTCATTAAATCTCTTATAAAACCTGTAATTCTTGATACTAAAATACCAGAACTGTTTGTAAAAATTGATTTTAACAATCTACTTTTTTGGCTATTCTTTTGGCTACTTTTTTGATTCATTTTAACTCTTTGTAGTCATCTTTTGTGTGAAAAATTATTTGCATATTTCCTCTAAAAGAGCCTAATTGAGCATTTAATATTTCAATTGTAGAACCATCTTTTGGCAAAATATTTTTATCTTTTGCAAATAATCTAATAGTTTTTCCACCATTTATTTGTAAATTACCTTTAGTAATAAAACCTTTTAAATTTGTAATCACTTCATTTTCATATTTAAAATCAAAAATATCTATTTTTGAGCCATCTAAAAATAAATCTTTATAGTTTTTAAAACTACTATTTTCTTTTAAAATATTAAAATCTTTTATCTCTTTTAAACCATAAAAATCATAGATTTGATTTACTTGAATATTATATGAAAAGCCTTGTTTTAAATCTTTTGCATCTTTAAAAATATAAATTGCTCTATTGTTTTCTTGTTTTATTATTGCTTTGTCACCATTTTTATACAAAACTATAATATTTTCTAAAAAGACTGGAAATAGAAGTTTTTCTTTATTGTAAAGAGATGATATTTTAAGCTTCTTTTCAATATTTTCATCTAATTTTTTTATTGTATGGTTTGAGTTATTTAAATTATTTGTTGAAAATAGTGCGAAAATAGGAAGGTGGTCTGAAAAACCTTCACCTTTATGCATTTTTTCATTTCTATTTTCGCTCATTTTCCATCGTTTTATATCATTTTTTTCAAATAAATAATTTGGTTTAAAGACTGAAAATGAGCCTTTTGTATATGAAAACTCTTTATTATTTACCAAAGAAGAGCTTATTATAATATTGTCAGGTGTGTTGTTTTGTTTTCTAAATTTTGTTGAAAATCTCTCATTTGTAGGAAGTTCTAACCAAAGATTGTAGTGAACTTTTTTATCAAAGCTATTAATTTCATCTAAAATAACAAATTTATCATCAACTATTGTATTTAAAATATGATTTATTCCAGTAATACCAGCTGTAATATTTAATCTTTTATTATTTTTAAATGTTTGAAACTCGTTGTAATCAGAGTTAAAATCACCCAATAAAATATAATAGTAATCATTCGGAAGCTCTTTTAGCCTATCGTACAAAGTTTTTGCATATTTAACTCTATAATTTTCACCAGCTTTTTTAGAAGGCCAGTGGTTGTTGAAAATTTTAAATTCTATATTTTCTAGTTTAAAAGTTGTTTCTAAAATTGGTCTATAAACTCCTTTTTGGAATTTTACATTTAGATTTTGGCTATTTTTGATTGGAATTTTTGATAAGAAACCAAGCCCTACGGCACTAGACGGATATTTTGTAAAGTTATAATATGAATATTGTGGTAATTTTTGTTTTAATAGTTTGATTAAATTTTCATTTTCTATCTCTTGTAGAGCAATAATATCAACATCTAAATCTTCTATTATTTTTACTATATTTTCCAATTTTATATTAAAATTTCTTTGATTCCATAATGATTTATTATTTGGAATATATTCATTGTACTCTGTTTTGTCGTAGTTTAAGTCAAAGAAGTTTTCTACATTATAAGATGCTATTTTTAAATTTTGTGCATTTAAAAGTGTGCTAAAAATAAAGATTATTAGATATTTATACAAGGTTTGTTTCCATTTTTTTGGTAAATTGTATCAAATATTTTATTTTTAAAAGGTAAAGATGAAATATTTATTACTCTATTTTTTAATAAAATTTATTATTTGATAATTTCCAAGAATAATTTGATTTTTTTTCTGATATAATCGTGAAAATTTGTTATTTATAAGATAAAAAAGGAAAATTTATGCTTAATATTTCAGGATTATTAAAAGACTATGACTTAAAAGTTACTCCACAAAGAGTTGCTATTGTTGAAGAGTTATATACAAATGGACATATGAATATTGATGAAATTTATAGAAAATTGATACAAAGATTTCCATCTGTTTCTCTTGCAACTATTTATAAAAATATAAACTCTATGGTAGAGAGAGTTTTTTTAAGTGAAGTTAAAATCCCAAATGAAAAATCTGTTTATGAGTTAATAAAAACAGAACATGCTCACTTAGTTTGTAAAGATTGTGGATTTATTGAAGATATTATGCTTGATTCAAGTGATATAGTAGAGCAAGTTTCTAAACTTACTCCTTTTAAAATAGATTCAACAAATATTGTCTTAAGTGGTGTTTGTAGCAAATGTACAAACTCTTAGTTTAAGAGTTTCTCACTATTAAACTAGAAGGAAGATTGAATTTTATTATAAGTTCTTCTTCTTTCTGTCTATGTTCTCCATTATCAACTTCATGGTCATACCCCAAAAGATGCAAAAGACCGTGAATAAAAAGTAAATTCAACTCATTTTCTTCGCTATGCCCGTACTCTTTTGCTTTTTCTTTTACAAAATCTATTGAAATAATAATAGTTCCTAAAGGTAAATGCTCGAAATCACCATCAACTGGAAAGCTTAAAACATCTGTTGCTTCATCTTTCTTTCTATATTCAAAATTTATCTCTTTTATTGTTTGATTATCTACAATGATTAACTCTAAATCTTTTGTTGTAAGAGATGTAACTATTTTTTCAAGTGCTACTAAATCCACCAAAAAATCTGTTTGATTTTCAAAATCTATCATTTTTTATCCTAAATTAATATATTTCTAATAGTATATTACTTTTAAAATAAATCCAAGGAGAGATGATGAGTTTAACTGTAGGGAAAAAGGCATCAATTGACTATAAAGTTGAGAAAAAAGATTTAGCATCAAATCTAAATATATCAGCTGATTTAACTTTTCCAGAAGTTTTTGCAACAGCTAGAATGATAGCTTTGATGGAGTGTAGTGCTGCAAAATTAATGTTACCACTATTAAAAGATGATGAAAAAAGTGTTGGTGTAAATGTAAATATTACACATATGGCAGCAACTTTGGAAAATGATGTAGCTATTTCAACAGCAACTTTTGTAGGAATGGAAGGAAAACTTTATAAGTTTGAGATTGAAGTAAGTGATAGTGCAGGAGTTTGTGGAAGAGGGACGCATACAAGAGCTATTGTTTCAACTTCAAGACTTATTGAAGGTGCACAAAAAAGAGCTTTAGCAAATAAAAATTAGATTTAGTAATAGAGCTTAAAAAAGCTCTATTACTTTTGATACCTCATCAACTGCAAAAGTTTTTAAATCTAATTTTAGATTTGTTTTTTGAGCAATTATTGCTTTTTTAATTCCTTGAGCTTGAGCCTCTTTTAATCTTAAATCAATCGAGTAAACATCTTTTATTTCACCTGTTAAACTAACTTCTCCTATAAAAACAGACTCTTTTGAAATTGGTCTATCTCTAAAACTTGAAATTATTGCAGCAATTACTGCTAAATCTGCACTACTTTCTTTAATTTTTATTCCACCACTAATATTTATAAAAACATCATAGTGATTAAAAGGTAAATCTAATTTTTTCTCTAAAAGAGCTAAAAGCATATTTAAACGGTTTGTATCAAATCCTGTAGCACTTCTTTTTGGATTTGGAAAAGTTGTTTCACAAACAAGCGCTTGAACTTCAAGAATAATTGCACGGCTTCCTTCCATACTAACAGTTAAACTTGAACCACTTTGACTTTTGCTTTTATCAAAAAACTTGCTAGCTATATCTTTTGCACTTACAAGTCCTTCTTGTGTCATTTCAAAAATTCCAATTTCACTAGTTGAACCAAATCTATTTTTAAAACCTCTTAACATTCGAAGTTCTCTGCTTGCTTCTCCTTCAAAGTATAAAACTGTATCAACCATATGCTCTAGTACTCGTGGACCTGCAATACTTCCATCTTTTGTAATATGACCAATTATAAACATAGCAATATTTGACTCTTTTGCTTTTCTCATAAGCTCAAAAGTAATCTCTCGCACTTGCGATACACTTCCAGGACTTGAGTTTAAATGACCTGAATAGATTGTTTGAATTGAGTCAATAATACAAACTTCATAATCTTCTCTTAAAAGCTCACTCATAATCTCTTCAAGTTTTATCTCACTTAATAAAAAAAGTTCTTTGTGGTTTGCATCAAGACGGTTTGCTCTTAGTTTTATTTGTCCAGCACTCTCTTCTCCTGATACATAAAGTACTTTTTTACCACTTTTTGCAATACTTCCTGCAACTTTCAAAAGAAGTGTTGATTTTCCAACTCCTGGGCTTCCTCCAATTAAAGTTAAACTCCCAGGAACAACTCCTCCTCCTAAAACTAAATCAAATTCATAGTTAAAAGATGAAAACCTTGAAACATCATCTTGTAAAATCTCTGTTATTGGTCTTGCTTTTGAACTTGAACTACTAGCTGTTATAGTTTGTTTTAAAACCTCTTGTTGTACTTCATTTAACTCTATAAAACTATCCCAAGAGTCGCAACTAGGACATTTCCCGAGCCATTTGCTAGATTGTTCTCCACAGTGTTGGCACTCAAATAGAGTATTTTTTTTCTTTGCCATAATTTCGCCTTTTTGGAATAAAATTTTAGTAAGATAAATCAAAATTATTAAGATATTTAAATTTTAAATTTTACAATAAACCCATTTTTAAATGGGATTATTATATTATAAAATCTCTAAACTCACATTGAAAGAAGATTTATGAAAAAAAGCATCACAATAATTGATACATTTGGATTTTTATTTAGAAGTTATTTTGCACTTCCACCTTTAAGATCAAGCAGTGGTTTTCCAACTGGACTTTTAACTGGATTTATGAACTTTGTTGCTGGAATTGGAAAAGATTTTAAAACAGATTATATAGTTTTTGCTCTTGATGCAAAAGGAAATACTTTTAGAAATGAGTTATTTGAAAACTACAAAGCACAAAGACCAGATGTTCCAGAAGATTTATTAACTCAACTTCCTGTTGCTATTTCTTGGGTTGAGAAAATGGGATTTAAAATAGCAATACGAACTGGATATGAAGCAGATGATATGGTGGCTTCAATCGCAAAAGATGCAAAAGAGAAGGGCTTTGAGGTGAGAATTGTATCTCATGATAAAGATTTATATCAACTAATTGATGATGCAAATAGTGTATATTTGTTTGATCCAACAAAAAAACAGATAATTAATGAAGCAAAATGTATAGAAAAATATGGTGTTACTCCAAAGCAGTTTACTGATTATCAAGCACTAGTAGGTGATACAGCTGATAATATTCCAGGAGTAAAAGGAGTTGGAGCAAAAACTGCACAAACTTTAATAGAGCAATTTGGAACACTGGAAAATATATATGCAAATATTGAAAATATTGATAAAAAAAGAACAAAAGAGCTTTTGCTTGAAAGTAAAGATAATGCTTTTTTATCAAAGCAACTTGTAACTTTAAAAGATGATTGCCACTTTATATCAAATATTGATGAGTTCTCTTTACCATTAGAAAATCCAATTTTAAAAATAGCTTCAGATTTAGAGTCTTATGATATGAATAGGATAATCGAAAGAGTAAATAAAAATGGTTTAAACTATAAAACGCAAATTCCAAAACAAGCAATTGAACAGCAACTTGAGTATATTTTATTAAACAATGAAAATGATTTAAGTCTAGCAATAAACAAAATTCCAAGAGATGCAATAATTGCATTTGATACAGAGACAACCAATCTTGATACTGCAAAAGCAAAAATAGTAGGTTTTTCATTTTGTTATGAAGATAAAAAAGCATATTATGTACCAATATCACATAACTATTTAGGAGTTGGTAATCAAATTTCAGTTGATGCTGCTAAAAAAGCAATAGAGATTTTAAATAGATATAAACTTGTTTTTCAAAACTTCAAATATGATTGGCAAATTGTAAAAAACAATTTTGATTTGGATTTAAAACTATATGCTGATACTATGATTTTATCTTGGCTTTTAGATACAAGTGAAAAAGTTGGAATAGATTATCAAATAAAAAAATATTTTCAAATAGATATGATTCCTTTTAGTCAAACAGTAAAAAAAGGTGAAGATTTTTCAAGTGTTGAGTTAGAAAAAGCAACACAATATGCAGCAGAAGATGCTTTGATGACTTTGAAACTTTTTAATAAACAGCTTGAGATTTTTAAACAAAGAGATGAAGAGGAGCTTTTAAATATAGCTTTTGAGTTGGAGTTTAACTTTATTTATGTATTAGCAAGTATTGAGCAAAAAGGTATAAAAGTAGATGTAGAGCTTTTGAAAAAATATAAAGACAGTAGCCTTGTTTATCTAAATGATTTAACACAAAATATTTATGAAGCTTGTGGTGAGCGTTTTAATATAAACTCTCCAAAGCAGTTGGGTGTTATTTTGTTTGAAAAGCTTGGACTTGCATCTTCTAAGAAGACAAAAACAGGTTATAGTACAGATGAGTCTGTTTTGGATAGTTTAAAAGATAATCATATAGCTGTTCCACTTTTACTAAAATATAGAGAGGCTTTTAAGCTTCACTCAACATATATTGAACCACTTTTAGAGCTTGGATTAAAAGATAGTGAAAATAGAGTTTACTCTTCATTTTTACACACAGGAACTACAACAGGAAGATTAAGCTCAAAAAATCCAAATTTGCAAAATATTCCTGTTGGAGCTTTTAGTGATATTCAAATTAGAAAAGCTTTTGTGGCTAGTGATGGTTATAAGCTTGTTGGAGTTGATTATTCACAAATTGAGCTTAGACTTCTTGCTCATTTTTCACAAGATGAAGCACTTGTAAATGCTTTTAGACAAGATTTAGATATTCACCTACAAACTGCTATTAAAATTTTTGGAGAAGATGAAGCAAAAGATAAAAGAGCTGTTGCAAAAACAATTAACTTTGGGCTTTTATATGGAATGGGAAGTAAAAAACTATCAGATACTTTAGGAATTTCAACAAAAGAGGCAAAAGCATATATTGACTCATATTTTGAAGCATTTAAAAGTGTAAAAGATTATTTTAAATCTATAGAAGATAAAGCTATTGAAAAAGGTTATGTAAAAACACTATTAAATAGAAAAAGATTTTTTGATTTTCAAGGTGCAAGTCCAATGCTAAAAGCTGCATACTTAAGAGAGGCTGTAAATACACTATTTCAAGGAAGTGCAGCTGATTTAATAAAACTATCTATGATAAAAATTCATCTAAAATATAAAGATAATCCAAATGTAAAAATGCTTTTACAAATTCACGATGAGCTTATATTTGAGGTAAAAGATGAGTATATTGATGAAGTAACAGAAGATATAAAAGAGATTATGGAAAATATTTTTGTATTAAATGTTCCTTTAAAAGTATCTGTTGGAGTTGCTAATTCTTGGCAAGATTTAAAATAGATTTAATAAATTATTATTAACTTATAAAATAACTATACAAAAAAGCTTTTTTATATTATAAAATAAAATAAAAAAAGGCTTTACTATGATTTTGGGAGTTTCATCTTGTTTATTAGGAAATATGTGCAGATATGATGGTCATGGTGCGAAAGATGAGTTTGTATTTAATAGTTTAAAAGATTATTTCACTCTTTTACCATATTGTCCTGAGAATTCTATTTGGAATGCACCTAGAGATGCTATTAGACAAGTTTCAATAGATGGTGAGCTTAAAATATTTACATCTACAAAAGAGTCAAAAGATGTAACTACTATTTTAGAAGATGCTTGTGAAAAAATGGCTTTGAAAGCTTGTGGCGATGATTTATGTGGTTTTATTTTAAAATCAGCATCACCTTCATGTGGAATGGAGAGAGTTAAAGTTTATCAACCTTTTAATGCTCCATCAGTTAAAAATGGAGTTGGTGTTTTTGCAAAAAAATTAAAAGAGTTGTTGCCAAATCTTCCAATTGAAGAAGAGGGTAGATTAAATGATGCTTGGCTTAGAGAAAACTTTTTAATGCAAGTTTACTCTTATGCAAGTTTGAAAGAGTTATTAAAAAAAGAGAAAAAAATCTCAAATTTAATAGAGTTTCATACTTCATATAAATATTTAATATATTCAAAATCACAAAATTCATATAAAATTTTAGGAAAAATAGTTGCAAATAATGAGAAAAAAGATATTGAAGATATATATAAAGATTATGAGGCTGAGTTTTTAAAAGTAATAGCTACAAAATCAACTTTAAATAAAACTTACAATATTTTGCTTCATATTTTTGGATACTTCAAAAAACATATAACAAAAGAGGAAAAAGTTGATATTTTAGAGAGCATGTATGATTTTAAAAATAGGGTAATTCCACTAATTAGCGTAATTAAGATATTTAATATTTACATAAATAGATTTGATATAGCTTATTTAAAAAATCAACAATTTTTAAATCCATACCCATCAAAACTAGCACTTAGAAGTGATTTGAAGACTTTTAAATGAACAAAATTGATTTAGCTGTAATTGGAAGCGGAATAGGTGGAAGTTTAATCTCTATTTTAAATAAAGACAAAGACTTAATCCTATTTGAAAAAGATAAAAACTTAGGAGGAACAGCATCTACTTTTAAAAGATTTGGAAACTATTTTAATAGTGGAGCTACAACTTTTGTAGGTTATGAAGAAAATCATATAATAAAAGATATTTTTGATGAAGCAAAATTTACACCTGATTTAAAAGAGAGTTCTTATGCATATAGAACAATAATAAATGGAAAAATTATAGATAGAAAAACAGATTTTGAAGAGTTTATACAGAGTTTAAATAGTGTTTTTTACCATAAAAACAATAGATATTTTTGGCAAACTCTAAAAGATATAGATGAGAGATTTTGGAGATTAAAAGATATATATTTTGCAAAATATAGTTTAAATTCATACTTAAAAACTCTAAAAACAGTTGAAATACTTTTTAAAGAGTATAAATTTTTGATGTTTAAAAGTGCAAAAAGTTTTATAAAAGAGGTTTTAGGCGATATTTCAAAAGAGTATGAAGATTTTATAGATGCTCAACTTCAAATTACACTTCAATCAAATTCAAAAGATATTCCACTTCTATCTTTTGCAATTGCATTATCATACCCTTTTCACAAAATTTTTTATGCAAACGGTGGAATGGGAAAACTGTTTGATGATATGTTAAAAGATATAGATGTGAAAAAAAGTGAAGAGATAAAATATATAAAAAAAGAGAGCGAATTTTATAGACTAATATCATCAAAAGATGAGTATTTTGCTTCAAAAGTTGTTTTAAATGTTCCTGTTTTTGAGTGTAGTGAAATTTTTTTAGATGAAGATATTAAAAATTACTATAAAAAGTTTGAGTTTTATGATCAAAGTGCTTTTGTAATTTATCTAAAAATAGATTCACAAAAAGAGTTTTTAAATCACTATCAAATTATTTTAAAAGATACTATTCCAAATGCGGCTTCAAAGAGTTTTTTTGTATCTTTTAGTCACAAAGATGATGAAAAACTATCCAAAAATGGTTACTCTGTAACTATATCTTTTCATACAAAGGCTCTTTTTTGGAATGAGTTATCAAAAGATGAGTATGAAAAACAAAAAGAGTTGACAACAAAATTTATAATTGATGAGTTATTGAAAAATATTTCTGATATTAAAAAAGATGATATAAAAATAGAGTTTAGTGCCACTAGTAAAACATTTAAAAGATATATAAATAGATTTAATTGTGGAGCAACACCTTTGAATCTTAAAAATATTTTTAAAATTCCAAGCTCAACTACACCTTTTAAAAATCTTTACAATATTGGAGATTGTGTTTTTGCAGGGCAAGGTTGGCCTGGAGTTGCTTTAGGGGTTAAAGTTTTAAACCAAAACTTAATTTAGATAAGATGTCACAAATAAAAAAGGTTTAAAATGACACAAGATGAACTTATAATATCATCAAAAGATTGGTTAAATATCTTAATAATTGGAATACTATTTGGTTTTTTCCAATCTTTGATTTTCTATTTTTTAAATAAAGATTTACAAAATTTTTCAACAATTATTTTTAGTATTAGCACAGCTTTTTTTATAGCTATTTTTGCAATGATTTTAATAAGCTCTTCAAATAGATTTATTCTTCCAAAAATTGATAAAAAATATTGGTATATTTTTAGTCTGTTTTTTTCATTTTTATCTGGTTTTTTTGGATTTATATCAGCATTTTTTTTATATTTAAATACAAATTTTGAAGTTGTAGTGTTAGTTAGCTCTTTTTGGTTTAGTATTGCAGTTGTTGTTGGTTTTTTAACACTTTTGATGGCTTTGATTTTACATCAATTTGTATTCTTAAAAAATAAAAATAGTCAAATAGCAAAAGAGATAATAGAATCAAAACTAAAATCTTTGGAAAATGAGTTAAATCCTCACTTTTTATTTAATGCCTTAAACTCGGTTTCACAACTAATCTATAGCGATAAAAAAAAGGCAGAAGATGCAGTTTTGCAACTATCGAAATTTTTAAGAAACGCAATAAATAAAGAGAGTTTAGTTACACTTGAAAATGAGATTTTAATGGTGCAAACTTATGTTGGAATTGAAAATATTAGATTTGATAATAAAATTGTTTTGCACATAGATGATTACTCAAATTTACAATATGAAAAAATACCAAAATTTTCAATTCAACTTTTGGTTGAAAATGGTATAAAACACGGCTATTTGGGAAAAGAGTTAAATATTTATATCAAATTTGATAAAAACTCTATAAAAGTTTTAAATGATGGCAAAAAGAGTTCAAATATTAAATTTAAAACAGGTTTATCAAATTTAGAGAATAGATTAAAAATATTAAATGTAGGAGAGCTTGAGTATTTTGCAGATGATAACAATATGGCTTTTTCTATTATTTTAAAGGACAAAAATTGAAAGTATTAATAGTAGATGATGAGAGTTTGGCACTTGCTAGATTAAAAAGAGTTTTAAATGATAACAATATTTTTGATATAGTTGAATTTAGTGACCCTTTTGAAGCAATAAAAGAGGTATCTAAAACAAAATTTGATGCTGCTTTTTTGGATATCTCTATGCCAAATTTTAGTGGTTTAGAACTAGCTGAACTAATACTTAATATTGAGCCAAAAACTTTTATAGTGTTTCAAACAGCTTATGAAGAGTATGCTTTGGATGCTTTTAAAAAAGGTGGAATGGGTTATTTGTTAAAACCAATTGAAGATAGTGAACTAAAAAAAACTTTACAAAAAATATCTTTGTATAAAGAGGAAAAAAAAGATAATTCAAAAAAGATTTTAGGAAAAGTTTCTGATAAAATTTATTTAGTTGAAATGGATGATATTTTTTATATAAAAGCTGATTTAGATGAGATTATTATACGAACAAAAGAGAATTTTGTTTATGCAAAAAAGAAGATTGGGGATTTAGAAGAGATATTAAAAGATAAAAACTTTTTTAGAGTTCATAGATCTTACATTGTAAATGTTGATAAGATTAAATCTATAAAAAGTGTTGAGCAATCAAAGCTTGAGATATATTTTAGTGGTATTGATGAGTTTATTGTTAGCTCAAAAGATGGGGCAAAAGAGTTTAGAGAGTATTTAGATAAAAAAAGTATATAAAGAGGCACAAAAATAGTACCAAAATTTCTAAATTCTATTAAAATTTTAAAAAAAGAGGAGTAAATATGCCTACATCATCTTGTGTAAAGTGTCAAACTTTACCAATATTAAAAGATAGTGAGTCGAATCTAATTTTTGGTTTTGAGGTTATTGAGTTATCTAAAAAATTTAGAGATTTTTTAGATGATAGCGGTATTAATTATTTAAAAGAAGATAGTTTAACTGTTGTTGTTAAAACTTCTTCTTTGATTGATTTTTTAACTAATCTTCTTTCAAAAAATATATTTAAAAAACATGAAAGAGAAGCTATTTATATTCTTAGTTTAAGTGAAAATGAAAAACTTGATTACTCAAAAATTAAAAATGTAAAGAGTTTAGAGAAATATAAAAATCAAATCTCTGCTCAAGAGCTTTCATCTTTACTTTCAAAAGGTGGATTAACAGCACATTTTCAACCAATTTTAGATGTAAAAACTAATACAATTTATGGTTATGAAACTCTTGCAAGAGGTGTAAACGAAGATGGAACATTGGTTTATCCAGATAAGCTTTTTACTTGGGCAAAAGATGGAGATATGCTTTTTTATTTAGATAGAGCTTGCAGAGAGAGTTCACTAAAAACTGCTGCTATTAAAAATATTAGAGCAAAGGTTTTTATAAACTTTATTCCAACAGCAATTTATGATCCAAATCACTGTTTACAATCTACTGTAAAATGGGCAAATTCTTTAGAGTTTGATCCAAAAAATATTATATTTGAAGTTGTTGAGAGTGAAAATATAGAAGATATTGAACACTTAAAAAATATTTTAAATTTTTATAAATCAAAAGGTTTTATGGTAGCTTTAGATGATGTTGGAAGTGGATACTCCTCTTTAAATATGATTGTTCAACTTCTGCCTGATATTGTAAAAGTAGATAGAGAAATTATAAAAGATATTGATAAAAACAAGGCAAATCAATCTGTTTTTACAGCAATTGTAAATATTGCAAAAGAGAATAATATTGTTGTTTTAGCAGAAGGAATTGAGACTAAAGAGGAGTATTTATACTTAAAAGACAATGGTGCTTCATTGGTTCAAGGTTACTACTTTGCAAAGCCATCTTCGGAGCCAATTAGAAAAATTAATTTTTAAGGAGTTAAAAATGTTAAAAGAGATTTTATTTACAGGACTTGGTGGAGCGTTACTTTTAAAAGAGCGAGTTGAAGAGGAGTTAAAAACTCTTGAGGAAAAAGGAAAAATTAAAACTAGTGATGCAAAGAGCTTTTTGGAATCTTTAGAGCAAAAAGGAAAAGATGAAGATGAGCGAATTAAAACTAAGATAAAAGATATGTTTAAAGAGGTTTTAGATGAATTAGGAGTTGCTACAAAAGCTGATTTAGAGAAGTTAAAAGAGGATTTAAAATAAAAACTTTTTATATCTATTTTAAACTTTTTTCACCTTTTAGAGTCTATTTAATATTTAGATTTTTACTATCTCTTTTTTTACTTATTAAAAAAAGAGATAGCTTTTTATTTGTTAAAGCTTTAAATCCAAAAAAACTAAAAGAGACAATATTTTATTTAGGAGCTAGTTTTATAAAACTTGCACAAGTTTTAGCAACTAGATCTGATTTTTTCTCAAAAGAGTATTTAGATGAGTTAAAAGAGCTTCACGATAAGCTTCCAAAAATGTCTAAAGCTGATTTTGAAGATGTTTTTAAAGAATCTTTCAAAAAAGAGTGTTTTAAAAAGTTTGAAAATGAACCAATTGCAAGTGCTTCTATTGGTCAAGTTCATATTGCTCATTTGCAAGATGATACAAAAGTTGCAGTAAAACTTAGAAGAAAAAATATTGAAAAACAAGTAAGAGTTGATATAAAAATATTAAACTTTTTTAACAAACTTTTTAGACCACTCTTCTCATACTATACAAAAAACTCAATTGATGCAGTTATAAATGAGTTTTCATCTATGATAAAAGATGAAACGAATCTTACAATAGAGCTTGAGAATTTAAAAAAGTTTTCTACTGTATATAAAGATAGTGATATTTTATTTCCAAAACCTTTTGAAGAGTTTTGCTCTCAAAGTGCTATAGTTATGACTTTTATGGATGGTTTTAGATTTGATGATAAAACTTCTTTAGAAAAATATGATATTGATTTTAAACAAATTATCTCAAAACTTGTAAATTTTTACACACAGCAGATGCTAATAAATGGATATTTTCATGCCGATCCTCATCCTGGAAACTTGCTTGTAAATACAAATGGAGACTTAATATTACTTGATTTTGGAATGGTTAAAAATATACCAAATGACTCAAGAGTTGCGATAATTGAGCTAATTGATGGTGCAAACAGAGGTGATTTTGAAACATTTGTAAGAGCAAATAAAAAACTTGGAACTATTAGTTATGAAGCACCTGAAAGTTTAATGGTTGAGTTTAGTCAAAAGATGTTTGATATTTTCTCAAATGATAATTTATCTAGTGAATCTATGCAAAAACTAGCATTTGAAGTTTTGGAAAGCACTAGAGATTTACCTTTTAAACTTCCAAGCGATGCTGTTTATATTCTAAGAGTTAGTGCAATAATTGAAGGATTAGGCACAACTTATATAGAAAATTTTAATGGTGTAAAAGATATTTTACCAATCTTAAAAGATAATCTTCCAAAAGCTTTAGGAATTAAAACTACAATTTCACAAATAGTTTTAGATGAGTTAGAGTCACTTCCAAAATTTATAAAAAACCTAAAACAACTAGTTGCAAAAGGTTCAAAAGGTGAGCTTGAAGTACAAATAAACAAAGAGCAACTAGAGTTTATAAAAAAAGATTTAAAAGAGTATTTTGGCTCTTATTTAAAATCTTTTTCATTTATTTTATTTGGAATATTTTTGATGTTTTATGATGATAATTTAAAAAATCTAGCTTTGGTTTTGGTCTCTTTTGGGTTTTTAAGAGTTTGGTTTATAAAATAGTTTAATTTTTAAATTCACTCATATAAGTTCTATATAAAAGTGGTACCATCTGTCTTTGAAGCTTTGGGTTTATTCTTTCGTTTATTGCAACTGCACTAAAAAAACTTTTCCATAGTTTTTGAAACTTTTGCTCACTTGATGAATAATTTGGTTCATCAAAAAAAGCAACCTCTTGAACTGAAAAATCATTTTGCATTTTTACAAAAGCTAATTTTCTATTTATATCATGAATTATAAAATTTTGGTTGTTAAATCTTTTTAGAAAATGTTTTCCCAAAAAATAGACAAGATTAAATTTTGATTCAACTTTGGCATACAAACTCTTATCATCTAACTCTTCAAATCTTACAAAACCTGTCATTTTATGTACATTTCTAAATAACTCTTTTTCAAGATTATTTATATAAAAAACGCAAGAGTTATTGATATTGTATAGTTGTTTTGATTCTTTAAAACCAATAATAATATACTCTAATAAATAGAGTTCAAATTCTTTTGAATCACACATAAAAATATTTAAAATCCTTTGAATTAACTCATTTGGAAATTTTGTTTTTATGGCATTTAAAACTTTTGTAGCATCATGTTTTGAAGTGTTTATTTCTAAAATCTCTTCAAAAATCATCTCATTTGGAAGAGTTTTATATATCTTTATAGGTTTTAATTTTTTATAATAAACCTCATAAACCAAAGATAAAAATCCCTCAAAAGTTCCATCATAAAGTAAAATCATATTTCACCTGTAATTGAACTATAATCAAAAAGTGAAGCTTGAACCAGTTTTTTTGGTTCTGGTTTTATAAGTGCAAGTTTGAGGTTTTCCCTATAAAATGGAACTTGTCTTTGAAAATCTTTATTGCAAGTGATAAAAAACTTAGCCTTTTTAATTGAAATTTTTAGTTTTTTCAGATCATCAAAGCTTAATTTCTTAAATCTTCTAGCACTTAAAATCTTCATAACTCCTCTAGCTCCAATTCCTGGAATTCTAAGAAGCTCCTCTTTTGAAGCTGTATTTATTTCCATAGGAAAATATTTTAGGTTGTTTAATGCCCAAAAAGTTTTTGGATCAAGCTCTTCATCAAGATTTGGAAACTCATCTGTAACTATCTCATCCCAAGAAAAATCATAAAATCTAAGCAACCAATCAGCTTGATAAAGTCGATGTTCCCTTAAAAGTGGTGGTTTTGTAACAATTGATGGAAGATTTTTGTCATTGTTTACAGGAATATAAGCACTATAATAAACCCTTTTTAACAAAGCTTTATCATATAAAGCGGAGCTAAGTTTAAGTATATCTCTATCGCTTTCAGGTGTTGCTCCAACGATTAGTTGTGTGCTCATTCCTATTGGTTTTTGCTCTTTTGCTAGGCTTAAATCTCGTGCAAATTTTAGTGGTTGTAAGACTTTCTCTTTTGTTTTATTAGGAGCTAAAAGTTTAAGGGATTTATCACTTGGAAGCTCTATATTTGAGCTTACTCTATTTGCTAGTTTTACAATCTCTTCAACTAACTCCATAGAGCAACCAGGAATTAATTTTATATGAATGTAACCGTTAAATTTATACTCATATCGCAAAATTTTCAAAGCTTTTAAAATCAAAGTCATAGTGTGATCTTCATCTTTTACAATGCCTGAACTTAAAAAAAGTCCTTCTATATAGTTTCTTTTGTAAAAGTTAATCGTAATGTCTGCAAGTTCTCTTGGAGAAAAAACAGCTCTTGGAATATCATTTGAAACACGATTTATGCAATATGCACAATCATAGATACAAATATTTGTAAGTAGTACTTTTAAAAGTGATACGCATCTGCCATCAGGTGTGAAAGTGTGGCAAATTCCACTTGTGTGAGTTGCTCCAAGTTCCCCTTTTTTGAAGCTTGTTTCAACTCCACTTGAACTGCAAGATACATCATATTTTGCACTATTGGCTAAAATTTCCATTTTTTCATATATATCATTTTTCATTTTGTAATTTTACTTTAAATAAATTTTTTCTTCCAAAAATATGTCAATTTGCAATAAAAGTTTCATCTATAAACTTTTGTGCAACTAAAAGATGATTTTCTAACTTCTCTTTACTCATTTTATTTAAAAGTGCTATTTGCATCTTCATTCTTGGATTTTTATCAAATTTAAAAGAGTATTTATATAAAAATCTCCAGTAAAGTGCATCCAAAATTTCACACCAACTCTCATTTTTACTATAATCACTCATCTTTAAAAGATAGTTTGAACTTGCTATATATGGTTTTGTAGTTATGCTTCCACCATCACTAAAACCACTCATTCCATAAACATTTCCAACCATCACCCAATCATAAGCATCAATATAGTTTTTCATAAAAAACTCATAAACCTCATTTGGTTTGATTTCAAGTAATAAAAATATATTTCCTAAAATCATAAGCCTTTCTATATGGTGATTATAAGCTGTGAGGTTTAGTTTTTTCATAGCATCATCAAGTGGTTTTATTCCACTTTTTCCTTCAATTATCTTTTTAGGCATAGGATTTTTAAACTCAAAGAAGTTTGAATTTCTAAGTTTTACTCCGTCATCTTCATAAACTCTTAGCATAAACTCACGCCAAGCTATAATTTGTCTTATAAATCCCTCTTTTGCATTATAAGGTGCCTCAAAATTTACTATTTTTTCTATTAACTCCTTTAAATCAAGTAAACCAATATTTAAACTACTTGAAATATTTGAATGAAATAAAAAAGATTGTTTTGTATCTTTTGTGATTGCATCTTGATAGAAGCCAAAATTCTCAAATTTTTCTTTTAAAAAGTAGTTTAGTTGCAAAGAGGCTTCTTCAAAAGTTGTAGGATAATAGAAATATTCACAAACCCCAACACTTTTAAACTTTTTGCAATACTCTTTTGCCTCTTTTATAAAACTATTTTCATATGTCAAAGTTGGTGGAATTTTTATCTCTTTTCGAAGTTTTTTTCTATTGTCTTCATCAAAACTATATTTATCAAAAAGAGGTTTTCCATTTTGCATAAAAATATCTAACTCTTTTCTTCTATTTATATAAAACTTATGCAAAAACTTGTTTTTATCTTTTGGGTTTATGAAGTTTGGATTTTTAATTGTTGTTATATTTGAAAAGTTTTTATAAACTTTTTTCTCCAAATAGTTATCAAAAAGTTCATATATAAAAATCTCTTCATTTTTATAAATTTCAAGATAACTCTCATCTTCAAAATACTCAACTAAAGTATTGTTTTGTTTTAAAAAACTCTCATAAAACTTCATACTAGCTCTATGAAGCACAAGTTTTTGAATATGAAAATCATATTGAGTAAAAAATAGTGGCTCTTCTATTAAAAGCACTTTTTTGTTTGCAAAGTTTGATAAATTTTTAAATAGTTGGTTTGGGTAAAGGATAAATGTTTTCATAAACTGATTTTATTTATTTTAACTGTTTGTTTGTACTCTTTATGTGTTAGTTTATTCCTTATTTTTTAAATTAAATATCAACTAACAAAAAAGAGCTACAAAAAATCTTTCATATATTATAAATTTCAATAAAAATTAGGAAAAATTTTGAAAAGAGCAATAGTTTTAATGAATATGGGTGGACCAAACAACCTTGATGAAGTTGAAGTGTTTTTGAAAAATATGTTTAATGACAAATATATTATAGGTGCTCCTCAACCAATTAGAGCCTTAATTGCAAAATTAATTATATATAAAAGATTAAATATAGCAAAAGAGAACTATAGACAATTAGGTGGAATTTCTCCAATAGTTGGATATACAAAAAGATTAGTAAGAAGATTACAAAAAGTTGTAGATGCAGATGTATTTTATGAGATGAGATATACATCTCCTTTTGCAAAAGATGTTATTGAAAAAATAAAACATTATGATGAGATTTATGCAATACCTATGTATCCACATCATTCAAGAACTACAACTTTATCTTCTATTGAAGATTTTATATCTTGTGCTAAGAGTTTTAAAATTGAGCATAAAATAAAAACTATAGATTATTACTATGATAATATATTTTATAATAAAGCAATAGTTGATAGAATTAAAGAGTCTTTAAAAGATGATAGAGCAGAAGAGTTTGAATTGGTTTTTTCAGCTCATGGATTGACTCAAAGAGTTATAGATAAGGGTGATTTATATCAAAAACATATTTTGGCAAATGTTGAATTTGTAAAAGATGAGTTAAAAAGAGAAAATATAAATTTCAAAAAAATAGATGTTGCCTATCAGTCAAGAGTTGGTCCTATGAAATGGTTACAACCATATATGGAAGATAAGTTAAAAGAGTTAGGAAAAA
This sequence comes from Arcobacter cryaerophilus gv. crypticus, assembly GCF_002993025.1. Classification (GTDB taxonomy): domain Bacteria; phylum Campylobacterota; class Campylobacteria; order Campylobacterales; family Arcobacteraceae; genus Aliarcobacter; species Aliarcobacter cryaerophilus_B. The sequence continues at coordinate 55,960 of NZ_NXGI01000017.1, read as the reverse complement.
AGGTTATTATTTATCCTATATCTTTTACAGTTGATAATTCAGAAACTTTAGGAGAATTAGTGATAGAATATGGAGAGTTAGCAAAAGAGTATGGTATAAAAGATTATAGGGTTGCAAAAGCTTTAAATAGCAATTATAATTTTATTGCGGCTTTAAAATCTATTTATGAAAATTTAAAATTAAAATAAGGAAAAATTATGAAAAAAGTAGTTAGTTTTTGTTGTATAGCTTTATTGTCTATTCTTCTTGTATCTTGTAGTACAAAACAAGCAACAGATTTAAAAACAGTACAACAAGTAGATTTACAAAAATATCTAGGTGATTGGTATGAGATTGCAAGATATGAGCATAAGTTTCAAAAAGATTGCAAAAATGTAAAAGCAAATTACTCTTTAAGAGATGATGGGAAAATTCAAGTTTTAAATAGTTGTACAAAAATAAGTACAAATGAGTTTAAAGATGCAAAAGCAGTTGCATATAATGTTGATGATACAAATAGTAAATTAAAGGTTAGTTTTTTTAGACCATTTTATGGAGATTATTGGATTTTGGATTTAGATAAAGATTATAAGTATGCAATCATTGGAACTCCTTCAAAAGAGTATTTATGGATTTTATCAAGAGAAAAAACTATTAGTGATGATGTATTAAACAAATTGTTAGAAAAAATTACAAATATGGGGTTTGATAAGTCAAAACTTATTTACACAATACAGGAGTAAGGTATGTATTTTGAAAAAGATAGTAATAGAGAGTTTAATATAAATAAAAAAAAGACTGTTAAAAAAACTAATTTAATTTTTAGTGAAACTGATAAAAATAGATTAGTTGAAATGGCATGGCAAGATAGAGTCTCTTTTGATATTATAAAAGAGCTTTATGGTTTTACTGAAAATGAAGTTAAAAATATGATGAGGGATCTTTTAAAAAGAAGTAGTTTTAAAATGTGGAGAAAAAGAGTTCAAGGAAGAGCTACAAAACATAAATTAAAAGTAAGCTATAAAACTACAAGATTTCAGTAAAAATAATTATACGAGGATAAAATATGAAAACTATTGCAATATCAGGTGCAAGTGGGTTTGTTGGACAAAGTTTGACAGATTTATTTTTAAAACAAAACTATAAGGTAGTTCAAATAAAAAGAGATATTTTAGATAACTCTTTAAAACTAGATGAACTTATAAACTCTAGTGATGTTGTAATAAATCTAAGTGGTGCAAATATAATAAATAGATGGAGTGAAAGTTATAAAAAACTTTTGATTTCAAGCAGACTTGATACTACAAAAAAACTTGTTGAATCTCTAAATAGAGTTGAAAAAAAAGATAAACTTTTTATATCAACTTCAGCTGTTGGAATTTATGACAATAATGCTAAATATGATGAAAATGGCTCTTTTTCAAATGATTTTTTATCAACTCTTTGCCAAAATTGGGAAAAAGAGGCACAAAAAGCAAAAAAAGAGAGTACAAAAGTTGCTATTTTTAGATTTGGAATAGTTTTAGGAAAAAATGGTGGAGCATTTCAAAAGATGATAACTCCTTTTAAACTAGGACTTGGTGGAATTATAGGAAGTGGGAAACAACACTTTTCATATATTCACATAGAAGATTTGATACAAGTTTATAAGTTTGTAATAGAGAATAATTTTGATGGAGTATTTAACTGTACAGCTCCAACTCCTACAACAAACTATGAGTTTACAAAGACACTAGGAAGAGTTTTAAATAGACCAACAATTTTTCCTATTCCAGAATTTGTTTTAAAACTAATATTTAGTGAAGGTGCAAAAGTTTTAAGTGATGGACAAAGTGCAATTCCTAAAAGATTGCTTGAATTAGGATTTAATTTTAAATACAAAAATATAGATGAAACTTTGAAAAATTTAGCACAATGAAGCAAGTTTTATGGTTTAGAAGAGATTTAAGAGTAGCTGATAGTGAGATTTTAGCAAATGCTAAAGATGAGGTTCTACCTATCTTTATTTTTGATAAAAATATATTAAATAAGCTTCCAAAAGATGATAAAAGAGTAACTTTTATATATAAAAGTGTTTTGGAATTAAAAGATAATTTACAAAAAATAGGGCTTGATTTAGCAATATTTTATGCAAATCCCAAAGATGTTTTTATTGATTTAAAAAATCAAGGGTTTGATGAGGTTTTAACTTCAATAGATTTTGATATTTATGCAAAAAAAAGAGATGAAGAGTGCGAGAAAATATTGCCAATAAAAAGGTATTCGGACTCTTTTTTGATTTATCCAAATGATGTATTAAAAGCTGATAAAACACCATACAAGGTATTTACGGCTTTTTATAACTCTTTGGAATTTTTGCATAGTTCAAACAATATAAAAGAGTTTGAAACTCCTAAAAATTTAAAAAAATCAAAGTTTGATTATAGTTTTAGTCCTACTTTAAATGATTTAGGATTTGAAAAGCAAGATTTACCAGATTTTTTAAATAAAAGCGCAGATGATTTAATAGATATTTTTTCAAAGAAAATTCAAAATTATCAAGAAAATAGAGACTATTTTTATTTAGATGCTGGTTCAAATTTGAGTGTTCATTTAAGATTTGGTCTTATTTCTCCTAGAACACTATTTAATAAAATAAAAAGTCTGAATGCACCAAAAAAAGAGATAGATTTTTTTATAAGAGAGCTATTTTGGAGAGAATTTTATAACTATATTTTATACCATTTTCCTAAATCACAATTTGAAAATCTAAATGCAATTAAAGTAAATTGGAATCAAAATGAAGATGATTTTAAAAATTGGTGTGAAGGAAATACAGGTGTTCCTATAATAGATGCTTCAATGAAATATCTTAATCTTACGGGACTTATGCATAATCGTTTAAGAATGGTTGTATCTTCATATTTGACAAAAAATTTATTGATTGATTGGAAAAAAGGTGAAGAGTATTTTGCTTTGAAACTTTTGGATTTTGAAGCAAGTTCAAATATAGGTTCTTGGCAGTGGGCTGCTAGTACTGGAGTTGATTCAGTTCCTTATTTTAGAGTTTTTAATCCATATTTACAATCAAAAAAATTTGATAAAGATGCAATTTTTATAAAAACTGTTTTAAAAGATTTAAAAGATATTTCACCAAAAGTTATACATACAGAAAATGGTGTTCAAGAAGATATTTTTCTAAATTATCCAAGGCAAATTGCAGGAATTTCATACTCAAGAAATAGGGCGATTATGGAGTTTAAAAGAGCGAATAATGATAAATAATTTAGCAAGTAAATAGAGAATAGTGGGGGGGACATTATTGTTCCAATACCCCCAAGTATTATTAAACTGAATGTTTAAAATATTTAATATTTTTCGATTACTATACTATCTAGAAAAAGTAATTCCAATACCAATATTTGTTATTTCTCTATCATAATCTATCAAACTATGACCATATCCATGGAAAATTTGGAAAATACCATAGCTATTTTTTGAAGATATAAAATCTGGAAGTGGAAAAGTATAGTTAAATTCAGCCGCTCCCTTGTTTGAACTGTTTAATCTTAAGTTATCTCTTAAAAGTAGTTCAAAAGTTTGTTTACCATAAGCATACAAAAATGAAATATCTCCGTATCCATAATATTTATAAAAATCTTTCATATCATCATCTTTAGTTTTTTCAGGGATTCTATACCAAACTTTTGGAGATACAAAAAGATTATTAAATTGGAAAAAAGTTTGTAGATATGCTCTATTTAAAGATCTTGAATCATCTCCACCTTTTCCATTTGAAGAGTGTAGGAAAGATGTTTTATAAAGTTTTAGATATTTTCCATCATTGGGAATTTGCATAAAAATTTCTGGTTCATAGTTTGATTCACGAAATGGGGCAGAACTAGATGCAGTTTGCCAAAATGATTTTTGAGTGTATGCAACACTTATTGTCTCATTTAAACCAAAAAAGTCATTAGAAATTGGTTTTTCTAAACTAATTTGAAAAGAAGTTTCAAAATTATCTCTGTCTGAAATATTATTTGAAGTATAAGTTGCAGGTAAAAAATAGGTCTTTTTATAAGGATAAATACCAAAATCTTTTGTAACTAGTTGCTCTAAATTACTATTTGTCTCTTTATCTTCAGACTTATCTATATTATGTTCAAAAAACTCTTTTTTTGGCTCTTTTTTAATCTCTTTTACTACTAAATCTTGATTTTCTTCTAAATAAGAATTTTTAAAGCTCTCATTTGCTATTTTTTTATATAAAAGCATTGCAGATTTGTAATCTCCACTATCTTCTAGCTTTTTTGCTTCTTTATAAATAGAGTTAACATCTTGACCAAAACATAAAGATATTGTTGCTATAAATAAGATTATTAGTTTTTTATTCAATTTTTTCCTTAAAATAATTTGCATTTTACTCTAAAATTTATTTATACTATCTAAAAGCGATAATAGTGTATAATTTTTGCTAATTTTTATAAAAAAAGGTAAAAAATGCTCGTAGCTCCCTCAATATTATCAGCTGACTTTGGAAATTTAGAAAAAGAGATAAAAAGTATTTGTGAAGCTGGTTGTGATTTAGTGCATGTTGATGTTATGGATGGGCATTTTGTACCAAATTTAACAATTGGTCCAGTTGTTGTTGAACCTGTAAGCAAGGCTTCTACAAAACCTCTTGATATTCATTTGATGGTTAAAAATAACAACTTTTTTGTAGATTTATTTGCTCCACTAAAACCAAAATATCTATCATTTCATATTGAGAGTGAAAAGCATCCACATAGACTTATTCAAAAAATAAGAAGTTTAGGAATAAGTCCTGCAATTACACTAAATCCTCACACAAAAGTTGAAGATATTGAATATTTAATTGAAGATTTAGATATGGTACTTTTAATGTCTGTAAATCCAGGCTTTGGTGGACAAAAATTTATTCCAAGTGTAATTGAGAAAGTTAAAAAACTAAAAGAGCTAATAAATAAAAGAAATCCAAACTGCTTAATAGAGGTTGATGGTGGAGTTAGTGATAAAAACATCAAAGATTTAAAAGATGCTGGAGTTGATATTGTTGTTGCTGGTAGTTTCATTTTTGGAAGTGGTGATTATAAAAAAGCTATAGATAGTTTAAAAGTATAAGATAAGAGTTTCAAATATGAGAGTAAAAATATGTGGAATAACAAATTTAGAAGATGCATTAAATGCTATAAATGCAGGTGCTTCCGCTTTAGGATTTGTGTTTTATAAACCATCTCCTAGATATATTGAACCACTTGATGCTTTGAAAATAGTTGAAAATCTACCACCTTTTGTACAAACTGTTGGACTTTTTGTAAATGAGACAACAGATTTTATAAATAAAGTTTGCAAAGATAGCAAAATGCAACTAGCTCAAATTATAGATGATGAAAATATAGTAGATTTTTTAAAACTAGAAGTTAAATATTTACAAGTATTAAGAGCTAAAAATAAAGAGGATTTAATAAATTTAAAAGATGATTATTATTTAGTAGATGCATTTGTGCAGGAGTTTGGTGGAGCTGGAAAAAGATTGGAACTCTCTTGGTTTAAAGATATAGATTGTTCTAAATTTATACTCGCTGGTGGATTAAGTTCTCAAAATCTAAAAGAGCTAAATGGTTTTAACTTTTTTGGAGTTGATGTAAGTAGTGCAGTAGAAAAACAAAAAGGTAAAAAAGATAATCAAAAGATGATTGATTTTGTGAAAGCTGCAAATGAAATCTCATAAAAGAAAGTATATTTTAAAACCCCAAAAGCAGACTTTTTTAGATATTGTAAGAAGATTAAAAAAAGAGCCAATTGAGTTTTCTGAATTTTTAGAGCTTTTAGAAAATATAAGTGATAAATTTTATGAAAATAGTGAGCTGGAGTTTGAGCTACTATTAATAAATGGATTTCCAATAGATATAAAAGATAATTTTGTATTTTTAAAAACAACAAAAACTTCTATACTTGAACAAACTTTTTGTTTTGTTGATATTGAAACAAATGGTGGAAGCCCAAAAAATGGTCATCAAATCATAGAATTAGGAGCAGTTAAGTATAAAAATGGACAAATATTAGATAAATTTGACTCTTTGGTTTTTGCAAAAGAGATTCCAATATTTATTCAAGAAGTTACAAATATAAGCCCAAATATGCTTTTAAATGCACCAAGATTAGAAAAAGTTTTAAAAGAGTTTAAAGAGTTTTTGGGGGATGATGTTTTTGTAGCTCATGATATTAAATTTGATTATAATTTTATCTCTGATAGTTTTGAAAAGTATAATTTGGGAAAACTTTTAAATAGAAAAATTTGTACAATAGATTTATCAAAAAGATGTATAAAATCCGAAAAATATGGTCTTAGTACTTTAAAAGAACTTTTAAATATAGATGTACAAAATCATCATAGAGCATATTTTGACGCATTATCAACAGAAATTATTTTTGAAAGATGTTTAGAAAATATAGATTTTAGTAAGATAAAATCTACTGAAGATTTAATAGCCTTTAGTAAATCAAATAATATTCTAAAAATTCCTAAAGAAAATAACTAAGAAGTAAAAACTTCTTAGTTTAATATATTATTTTCTATTATCAGCTTCTTTTGCATACTTATAACCTAAATCATAAGCTTTGTTGTTTAAATCATGAAGTTTTGGAGGAATTTTTGAGAGCATTGTACTTCTTAAAACCTCTTTAGGAATAGTTTCTCCTGTAAAGTAATTTGCTATTGCTAATGCTAAAATAGATTGAGTTATAACATTTCCAACTTCTTCTTTTGCAATAGTAATTATTTGTATTTCAATAATATTCCATCTTTTTTTATCTTCTTCGCTTGGTCTTACTAGGTTTGGTTCAATTACTATCGTTGCACCATCTTTTACACCATTTTTAAATAAATCAAAAGATATTTGAGCAACAGAAAGCATAAAATCAATCTCTCCATCATTTGCGTATGGATAGATAACCTCTTCATCTTGAAGTGTAATATCAACAACAGTTGGTCCACCACGTACCTGTGAAGTATAAGTTGCTGTTTTTAGTCCAAATCCACCATTGCTTATTTTTGCAGCAGCAAAAATTTCACCTGCTAGTAAAACACCTTGTCCACCAACTCCTGTAAATCTCATTAAAGTTCTATTTGACATATTATTTCCTTAAAGCTCTACCATAGTTTTATTTTTGTGTGCTTCTTTTACTTTTTCATAAGCTTCACAATATTCAAGTGCATTTTCATCTTGTTTTAAAACACCAGTTGGATATTTTCCATCTTTTTGACTCTCTTCTAACATATCAAATTTTGTTTTTGCCAAAGAGATTGAATCAATCCACTCTAAGTTTGCTGTTGCACTTGCCATTTTATTTTTTCTTCCTAAATTTACGTGACAATTTGAGAATACTTCTAAATATGAAAATCCTTTATGTTCAAGAGCTTTTACTAAAGTTCTTTCAAGTTTTTTTGGATCAATCATAGTTTCTCTTGCAACAAAAGATGCACCAGCAGCTTCTACAAGTTTACAAGAGTCAAAAGTTGGGTCTATATTTCCTCTTTCCATTGTAGCTGTCCACATACCTTTTGGAGTTGTTGGGCTTGTTTGAGAGTTTGTAAGTCCATAAATGAAGTTGTTTATTAAAATATAAGTTAAATCAATATTTCTTCTAGCAGCATGAATTGTATGATTTCCACCAATTGCAAGACCATCTCCATCTCCACCTACAACGATAACCTTTTTATTTGGATTTGCCATTTTTATTCCAGTTGCATAAGGAAGAGTTCTTCCATGAGTTGTATGAACAGTGTTACAATTTATGTATGAACTAAATCTTCCAGAACAACCAATTCCAGAAACAACACAAACATCATCCATATTCCAACCTAGTTTATCAATAGCACGAATTAGAGCTTTTAATATAACTCCATCTCCACATCCCCAACACCAAAGTGTTGGCATTTTATCTGTTCTTAAATATTCATCATAGTTAAAAGCCATAATTACATTCCTTTTACTTTTTCTATTATTTCAAGCGGAGAGAGTGGTCTTCCGTTTGCTTTTAAAAGAGTATCAAAATCTGCTCTTCCACTAACTCTTTGTATCTCTTGAGTGTATTGTCCCATGTTAAGCTCTGCAACTAGAACTTTATCAAATTTATTTACAAGTTCATTTATTCTTTTTTCAGGACTTGGCCAAATAGTTTTTGGACTAAATAATCCAGCTTTTATTCCCTCTTTTCTAAGACGATTAATAGCCTCTTTAGCTCCAAGCGAAACAGAACCATAAGCAATAATTAAAATATCAGCATCTTCTAGCATATATTCTTCATTTAATTCAAGTTCATTTGTATGATTTTCAACTTTTTTAAATAATCTACTCATCAAAGCACTACAAGCAACAGCATCTTCTGTTGGATGACCTGTTGGTCCATGATGAAGTCCAGTAAAGTGGTATCTATAACCTTCAAACATTGGATTTAAAGTTGCAGGTTCATCTTGTGCAGCACCATAAGGAAGATAATCTTTTTTATCACCATCAAATCTTTTTCTAAAAACTCTATTTTTTTCTATTTCACTTAAAGGTGGAATTACAACTTTTCCAGCCATATGCCCAATAGTTTCATCTAAAAGTACAAAAACAGGTTGCATAAATCTATCTGCTAGATTAAAAGCTCGTACAACTTCTGTATAACACTCAGTTAAATTTCCAGGCATTAAAGTAATAGATTTTACATCTCCATGCGTTGGATTTTTTGCTTGTAAAATATCACCTTGAGCAACTCTTGTAGGAAGACCTGTTGATGGTCCTCCTCTCATTACATTTACAACTACAAGAGGAACTTCTGCTATATAACCTAATCCTAAATTCTCAGATTTTAGTGAAATTCCAGGTCCACTTGATGCAGTCATTGATCTTTTACCACTCATAGCAGCACCAAGACTTGCACAAATCCCAGAAATCTCATCTTCCATTTGCATACAAACTCCACCAATTGCAGGTAGTTTCGATGATAATGTATGCATAATTTCACTAGATGGTGTTATTGGATAACCACCAAAAAACTCACATTTTGAATCAATAGCTGCTAATGCTGCTAATTCATTTCCTGTTGATATTAATTCTCTTGACATAATCAAACCTTTTTATCTTCATCTAATATTTTATAACTATTATTTATAATTCTCTCTTGTCTTTGCTTTGCTTCATCGCTTAATTTTGAAAACTTATACTCTTTTTTATCAGCGACAAAAATAGCAAAATCAGGGCAAGATAATTCACAATCATTGCATCCAATACATGCTTCAGGATGTACAACAGTTGCCATAGAACCTAAAGTTGAGTGAATATCTTGTCTCATCCCAAGAACTCCAGCTGGACAAACAGATACACATCTATCACAAGCTTTACATCTACTCTCATTTACCCATACAGGTGTATTTAAAGGAGCTTCAACATTTGACATAATTTTCCTTTACTTAAATATAATAAAAATTTATAAATTTTATAATTTTGGAAACAATATTACTATAATTTAGCTTATTTTATTAAAAGAAAACTATAAATAATTTAGATATAATCCAAAGATTTTAAAAAAGGAAGCTTTTTGGTATTATATCAACCTCAAAATGGTTATTGTTACAATAGTGATACACATTTTTTATATAGTTTTATTTGTAAATCTTTGGAAAAATATAAAAATATAAGTGGAGAAGTTCTTGATATTGGGAGTGGAAGTGGTATTTTAGGTCTTTTATTTTCAAAAAGATATAGTAAAACAAATCTAAATCAAGTTGAAATTCAAGATATTTTTCAGTTTTTTTCAATAAAAAATGCAAAAATAAATAAAATATCTTCAACAATGCACAAAGGCTCATTTTTGGAGCTTAATTTTGATAAAAAGTTTGATATTTGTATATCAAATCCACCATTTTATCATAGTGATGTAATAAAAAGTGAAAAAGAAAACATCAAAATTGCAAGATATAATGATTATATGCCTTTGAGAGATTTTATAAAAAAAGTTTCACAAGTTTTGAAAAATGATGGAAAATTTTTTTTCTGTTACGATTGTAAGCAATTAGCAGATATTGTTTTATATTTAAAAGAGTTTAAATTGAACCTTGAAGCTTTACAATTTGTATATCCAAATGATTCAAAAGATGCAACTTTGGTAATGATTTATGCTAAAAAAGATTCTAAATCTTTGGTAAAAATTTTAAATCCTTTAATCGTTTTTGATGAAAACAATAAGTTTACAAAAACTGTACAAAATATTTACAAAGAGGCTCAAACACATAGTATAAAGGTTTTTTGTGAGTAACTTAATAAAGAAAAATGGATACAATTTTGCTTTTAACCCTAGTGCTTGTGAGAGTTGTGCTGGAAATTGTTGTATTGGTGAAAGTGGATATATTTGGATAAATATTGTTGAAATTGAAGCTTTATCAAAATATTTAGGACTCACTTTAGATAGTTTTAGAGAAAAATATCTTTTTAAAGTAGGGTATAAATATAGCATAAAAGAGGTAGAATTACCAAATAATAGTTTTGCTTGCTGTTTTTTTGATTTAGAAAAAAGAAAATGCTCTATTTATGATTATAGACCAACACAGTGTAGGACTTTTCCATTTTGGGAATATTTTAAAAATAATGAAAAAGAGGTATATAAAGAGTGCCCAGCCATAAAAAATATTTAATAATATTAGTAGTTTTAAGTTTTTTTGTTTCTTGTACTATAAAAGATTCAGATTTAAACAATGAAAAAGAAAATAGAAAATATTTAAAAGTAGAAGAAAAAAGTTTTCAACTAGAGGACTATTACATAATTTATGCTTTAGAGATGGAAAATGCAAGAATCTATGATAGTGCAAAAGAGATATATTTGAAACTATTTTTAAATACAAGTAAATATGAATATTTGGTTGCTTATGCAACAATTGCTACACAACTTCAAGATTATCAGGCCATAAAAGAGCAGATTTCAAAATATTTCATACCAAATATTAAAGAAGAAGAGATACTTTTAAGATTGTATAGTTTTGCACTTTTGAAGCTTCAAGAGTTTGATTTATCACTAAAAAATGCTCTTATTCTTACAGATTCGTATAAAAGTAGTATAAATTATGAACTTTTAGGGACAATTTATATATCAAAAGATGAGTTCCAAAAGGCTTATGATAGTTTTAATAAAGCTTTAAAATACGGTGTTTCAAGCTCAATAGTACAGACAAAAGCTAGTTTAGAGTTTTTTCAATTAAATCGACAAAAACATGCAATAGAAGATCTTAAAGATTATCTTCCTAAAAGTCAATATGATTTTAATATTGCACTTCAGCTTTTGACTTTTTATAATCATTTAGATGACAAACAGAAAATACAATCTTTACTAAAAGAGATGTTTTTATACTATAAAAATAGTGAAGATGCTTTGCAATTAAATAAAACAGTAAATTTGATGTTTCAAAATTTTGAAGCGAATGATATTATAATATTTTTGGAAGAAAATCACCTAGAAGATGATTTTCTTTTAGAGCTTTATAAACGAACAAAACAACCAGAAAAAGCATATGATTTACTTAAAAAATTATATACAAACGATTCAAATCCTGATTATTTGGCACAACAAGCTATTATTGAGTTTGAGTTGGCAGAAGATAAAAATAGTGTATTAGCAAGTGTTATTGAGAAGTTTAATATATCTTTAAAAACATCTTCAAACCCTATTTATCAAAATTATTTGGCATATTTATTGATTGATTATGATATTGATATTCCAAAAGGTTTAGTTTTGGTAAAAAAAGCACTGGAGCAAGACCCTACAAATATTGCTTTTATAGATACTTTAGCGTGGGGTGAATATAAGAATAAAAACTGTAAAGATGCATATAAAAATATGAAATTAATTGTAGATGAAATAGGTTTAAATGATGAAGAGATAAAAATTCATTGGGAAAAAATTAAGGAGTGCAAAGATAATGATACTAGAAAAAATAAATAATAAAACTCTTGAAGATGTAAAAAAAAGAGAAGAAAAAATATCTTTAGATGAGCTTGAAAATTTAATAGCGGACGGGAATTTTCCTACAAAAGATGTAAAAAAGTTTTTAAAATCTTCAATTGATGAACCTATACGAATAATTGCAGAAGTAAAAAAAGCAAGTCCTAGTAAAGGTATTATAAAAGAAGATTTTAATCATCTTCAAATTGCAAAAGATTATAATGATTTTGGTGCAAATGCAATTTCTATATTAACAGAACCACACTTTTTCTTGGGAAATTTAGATTATTTAAAAGAGATAAAAAGTATTACAAATATTCCACTTTTAAGGAAAGATTTTATACTTACAAAATACCAAATTGCAGAAGCTTTGATATATGGAGCAGATTTTATACTTTTAATTGCAAAATCACTTAGTCAAGATGAGTTAAATGAGTTATATAGTTATGCTAGAGGTTTGGATTTAGAAGTTTTAGTTGAAATTCACGATTTTGAAGATTTGACTAAAGCTTTAAAAAGCAAAGCAGATATTATAGGAATAAATCATAGAAATTTAAAAACTTTTGAGATGGATATGAATTTGTGCGAGGAGCTAATACCACTTATTCCCGAAGGTAAAATAATTGTTGCTGAATCTGGAGTTAGTGATACTGAAGTTATAAAAAAGCTTCATAATCTTGGAGCAGATGCTTTTTTAATAGGTGAGCATTTTATGAGAGTTCCAAGTATAGAAGATGAATTAAAAAAATTTAAAAATTCTTTGAACTAAAAAAGGAATAAAATGCCAGTAATAAATGTAAAAATGACACATGAAGATGGTGGAGCTACTATTGAGCAAAAAGAGGAGTTCTCAAAAGGTATAACTGAGCTTTTTAGCAAAATATTTAATCGTTCATCTTCAAATGCAGTAGTTTTAATAGAAGAGCTTAATACAGATAACTACTTTATTGGTGGAAAATCAGTTACAAAAATAAGAAAAGAGAAGTAGATTTTTTCTACTTTTTTTAAATCTCGATTCCATTATCTAATAAAATTTTATTTCTTCCACTATCTTTTGCTTTGTATAATAAAGAGTCTGCTTTTTGAAGAGCTATATCATATGTAGGATATTTATTTCTTATTGTAACTCCAGCACTAAAAGTGATTTTTAGTTTTTTATCTTGATAAATAAAGCTATTTTCTGTAACTATTGATTTTATTCTTTTTAATAACATTAAAAGCTCTCTATCTAGATTAAAATGTATAATAGCAATAAACTCTTCTCCACCATATCTTGCTATTAAATCTATATCTCTAATACTTTTGTCTAAAATTTTCCCAAAAGTTGAAAGAACTACATCTCCACACTCATGCCCATAAGTATCATTTACTTTTTTAAAATGGTCTATATCAAAAAATATTACTGCATATTGAGTTTTTAATCTACTGTAAGAGTTTTCAACTTTTATCATCTCTTCATTAAATGCTTTTCTTGTAAGAACTTGAGTTAAAAAATCTTTTCTATTTTCTTGTTTTGTTTTGTTAAGCTCATTTTCCAAACTATTTATTTTTTCTTCTAATTCTTCTACTTTAGATTTTCCATTTTCTAGTTTGTTTGTAACATTATTTATCTCTTGCTCTATAGAAGCAGCAGCAATAACAAGTTCACTTTGTATTTTGCTTAACACTTCTACTCCACCCTTTGTTACATCTATTGCTTGGATTTTTTCTTTTATATTTAAAACTTTTTTAGAACCATTTCCACTACTAAAAATAGCTTCATTAAAATACTCTTCCATAAGTACAACAAGTTTTGATATATCTTCTGTTTTTTCAATAACTAATTTTTTATCTTTTTCAAATCTTTCGAATATTAATTTTTCTATTTGTATTTGTATTGATTTTTCAAAAATATCTTTTGGATTTTTTTTAAGTTGCTCAAATAAAACATCAGAAATATTATTTAAATCAGAGCTAATAGATGGAGTAATAGCTTGTTTTAAAATATCTATTATAACTTCAACATTTTTTGGATGAATTCGTCTTAATAGAAGCTGTATTAATTTTTCAGGGGTATCTAATTGATTTGAAATTGCTTCATTGTATTCAGTATCATTTAATTGGCTTAAAAAATTTTTCATATTTCCCTTTTTTAAAAATATTATAAAATAAAAGACTAAATTAAGTCTAAGTTTTGGATTATAGCCAAAAAATATATAAAATATAATTTTTTATATTATATATCTTCTGTTTTGATAAAATCCTCTTTTTTATCTATTGATTTGCTGTTTAAAGTTGTCTTTACAAGACTATTTCCTTCAAAAATTCCTTTTGCTTCAATTACAAATTCTTCTGATTCAACTGAACCTGTAACTTTTCCATCTGGTTTAATATCAACTCTTGTTGCATTTATTGAACCTTCTGCTAATCCTTGAACAATAACTCTTAAAGCAGTTATTTCTCCTTTTATTTTTCCATTTTTTCCAATATTTATCTCTTGCTCTGAGTTTATATTTCCTTCAAAATAACCATCAATATACAAATTGCAAGACAAGTTTATATTCCCTGTTATTTTTGTTCCTGCAGTGATAATTGTGGTTGTGGAGTCGGATCTTGTATTTTGATGTGACTGATTGCTGTTATTAAAGAATCCCATGATATTTCTGTTTCCTTTTCAAAAATTTCTGTATAATTTTTCATGTCCCACATTACAAAAGTAAGTGGATCAAGAGATCTTGATAAAAAACGGATTTCATAGTGTAAATGAGGTCCGCTACTTATCCCTGTATTCCCTGAATATGCTATTAAATCCCCTTTTTTAACAAAAGAGCCAGATTTTACCAAAGTTTTGTTTAAGTGGGCATAATATGATTTAAACCCATAAATATGCTGAATTGTTACTAAATTTCCATTGAATCTATCAAAACTTGAAGTTTCAACAATTCCATCTGCTGTTGCATAAACAGGCGTTCCAACAGGTGCTTTTAAATCAATTCCCATATGAAGAGCTTTTCTATTTAAAACAGGATGGTGTCTATATCCAAAATAGCTATTTATAACTCTATTTTCAACAGGAAAACCACTAGGAATTAGTTGTAAAAGAGTTGTTCTTTCTTCTGTATTAAGTCTTGCAATATCAACTCTTTGTTTTAACGGAAGCTCATTTTCAGTTGGAATTCCTATTATATTTTCCATTTTATTGAAATAATCAGTAGCTTCACTAATCTCTTCATTTTTTTCATGAAGTTCTAATTGTGTTTGACTAACTAAATTATTTAGCTCTTCGTTTATTCTTTTAAACTCTACTAATTCAAGCTCAATATCTAGTCTATCTTTATCCATTTGAATTAAAGAAAGATTTATAAAGATAAATGCTGCTACAAATATAAAAGATATTCCAATAAATGTGTATAAAGTATAAAAAAGAGGCTTTTTTCTTAGTTTTATCTGTTTTATACCATTATCATCATTTATTGTAAATGTTATATATTTGTTTGCATATTGATCCATTTTTTTCCTTGAATTTTACACAAAAAGATTATGACAATAATTTTTTTACCATTTCATTTATTCTTTTTCCATCTGCAACACCTGCAAATTTTTTTGAAGCTGCTCCCATAACTTTTCCCATATCTTTTATAGTTTCTGCTTTTACTTCTTCAATTATATCTTTCATACCAGCTTCAAGCTCTTCATCGCTTAATTGTTTAGGTAAATAAATCATAAATACATCAATTTGGCTTTGTTCTTTTTCAACTAAATCAGTTCTTGAAGCAGCACTATATTGAGAAATTGCCTCTTCTCTTTGTTTAATACCTCTTTGAACAAGTTTTATAACTTCAGCATCATCTAAAACTCTTCTTTCATCAACTTCAATTTGTTTAATCATTGTATTAATAGCTCTTATAGAGTCTCTTTTTACTACTTCTTTATCTCTCATTGCTTGTTTTAAATCTTCGTTTAATTTCTCTTTTAAGCTCATTTGTAAAACTCCTTTTTTAAATTTAAATTTTTTAAAACTTGATTATACTTTTTTAAGAATTAAAACTCTCAACCAGCTCTTCAAGCTCTAAAAATCTCTCAACCTTCTCTTCATAAATAGCTTTTGTCTCTTCTAGCTCTTTTGAAAGTACTACAATTCCTATTTTTTCATAACATTTTGGGTCTGCTAAACAGCTGTTTAGTTCTGCTATTTTTTCTTCAATTTTTTCTAGTTCATTTGGTAAACTATCGTATTCTCTTTGGTCTTTATATGACAATTTCACTTGTTTTTTTGGCAAATTTTCTATTTTTGGATTATTTTTCTCTTTTTCTATATAAGATTCTAAATTATCTAGTTCTTTTAACTCTTTTTCGATTTCAAGATATTCACTATATGGTTGAAAACTTTCCATAATATGTCCATTTCCAGTAAATACATATAGTTTTTTCGCAATTTTATCTACAAAATATCTATCGTGAGATACGAAAACTAAAGCACCTTGAAAATTTTGTAAATACTCTTCTAAAATATTAATTGTTGGAATATCCAAATCATTTGTAGGTTCATCAAGAATCATACAATCAACTCTTTTTGTAAAAAGTAGGGCAAGTGCAACTCTGTTTTTTTCTCCACCACTTAAAGCACCAACTTTTTTATCTAAATACTCTTTTGGAAAAAGAAAGTTTTTTAAATATCCAAAAACATGCAAGTTTCGTCCATCATCAAGCACAACTCTATCACCACCATTTGGACAAAAAGTCTCCATAACAGTTTTTTCATCATCAAGCATATCTCTTTGTTGATCAAAATATCCTATGTGAAAATCTCCTTTTTTGAAGCTTCCTTTATCTATTTTTAATTTTTCCATAAATATTTTAAGAAGTGTTGATTTTCCACTTCCGTTGGGACCTACTATTGCAATAGTATCTTTTTGTAAAATTCTAGTTGTAAAATCTTTAATTAACTCTTTTTCTCCTAAAGATTTATAAATATTATCAAGCTCATAAAGCATTTTTTTCTTATTTTGTTGTTTTTCTTCACTATTAAAAGATTTTTGTTCTCTTTGAAGTTCTATGCTCATTTTTTTGATATACGCAGGATTTGATTTTGCTTTTTGTTTTAAATCAAAATATTCAGATTTTCTTCTTTCATTTCTTTTTCTTCTTGCAGTTACTCCATGTTGCATCCAGTGAGCTTCTTGTTTTACAAGTCTAAGTAAGTTGTCATGCTCTTTTTGTAAATTTGATAAAATTTGTGATTTTTGCTCCAAATATGAAGAGTAGCCACCATTAAATTTTCTTAATTCTCCACCATCAACTTCTATTACATTTGTAGCAATATTATCAATAAAATATCTATCATGAGATATAAAAAGTAGAGTAAAGTTGTTTTTCAAAAGCAACTCTTCTAAAAACTCAACCATGTAAACATCAAGGTGATTTGTAGGCTCATCAAGAAGTAAAACATCTGGTTTTTTTAAAATCAAACCAGCTAAACTAACACGCCGTTGCTCTCCACCGCTAAGCATATTTACATCTTTGTGTTCATACTCTTTTAGTGCAAACTCTACTAAAACTCTCTCAATTGTATTTTCCAAATCCCAAGCATTGTGAAAATCAATAAAAGTTGCAAGTTCGCTTTGTTTTCTTAAAAGCTCTTCGTTTTCATAATCTGTTGAGAGTTGATTTGTAATTTTTTCATACTCATTTTTTGCGCTTTTTAACTCAACTAGCTGATTTTCAATAGCATCTCTTACGCTTAAATTTGCTTCAAATTTTGGTTGCTGTTCTAGCATCTCTATTTTTATACTTCTATCAATAGCCATTTCACCGCTATCTGGTTCCACTGTTTTCATGATTATTTTGAAAAGTGTTGATTTTCCTTGTCCATTTTGCCCAATAACTGCAACTCTTTGACCAGCTTGAAGAGTGAAGTTTGCATCTTTTAAAATAACTTTAATATCGTATTGTTTGGAAATGTTTTGTAAGTCTATGAGTGCCATTATAAAAAAACCTTTTAAATTTAAAAGTATATAGTTTATCAAAAAAACCTTTTAATTAATTTAATATAAATATTAGAATATAATCCCAAAATGAATAGAGAGTTAGAAAAATTTTATGAACTAGTAGAAGCTTTTGAATCTTTACCAACTATTGGAAAAAAATCGGCTCTAAGACTTGCTTATCACATTGTAATGAATGACAACTATTGCGGAATAAAACTATCTCATAGTATAGAAAATGCTTTGAAAACTATTAAAAAATGCAAAAGATGTGGAAGTATGAGTGAAAATGAGATTTGTGAATATTGCTTAGATGAGAGTCGTGATAGTAGTAAATTATGTATTGTGCAAAGTGCAAAAGATATTTTTATTATTGAAGATTCAAAAGAGTTTGATGGAAGATATTTTGTAATAGATGAGCTTGAGCTTGATTTAATAATTAAGCTTCAAGAATATATAAAAAATAGTGGAGTAAAAAATATTTTATTTGCTATTACGCCATCTATTGCAAATGATGCTTTTATATTATATATTGAAGATAAATTAAAAGAGTTTGATATAAGTTTTACAAAAATAGCTCAAGGTGTTCCTACAGGAGTTAGTTTAGAAAATGTAGATTTAATGTCTTTATCAAAAGCTATTCAAAGTCAAGTTGGAATATAAGATGGAAAAAAAAATAATTTGTCAAAAATGTACAAACTATTTTGTAACTTGGGAAGCAGGAAAACCTCATGGTTGTAAGGCTTATGGATTTAAGTCAAAGGCAATTCCTAGTATTGTTGTAAAAAATAGTAGTGGAGAGAATTGTAAGCTTTTTGTTGAAAAAAAATTTGAAAATAGGAGTTAATTTGTTATATAAAGATTTTAAAGAGGCTGTAAAAGTTGTTGGATTTGCTTCGGTTGATGAGTTTGTAAAATATGCAAAGTTAGACTCAACTGATGTATTAACATGGGAATCAAAAGATGAAATCCCATATTTTGTATCTTTACTTTTACATATTCTAAAAGGTGATAAAGAGGTTTTACCATCTAGTTTGAGCTTGCAAAATATTATTGAAGAGTGTTTACCACTTGCTTCTTTACTTGAAGAGGCTTCATCTTTTCCATCAAAACTTGAAGAGATGTTTCTACTTCAAAAACAACTAAATGATAGTACAAATGGTAAAAATTGGGAATTGGGTGTAAATAAATTTAATAAAGAGATAAATTGGCTTAGATGTATTCATATGGAAGTAGCTGAACTAATTGATTCAACTCCTTGGAAACACTGGAAAAATATTAATTCAACTCCTGATATGAATAATATTCATGTTGAGCTTGTAGATATTTGGCACTTTTTAATGAGTTATATTTTACAAGAAACGAATGTGCCAAAAGCAGTTTCTTTAGTAAATACACACTGTATTTATGAAGCTGCTCAAAGTATAGATGTAAATTTGATAATCAAAGAGTCTGAAAAACTATCATATATAGCACTTGCTATTGAGACAAAAAATATGCCATCTTTTAGTGGAATAGAAAGATTTATTGAGCAGTTTTTTAGAGCTTGTAAAAGTGCTGGATTATCTTTTTCTTGGCTTCAAAAACTATATATTGGTAAAAATTGCTTAAATCAATTTAGACAAGATAATGGATACAAAGAAGGAACATATAAAAAAGTTTGGAATGGAAATGAAGATAATGTTGTGATGGTTGAATTACTAAAAACAATAGAAGATGTAAGTTTTGATGAACTTTATGAGCAATTAAAATTAAAATATAATCAAAATTAATTTATAAAAAGCAAAGCTTTTTTCCTTTTATTTAGGATTTAGTTTTGCTTTTAAGCTTTTTGGAAGATGTGCAAAAACCATAGAGCTATTTTTTACAAACTTCTCATTTTTAAAAATAGATATTTCTAAATTCATCTTTAAAGTATCAAAACTTAATAGTTTTATTGTTTCATCTTTTTGTATAAATTCAAGATTGAGCTTCTTTAAATCTACTATTTTCTTCTTTACCAACATTAAATCCTAAATATATTTTTTAAAATTCTACTAAAATAGTATTAAAATCAATCCTTTTGTTTAATTTATAAAAAGTAAAGCATATTTTTAAGAAAGAGATTTGTATAATTTATAAAATTCGCTATAAGAGGCTAAAAATGGAATATAGATATATTGGTAAAACAGGTCTTAGAGTAAGTTCAATTTGTATGGGAACTATGACTTTTGGAAGTAGTACATCAAAAGATGAAGCATTTAAGATTTTGAATAAGGCTTATGATAGAGGAATAAATTTTTTTGATACAGCAGAACTTTATCCTGTTAGTCCCAAAAAAGAGACTATAGGAAATACTGAGAAAATAGTAGGAGAGTGGCTTAAAACAAAGCCAAGAGATAGTGTAATAATGGCAACAAAAATTGCAGGTGCTGCTTCTGGTTGGTTTGTACCACCCGTAAGACATGGTTTTACAGCAATTGATAGTTTTCATATAAAAAAAGCTGTTGAAGATAGTTTAAGAAGACTTCAAACAGATTATATAGATCTTTATCAAATGCATTGGCCAGATACTATAGTACCAATAGAAGAGAGTTTAAAAGCTTTTGATTCACTTGTAAAAGAGGGAAAAGTAAGATATATAGGAACTTCAAATGATAGTGCTTATGGGCTTACAAAAGCAAATGAAATAAGTAAACATAAAGGATATGCTAGATTTGAGTCTATTCAAAATAATTTTTCACTTTTAAATCCAAGATTTCATGATGAGTTAGCAAATGTTTGTAGACTTGAAAATATATCTTTATTACCATATTCACCAATGGCAGGTGGAGTTTTAAGTGGAAAATATTGTGGTGGATTTTATCCAGAAGATTCAAGATTTGCAACATATTTAAAAGAGAGTAATAAAAGAGTTCAGGCTATGGCACATAGATTTGTAAATGAAAGAACTCTAGAAGCTACTAAAAAATATTTAGAACTTTCAAAAGAGTATGAAATAAGCCCAGTTACTTTGGCAATTTCTTATTCAAAGCATTTTGATTTTGTTGCTTCTACTATTGTTGGGGCAAGAAAAATAGAGCAACTAGATGACTCTTTTAAAGCTTTTGATTTTAAAATCTCAAGTGAGTTGTTAAAAAAAATCGAGATAATTCAAAAAGATATTTTATACCCTATGGGTTAATTTAAATATTTTAGGACACTTTTAGTAGTTTGGATTTTTGATTAAACACTATTTTTGTTCAATTTAGCTAGAATCACAACCTTATAAAAATATGGAGCGAAAAATGTTTGGAATGGGAATAACTGAAATTCTTCTAATAGCAATAGTTGCAGTTATCGCATTAGGTCCTGAAAAACTGCCAGATGCTATGGTAAAAATAGCAAAAATGTTTAACAGTGTTAAAAAAGGGATAAGCGATGCAAAAACAACTTTGGATAATGAGCTAAATATAGCAGAATTAAAAGAAGAAGCAAATAAATTTAAAGCTCAAATTGAAGATACAAAATCATCTTTAAGTATTGAAAATAAGTTTGATTTAGGTCTAGATGATATTTTAAAAAATGATTTAGAACCTTTAAAAAATGATAATGAGGTTGAAAAAATTAAAGAAAAATTTGCAAAAGCAAATGAAGATAAATCTCAAAAAAGCAAAGATGGAAAAATTTCTTTAAAAAATAGTGAGGAAGTTAAATAATGTTTGATGATTTAAAACCACATATAGCAGATCTTAGAAAGAGATTGGTTATTTCTAGTATTACTATTGTTGTTATGTTTTTTGCTTGTTTCTCTTTTTATGAACCCATTTTAGAGTGGATGATGGCTCCTGTTAAGCATGCTCTTCCTGTTGGAACTTCAATGATAGCAGTTGAAATTCAAGAGACATTTTTTACTGCTATGAAAGTTGCATTTTTTGCTGGATTTATTCTTTCTTTACCTGTAATTTTTTGGCAATTATGGTTGTTTCTAGCTCCTGGGTTATATGACCATGAGAAAAAACTTGTTATTCCTTTTGTATTTTTTGCAACTTTAATGTTTTTGATGGGAGCCTCTTTTGCTTACTATATAGTTGTTCCAATAGGATTTGATTTTTTGATTGCATTTGGTAATAGTGTTGTTAATGTATTGCCTAGTATTGGGAAATATGTTGGATTTTTCACAAAACTTATGATAGGTTTTGGTATTGCTTTTGAGTTACCAGTTATTACATTTTTTCTTGCAAAAATTGGTATTGTAAATGACCAAATGCTAAAAGATTTTTTTAGATATGCAGTTGTTTTAATCTTTATAGTTTCAGCAGTTTTAACTCCTCCAGATGTTATTAGTCAAGTTTTAATGGCAGCTCCTTTATTAATTCTTTATGGAGTATCTATTTATATAGCAAAAGTATTTAATCCAGCACAAAAAGAAGAAGAGGAAGAAGATTAATTTGATAGATGTTTTAAAAACTTCAAGTTATGATTTTAACCTTCCTGCTAGTCAAATTGCTACTTTTCCAGTAAATCCTCCTAGTAGTGCAAAAATGTTGGTTTATAATAGAGAGAAAAATGAGATTTTTCACTCTACTTTTGAGAATATTTTAGATTTTTTACCGCAAGATTTAACTATATTTTTAAATGATACAAAAGTTATAAAAGCTAGAATATTTGGTAAAAAATCTACAGGTGCTAAATTAGAACTACTTTTAAATAAACCTCTTTTTATGGATAGATATTTAGTTATGATAAAAGGAAAAGTAAAAGTTGGGACTCTAATATTTTTTGATGAAAATTTAATAGCAGAAGTTTTAGAATTAAATGAAGATGGTACAAGAGTTGTATCATTTTTTAAAGATGAAAATAGTAAAAAAAGAGTTGATTTTTTATCTTTGGTTGAGATTTTAAATAAAATAGGACATATTCCACTTCCTCCATATATGCAAAGAGAGGATAAAAAAGAAGATGAATTAAACTATCAAACACTTTTTGCAAAAAATTATGGAGCAGTTGCAGCTCCAACTGCATCTTTACATTTTACAACAAAATTGCTAGAAGAAATAGAGAAAAAATATGGTTTAAATTATCTTACGCTTCATGTGGGAGCAGGTACATTTAAGCCTGTAGATGTTGAAGATATTTTATCTCATCCAATGCACAGTGAATATTTTGAAATAGGAATTGATGCAAAAAAGAATTTAGATAATGCAAAAAAAGTATTGGCAGTTGGTACAACAGTTACAAGAACTATTGAGTATTATGTAAGAACAAATAAAATTCAAGGCGAGTGTGATCTTTTTTTAAATCCTATTAATAAACCTATAAAAGTTGATTATTTACTTACAAATTTTCATCTTCCTAAATCTACTTTGATTATGTTAGTTGCTTCATTTATTGGGCTTGAAAAAACATTAGAACTATATGACATCGCTATAAAAAATAATTATAGATTTTATTCTTATGGTGATGGAATGTTAATAATATAAAGGATACTTAAATTTACTATGGCATATTATATTTTATTTGATACTGAAACGACAGGTATTTCTCAAGAAGATAGAGTTATTCAATTTGGAGCTATGATTGTAGACCAAAAAGGTCAGGTTGAAGCTTTTGATGAACTTTGCAGTAGTGATATTCCAATAAAACTTGAAGCTATGGAAATTCACAATATTACACAAGATTTACTAGAAAATAAGCCAAAAGCAGTTGATACAAAATTTTATAAAAGGTTACAAGAATTAAATAATAGTGAAAATTTTTTGATAGCACACAATATAAATTTTGATTTAGATATGATAAAAAAAGAGGGTTTTGAAAATCAACTTCAATTAATAGATACTTTAAGATGTGCTAGACATCTTTTTTCTGAACTTCCTTATCATAGATTACAATATTTAAGATACGCTTTGGAACTTTTCAAACAAGAGGAAATTGAAGCAAAAAAATACAATATAACAATAAAAGCTCATGATGCAATAGGTGATGTATTAGTTATGAAGCTATTCTTATCAAAACTTGTAGCAAAAGTAAAAGAAAGTTTTCCAGATGTAAATCCTATGAAAAAATTGGTTGAACTAACTTCTACTCCAGTATTTGTACAAACTTTTAAATTTGGGAAATATAAAGGTGAAAATATAGAAGATATTGCTAGAAAAGATGCAAACTATCTAAACTGGATGATTAAAAATATGGAACTTGATGAAGATATGCAATATACTTTAAATATGGTTTTAAAAAATTAAATTATTAATTAAGCTTTTTATACTCTCAGTCTAAATTTGATAAAATAAAAACTCAAATTTTTAAATCAAAAGTAGGATATTAATGGAGTTAATAGTTTTAGCAGTTGTTATT
This sequence comes from Arcobacter cryaerophilus gv. crypticus, assembly GCF_002993025.1. Classification (GTDB taxonomy): domain Bacteria; phylum Campylobacterota; class Campylobacteria; order Campylobacterales; family Arcobacteraceae; genus Aliarcobacter; species Aliarcobacter cryaerophilus_B. The sequence continues at coordinate 31,727 of NZ_NXGI01000017.1, read as the reverse complement.
GCAATTTTATTTATTATTGGAAAAAATTATAAAACTGAAGAGTTTAAAAATATAAATTTAAATCAAAAAGAGATTTTTAGAGGTGATTTATTAAATCATGAAGCTGGTCTTTTAGTTGCTTTAATGGCAAAAGTTGCAAAAGCAGATGGAAAAGTTGGAGAGCTTGAAGCTGAGATTTTAAAACATACTTTTAGTGATATTTCAAGCCATTTTCAAAATTCACAAGAAGTTCGAGAAAATCTAAAAAATTTATATAATAAAGAAAAAGATAGCTTTTCAAATCTTATTACTATTTGTGAAAGATTGTATAGTTTAACAAGATCAGATTATTCTAAAAGATTAAAATATATGGAGTATCTACTAAATCTTGCATTTATTGATGGAGATTTTTCAAAACAAGAGCAAGAGATAACTGAAGATATTGCAAAAGCTTTAAAAATAGAGCAAAAAGATTATATAAATCTTATATCAAATTTTGAGAATTTTTATAAAAATAGAGCAAATGAAAAAGCACTATCACTTGAAAGTGCTTATGAAATTTTAGAATCAAATCCAAATGATGATGATTCAACTTTAAAGAAAAACTACAGAAATTTAGTTAAAAAATATCATCCAGATATTATTACAGGGCAGGGTGCTTCTCAAAATATTATAGATGAAGCTACAACAAAACTTCAAGAGATAAATGAAGCTTACGAGATTATAAAAAAGAGTAGAGGTATATAATGGCAAGAAATTTTCCTCACTCATTTATAGTTTGTGATTGCAAACAAGTTAGTCTTGGCGAATTAATATATGCAATAAAAGAAAAAAATGCAAAAACACTTGATGATTTGGAAGATTTAACAGATGCAGGAAGTTCTTGTGGTTGTTGTAAATCTAGTGAAACTGATATTGGTGAGCAAAAAATGGAACTACATTTAGATGAAATTTTAAAAAAATTTAATAAAGAGTAAAAATTGATAGATATAAAAGAAGAGTTAATAAAAGAGATAAAAGAGCTTTTAAAAATAAATGATAGTGAAAAGATAGATATAAATCCAAACTATTTAAACTATTTTGATGAAGATGAACTAAAAGATATTGTTTTTAGATTAATTGATAAAAAAGTTGAACAGCAAAAGGGAAATTCGGCCTATTTGGATGAGATTTATCAAAAAACAAAGAAAGATGATATATAATCTTAAATTAAGGTTTAAAAATGAATAAATATGAAAAAATTAAGCAAAATTTAATAAATTTTTTAAAAGAAGAAGTTTTAAAAACTGGATTAAAAAGAGTTACTTTAGGGCTTTCAGGTGGACTTGATTCTGCTGTTGTAGCAGTTTTGTGTAAAGAAGTATTTGATGATAATTTAAACTGCGTTTTAATACCATCTCAATACTCATCTAAAGCTTCAATTGATGATGCAGTAGAGCTTTGTGAAAAGTTTAATATAAAGTATGAGATAGTAAGTATTGAACCAATGCTAAGTGCATATTTAAAAAATATGCAAGAAAATAGTCTTAGAATTGGAAATTTTAGTGCAAGATTAAGAATGTCAGTTTTATATGATATTAGTGCAAGAGAAAATTCTTTAGTAGTTGGAACTTCAAATAAAAGTGAATTATTGCTTGGATATGGAACAATTTTTGGAGATTTAGCTTGTGCAATAAATCCTATTGGAAATATATATAAAAGTGATTTGTTTGAATTTGCAAAATATTTAGGTGTGAATGAAAATATAGTTAAAAAAGCACCTAGTGCTGATTTTTATGAAGGTCAAAGTGATGAGGCTGATTTGGGATATAGTTATGCTAAAATTGACTCTTTATTAAAAAAGATGATAGATGAGAATAGAAGCAATGATGAGCTTTTGGCTTTTGGATTTGAAGCTTTGTTTATAGAGAATATCAAAAGAAGAGTTCAAGTAAATGAGTTTAAAAGAAGATTGCCAATTATTGCTAAAATATAGAAATAGAGGTAAAGATGAGAAATATTGCAATATATAAAGCAACTTTAGATAATGAGGAGATTGATCAATTAAAATCAGTTCTTCAAGCTAAAGATGATTTATCAAAAGTTTTAGAGTTTGAAGAGAAGATGGTTAAATATATTGGAGCAAAGTATGCTATTGCAACAGCAACTTCAACAGCCGCTCTTCATTTGGCACTTAGCTCTATGAGATTAAAAAGAGGTGATAAGGTTTTAATGTCTGTAAACTCTTTTGTAAACTTGCCAGAAACTGTAAGACATTTTGATGCAGAGCCTATATTTGTTGATATAAATTTAGAAGATATGAATTTAGATATTGAAAAATTTGAAGAGGCAATTATTGCAAATAAATCAAAAAAATTAAGAGCAGCGATTATCACTTTTATTGGTGGACTTGCTCCAAATTTGGACAAAATTTATGAGATTGCAAAAAAGCACAATATTTTAATAATAGAAGATTGTAGAGCTGCATTAGGAACTACATACAAGGGTAAAAAAGTTGGAAATTTAAGTGCTGATATGACAATTTTTTCTACAAATCCATCACCATCAAAATATGCGATTAGTCGTTCAGGAGTTTTAGTTACAAACAATGAAGAGTTGGCTAGTAGAGCAAAACTTTTAAGAACTCATGCAATTACAACAGCATATGATAGTTATGGAAACTTAGATTATATCTATGATGTTGATGATATTGGGCATAAATTTGACATTTCTGAACTTGATGCTGCTTATGCAATAGCACAGTTAAATAAAACAGATGGTTTTATAAAAAGAAGAAAAGAGATAGCAAAAATTTATGAAGAGAGATTAAAAGATATTAAACATATCACTATTTTACCTCATAAAAATGAGCATATTTACACTCAATATATCATAAAAATATCAAGAAATAGAGATGCTTTTGCAAGGGCTTTAAAAGAAAAAGGCGTTTCAACGGCATTAAACTATATTCCGCTTCATCTTTTGACTTATTACAAAAATAAATATTTTATAAAAATAACAGCATTTCCAAATGCTTTAAATAACTATCAGCAAATTTTATCTTTACCAATATATGCAGGTCTTACAAATGAAGAGGTGAATTATGTTTGTGATCAAGTTGTACAAATTGCACTAGAGTGGATTTAAAATTTTGAAGCAAAAAATAATTTTCTGGATTGAAGATTATCTATTTTTTCCAAATTTTTCACAAAAAATATTATCTTATTTACTTTTACCACTTAGTTTTTTATACATTTTTATTATTTTTATAAAAAGAGTTACTTCTTCAAAAATTGATTTTGGTATTCCTATAATATCTATTGGAAACCTAACTATTGGGGGAAGTGGAAAAACTCCAATTACTATTGAATTAGCTAAAAATTTTAATGATGTTTGCGTTATTTTAAGAGGTTATGGAAGAGTTTCAAAAGGACTTTTTGTAGTTAGTTTAAATGGTGAAATAAAAGTAGATGTAAGCACAAGTGGTGACGAAGCTATGCTTTTAGCTACATCTTTAAAAAATGCTACTGTAATAGTTAGTGAAGATAGAGTTTTGGGTATAAATAAAGCAAAAGAGTTAGGTTGTAAAGTTATTTTTTTAGATGATGGCTTTTCAAAATATAATATAAAAAAATTTGATATTTTATTAAAACCAAAAGATGAACCAACGAATAATTTTTGTATTCCAAGCGGAGCATATAGAGAGCCAAAGAGTTTTTATAAAAAAGCAAATCTAGTTTTAAAAGAAGGTATTGATTTTAAAAGAGTTGTAGAGATAAAAAAAGATGGTCAAAAATCAGAACTTCCTGAAAAAACTATTCTTTTAACTGCAATTTCAAAACCAAAAAGGCTTTTGGAATTTTTACCAAAAAACATAGAGACTATATTTTTTGAAGATCACCATACTTTTACAAAAGATGAGATAGATACTATTTTAGAAAAACATAGAGATTTTGCAATAGTTACTACACAAAAAGATTTTGTAAAACTTAAGAACTTTTATTTAAAAGATATTTATATTATGGATTTAAAAATAGAACTATGCGAAAAATTGGATTTTAAAGAATTAAATGACTACTTAAAAATAAATAGCTAATATTTATTAAATTTTGATATAATCGCCAAAAATTTATAAATCAAGGGATTATATTGAAACAAAAACCTATCATATCTTATTTCTATGGCTTTTTTGCTGTTTGGTTTGTAGCTTCAGTTTTACTATTTTTGTATGGTGGCTTTTTTGCACTTTATCAAGGTACTATTTTATCTGTTTTGGAGCTTAGTTTATCTTTTGATAATGCTGTTGTAAATGCTACTATTTTGGCAACAATGGCTCTTGTATGGAGAAGAAGATTTCTTCTTTGGGGAATGATAATAGCTGTATTTGGTGTTAGATTTGTATTTCCCATTTTAATAGTTTATTTTTCAACATCTATGGGTTTTCTTGACTCTTTTAATTTAGCTGTAAATAATCCAGATGAGTATGAGAAAATTATTCAAAATTCTCATCATGTAATTATGTCATTTGGTGGGATGTTCCTATTAATGCTATTTTTAAAATTTATTTTTGATGAAAACAAAGATACACACTGGGTAAAATATATTGAGAATTTTGCTACAAAACTATCAAAAGTAGGTGATATTAAAGCGCTTTTTATTATGTTTTTAATTTTAGGTATTACTTATATTGCACCAAATGAAGTTGTTATGGGCGATAATTTAGTAAAAGTTGATAAGCTTGAAATTATAGTTCCTATGGTTATTGGTGTTATTGCTTTTTATCTTTTAGAACTTTTAAAAGGTATTATGGAGCTTAAAACTGATTCAAATTCTGATTTAAAAGTTACAGAACTAAGTGGAGGTTTTATCTCTTTTATGTATCTTGAAGTAATTGATATGAGTTTCTCTTTAGATGGAGTTTTAGGAGCATTTGCAATTACTCAAAATATTGTAATAATCATGTTAGGTCTTGGTATTGGAGCTATGGCGGTAAGAAGTCTTACAATTTTTATGGTTGAAAGAGAGGTTGTTTCAAAATATATATATCTTGAACATGGTGCTATGTGGTCTATTGGACTTTTATCTTTATCTATGTTGATTCAGATTTTTTATCATTTACCACCTATGTTGATTACTACTTTTGCAATAGTACCTATTGGTTTGGCATTTATTCACTCTATTTATAAAAATAAAGAGTTTATAATAGATCCAAAATAGTAAATTTTTTGGGATAATCTCCCAAAAAATTTCAATTAATTCTTAATAATAACCATCTCAAAAGAGCTTTTTTGTATTACCAATGCTTTTTTATCTGGAACAACAGATAGATTATCTACTTTTTGGGTCTTGTTTTTGTAAGTTGAAATTATAGTTTCAAGTTCTTCAATCTTATCATTTAACTTTAAAATAATATCAACACCAGCTAAATTTACACCTATCTCTTTTGTGAGAGTTAAAACATACTTTATGTGGTTAATGTCTTTTTGTGAATATAGTCTTATTTTACCATTTGTTCTAGATGGTTTTATTAAACCTTCTCTTTCATATTGTCTTAAAGTTTGTGGATGAACTCCTAAAATATCAGCAACTACTGATATTAAGTAAACTGGTTCAATATAGCTATTTTTTTCCATAAAAACTCCTATTGATTATCTTTTAGTTCTTCTTCAAGTAGTTTACAAAGCTCAGGACTAAGCTCTTCTATTTTTGGTAAAATGATATTTGCTTTAAGATATAAATCACCTCTTACTTTTGTTTTTTTATTTAAAACACCAAGCTCTTTTACTCTAAATTTTTGATTTTGTTTTGTATTTTGTGGAACTTTTAGTGTTATATCTTTGTGAATAGTTTTAATATTAACTTTACCACCAAATAAAGCTGTTTTTAAAGGTAAATCAAAATATTTTATTAGATTATCAAAGTCTCTTTCATATTCATTGCTAGGAGAGATATTTATTTTTAAAATCAAATCTCCTCTTTGCCCTTGATATGATTTTCCTTTTCCTTTTGCTCTTATTCTTTGACCATCTTCAATTCCTTCTGGAATTTTTATATCAAATGAATCATTATTTAAAGATATATTTTGTTTACCACCTAAAACTGCAACGTCAAAAGGTATAGTAACTTGTGCATTTGTATCTAAATCAGGAGTATCAAATCCAAATCCACCACCAAAATTACTTCTTCCAAATCCAGCTGCACCACCACCAAACATCTGTCTTAAAATCTCATCTAAATCAACTCCACCACCTTGATTTTTAGCAAAATCACTGAAATTTTGTCCACCAAACATAGAGTCTCCATGTTGGTCATATTGTTGTTTTTTTTGTGGATCACTTAAAACCTCATAAGCTGCATTTATTTCTTTAAATTTATCTTCAGCTTTTGGATCTTTGTTTACATCTGGATGATATTTTCTTGCTAGTTTTCTGTAAGCTTTTTTTATCTCATCAGCTGATGCATTTTCACTTACTTCTAATGTTTCATATAAACTTTTTGCCATTTTTTAAATCCTATGTTATTAAAAATTTTAAATTATAGGATAAAATTATATCACAAACCTTGAGTCAAAGTCAATCAAGTTTAATTGGAATTGTTATTTTAAACTCAGCCCCTTCATACTCTTTTTGATTGTGTAAAAATTTCTTATTTTGAATACTTATTTCTCCACCCATACTAGAATTTATAATCTTTCTAGTCATATAAAGACCAAGACCTGTACCTTGATATTTATGTTTTGTAGTAAAATATGGCTCAAATATTTTATTTAAAATATCTTTATCTACTCCTAACGCATTGTCTAAAACTAATATTTCTATAAAATTGTCAATCTTTTTTGTTTTTATTTTTATTAAACCAAATTCATTATCTTTTAGATTTAAAACTATTGCATCTTTTGCATTATTTAAAATATTTATAAATGCTTGAGAAAACTCATTTGGAAGGCTATTTAATAAAAGACCTTCTTCTAACTCTAAAACAATATCGATATTGAAATTTTTAAAAAAACTATCTATCAAAGAGATACTATTTTTAATATTATCATTAACATTAAAAATAGTTTTTTCCTTATCTATTTTTAGAAAATCGTTAAATGTGTCTATAGTATCAGATAGATGATTTGTTGTCTTTAATATAAGAGATAATGACTCACTTAATGTAGAATTATTTAGCTCTCCCATATCATTTTTTAATTTAAGATTAGAAGATGACATAGAGATTATGTTTAAAGGCTGTCTCCATTGATGAGCAATATTTCCTAACATTTCACCCATTGCAGCTAGTTTTGTCTGTTCTGCCATAAGATTATCTTTTCTTTTTAAATCCTCGATATTTGCTATAGTTACGATTTTGAATATTTGGTTGTTTAAGCTAGTATCTTTGATATTTATAATAGCACTAAATTCACTACCATCATCTCTTCTTAAGTTAGTTTCAAAAGGTTCTTTTTCATTAAAAATATCACTATTCTTATTATTTATTAAATCAGTAAAACTTTTATTTATTAACTCATATTTCATCTGTTTATTAAATAATTCAATGGCAATTTTATTACAATCAACAACACTATTATCTTTAAAAATAATTATAGCTTCCATTGTAGTATCTAAAATAAGCCTTAATTCTTCATTTTTTTCACTTAAATTTTTCTTTGCAATCTCTAGTTTATAGTTTGTTTCGCTTAAAAAAGTTATATCGTATATATATAAAATAACTAAGCTTTCTTCTAAATCTAGTGGAGTTATAGTAATGCTTTGTTGCATTTGATTAAATACTCTATCAGATATATTATTTATCTCTATATTAATTAAAAAATTATCTGTTTGGGGAGTATAAAATGTTGGAGAATTTAGCTTTAAAGCAGTTGTTATTTTTCTTTTTAATTTTTTTTCATCAATATTTGAATAAAAATTTAAAATATTTTTATCAATAATACTACTTGCCTCTATACCTGTCCTAGTTTCCAACCATCTGTTCCAGAAAAGTATTGTTAAATCTTTGTTTAATACAATAATTCCATTATCTACGGTATTACAAATAATATCAAATTTATTTTTTGTTGGATTACTCATAGTTCATCCAATATTTTATTTAATTTCTCTTTTATAAATAAAATTGAGTTATCTGTTGTTAAAATAAAGAGTTCACCATGGATATTTAAGTCATCAAACTCTAATTTAGTAGAAATTATAATGACTTTTTCGTAGTTGCTTATAAATATATTGTTTAATTGATTGATTGAATTTATAGTTTTTATTGTTGGAGCAGAAAAAGATACACTGGTTCCCATATTTTCTGCTAATTTACTGATAGTTGAAGATGATAAAATATTTGTAATTTCTAAAGTTATATCACTAATATCTTCATTTGAAATTTCATCATCACTAAAACTAAATTTAATAGACATATTTGTAGCAGATTTTTTATCTATGATAAACATATTTTCACCATTTAAAGGACCATTTATTTGTTGTGATGCTATAAAGTGTTCATCTTTAAAGTTTAATTCTTTTGCTAAATAATCTTTTAAATCTACAGCATTTATTATTCTAATAGTTGGAATACTAAGTTTTGCAAAAGCATCAAATATCTCAGTAATTGCAGCAGTTGCACTTCCATAGGCTACATTCATAAGCTCTTGAAGACAATCTTTTTCATCTTCTGTTAGTTTTATATTGCTCATTTTTTACCTTTTAAGAGTTTATATTATTTAAAATTTGTTGCATTTTTTTTAAATCAATTGGCTTTTTTACAAAATTCAGTGCCCCAAGTTCTCTAACTTTGTCCATAGCTTGTTTTTGAATATCAGCAGATATTACAACTACTTTTGCATTTTCATTAAACTCTTTTATCTTTTTTAAAGCTTCAAATCCATCCATTACAGGCATTGTTAAATCCATAAAAACTATATCAGGATTGTGTTCTTTATACAAATCAAGACTCTCTTGACCATTTTGTGCTTCTAAAACTTCATAATTTTTATCATCTAATGCATCTTGAAGTGTTTTTATTACCATTTTTCTAGCCATTTTAGAATCATCTGTTACTAAAATTTTCATAAACTACCTTTTAAAAATAATTATGTATTTTATCTACTTAAATTTAAAATATACTTTGATTTTTTTTGATATACTATTTTTATGAAAAAGTATGATTATATAATTATTGGAAGTGGTATAGTTGGATGTTCTTTAGCTTATTTTTTAAAAAAATATTCTAATAATATTTTACTTATAGATAAAAATAGTGATGTTTGTTTGGGTGCTAGTGGTGCTGCTGGGGCTTTTTTATCACCACTTTTAGGTATTGATAATAATTTTAAAGATTTAGTAACAAATGCTTTAAAATTTTCAACAAAATTTTATGAAGAAAACTTCTCAAAAAGTTTTGTAAAATCTGGAACAATAAGAATTCCAAAAAATAAAGTAGATGAAGATAAATTTAATAATTATATACCTTATATGGATTTTCCTTTTGAAAAAAGAGAAAATGGATATTATTTTGAAATAGGAAGTACTGTTAAACCTGAAATTTTATGTAAAGAGCTTAGTTTTGGTATTGAAAAACTATTTAATTATGATGTTAAAACAATAAATCAAAGCGAAAACTATTGGATTTTAAATGATGAGATTAAAGCCAATAAACTATTTTTATGTACAGGTGCAAATATTTCGTTAATTGATGAGAATTATTTTAAACTAAGAGCAGTTTGGGGTCAAAAAATAGATATTTTAAGTAGTACGAAAGTGTTGTATAACTATCACAAAGAGTGCTCAATATCTAAAAGTGTAGAAGAAAATAAAAAGTTTAAAATTTCAATTGGTGCGACACATAATAGATTTGAGAATGATATGAGTAATAGTTCTTATGATTTAAATTTAAAAGATATAAATTTTATATCTCATAATGAAAAAACTTTAAAAATAATGCAAAATGATACAAAAAAGCTTTTAGAAAAAGCAAATGATATTTTAAACCTTGAAAATATAGAAGTTATAGATATAAAAATAGGAGCTAGAGCTTCAAGTATTGATTATTTTCCAATGCTTGGAAATTTGATTGATAGTAAAAATAGTTTTAAATCTTATCCACATATTAAAAATGGAGCTTTTATAAAAGATGAACAGTTAGTTTTGTATGAAAATTTATATACTTTAAATGGTGTTGGTGGAAGAGGTTTTGTTTTAGCTCCATATTTAGCTAATATTTTGTGTGAATTTGTAGTAAATAATACAGAAATGCCTAAAAATATTTTAAATTATAGATTATTTAAAAGATGGGCAAAGAAAGAGGGGAAAAGTTTATGAAAAATATTTTCAAAGTAGTTTTGTTGTTTGTTGTTGGATTTGGATTTTTAATATATTTTACAATTCCTTCTAGTATAAAAGAGAATAAAAGCGAAAAAGAGTTAGATTTTAAATATCTACCTAGCTTTTTTGATGTAGTAAATTCAAATAACTATACAAAAAAAGATGATTTTTTTAAAAAATTTCCATTATATTTGGTAGTTTTAAATCATGATACTTTGGCAGTTTTTAGTCAGTTATATAAAAAAAATATAAATGAAAATATAGTTTTAGTTGCAAATATATCTAATACACCTTGGCTTATTAAACAAATAGCAGTAAATGGTGAACTTGAAAAGATGTTTAAAGATTCAAAAATTCATTTGATAAATGATTCAAGTGGTAGTTTTTCCAATAGTTTAGATTTAAAGAATAATTCACAAAATGAATATTTTGTATATAAAGTTTTTGAAGATGGAAAAATAACTAAGCTTTTTCAAAATAGCGTAAAAAAAGGTGCATTACAAAATGGAATAAGTGAAGATGATATACAAAGAGATTTGGAAAATTTTATAAAAGAATTTAATAAATATAATACAAATTAAATTAAACTAAATGGTAGCCCTAGCCAGAGTCGAACTGGCACTCCAATGGAACACGATTTTGAATCGTACGCGTCTACCAATTCCGCCATAGAGCCATATAGTTTTTATTATTAATTTTATATTTAAAGTAAATTATAGGTAATTAAATCACAAAATATTAAAATATACAAAAAAGAAAAGAGAGTTTATTTTAAATAAAAATAAACTCTCTTTTATAAGTTTTAAAACTTATTTAGCAACAGCCTCTTTTAAAGCTTTTCCAACTTTAAATTTAGCAACTGTTGTAGCAGCAACATTTACAGTTTTGTCAGTTCCTGGAACTCTAGCTTCTCTAGCTGCTCTAGGAGCTGTTGAGAATGTACCAAACCCAATAAAGCTTACAGTATCTTTTTTAACTAAAGCTTCTGTAATAGTATCTAATACTGCATCAACAGCACCTTTTGCATCTTTTTTAGATAAACCAGCTTTTGCAGCAACTGCATCAATAAATTCCGCTTTGTTCATAATAACTCCTCGTATAAAATAAATTGCGAAAACTTTATTATAGTTAAACTTTAAGTTACCTAAAATTTCTACTATTTTGTATTAAATTTTGTAAAAAAATCATCTAAAGGTGCTTTTTATGCTTAAAAGTCTACAAGAGTTCTCTAAAATTGCTATTTTTTTTACAAGTTCATGAATATCTCTATCGTAAATATAAGTACCAATTCCTTTTATTACAAGCAAGTTATGTTCAGTATTTTTTATAGATTTTGTAATTTCTAAAGCACTTCTTTCTTTCCAAGTTGATAAATCACCTGGATTATATATTGGAACTTCTCCAAAAAGTATTTTTCCAAAATAATCTTCAAAAATTATATTATCATGTCCTAAAGTATAAGCTGTCGTATAAATTGGCATACCAAATGCTATATATTTTGCTTCATGGATATTTGTATAAATAGCTGAATGAGTATATGCATCTAAACTAGCAATATTCCATCTATAGTCAGGTTTATTCATATTTAAAGTACAAAAAGATTTATCATCTAGATTATCAAAAACAGCATCTTTTGAATTAATCATAAAGTGTTCATGGTCTAGTTTGGCTGATATTGCACCTTGAAAAATTCCAAAAAAGTTTTTTGTAAACATTGATAGTGATAGTTCTGATAATAGTTTTACTGTATCTTGATTCAACATTTTAAGCCTTAAATATATTTTCGCTATTATATAGGAATTTTAATAAAAGGTTAAATTTGGAAGATATACCACACATTCCTGTTTTATATAATGAAGTTTTAGATTGTTTTAAAGAGATAAAAATAGGGTATATAATTGATTGTACTACTGGATATGCTGGACATAGTAGTGGATTATTAAATCAAAATAGTAGTGTAAAACTAATTTGTAATGATCAAGATGATGAAGCACTAAAATTTAGTAAAAATAGATTAAAAGATTTTGAAAAGAGAGTTGAATTTAATAAAGGAAATTTTGAAAATGTTATTAAAAAATTTGAAGATTATCCAATAAGAGGTATTTTGGCAGATATTGGAGTATCTTCTTTGCAGCTAGATAAACTAGATAGAGGTTTTAGTTTTAATTCGCAAAATCTTGATATGAGAATGAATCAAAATCAAAGTTTAGATGCTTCAACTGTTATAAATTCGTACTCTCAAGTAGAACTTGAAAATATTTTCAAAGAGTATGGTGAAGTTAGAGAATACAAAAAAGTTGCATCTTTGATTGTTCAAAATAGACCATTTTATAGTGCAAAAGAGCTTGCAGAATTTTTTTATAATAAACTTCCAAAAGGTAAAATTCATCCAGCTACTTTGATTTTTCAAGCAATTAGAATTGAAGTGAATGATGAGTTAGGTGTTTTAGATAGATTATTTAAATCTATGGAAGAAGCAAAACTAAAAGATTGTATTGTGGCAATAATTTCTTTTCACTCTTTAGAAGACAGAGTTGTAAAAAATTATTTCAAGAAGTGGAGTGAAAATTGTATTTGTCCTAAAGATGCATTTAGATGTGAATGTGGAAAAAACCACTCTTTAGGTAAAATTATTACAAAAAAGCCTATAATTGCAACTAATTTTGAGATAAAACAAAATCCAAGAAGCAGAAGTGCAAAGTTAAGGGTATTTAGATTTGTTTAAATTAAACCAAAAAAATTCATTAAGATTTGTTATTATTATGCTATTCTTAGCACTTTCTATGTATATACCAAAAATTTTTGTTAGTAATAATATTTATTATACAAGCAAAGATATAAATAGACTTTATTCTCATTATATATCTCTAAACGAAGAAAATACATTTTTAAGTAAACAATTAGAGGATATGAAGTTTAAAAATCAAGTTTTAGATTCTCTTTTATTTAATCCTCTAATTAGGCTTGAAGAAAATAAGTAACTTATAAAATAGTTATTCCTAGAACTTTTTTTAGAATATTACTATCTTGAGTAAAACCTTCTTGTTCTTTTGCTGGCTCTAGAGTTGTAATAGCTGTTTTACCTATTATATATCTAAATTCTTTATCATCTTTGTTTTTTAATTTTACACTCCAAACATTATGAACAACCAAAGGTTCGTTGTTTTCAATACCTATATACAACATTATATGCCCTTTTAAATATACTAAAGTAGAAAAAGGAATAGCATTTTTTCTTATAAACTCTTTTTTCTCATCAAGATTTAGTTGTGAGATATCATAATATTTTCCATTTGTTGTTTGTGCTTTTGAGTTTCTATGAAGATATTTTCCAAATACACTAAAATAGTCTTGAGTAAAACTAGAACAATCTCTATTGTTTAAAAGTCCTCCCCAACCGTAAGGCTCATTTATAAATTCTTTTAAAACTTTTGCACGGTTTTCATAAGTATAAGCCAAAGGCATTTTCTCAACGAACTCATCTTCTATTTTAATATATGATATTTTTGCATTTAGATTGTCATCTTTTTTTGCAACTATAAAATTATTTTCTTTTTTTGGAAAAATTGTACCAACTTTTACATACTCTCTAAAAATAGGGTCATAAATTGCAAATTTTTCTTTAGTTGCTATAAAATAATCATTTGTAGTAAAATCTTGTATGAAATTATCATCTACAAAAGCAATACTATTTATCTCTACCCAACCACCAACAAAGTTTGATTCAACAAATGCCCAAGCTCTATCTTTTGAAAAATGAGAAACTATTAAAGGTGTGTTTATTTTTAATAGTGAATTTTGGTTGTAATCAAATGGAAAACCCTCTCCTGGTAGGCTAGGATTATAAAACATTGGTGAGTTTGTTGGCAATACTCTTACATTTGTGTTTTTTAGTGTAATTGCTTTTTTAATATCTTTATTGTAGTTTTCAAAATTTGCATTTTCTATTTTCTTATCAAACCACTCTTTTGTTGCTTGATTATGGTTTTCTAAATATACTTTTTTATTTTTATATGAAAAACCCCATTTTGCTTCAACTTCACTATAAGATAATTTTGATTGTTTCCAAGGTCTAAAATATTTAGAAAAATATTCATCTGCTTGTTCTTCTTGATTTAAGAATTTATCATTTGCTTGTTTTGATAGTTCTACAATTGTATCTTGTTTTACTTCTAAAATTGTTGGCTTTTCTACAACTACTTTTTGACTACAAGCTGTAAGTAAAAAAGATATCGCTAAAATAGTAGTAAAATATTTAAAAGTTTTTAACATAATTATCCCTTGAAATTTTTAAGGATTGTATCATTTTATAATTGAAATTCGTTTCAATTCGATTTTAGGAAAAAATAAATGCTTAAATTATCTATAAATAAGGTTCTATTTGAAGATATTATATTAAAAAATATAACAATCATTGAAAAAGAAGCTACTAAATATTGGAAAAAAGAGTTTTTAGAGCCAAAAATTATTGAAGACAATATATTATATGATATAAAATGTATTGAAAAAATAGTTTTTGTTAATACATTTGGTGAAGATAAACCACAAATAATAGTAGAGTGCCAAAAAATAGAGTATTTAGAAGATAAAAATATATTTAAAATTTATATTGGTAAAATTTTAGAGCAAAAAAATATAAATAATTTCAAAGATGAAAAAGATATTTTGATAAACGAACTTATGAATGAGAAAAATGAGCTTATAAAAATGTTAGAAAATATAAAAAAGAGTATAAAGTAGCTAAATATTTTAGCTACTTTATTAAAATAATTACTTAACTATTAAATCAGCAATTTCTTTCATAGTTGCTTCAGTCATATCTTTAACTTGACCAACCATTAGAGCTTTTTGAGGACCACCATAAGTTCCATCTTGATAACCTTTTAAAGATGCTACAAAATCTTCTTTTGTCATATCTTTAATAATTTTAGATTTTCCTAAAGCTACTTTTTCACCATTTGCACCATGACATGCTACACATTTTGCATAAGGATTTGCGAATGCAAAACTTGCTGCTAATATTGTTGTTGCTAAAACTATTTTTTTCATTTAATTTCCCTTTTAAATAAGATGAGATGATTATATGAAATATAAGATTAAAATATATTGATTTTAATCAATTTTTTTTATTTAAAGCAACATCAATTTTACCAATAGCACAAGAGACAAAACTCTTTGCAGTTGTAGTTGCTTTTTCAAAACCACTTAATTCATCATTCGTTAGTGGATACCCCAAACTTCTTAATTTAAGTTTTAACTCTTCAATTTTATTATCTTCAATATCTAATGTTATTTTTCTAGGATTTACAGATAAATCAACTTCAATGTTACCAAACTCATCTTTTAAAGATTTTGTTAAAGTATTTGCACAACCACTACATTTTACATTATGCACTTCAAATGTTTGTTTCATTTACTATCCTTTAAAATATTAATACTACTTAGAACAGTTTGAGCAGATATATTTAATTCTTCTTTTTCATCATCACTCAAATCAAGCTCTATAATATCTTCAATACCATTTTTACCTATTATAGTTGGTACTCCAAGAGTAATATTATTATAACCATATTCATCAAAAAGGACAACAGATGTTGAAAAAATCTCTTTAGTATCTTTTATTATAGCCCTACAAATAAGAAAACAAGAGTAAGCTGGTGCAAAATATGCAGAACCTGTTTTTAATAAATCAACAATTCTAGCTCCACCATTTTTAGTATTTTGTAAAATATGTTCAATATCTTCAGGTTTTAAAATATCAACTACTTTTTTACCATCAATTTTTGCATGATTTATTAAAGGAACCATTGTATTTGAATGAGCTCCTATAACCATAGCTTCTATATTGTTGTAATCAAAATCTATTTTTTCTTCTATATAGTGTTTAAATCTTGCACTATCTAAAACACCAGCCATTCCAAAAACTCTATTTCTAGGTAATTTTGATTTATTCAGTGCTACATAGACCATAGCATCTAAAGGATTTGAAACTATAATAAAAATAGCATTTTTATTGTTTTCTAATACTTCATCAAAAATTGATTCTAATATTTTTTGATTAGTAAATATCAGATCTTCTCTACTCATATTTGGTTTTCTTGCAATTCCAGCTGTTATTACAACAATATCACAGTTTTTGAAATCACTATTATTTATACAAGCTTTAACTTTTGTAGTGCTATTTTTTGATTTTGCTGCTTGAGATATATCTAAAGCCATAGCTTGTGTAAATTCTTCTCTAATGTCTTTTAGTAAAATAGATTTACAAATATCACTTGTAGCTAAGCAAAAAGCTAAGTTTGAGCCAACATTTCCAACTCCAATAATTCCAACAGTTTTTTTATTCACATTAAGCCTTTTTAAATTTGAAGAGTAAATTAAGAGTTTTCTTAAGAAAGATTTTACATTTATACTAAAAAGAGGATTACCTCTTTTTAGTTATCCAATAATTTTATTAAGTGTTGCAGAAGGTCTCATAACTTTTGAAGTTAATTCATCATCAAATAAGTAGTAACCACCTGTATTTGCAGGTTTTCCTTGAACTTCAGCAAGTTCTTTTACAATTTGAGCTTCATTTTCATTCATTACTTTTGCAACTGAAGTAAATTCAGCTTTAAGTTCAGCATCATCATTTTGTTTTGCTAACTCATCAGCCCAGTACATTGCAAGATAGAAATGACTTCCTCTATTATCAATATCACCAACTTTTCTAGCTGGTGATTTGTCATTGATTAAGAATGTTCCAGTAGCTGCATCTAGAGTTTTTGCTAAAACAGCTGCTTTTTTATTATTTTGAGTATTAGCTAAGTGGTCAAATGAAGCAGCAAGAGCCATAAATTCACCTAAACTATCCCATCTTAAATAGTTCTCTTCTTGAAGTTGTTGAACGTGTTTAGGAGCAGATCCACCAGCACCAGTTTCAAATAAACCTCCACCATTCATAAGTGGAACAATTGATAACATTTTTGCACTAGTTCCTAGCTCTAAAATTGGGAATAAATCTGTATTGTAATCTCTAAATACATTTCCAGTTACTGAAATTGTATCAAGACCTTTTCTCATTCTATCAAGAGAGTATTGCATAGCATCATCTGGAGATTTAATAGATATTTCAAGACCACTTAAATCATAATCTTTTAAGTATTTTTCAACTTTTTCAATCATTTTTGCATCATGACCTCTATTTTTATCTAACCAAAATACTGCAGGAGTATTTGATAATTTAGCTCTATTAACTGCTAGTTTTACCCAATCTTTAATTGGTTCATCTTTAGTTTGGCACATTCTAAAGATATCACCATTATCAACATCAAAACTAAATACAGTCTCACCTGCTTTATTTGTTACAACTATTTTCCCATCAGCATTTGCTTGGAAAGTTTTATCGTGGCTTCCATACTCTTCTGCTTTTTTAGCCATTAATCCAACATTTGGAACTGTTCCTATAGTTTTTGGATCAAGTGCTCCATTTTTTTTACAATCATCAATAATAATTTGGTATGTTGTAGCATAACATCTATCAGGAATCATAGCTAGAGTATCTTCTTCTTTGTCCTCTTTATTCCACATTTTTCCACCACCTCTAATCATAGCAGGCATAGATGCATCAATAATAACGTCAGATGGAACATGTAAGTTTGTGATACCTTTTGCAGAGTTTACCATAGCAAGTCTTGGTTGAGATGCATATACTGCATCAATATCTGCTAAAATTTGAGCTCTTAATGCATCATCAACTTGGTCTAATTTTGAGTATAAATCTCCTAAACCATTGTTAAAGTTTACTCCAATTTTTTCAAAAGTTGAGCTATGTTTTGCAATTAAATCTTTGAAATATACTTTTACTGCAAATCCAAACATAATTGGATCAGATACTTTCATCATTGTAGCTTTTAAGTGAAGTGATAATAAAACATCTCTTTTTTTAGCTTCATCAATACCTTTTTGATAAAACTCTTGTAAAGCTTTTGCAGATAATTTAGTTGCATCAACAACTTCACCATTTTCTAGTGGTAAAGATGCCTTTAAAACTGTCTCTTTTCCATCTTTACCTACAAAAGAAATTTTAAAGTTATCTTCTTTATCTAAGATTGTTGAAACTTCTGTCCCGTAAAAATCATCAGCATTCATATGAGCAACATCAGTTTTAGAATCTTTTGCCCAAACACCCATTCTATGAGGATTGTTTTTTGCATAGTTTTTAACAGCACTTGGAGCTCTTCTATCAGAGTTTCCTTCTCTTAATACTGGATTTACAGCACTTCCTAAGATTTTAGAGTATTTTGCAGTTACTTCTTGGCTTGCATCATAATTTGGAATATCATAACCTTTTGATTGAAGCTCAGCAATTGCAGCTTTTAACTGAGGAATTGATGCAGAAATATTTGGTAATTTAATAATATTTGCATCTGGATTTTGAGTCATATCTCCAAGTTCAGCCAAAGTATCACCAATTTTTTGCTCTGGTTTTAAGTTTTCAGGGAAAGTTGAAATAATTCTTCCAGCTAGTGAAATATCTTTTTGAACCATTTGTATATCAGAACTTTTTGTAAAAGCCTGTATTATTGGTAAAAAAGAGTATGTTGCTAAAGCTGGTGCTTCATCAACTTTTGTGTAAATAATTTGTGCCATTTTTCCATCCTAAATTGTAAATTTGATATGGCAAGATTGTAACTAGATTTATATTTAAAGATATTGAATTTGGTTATATTTTTTTGTGTGAATATTTGATTGTTTCAAATATTCACATCTTAATTTACACTATTAAATAAATCTTTTATTGAAGGTGCTTTTTGATTTGAAATATCATTTTTCATAATATCAATAGCTTCATTATCTATATCGTTTGGTTTATCATTAACTTTTGTATAAGTTTTTACTACTCCAATATTTGCATTAATATTTGCTTGATGTGTTTCATAATCATTTGAGAACTTATGAAGCCCTGTTTTATTATCTCTTACAAAATATAAGTAATTACTTTTTACAGGGAAAATTGCTGCTTTTATTGCATCTAAACTAACAGCACAAACTGGATCTTTTGGTAAGCCTTTGTTTTTGTAAGTATTGTATGAACTTTCATCATTTCTTATTCTATCAGCTGTTACAACACTATTTGAATATTTTCCATAGTTTAATGTTCCATCCATCTGAAGTGCCATATTTTTCTTTAATCTATTATGAACAACACTTGCTATTATTGGCATTTCATTTGTTGTTGCTGCTTCTTTTTGTACAACCGAAGCTAAAGATATGTATCTAAACCATTTTTCTTTGTCATATCTACCAAATATTTTTTTTGAGAACTCTTCATATTTTTTATTTGTTTGTGAAAATAGATAAAATAAAATATACTCTTCGTTCATTCCAATAGGTAAAGAATAGCTATCTGCTAATATATTTCCATCTAGTTTATAAGAGTATTCATTATATATTTTTTGAAGTTTGTTTTCATCTAAATTAAATTCATCTGCAATTTTCTTTAAAAAAAAGTATGAAGTTTCGCCTGGAATTAGTGTAATTGTTTTTAAAGCAGCTTTTGAAGTAAGAAGTTTTATTAAGAAATCCATTTTTGTAAGTCTTGTTTGCTCAACATCGATCCAACCACTTTGTATGAAGCCACCAGATTTTAAAATAATCTCATCTATTATATTCATTTCATAGCCATTTTTGTTTAAGTGTGTTACAATACTGCTCGTACTACCTTTTGGAATAAATATAATTTTATTTGTAACAACTGGTAAATTTAAATAGTAAAGCACAATAATACAAAAAATAAGGGATAGATATAAAGTGTTAAAAAAGATTAGAATTTTTGTATTGTTGCTTGTAATATCTCTCTTATTGGTAATGTTTTCTCTTCTATTTTCAGGTATCAAAATAAGCTCTTTTCAGTTATTAAATTTTAAAATTTCGGAATTTTATATGAAATTGGATAAAAAACTGATTTTAAAGATTGAAAACATAGAGTATAAATCAAAAAAAACCATGACAAATAGCTCAATTGAAGATATAAAAAAGAATTTGGATATTTTACCATTTGTATTAAAATGGTTTCAAAATATTGATATAGAAAAACTATCAATCAATGATAATGTAGTTAAAATAATATTAAATAAAGATATCTTAAGTGTTGAAAATAAGTTTTTTTTACTTGACTCAAAAATAGATGTCTTATCAAAAGAGGTTTTGTTAGATATTAATAATTTATATTTAAAAGATTACAACATTTTATTTAAAGGAAAAGCAAAAATAGACTATTTTGATGAAGAGTTAAAGTATTTTGGGGATATTTATTATCAAGATTTAATAGTTAATGGAAATATTGATATTACAAAAGATAGAGTTAATTTTTTTATAAATAGTGAATTTTTCAAAAACTTACATTTTTTAAAAGAATATCTTGATTTACCAGAAGTTGCAAATTCTTGGATGTATGATAATGTAAATGGTGATTTTAAACTAAATTGGTTTTATGGTGAATTTGATTTAAATAAAAATGAGATAATTGAAAAAAGCCTCCAAGGTGATGCAGTTATTGAAAATGCAAAAATAAGATTTGAAAATAGTCTAGAAGAGATAAATACAAGTAAAGTTGATGTAAATTTCAAAAATAGTACTTTGCATTTTGATTTAGTAGATGCAATATATAAAGGAAAAGAGCTTAAAAATAGTTTTGTAACAATAAAAGATATTGCAAATGAGAATAATGGTTTAGTTTTGGTTAATATAGAGGCTAAAACCTCTTTAGATAAAGATGTTTTAGATATTTTAAAAGCTTATGAAATTATTGTTCCTGTTTTGCAAAAAAACGGAGAAACACAAGCAAAGCTTCTTTTGTCTTTCCCGTATGCTGAAGATAAGCCTATGAGTTATAATGGAGTTTTTATAGCAGAAAAATCAAACATTTCTATATCTGGTTTTGATTTTGAAACAAATGGTGCAAAAGTTATTTTAGAAAATGATTTATTATATATAAATGATGCTAGCTTTATTTTTCAAGATATTGTAGATGCAAAAGCAAATTTAAAACTAGATTTAAATAGTTTAAAAATAGAAGGAACTTCACAAATAAATAAGATTTTAATAAAAGATAGCAAAAATTCTAAAATTTTAAATATAACAAACGCAAATAGTGATATTTTTATGGATTTTAGCAAAAATGTAAATATTGAACTAAAAGATTTAAAAACAACTATAAAATACGATAAGTTTTTAACTATAAATGTAAATGATATTTCAAAAATATATAATTATTCAGATATTTTAAAACAAAATAATATAAATAATGGAAACATATCTTTAAAAATTATAAATAAAGATAATATAGACTTCAATGGATTTTTTAGTGGATTTACTATTCCTATAAAAAAAGATAATAAAGAGATAAATAGTTTAGATTTTTATGGAAATATAAATAAAGATAGAGTACAAATCTCTTCTAGTGATAACTCAATAAGGTTAAATTTTAAAGATAATATAGATCTTTTTTTGGATGGATATGATATTTTTTATGATGAAAATATTAGTAAAAATAGTAAAGTAGAATTTGATACAAATATAGACTTAAAAAATTCTAAACTATTTTTTGATAATCAAGAGTATAAAATAAAAAGTGCTAATTTTAATATAAAAAAAGATTTAATAACTTTTAATGCATCTTTATTTGATTTGGATTTACCTATAAAAAAAGATAATGAAGATTTAAAAGAGCTTGATATTTTAGGAAAGTACAAAAATGGTATTTTAGATATAAACTCAAAAACAGATGATATTTTTTTAAGAGTAAAAGATAAGCAAACAACTATAAAATTAGATGGATATGATATTTTTTATGATACTAAATACAATGATATTCATGAGAAAATAGGAAGTTTAGGTATTATTGGAATAAAATCGAATATAGTTATAAATAATAAAAATAAAATTTTAGCAGATTTTTATGAGTTAAATATAAATAAAGATAGAAAATTTTTCTATTTGGAATTTGAAGATAGTAAAATAAGTTTTACAAGTAAAAATAATAATATAGATGTATATGCAGCAAAAATAAATGAAAAATTTATAAATACTTTTGCAAATAGTAATATTTTGGATGGTGGAAAAATTGATTTTTTTGCAAATGGAACTACCAAAAGCGTAAAAGGAAAATTGATAATTGAAGATAGTAGTTTAAAAAATGTTAGTATTTTAAATAATATTATGTTTTTAATTGAAAGTTCACCAGCTTTTATAAATCCACTTTTGGCTATTCCTGCTGTTTTTGGATTAAATAAACTAGGAATTTATAAGATGAAAGAGGGTGTAGTTGAATTTGAATATGATAACGATAAAAATTTAATTGATATAAAAAATTTACACACAGTTGGAAATGGTATGGATTTTGAAGGAAAAGGAGTTTTAGACTTGAATAAAAAAGAAGTAGATGCAACTCTTAATTTAGTATTTTTAAAAACATATTCATCTGTATTTGAATATATTCCAATTATAAATTATATTTTATTGGGAGATGGAAAGAGAGTTGAAACACAAATTCAAGTAACAGGAAGCTTAAGTGACCCAGTTCTTACTACAAATTTATTTAAAGATGGATTTTATGCACCTTTGAATATATTTAAAAGAGTATTTACAACACCTTCAAATATGATTGATGATTTTAATAAATTTAATCAAAAAGATTGAATTTAGTACTATTTTTACTATAGCTTTATTATAAAAATATAAAATTTTTCATAAGAACCTTATGGCTATTTTGATACAATTTACGCTATGGAAAATTTAATAAAAAAACTAGACTTAAACGAATATATCACAAACTTTTCAAAACTTTTTGCAAGAGAAAAATCTATAATACTAGAAGGTGATATAAATATTCACTATAAAATAATAAGTGAACTTTCAAAATATAATATAAACCAGCCTTTAAGTGTACAAAATCTTGATTCACAACTTATGCACATTCAAAAACAAGGTATTTTAAGAGTTTATGAAATTTATGAGTTTATAAAAATAATAAACTATTTTTTGTATCTAAAAAGGTTTAATTTTGAAGGAAAACTTCTTGAATGGATGGATAAAATCATTATTCCAAGTGAGATTATAAAAATTTGTGAATATTTTGATGATAAAGCAAATATAAAAGAGGGTATTGATGAAGATTTTGACAATATAAAACAAGCAATTTATAAAAATAAAGAAGAGATAAAACAAAGCCTTTATAAAACTATAAACTCCTCAAAAATAAAGCCATATTTAGTAGATATGCAAGTACATTTTATAAATGACCAAGAGTGTTTACTAGTTCGTGGAGGATTTAATCACATACTTAGTGGAAGTGTTATAGATAGATCAAATTCGGGATTTTTTTATGTAATTCCACATAGTGTTAGTGATTTAAAACAAAAACAGAGTGATTTGAAAAACAAACAAGAGGAAATTTTATTTAGACTTTGTAAAGAAATCTCTCATCTTTTTGAAAGAAATCTATTTTTTTTAAAATTTATAAACAAAGAGTTTGATAAATTTGATCACTATCAAGCAAGAATATTTTTCTCAAAAATAGGGGATAAGAATTTTATTTTACCTTCAAAAAAAGATGAAAATAGACTTGTTGATTTTTGTCATCCAGCTTTAAGTAGTCCAAGACCTATTTGTATTGATTTTTCAAAGAGTGTTATTATGATAACAGGTGTAAATGCAGGTGGAAAAACTATGATGTTAAAATCGATTTTAAGTGCGATTTTTCTATCAAAATATTTACTTCCATATAATGCACACAAAAGTACAGTCGTAAGCAATTTTAAATCTATTAATGCTGTTTTAGATGACCCACAAAGTGTTAAAAATGACATTTCTACATTTGCTGGTAGAATGCTAGAATTTTCAAAGCTTTTTGAAGTAAAAAATGCAATAGTTGGAGTTGATGAGATAGAATTAGGTACTGATTCAGATGAAGCTGCTAGCTTATTTAAAGTTATAATTGAAGATTTAATTAAAAATGATATAAAAATAATTATCACAACTCACCATAAAAGATTGGCTGCTTTGATGGCTTCAAATCCAAATGTTGAGCTAATAGCAGCACTTTATGATGAAGAGAATCAAAGACCAACATATCAATTCTTGCAAGGAACTATTGGTAGGTCTTATGCTTTTGAAACAGCTTTGAGATATAAAATCCCAGCTGGAGTTGTAAAAAGAGCAAAAGAGGTTTATGGGGAAGATAAAGATAGATTAAATGAGTTAATAGAAAGAAGTAGCGAGCTAGAAAAAGAATATAGGCAAAAAATATCAAATTTAGATAGTGAAATAGAAAATTATAAAAGGTTAACAAATAATTTAATAGAGCAAAAAGAGAGTTTGGATTTACATATTTATAGTGAAAAATCAAAACTTCACAAAGAGTATAAAGATGCCAGAGATGAAGCTAAAAAGGCTATAAAAGCAAAACTTATTAGCCAATCTCATCAACACTTAAATGTTTCACACAAAATAGCAAAAGAGATAGAAGTTGAAAAAGTACAAGAAAAAATAGAGTTAAAAGTAGGGGATAGAGTTAAATATAGAAATACAAAAGGCGCTATTGTTTCAATTAAAGGTTCTAAGGCATTTATTGAAAATGATATGGGAATGAAAGTTCAAGTTCAACTTAATGATTTAAGTAGAAGTGGAAATCCTCCACCAAAAATTCCTACAAAAAAAGCTGTGGTAACTATACAAAAGCCAGAAACAGCGAATATAAAGTTAGATTTACACGGTCTTAGAGCTGAAGAAGCTATTGAAAATCTTGATAAGTTTTTAAGTGATTCTCTTTTGGCTGGATTTGAAGAAGTTTTAGTATATCATGGAATTGGCACTGGAAAACTAGCTTTTGCTGTAAAAGAATTTTTGAAAAAACATCCAAGAGTAAAAGGTTTTGAAGATGCACATCCAAGTAGTGGTGGATTTGGAGCTAAAGTTATAAAACTTTAGCTCTAATTTAATAGATTATTCTTGTTCTTTTTTTTCGCATAATATTCTTTTTATACGATTACTTCCTACTTCTATAATTTTATAAGTACAATCTTTGTCTTCAATAGTTTCTCCAGCAATTGGTAATCTTCCTATTAAATTAAAAATTCTTCCACCGATTGTAACAGATACTTTATCATCGTCAAAATTTATATCTAGAATCTCTTCAACTTTTTCAATATTTACCATTCCATCTAGTTCATATTTATTTTCATCTATTTTTTTTATAGTTTCATTTTTTGGATCATGCTCATCTGTAGTTTCACCAATAATCTCTTCAATAATATCATCCATAGTAATAAGTCCAGAAGTCCCACCATACTCATCTACAACTAATGCTAAATGTATTCTACTTTTATTCATTCTTGTTAAAATTGAAGATATTGAAGTATTTTCAGGCACCATAATAATTGGTCTTACAAGTTTTGAAATATCAATTTCTTTATTTTCAAGAGCATTATTTAGCAAATCTCTAGTATGAACCATTCCTACAATATTATCTTTTCCGCCGTGGCAATATGGATATCTTGTATGTTTTGTAGAAGTTACTCTTTTTATATTTTCTTCAAAACTTTTTTCAGAATTTAAGCATATCATATCTTTTCGTGGAGTCATAATCTCTCTTGCAACAGTTTCTGAGAAATCAACCGCATTTTTTATTATTTCACTCTCAACAGAGTCAATATGACCACCTTTAAAACTCTCATTTACTATAATTCTAAGTTCTTCTTCTGAGTGAGCCAATTCATGCTCTGTTGCTGGTTTAACTCCAAGTGCTCTAAGAACAGCAGCAGCAACAATATCAAAAAATCTAATAAGTGGATAAAAAATTAACCAAAATATATATAAAGGACGAGCGATATATAAAACCATCACTTCGGCTTTTGCAATAGCAATAGATTTTGGAACAATTTCACCAAAAACAACATGCAAAAATGTAACAATAGAAAAAGCAATAGTAAAACTTATTGTATGAAGTAATACAGGGTTGTTTGCAAGAAAAGATACATTTGATTCTATTAGCCTTGCAAGAGCTGGCTCACCTATCCAACCTAAAGCTAAAGATGAAAAAGTAATTCCAAGTTGAGTTGCACTTAAATAAGTATCAAGAGAATTTGACATTTTTAGTGCTAAAACTGCACTTTTTCTGCCTTGTTTTACAAACTCTTCGAGTTTAGTTTTTCTAACTTTAACAATTGCGAATTCTGAAAGTACGAAAAAACCATTCATTAGCACTAAAATAAGTGCGGTAAGAAGCATAACATAGGACTGTATATCGGGATCCAAGTTTTTCCTTTAATTAAATTTTTTAAGAACCAGAAATATAAACAATATTGACTTAAATTTTGCTTTTAGATTACTTTTTTATCTCTTTTAAATTTAAATTAATATTTGAAGATGATTTTTTGATATCTTTTTCTAAAATAACCTGTTTTTTATCTATTGATTTTTCTTCAATTAAATATTTTTGAATATTTAAAGCTCTTTGATTTGCAATTTTCTCTTTTTCATTTTTTTCATCAAAAGATGGAGAAAAACTAATTGCAAACTCTTTTTTACTATTTAAAATAATAGCTATTTTATCCAAAGTCTCTTTTTGTATAGGAGTTATTTCGCTCTCTTTTAAATTAAAATCTACGCTATTTATCTCATCTTCACTAAAATTAAATAAGCTTCCAATAAGTGAAAATGGTGCTGTTATAGCTTTTGTAATAAGATTTACAAATGCTTTCCAAACTATTGCAGCAATAGAAAATTCTGGGTCATCTACATTTCCAGAAACAGGAAGATTCAAATCAATAGTATTTGAGCTATCTTCTAGAAGTGTAATTGCTAAATCCAAAGGCAAAGATACTGCATCTTTACTTTCTATTTTGTCTCCTAGCTCTAATTTTTTAATAATAATACTATTTTTTGCTTTTAGATTTGACTCGCTAATATTGTAGTTTAAATCGAGTTCAAGCTTACCATCTTTTATTGTTCGACCAAGAAATTTTGCTGTATATGGCGTGAAATTTTTCATAGATATATTTTGAAATTTCATATTTATATCTGTTAGAATTTTTATATCATTTGGATTTACAATTCCTGTTATTTTAGCAACTCCATAATCATCTACAACTCCATTTATCTCAAGATTTGAAGTACTATTTGCTCTATTTTTTACTGCTGAAACTGCTCCTGTTAGTTTTGAAATTGTTGTTTTAAAAGGAATTGGAAGATTTTTATCTTCAAAATCTAAAGTCATATTTTTTATATTAATTGGACCTAAATTTAGTCTTGTTGCTTTTTTGTTTTCAACTTTTTTATCAACTTCTTGTTTTTTTATATCATTTTTTTCTATTTCATCTTTAGCTTGAATATTTTTTGCTAGGATTATAGATATATGTGGATTGTTTAAATTTGTTTTCTCTATTCTAAATAAATTCTTTTTACTAACTAGTTTATTTAAATCCAGATTTAGATTTTTAGCTTCAATTTTAAGTTTGCTTTCCATATTTAAAATATCTATTCTAGGATCTTTTAATAAAATTTGACCAACAGTTATTACATCTTTTTTTAAGCTGAAATTTGAAATTTTTAAATTTGTTTTTTTTGTATTTATATCAAAAGAGCTATTTGAATCAAAAAAATTAATATTTGTATCATAAAGTTCAGTTTGCTTCATAGAGATGTTATTTTGTTTATCTAATAAAAAGTTATTTACTTTTAGCTTACTATTTTTTGAAGATAAAGATATATTGTTGTTTTTATCTGAAAAAACCAAATTATTTAGTTTTAAATCTGATAAATCAAAAGATATTTCATCGAAAATAGATAGTTTTGATAAACCTAAATCTAAACTATTTGTAGTTATTTTAATTTTTGATTTTTCATCTTCAAATATTAAATTATCTTTTTTTAAAGTTGAATTTGATATTTCAACTTTTGAGCCATTTATATTAATATTGTCATGAGTTAAATCTGTTTTGCTTGAACTAATATTTAATTTATTGTTATTATCAAGATATTTTGTATTTAAAGTAGCTAAATTAGCACCTTGAATATTTATTTTATCATCTATTATATTTATATTTGAAGTTTTTACTTTTATATCTTTAATATTTAGTTTTGAATTATTTAAAAAATCATCAAAATCAAAGTTTGCATTTAAATTAGTATTTTCAAAATTTATTTTCCATGGTTTATTATTTACATTATTTTCTTGAGTATTATGTTGTATATCTTTTTCATTTTTTTTCTCTTTTAAAAGATTTGTAAAATTAACTCCAGACTTATCTAAAATCATATTTACATATAAATCTTTTAGAGTTAAATCTTTAAAATTCAACTCTTGATTTTTTAAATCAAATGAAAAATATTTTAAATCTAGTTTATTTAATCTTGCTATCTCTTTTTGATTTTGTTTTAATTTTAAATTATTTATCTCAAAAATTTCACTATTTAAAAATAGATTAAAATCATTTGTAGTGTCAATATTGTAGTTTAAAACAAGATTTATATTTGCCTCAGGATTTAATTCAAAATTAAAAAGTGATTTATCAAAATCTAAAAGTTCTTTGATTTTTAAATTTGAGATAGTAATTTTTCCATAAGCAATAAATGGATCAATTTTTAGACCTCCAGATATTTTTACATCTGTATTTTCATTTAATTTAAATTGCAAGTTATTTGAAGATAAATAGTTTTTGAATGTTCCAAAATCATATATTGTATAGTTTATATCTTTTAGAAGTAAGTTGTACTTCTTTTTATCTGTAAAACTTGTAAAATCTATATTTGTATCTTTTAAAACTATTTTAGAAACTAAAAAATCAATAAGTTTTGTTTTCTCTTTTTGATTTATCTCTTCATCTATTGTTTCGGTTGGTTTTACTAAGCTTGCTAAGTTAAAAACGCCTTTTTCTTCTTCTATAATATTTAAATAAATACCTTTAAGTAAAATATTTTTTATATGGAAATATTTTTTTTCTATTGATTTTAAAGCTCTAAAATCAACAAATAAGCTTTTTAAACCTACAACTTCTTGCTCTTTTTCATCTAATAGTGAAAAACCTTTTATCTCTAAATCTAGAGTTAAAGGATTAAAATATATTTTTTCAATTTTTGTTTTTGTAATTAAAATTTCATCTAAATTTTTTACTATCTCTTTTTTTGCAATATAAGGAAGAAGAAAAAATCCGCTTAAAATATATAAAAATAGTAATGAAAGTATGAAATAAGATGTTATTTTGAGGGCTTTCATTTTTTATTTTCCTTTTTATTTATGTTTTTTTTTTAGATTATAGCACAATGATAAATAAATTTATTATAAAATGCTTTCAATATAGTATCTTTTGTTTTTTTCTTTAACTTCAAGTTTTATATCAAAAATTATGCTTAAATTTTCACTATTTAAAATATCTTCTTTTTTACCAATTTTAAAAATTGTGTTGTTGTAAATTAAAGCTACATTTTTTATCTCTGGAAATATCTCTTCTAGATGATGAGTTACTAAAATAATTGTTGATTTTAGTGATATTTTTTGTAATAGTTTTATAAAATTTATTTGAGCTTTTATATCGAGTCCAACAGTTGGTTCATCTAGTACAAAAGCTTTTGGAT
Organism: Arcobacter cryaerophilus gv. crypticus; assembly: GCF_002993025.1. Taxonomy (GTDB): domain Bacteria; phylum Campylobacterota; class Campylobacteria; order Campylobacterales; family Arcobacteraceae; genus Aliarcobacter; species Aliarcobacter cryaerophilus_B. The sequence continues at coordinate 1,845 of NZ_NXGI01000017.1, read as the reverse complement.
CGTGTATTAAAGAACGTGCTACTATACATTTTCGAAGTTGTCCTGTACTCATAGATGATACTTTTTTATCTTTTAAATCAATAATTTCTAAAAAATGAATAACTTCAAGAGCTTTTTTTATCTGCTCTTTTGTAAAATCTTGATGTGTAAATATTCCAATTGAGCTATAAAATCCACTTAAAACTACTTCAAAACCAGTTAAATATCCACCTTCTTTTTCAAAATAGTTGTGTAAATCATTTGTGATTATTCCTAACTCTTTTTTTAATTCAAAAATAGAGTATCTACTTTTTCCAAAAATCTCTTTTTTAAACTCTTTTGTGTGTCTTGGATGAATTTGAGATTGGATTAGTTTCATTAAAGTTGATTTTCCACTTCCATTTGCACCTAAGATTGCAAAGTGCTCACCACTTTTAATTTTCAAATTTATATCTTTTAAAACAATTTTTTCATCATATCCAACATCGATATTTTCGAACTCTATTATATTCATTTTTACTCCTAAAATTGGATAATTGGAATTTTACAACAACACTACTAACTATTTTATTAAGTTTTTTAATAGTAAAATATTGCCGAAATTTTTTTGTTATATCTTACATACCAAAAAAACTTACTACTTCAAAAGGAGCGTTTAGCATGAATAATCAGATTAAAGTTGCAATTGTTGGATATGGGAATTTAGGAAGAGGTGTTGAGCTTTCTATTTCAAAAAATCCTGATATGAGTTTAGTAGCAGTTTTTTCAAGAAGAGACCCGAAAAGTGTAACTACAATAAACACTCCTGTATTTTCTTTAGAAAATATTTTAGATTTCAAAGAAAAGATAGATGTTTTAATCTTATGTGGTGGTTCAAAAGATGATTTACCTATTCAAGGACCAAAATTCGCAGAGCATTTTCATATAGTAGACAGCTATGATAATCATGCCCAAATTCCAGCTTATTTTGCAAGTGTTGATAAATCTTGCCAAAAAAATAAAAAAATAGGAATGATTTCTGTTGGTTGGGATCCTGGAATGTTTTCAATAAATAGAATATATGGAGAAGCTTTACTTCCAGATGGAGATACTTATACATTTTGGGGAAAAGGTCTAAGTCAAGGACACTCAGATGCAATAAGAAGAGTTGAGGGTGTAAAAGCTGGAGTTCAATATACAATTCCTTCAAATAGTGCTATTGAAAAAGTAAGAAGTGGTGCAAGACCTAATTTAACTACAAAAGAAAAACATGCTAGAGAGTGTTTTGTAGTTTTAAATGATGGTGCGGATGCTAAAAAAGTAGAAAATGAAATAAAAACAATGCCAAACTACTTTGAGCCTTATGATACAACAGTAAATTTTATAAGCCAAGAAGAGTTTGATAAAAATCACAACACTATGCCTCATGGTGGATTTGTAATAAGAAGTGGAAAATCAAGCGAAGGTGTAAATCAAGTAATTGAATATGCTTTAAAACTTGATAGCAATCCAGAGTTTACTGCTAGTGTACTTGTAGCATATGCTAGAGCTACATATAAAATGTCTTTAAAAGGTGATTTTGGAGCTAAAACAGTATTTGATGTAGCACCAATTTTATTATCTGCTAAATCATCAGCTGATTTAGTAAAAGAACTTTTATAATACTATTTTAAATTGGGACTTTGGTCTCAATTTATTAAATATTTAATCCATAAAATATTTAATCATAATTTTAATCTATTTACTCAACTTTCGCACATAAAAAATCATTAATTTCTTATATGTAAAAGCTATAATACAGCCCATAAATAGGCACTTTTTGATATAATTTCATCACTACAATCAACTATATAAAGGGCTTTTTTATGGGACTTGATGATTTTATCC
>NZ_NXGI01000016.1 GCF_002993025.1 Arcobacter cryaerophilus gv. crypticus | reverse complement strand
ATAACTTGTTTTACAGCATCTCTTCTAAACTCTTCACTATATTCTCTTCTTGCCATTTTTAATTCCTTCAATTATTTACAATTTTCTCTAAATTGTTATTTTAATTAACTGAATTAATTTGTGTCTATATTTTCGGGGTCATTCCACTTCAGAAAGATTTTTATTAATTAATTTAATAAAAGTAATAGATTGCCCAATAAAAAAATCTCTAACACTTAATTGATCTTTTATTGTTTTAAAATCATTTACAAGAGAATTTTTACAATTTGTAATTTTATGTTCATCTTCCCATATTTTTCCAGCACCACTTTCATATATACATAAACAAAAATTATTAAGCCTTTCTTCTTTTAGAATTCCAAATCTCATAATAATATTTCTAATACAGCTATCTTTAAAAACATTTTTCTCATAATCTTCTATATTTATATTATTAATTGTTTTTTTATATTCTTCAATGGATTTTTCAACTTCCTCTCTTTGTTTTATTGCTTCTTTTACTCTTTCTTGGTGTTGCAATTGTAACTGTTTTACTCTTTCTTGCTGGAAATTTCGTTCAGACTCTATAGAGTTTTGTATTTTAGAATCAATATTTTGAATGGAATTAGTTAAATTATTATTTTCTACAATTAATTTTTTTGAATTTAAAAATAAATGTATTAATACATTAATGAAGATTATTAATATAAATATTACTGAATAATATATCGTTTTTTTAATCTTTAATCTTTTCAATTCTCTCTGCCATAAAAAATCAAAATCAACATTAAGTAACTTTGAAATTATCTTTATTAAAGCTCTTTTTTTTGAATCTTTTTCAACTCTAATATCAATAGCAAGTGGATTTGAATAGTTGTAACTATTTTCCCTAAATACCTTTGGAAATGATTCTTCCAAAATATCTAACTTTGGATTTAATGATGCATTAGGTTCTCCATTTATTATAATAGGAATAATATTTTTATATGAATGCTTAGATATAAAGTATTCAATTTCTTGGTTTACATATTGAGAAACAGCAGAGGATTTTGAACAAAATACAATAAGATACTCAGATTTATCAAGTGCATCTTTTAAGGCTTCAGATAAATCATAATGACAGGAGAGTTCTTCAGTATCTTTAAAAAATTTACCTAGTTTTAATTCAAGATGAGGATATTCAATTTGAATATTTCTTGGTAAAGAAAAAATTTCTAGATTTTTATGAAACCAATCTACAGTATTCTTGTCATTTCTTGAGTAACTAATAAAAGCTTTATATTTATAATTCATTTTATAAATCTACTAAAAAATGTCATAAAATTTACTTATGGTTTAAAATAAAGCTTTAAATTTAAATTATTTTTAATTTTAAATCAGTAAATATCAGTAAATTATAAATGCCATAATTATATAACATTTCATTATAAATAATCTTTTAATTTTAAATTGAAGTTAAAGTATATTTTCTTCCATGTTCAATCATAAATATTATTTTATATGATTAAACATTGGATTTTGATTATTACATTAACTAGGATTACAATATCGACAATCATTGCAATCATAATCGTCTAAATGCCTATTCATATAATTCCAAGCATCATCATAATCTTCAAAGTATCTATATTCGCCTTTATCTCCACCTTTTTTACCATGCTGATGTACCCTATTACAATCTTCATCATGTAATCTAGCTTTTTCATTAATATCATTTATATATAATGCATATGCCATTTTCTATCCTTAATTTTGTTTTAACCTTTTTGGTTATTGAAATTATATGATTTAAATAGGTATATCTTTTACTGATTTTTACTGATTAGATATTTTATAACAAATACAGTGCTTATTTGTTATATTAATATTTCATATATTCATTTGTTAGAGGCTATATTTGGATAATAAAAAAATACTAAGATTATTTATATCATCAACATTTGATGATTTTTCAATAGAAAGAGATGCTTTACAAAACCAAGTTTTTCCATATATATCAGAAATATGCTATCAAAATGGCTATCAGTTTTTTCCAATTGATCTAAGATGGGGAGTTTCTTCTGAAGCACAAGTTGATCAAAAAACATTAGATATATGCTTAAAAGAAGTTGACAAATGTATTTCAGAACCACATCCAGATTTTTTGATGTTGATTGGAAATCGTTATGGTTGGATACCTTTGCAAAATAAAATAGAACAAAAAGAATTTGAAAATATAGTAGAATTATTATCGAGCGATGATAAATACTTGGTTGCAAATTGGTACGAATTAGATGAAAATGAAATTCCATCTAGCTATATATTAAGAAAACGTAAAGATGAATATCAAAATGATTCAAATTGGTTTAAGATTGAAGGATATTTAAGGAATATTTTTCAAAAAGCAGTTATTAAATCAAATCTTGATGAAAATACAAAAGATAAATATTTTACATCAGCAATAGAATATGAATTATTACAATATTTAAAAAATAAAACAAATAAAGAATCAATATTTGTTTTTAATAGAGAAATTAAGAATTCAATAAATCAATCATCAAAGTATTTTGAAAAAAGTAATAAGTTAGAATCATTAAAAAATAAATTAGGAAATTTAGTTCTTGAAGAAAATTATCTAAAAATAGATACAAATATTAATGAAAATGATCAAATTTCAGATCAATATATAGAAGAATTTATTACAAAAATAAAAAATATTCTTGAACAAGCTGTGTTAAGGAATATTATTAGAAATGATACTTTAAATGAATTAGAACAAGAAGTTGCATTTCAAGAAAGCTTCTTAGAAAATAGTTCAAAAGATATTGTTGGTCGTACACAAGAGATAGGGTATATTTTAGGGTATTTAAACAATAAGGAAATTGCACCACCACTATTTCTTTATGGTGAATCTGGTATTGGTAAAACATCAATTATAGCAAAAGCCATAAAAGAGTATCAAAACATATCTACAAATAAAATAGTATATAGATTTTGTGGTATTTCTAAAGCCTCTTCAAATAGCTATGATTTATTAGTTTCAATACTAGATGAGCTAAAAATAGATATAAATGAGTTTAAAATAAATAGTGAAGAATCACTTGAATTAAAAAGGTTAGATAACAAAGAAATTAAAACTGAAGAGTTTGAGTTAAATATATTAGATAAATTAAACTCCATAAAAGAAGAGACTACTATCTTTATTGATTCTTTAGATCAACTAGAAGATCAAACTCAACTTTATTGGTTAAGTAGTGTATTACCTAAAAACTTAAAAATTGTAATAAGTGTATTAAATGATAAAAACTATAGTGATGATAGTATATATTTTGAGAAGATAAAAAATAGATTTAATAATATAATTGAGATTAAAAATATTCAGGATGTAAATATTTCTAAAGAAATCATCTTAAATTATTTAGAACAAGAAAATCGTAAACTTAATTCTGATCAATTAGAATATATAAATATTATATATCAAAAAGTACAATTTCCTTTTTATTTAAAGATAATATCTCAAGAAGTTAAAAATTGGAAAAGTGATTTTTCTGATTTTAGTTTGCCAAATAACAAAGATGAAGCAGTTAATAAATTTATTGATAATCTTGTAGAGAAAAGACATCATAATAAACTTTTAGTAGAAAAATTCTTTTCTTATATATTTGCATCTCAATTTAATTTAAATGAATCTACTCTTTACCATATATTATCAAATGATGAAGAGTTGATAAAAAGTATAAATAATATTTATCATCAAAATATTATTTATATACCACTATCTATATGGAGCAGATTTTTTTATGATATTTCACCTTTTATAAAAGAAAATGAAAGTGGAAATATAAGTTTTTTTCATAGAGAATTTAATAATTCAATTGAAAAGTATTATAATCATGGGGCATCTTCAAAGCTTTTAAATATTCTTGAAAGCTTAATAAAAGAGCCTAATAATAAGTTTTATCAAGAAGTATTATTTGTAATATATATACATACTCTGTGCTATGAAACTGAAAACTTTGATATAGAGAGCAAAGAAAGAATAGACTTTTTATTAAGTAACTCTACAAATATTGAGCTTTGTGAGAATATTATTAATTTTATGTTTGAATTAGAATATAAATACATACAAGTTAACTATAGTAAAAAAGCTATCTCTTATGCTCAAAATTTATACTTCTTTATTAAAGAATTATATAGTAATGATAAAGATAGATGGTTTGGAGATTATTCTAGATGTTTAATTGATTTGGCTGTTTCATATTCTAAGACTAATAGAACAGATGAAGCAATAAAATTACAAGAAGAAGCTAAAAAGATTACAGAAGAAGCATATTTAAAAGATAAAGATAGATGGTTGGAATATTATTCATTAAGTTTAAATAATTTGGCTAATTCATATTATGAGACTAATAGAATAGATGAAGCAATAAAATTACAAGAAGAGGCTTTAGATATTATAAAAGAAGCATATTTAAAAGATAAAGATAGATGGTTGGGAGATTATTCAAGAAATTTAAATGGTCTAGCTATTTTTTATTTTTATACTAATAGAATAGAAGAAGCAATAAAATTACAAGAAGAAGCTAAAAAGATTACAGAAGATGCATATTTTAATGATAAAGATAGATGGTTGGAATATTATTTTAGATGTTTAATTAATTTGGCTAATTCATATTCTAAGACTAATAGAATAGATGAAGCAATTAAATTACAAGAAGAAGCTAAAAAGATTACAGAAGAAGCATATTTTAAGGACAAAGATAGATGGTTGGAATATTATTCAAGAAGTTTAAATAATTTGGCTAATTCATATTATGAGACTAATAGAATAGATGAAGCAATAAAATTACAAGAAGAGGCTTTAGATATTCTAAAAGAAGCATATTTAAAAGATAAAGATAGATGGTTTGGAGATTATTCAAAAAATTTAAATAGTCTAGCTAATTTTTATTTTTATACTAATAGAATAGAAGAAGCTATAAAATTACAAGAAGAAGCTTTAGATATTCTAAAAGAAGCATATTTTAAGGACAAAGATAGATGGTTGGGAGATTATTCTAGTTGTTTAATTGATTTGGCTAATTCATATTATGAGACTAATAGAACAGATGAAACAATAAAATTACAAGAAGAAGCTAAAAAGATTACAGAAGATGCATATTTTAAGGACAAAGATAGATGGTTGGAATATTATTCAACAAGTTTAAATAATTTGGCTCTTTCATATTCTAAGACTAATAGAATAGATGAAGCAATAAAATTACAAGAAGAGGCTTTAGATATTCTAAAAGAAGGATATTTTAAGAACAAAGATAGATGGCTTGGATATTATTCAACAAATTTAAATAATTTGGCTAATTCATATTATGAGACTAATAGAATAGATGAAGCAATTAAATTACAAGAAGAGGCTTTAGATATTCTAAAAGAAGGATATTTTAAGAACAAAGATAGATGGTTGGGAGATTATTCATTAATTTTAAATAATTTATATCTTTTATATTCTAATAATGGAAGAACTGCTGAAGCTAAATCTTTACTAGAAAAACTTCAGAAAATTCAAAATAATAATTAACACATAGAAATATTTTATTTCCGTATCAGTAAAAATCAGTAAAATATAACTATAAAAAACTTATATCATTTCATTATAAATTATTTAGGAGTTTATAATGAAATCTAAAAATTCAAAAACAGTAACTATTAAAGCATTACATACAAAACAAAGAATATTAGATGAAGTTTATACTTTATTAGAATCTACATATAAAAATATTGAAGGTGGATTAAATTTTGAAGATAAACAAGATTTATTAAAAAATACTTCTATTTGGAAAGTAATATATCTTGATAATAATATTATTGGTGTTTTGATATACAAAGCAAAACATGGTTTAAAAATGGTTGCTTGTGCTATTAATGAGACTTATAAAAATATTGCAAAAAAAAGATTAATTAATATATTCAAAAAAAATTTTTCAAAAACATGGATGGAAATTAGTGAAGGATTAGAAAGATTTATTTTGAAAATATCAACTTCTAAAAAATTTATCATAACTAACAAAAAAGCAAAAGTTATCTTAGAAAAATCAATACAACTTTGTAGTGATAAACTTCATTATATAAGAGAAATCAATGGTGTAAAAAAAACAAAAATATTAATTGGTACACCAAATATATAAGTAATAAAAATTTAAATCTTAAAAAGGAGGTAAATAATAAAAAATTAAATAATTATGTTCGAAATGGTGAATATTTATCATTAAATATTCTTACAAATAAAATTTTCAAAGGAGTCAAAAATGTTATGGATTTGTTGGGATTGTGACAGACATTTTAAAGGGGGAATTTTTACTATTTGCCCATTTTGTGGCAGTTCAAATATTGAATTTGAGGGTTAAATGCTTATAATAAAAAATGATGAAGATTTTTTTAATTTAATATCAAACAGTGAATCAGGCTTAGTAAAGCCTATTCCTGTAGTTCTAAATTATGAAATCGCAAAAAATGATTGTTTAATTCAGACTTTAGAAGGATTACAAAATGTATCAAAAGATGATTTTATAATGACTGGATTAGAGGGTGAACAATATTGTATTATTAAAGAAAAATTTCATAAAAAATATACAATATTAGAATCTGATATAAAAGATATTAATTTTGCAAAAAAAAATATCTCAGAAAATACAATTTACCGATTTATAAAATCAAATCTCAACTTAAATGTACGTATAAATAATAACATCTTTAAAATTTCTAATCAGGATTTCTTAATAAGATATGAAAAAAATGATTTTGGAATTATCAAAAATAATTTATTTTCTAAATTATATATAAAAATTTAGATTAATGTTTAAATAGTTCAAATTATTTAAATATAAATTAAAAATAGTTAATAGTCTTTATAAATGGTTACTAAATAAAAAAATATTAAGTAACTATTTATACTCAAAATACTTTTAGGAGCAAAAAATGGATAACATCGTAAATTCAATAGAAGAAGATATTGTAAATCTTTATAAAAATAGACATAATGACTACAATAAAACTTTAAAAAACTATATCAATTTATTTAATAAGATAATAAATATAGATTTTTTAGCAAATATGAAATATAAAGAAATTGATTTTGAAACAATTATTAATAATGAATTGACAAATATTATTTATCCAGAAAATATTTATTATAAATTTCATACTTTAAATTTTTATAATGATGAATTAGATTTAAAATTAAATATTGTCTCTGAAGTTGTAAATACATGTAATGATTATTCTAAATTAAAAAAAGAGGAGAAAAAAATTATTAAAGATACTTATAAATTGGCAAGATCTATTCAAATAATTTGCACTACAGATTTTATTGATCATTTTATAGACAACTATTGTAGTATGAATTTAAACATTGAAAATGAGTTAAAATCTAATTTTATGTTATCTTGTAAATTTTATATAAATAATTTATTTAAAAAATATTGTCGATAGTATTAAATAGTAAATTATCAACATTTGATAATTATTAAAATTCTATCAAAAATTTCAACTCTCAATTAAGCCATTCATATAATTATAATGGATAATGAGAGATTATAATTTTCAATAATAATTCAATATTTTATATCAAAATTAATTTATATCATTTATTACAACTCTATTATAACCTACATATATACGGAAACCATTTATTATATAGTTTCCATATTATGACTCAATCCGATGATATTTACCATATATAAAATTGCTAATTTTTAAAATATTTTTATAAATGCAAATAAAGTGTCGGAAAACAAGTGTTTAAAAATAATTTTTTAGTTAGCAAATAAACTAAGATATTACAACTTATATAATAGCTGATTATCTTATATTTGGTAAAAATTAATTTACTATTTAATTAATTTCTGCTAAAGTATAATTCTTAGGTCTCAGTTGGAGATACCACCATTAATTTTCACATTTATTGGATGGCCAAAATTTAAATATAATTTTGGAGATTCTCTTGATTACAAATAATCATTTTAAATCACTAAATACAAAGAATTATTACTATTTATTAATTTATTTTAATAAACTTATATGCAATATAGCTATAAAAAGCTCTAAATCTTACAACTATAATTATATATTTTAAGGGCATAGGTTATGCAAGAGTATATATACTACAATAAAAACGGGTTGGATTTCCCTTTAAGTGAAAAAATCCAAGTAGCTACTAGTTTAGATGATATTAAAGATAAAAGTTTTTTAATATCGAACTCAAAAGATGTGAACTCTGAATTTATTGCTTCTGAGATAGATTTTTATATTAAAAATTCACAAGATGACTTATCAAAAAAGATTCAAAATGTTTTAAAGCTGTATGAGATAAATGCTACAAGATTTGACTTTGCTCAGGATATTTCGCATAGTGTAGATGTTTCAAAAGAGGTTTTGTTAATTACAAAAACACAAGAAGAGTATGATTTATTCACTTCTAAACTATCAAAAGATGACTTTGAACTTTTTAGAATAGATGAAACAATTTTAAAAACTATTAGTGGAGAGATTGGAAATTTTGAAGTAATAGTAAAAGATAGTCATAAAGATATAACTTTAAGAGTTTCTCAAATTGTTTGGTTTGATGCAAAACCATCTCCAAAAGAGAGAATTGGAGTTTTTGATCCAAACTTAAGTAGCATAAATGAAGTAGTTAAAATATTAAAAGATAATATAAACTCTTTTTTATATAGAAAATTTACAACTTATGATAAAACTATTTGTCAATATGATGGAAGACGAGAAGTTATTTGTAGTAAGTGTGAAGAGGTTTGCCCAACTGTTGCAATTACAAAAGATGATACAACAAAAACTCTAACTTTCTCTCAAGTAGATTGTCATGGATGTGGTGGATGTATTAGTGTTTGCCCAAGTGGAGCATTAGATTATACTCCTACAAATAAAGAATCACTTTATGAAATATCAAAGTTTTATAAAGATACACACCCTTTAATTATTCCTTCAAAAATGTCTTTGGATAATTTAAATATAGAGCTTAAAGAGAATATTTTACCATTTTCTATTGATGGTGAAAAGTTTTTACATGAAGGAACTTTGCTTACTTTACTTCAAATATCAGGTTCGCAACTTATTTTTTATAGTGATTTTTTGTCAAAAGGTACAAAAGATGCTATTAGAATATTAAATGATATTTATCAAAAAAAATACCAAAAAGATGCTGTTTTAATTGCTATGAATGAAGATGAATTATCTTTGGCTTTAAAACAAATATCTTTTGTGGAAAACTCTTATTTTAACTTTAATCAAGATGGCTTCAAAAAAAGAGAAGTATTCTCTCATAGACTTCAAAAAATTGTTGGAAATGATGATTTGGGAGTTGTTGAAACAGGTGAACATATTCATTATGCAAAAGTTGAAGTAAATCAAGATACATGTACTTTATGTCTAGTTTGTGTAGGTGCTTGTAATGTTGGAGCTTTAGTTGCTGATGCTAGTGATAATACCCTAAGAATAAATCCAAGTATTTGTACAGCATGTGGATATTGTGAAGTATCTTGCCCTGAAACAAATTGCTTGACAATAAAACAAGATGTAATTGAACTAAAACCAACTTGGTTCAAAGAGAGTGTTTTAGCTCAAGATAAACTTTTTGCATGTGTTGAGTGTGGAGTTGAATTTGCAACAACAAAAGCAATAGAAAAAATTGCTTCTAAAATGGCAACAATTTTTGCAAGTGATCCTGTAAAAGTAAGAAGTTTGTACTGTTGTGCTAATTGTAAACCAAAAATAATGATGCAAAATATTTTAAATCAACAAAAAAATGGAGAATTTATATGAAAAATGATTTAGAGATAAACAAAGCTAGGGCTTTATACTATAACTTTTTTTCTAGAGTATTTGTATATCCAAAAGATATGGATAAATATAAAGAGTTAATAACTATATTAAATATCATAAAAGAATCTCCACTTGATGAAAATTCACAAAAATCTATAATAAATATTATTAATAATCTTGATAAAGATTCAAATAAAATTTTGATAAATGAATTTGATGAAGTATTTTCAAACTTATCTTCAGATGTTGTAAGAAATACAGCTTCCTTTTATGATGAAGGTATAGAAAATGGAACAAAAAGATTAGAGATGATTCAGTTTTTGGCGAAAACAAAAATAAGAAGAGATGAAAATAACTATTTCGAAAATGAAGATAGCGTAGGATTTATTTTAGCAGTTTTATCTGAATTAATCGAAGCTGTTAATTTAGGGGATTTAGAATATAAAAATACTATTCATTGTATTTTTGAACAGATTTTAAATCCTTTTGTAGATGAATTCACTGAAGATCTTTATAAAAATGAAAAAAGTGTTATTTATAAAGACATTGCTGTGATATTTAGTTCCTTTATAGCTTTTGAAAGATTATATTTAGAAGTTAAAAAACCACATAAAAAAGAGAAAATTAGTGATAATAGAAATTCTTTAATAAGTGAAGAAGAAAAAGAAAGAAGAGCTAAAAATAAAGCAATGAAAGCAAATGGTTTAAAGGGTGGATATATTAACGATGATTTAGAAGAAGTAAGTTGTTCAATGTAGAGTAAAACTCTACATGAATGATACTTAATTAAGAAAAAGTCTTTTTTTTTAGTTAAGTCTCATTGTAATTTTACAAAGTGGCTTAATTTCTATAAGGAGGTCAGTCGTGCAAGAAAGCAGAAGAGCTTTTGCAAAAAAAGCAGCAATTATCACAGCTGCTACAGTTGCTACTACAGGAACTGTTTTATTGGCTGGAAATGGTGAAACATCTGTTCAAGATGATTCAAACAATGGTGTTATTGTTGGAAAATCTAATAAAAAAGAGATTCTATACAAAAAAACTATCGCTTGGGAAGAATTTTATAAAAAAGCGTTATAAAGGATAATATATGTCAGCAAATACTATTGATGCTTTAAACGCTGTTGCAAGTAGAAGAAGTTTTTTAAAAATGTCTGCACTTGCTGGTGTTTTCGGCGCTACTTCAGCTTTTGCTAACTCTGGTGTAACTAGAGCAGCAACGCAAGAAGAGATTAAAAATCCATTTCCTGGTTCAAAAATTGTAAAAACAATTTGTACAATTTGTGCTGTTGGTTGTGGTGTTAAGGCAGAGGTTCATAATGGTGTATGGGTAAGACAAGAAGTTGCTCAAGATCATCCTGTATCTTTAGGTGGGGTTTGTTGTAAGGGAGCTAGTATGATTGATATGGTTCGATCAGAAGTTCGTTTAAAACATCCAATGGAAAAAGTTAATGGTCAATGGAAAAGAGTTTCTTGGGATGAAGCTTTAGATAAAATTGCAAATCAACTTAAAACTATTAGAGAAATAGATGGTCCAGATGCGACTATGTTTTTAGGATCAGCTAAAATGAGTAATGAGCAAGCTTATTACTTTAGAAAATTTGCAGCATTTTATGGAACAAATAATATCGATCATCAAGCTAGACTTTGTCATAGTTCAACAGTAACTGGAGTTGCAAATACTTTTGGTTATGGAGCTATGACAAATCATTTAGGTGATATACAAAAAGCTAAAGCTATATTGATAATGGGTGCAAATCCAGCTGTTGCTCATCCTGTTGGATTTCAACATTTCTTAAAAGCTAAAGAAAGAAGTAACTCAAAACTTATTGTTGTAGAGCCGAGATATACTAAAACTGCTGCAAAAGCAGATTTATTTTCAAGACTTAGATCTGGAACAGATATTGCATTTATGTATGGAATGATTCATCTAATATTGAAAAATGGATGGGAAGATAAAAAATTTCTAGAAAGTAGAGTTTTTGGATATGAAGATATTTTTGAAGAAGCTAAAAAATGGACACCTGAAGTTGTTGAAGAAGTAACAGGAGTTCCAGCAGAAGAATTAGTTCAAATTACAAAATTATTTGCAACATCTAAACCTGCATGTTTAGTTTGGACAATGGGATTAACTCAACATTCTATTGCAACTGGAAATACAAGATTAGGTCCAATATTACAAATGATTCTTGGAAATATGGGAGTTGAAGGTGGAGGATGTAATATTTTAAGAGGACATGATAATGTTCAAGGTGCTTCTGATATGGGTTGTTCTTCTGAAACACTTCCAGGATATTATGGTTTAGCAGATGGAGCATGGAAACATTTCTCTAATGTTTGGAATGTAGATTATGATTATGTTAAATCAAGATTTAAAAATCAAGAGATGATGAATAAAAATGGATTTACATTAGCTCGTTGGTGGTCTGGTGTTATAGCAGGGCAAGAAGGCGAAGATGCAATTCATAATGCAGGAACAAATTTAAAAGCACTTATTGTTATGGGTAATGGTATTACTTCAACAGCACAAGTTCAGCAAGTAAAAAAAGGACTTGATAATGTTGATTTACTAGTTCTTGGAGATCCATTTGTAAACGAAGCAGCTATTTTAACAGATAAAACAGATAATATTTTTATTCTTCCAATTGCAACTCAATTTGAAACTTCAGGTTCCGTAACAGCAACAGGAAGAAATGTGCAATGGAGATCTCAAATAGTAGAACCATTATATGAATCAAAAACAGATCATTTTGTAATGTTTGAATTAGCAAAAAGATTAGGTTTTTATAATGAATATACAAAATCACTAGGTGATGGAAAAGGGAATTTTAATTGGCCAGAAGATGCTACAACAGAGATTGCAAGAGGTGTAAAATCTATTGGAATGGGTGGACATTTACCTGAAAGATTAAAAAAACACCAAGAGAATTGGCACTTGTTCAATGAGTTTACTCTTCAAGGAGTAGGACCAGTGAAAGGTGAATACTATGGTTTACCATGGCCATGTTGGAATGAAACACATTGTGGAAGTCCAATACTTTATGATACATCTAAACCTGTTTCTAAAGGTGGTATGGGATTTAGAGTAAATTGGGGACTTGAGAGAGATGGAGTAAGTCTAATTGCAAATGTTCCAACTAAAAATTCTACTTTAGAAAAGGGACATCCAGCTATTAGTGCAGAAAATGCAGAATCATTAGGATTAAAATTAACAGAAGATGAAAAAAAACTTGTAGCAGGTAAAAATTTTGCAACTGATATAAGTGGAATTTTAGTTAAAAAGGCAATTGAAGCAGAATTAACACCTTATGGTAATGGAAAAGCAAGAGCAAAAGCTTGGAATTTCCCTGATCAAATTCCTTTACATAGAGAACCAATTCATTCTCCAAATATTAAAATGGTAGAAAAGTATCCAACTTATCCTGATAAAAAAGATCATTTTAGAGTGGATACTCAATATGCATCTAAACAAAATAAACAAGATTGGGCAAAAGATTTCCCAATAATTATGATAACTGGAAGATTAGTTACTCATAGTGGTGCTGGAGCTGAAACTAGAGCTAGTATGTATCTATCTAAATTAGATGGTGAAATGTTTGTCGATATTAATCCAAATTTAGCATCAAATCTTGGTATTAGAGATGGTGATATGGTTTGGGTTCATGGTGTTGAAGGTACAAAAATTCATGTAAAAGCTAAATACTCTTATAGTGTTGATGAAAAAACTGTATTTATGCCATTTCACTTTATGGGTAAATTCCAAGGTGAGGATTTAGGACATAAGTATCCAAAAGGTACAAAACCTTATTCAACAGGTGAAGCTGCAAATACTGTAGTTGGTTATGGATATGACATTATGACTCAAATTCCAGAAACAAAAACTGGTTTATGTAGAATAGAAAAAGCTTAGGAGAAGTAACATGAGTAAAAAATATGATTTTGCAAGAATGAAGTTCTATTGTGATGAAAATAGATGTATTCATTGTGATGGTTGCTCTGTTGCTTGTGCTGAAGCTCACAAATTACCAGTTGAGATAAGTAGAAGAAAAGTAGTAACTATAAATGAAGGTATTATTGGAAAAGAGTTTTCTACTTCAGTAGCTTGTATGCATTGTACAGATGCACCTTGTGAGCAAGTTTGTCCAGTAGATTGTTTTTATATCAGAGAAGATGGAATTGTGCTTCATGATAAAAACAAATGTATAGGATGCTCTTACTGTTTATATGCTTGTCCTTTTGGTGCTCCACAATTTCCTAAAAATGGTGCTTTTGGTACAAAAGGTGTTATGGATAAATGTACTATGTGTGCTGGTGGTCCAGAAGAGACAAACAGTGAAAAAGAAAGAAAACTATATGGACAAAATAGAATTGCTGAAGGTAAAGTTCCTGTATGTGCTTCAATGTGTTCAACAAAAGCATTACTTGTAGGAGATGCTGAATCTGTATCAAATATATATAGAGAAAGAGTAGCTTCTTATGGACATGGAGTATAAAGCATATGGAAAATAAAAGTTTTCTAAGTGAATATAAAGCTTACTTAATTGTAGGCTTTTTGTTCATACTTTTAACATATTGGTATTTTTGGTTGGCCTCAATAGCTGATATAAACTATGTTTACCAATTTTTAATGCAAATGTTAAAAGGTAATTTTACTGGACAAATTGTACCTTTTGATAGTTTAACACAGTATCAACAGATGGAAGTAGGTCTTTTTGGACCTAGATATGATGCAATTGCTCCTGAAGTTATAAGAGCATTTGAAGAGAGACAACATCTTCTTCCTTGGGTATTTTTATTTGAATTTTGTCTGTTTACAATAATGTTTATTGTTGCAAAAGGTAGAAAACAAGCAAAAATTACAAGAGAAAATGAGAAAGTGCAAGTTTATTCACTTTTTCAAAGAGTTGTTATTTTGTTAAATATTGTAATTATGATTTATCTGTTTATAACTGGTTTTTCAATAACATTTGGAAACTGGACAGGTGGAGGATATATTCCTCGACTTATGAGAGCTACACATGAAGTTGTTGGTGTTGCTTGGATTCCAGTTTGGTTTATTGTTACAGTTATTGCATTTAAAGATCATAAATACTTTGTAAGACCTAGTTCTAAAATATGGCATAAATTCTTTTTAAGAGGAAAATATGAACCTATGAATAGAATCAACTACTATATGTATGTTGCATTTGGTTTTTTACTTGTATTAAGTGGTTTTATAATATGGTATATGTTTCCAGATGCAGCAACGCATGCACAAACAATACAGATAAAAAGATTTATTCTATTTATCCATTTTATGGGTAGTGCAATTATTTCTTTCTTTACATTTGAAACAGTATATTCATACTTTGTTTCAGTAAAAGGTTATATTCCAGGTGTGATAACTGGGAAATTGCCAATTGAGTACTTAGAGCAAATAAGACCAGATGTATTAGAAGAGGATAAAGATTTATTAAAAAGATAGGAAAAGCTTTAGGGCTTTTTCTATTTAAAAAAAGATTTTAAATATGCAAAATTTGCATATTAAGGAAAACTATGGATAATAGCAAATATTTAAAAACCGTAATTATTGACAAACTTATAGAAAATGAAGCCAATATGGTTGAAGACGTGACAATTGAAGAAGCACGTCTAAACCTTTATTTAAACGGAGAAAAAGCTATATCTATGATGACAATCCCAAAAGACCAAGATGCACATGCAATTGGTTTTTTAATGAGTGAGAATGTAATCTCTTCTATTGCTGACATAGAAGAGATTATAAATAATACTCTAAGTCTATAAAAATAATTTTTACTTTTTTCCAATAATTGTAAAGATTTCTTATTATTTGGTTTATATACGAAAATAACCATACTATTTTCCGACATTAGTCGAAAAACTTCTTTGTAGTTTTCGTATAAAATATTAAATTAAATAAATACATAAAATTCTTAAATCTCGGAAAACAAGTGTTTTACGATGTATTTTAAATGTCACTTTTATATTATTTTGAAAATAACATTTATTGAAAATTATAAAAAATTCATTAAGTTAAAATTGAAGTAATTATTAATAGTTTTAGCTTTTATGAATTTTCTTATTATAAAAATAAATTCTGAATATTTTTATTTGTTTCGTATTTTAAATTCATAATAAGCAAAAAGTATAACAACCAAAGCTATTACTATAAAACTAATTAATTCATTTTGTAAATTTTGCATTATCATTATTTATACCTTTTAATTTCATAAGTTTATTTACTCTAATGTTAATTTATACCAAATACTTTAAGCATCACATATTTTGAAACACTAAGAGATGATTGTTTTGCTTTTTTAGTAATTTCATCTTTTTGTTCTTTAGTAAGGTAAATTACTATTTGTTCTTGTTTTAGTTCATCAAGTTCAAGTTTTGGTCTACCTTTTGGATTTAAAACTTTTTTAGTCTGCCCTCTTCCAGAGTTTACAAATTCATTTAATTCATTCACATTATTTTGAGTATTTTGGTCTTCAACAAATGCAAATGATTTTTTTTCATTTTTCTTAAATATTGATTCTTTCATTTTATAACCTTTATTTTATAAATATATTAATATTAATTTATTAGTAAATAATTACTAATTAACTATTTACATATTCAACTAATTCATCAAAGAAGTTATTAAAATCTTGATAAGCTTTAGACTTTTCATCAAGGAATTCTAAAATACCTAAGCCATTTGAAAAAGAGTTTTTATATGCTTCTCTCTCAAATATTACACTTTCACAAAGTTTAATATCTTCAAGATTTTTATCTTTAATATATTGTTTTAAATCTTCTATCTTTTTAGTTAAAAAAGGATTTGGGCTAGCTTTTGAAATAGTAATTAATGCTTTAGCATTTGGGTTAAAAGCTTTAGCTTGATTAAATAAATTTATCATTTTATTTAAAACAGCAATATCTAAATCACTAGGAAGTGTAGGAATAATTACTAAATCACTAATTGCTAATGCTTGTCTCATCTCTTCACTATCTCTTCCACCTGTATCAATTACAATAGAAGAGTATTTATTTTGTAAACTTTTAACTTCTTTACCAAGGCTTGTTCCAAATTTAGAAACAGTATTAAAAATAAGATCAATATTTTCATTAGCTCTAATATTTGTAAATACTTCAATACTTCTTTGAGGATCCGCATCAATAAGCAAAGTATCTTCTTTTAAAAGCCCTAGTTTTACTGCAATATTTAAAGCAATTGTAGTTTTTCCACTACCACCTTTTTCATTACAAACTGAAATTATCATCAAAATTCCTTAGATTATTTATATGAATAATTATATATAAAGTGATATTAATTTACTATTATATTAATATCACTTTAGTATTTATTTATTAGTAAATTAATACTATTTAACTTTCATAAAACTTATCAACAAACCCAACTATTCTTTCTAAAACCCTTGTAACTATAGTTTTTCTCTCTAAATATTTTGGAGCAATATTTAATGTTTTAGCAATATCATTTGGAAGTGGTTCTCTTTGTTCATAAATATATGTATCAACTACTTTTTTTAGTTCATCTTTATTTAGATTTTCTTCATTTGCAATTTGTTCAAATGCTTTTACTTTTTCTTCATCCCAGAATTTTATAAATTCATCTTCAATGCTATCACTGTTATCAATTTTTACTAGATTTTCATTGATGAATTTTTCTATTAATTCTCGTTTACTTCTAAGTTGAGGGTTATTATTTAGTAAGTTTGAAATCTCTTCTTTTTGTTTAGCTTTTTGTTCTTCATTGTCATTATCTTTAAATAAACCAAGAAGCTTTAAAATATATGTAACATTTATCTCATCTTTATGAATTAGCTCTAACTCAAAGTCCACATCTTCTAAAATAGATACCTTTTCTTTATTAGGATTAACACTTGGTTTTAAATCAAGGTATTTACTCATATAATTTTCAAACTCTTGCTCTAGTATCTTTAAATCATCCCATTTAAAATCACTAAATCCACCTAAAATATTCTTTACTCTTAATAGCTCTCTAAATGCTTTTATAAACTCTAGTTTCTCTTCTTCACTATATAAGTCACTAACACTACTAACTGTTGGAACAATTAATTTTAAAGCATCATATTTTTCATTGAAAGTTTCTACATAACTTTCATATGGTTGCATTATAATTATCTCTTTTGCGTCTTTGTTTGAAAAAAGTGCAATTGCATCATCAGTAGCAGTTTTTAAATTTCTAAAACAAACTATATTACCTTGAGATTTTTGTTCATTTAATATTCTATTTGTTCTACTAAATGCTTGTATTAATCCATGATATTTTAAATTTTTATCAACATAAAGTGTATTTAGAGTTTTACTATCAAATCCAGTTAAAAACATATTTACAACAAGTAAAATATCTATCTCTTTTTGTTTAACTCTTTTTGAAATATCGTTGTAGTAGTTATAAAAACTTTGAGAATCTTTTGTGGAGTATTTGCATCCAAACATTTTATTATAATATTCAATAAACTCATCTAGTTTTTCTCTAGAGTGTTTATTTATATGCTCTTCATCAACAAATGCACCTTCAGCTTCTTCTAAATCAACAATTCCTGTTGCATCTTTATCATCTTCATTTGCACTATATGAAAAGATTGTTGCAATTTTTAAATTATGGTTTTTGCTTTTAAATAGTTCATAATATTTTATAAGCATTTCAACTGAAGATACACACATCATAGCTGTAAACTCTTTTGAGTGAGTTTTTCTATCATGATTAGCAATTATGTAATCAACAATTTTTTCAATTCTATCACTACTTTCAAGAAGCTCTTTTTTATCAATATCTTCAACAGCAATATCAATATTTGTTACACTATTTTCTTTTTGTTTATATTTACCTATATACTCAACAGAGAATTTTAAAACATTCTCATCATTAATAGCATCAGTAATTACATATTTATGTAAACACTCATCAAATAGCTCTTTTGTGGTTCTTTTTCCAAGAGCATTTCCTGTTGCATTATCTACAAATATTGGAGTACCTGTAAATCCTATCATTTGATTATTTGTAAAGAATTTTGTAATAGCTAAATGAGTTTCACCAAATTGGCTTCTATGACACTCATCAAAGATAAATACAATATTTTTATCTTTTACTATACTCATTTGTTCTAAATACTGTTTTTTTGAAATTGCAGTATTTAGCTTTTGAATAGTTGTAACAATTAGTTTTGTATCATCAGTAAACTGTTTTACAAGAGTTTTTGTATTATCAGTTCCATCAACACTTCCATCACTAAAGCTATTAAACTCTTTTGTTGTTTGATAATCTAAATCTTTTCTATCTACAACAAATACTACTTTTTCAACTTTTGGAAGTTTCATTAGAATTTGAGCTGTTTTAAAAGATGTTAGAGTTTTTCCACTTCCAGTTGTATGCCAAATATATCCATTTTTATTTGTATCTCTAATTCGCTCAATAATAGCTTCAACTGCCCAAAATTGATAAGGTCTTAGAACCATTAGGGATTTTGTAGCTTGAGCTAAAACGATATATTTACAAATCATTTTAGATAAGTGGCATTTTTCTAGGAAATTTGTTGCAAATTCATTTAAACTATCTATTCGTTTATTGTTTTTATCACTCCAATAGAAAGTTTGTTTAAAATTCATAGATTCTAGTTTATTATTAGAGTAGTATTTCGTATTAACATTATTTGATATTACAAATAGTTGGATATAGTTAAATAAAGCATTATTAGAGCTATATGAGTGTCTTTTATATCTAAGTGTTTGATTAAATGCTTCTTTTAGCTCTAAGCCACTTCTTTTTAACTCTATTTGGCATAAAGGAAGTCCATTAATTAAAATAGTTACATCATATCTAGTTTTATAAATACCTTCAACACTTACTTGAGAAGTTACTTGAAATAGATTTTGACACCAATGTTCAGAATCTAAAAATTCAATATATTTACTTGTTCCATCATCACAAAGTAAAACAAATTTATCTCTTAATATTTTTGCTTTTTCAAAAACATTTCCTTTATTTAGATGATTTAGAACTCTTTTAAATTCATTATCACTAATAGTTGTTTTATTATGCTTTTCAAGTTGAATTTTTAGATTATCTTCTAACTCTTTATCATTTTTAATAACAACTCTTTCATACCCTAAACTTTGGAGTTGTTTTAATAAATTTTCTTCTAATAGTGCTTCGCTTTGCGTACTCATAGTTTTTCCTGTAATTAAACTTTTATAACCGATGAAGTTGTACAAGCATTAATAAATACTTTACCTATTGTTGTAATTTCATAGAAACATTTTTGTATATCAAGCTCTCTATCTTCTCCATATTCTCCATTAGCAATTTTAATTTCAAATTTCATCTTAGTATCTTTATATAAGTCAATAATTTCTTCATATTTTTGAACATCAGCCAATGAAGCATCATCTCTATCTCTTAAAATACTTAAAGAAATCAAATTTTCAATATGCTGTTGTATTCTGTTTGGTGCTAAACCTAAAACACTCTCCAATCCAATAAGTCTATAACTTAAATTTTGTGTTCTAGAATCTTTTTTATTTATTGCTCTAAAAACAATATAACTTATACTTTTAAAATCTTTTAAATACTCTAAAATTCTTACTTCATCGGGAGACATAGAATTAAGTTTATTAATAAATCCAGGATGAACCAAATCAACATCATCTTTATTGGATGCTTTTGCTAATAAATTTGCATAAGCTTCTGCTAAATCACTATTACCAGTATAAGACAATTTTTCTATTAGAGGAATTGCAATTTCTGGTTCAACTTCTTTTATTTTTTCCTCTGGAATATATTTAACTTTATCTGTATATCTTTTAAAGTTTTCTTGCGAATATACATTTACAAATCTAAATGGCAGTGTTGCCGTATTAATCAATCCTAAAGTATTACCTAAAGCCATACCTACTTGTTTTATACCAGGTAAAAATAAAGCATTTAATATACCATTTGTAGATTCAGATATATCAACTTTTATTGGACTTTCAATCTCACTCATTTTGTTTCCTTGTTTTAAAATTATTATTTATTATTCATCACCAATCTTTTATTATTCTATCTTTAAAAACTGCAGTTCTTTTATTTTGGTTTATATATTCTATAACGCCAATTAACTCTTTTGTAATATCTATTTCAATATTACTTTCTATGGGATTTTGACGAATATAATCAAATAAAAACTTTTTTAATTTTAATTTTACATTATTATAGTCTATATAGGCATTTTCAAATATTTCAATATGTCTAAAAGTATCTTTTGTTATTTCTTCATCTTCTTCTGAAGTTTTCTTTGATAATTCTTGCAATGAATATTGTTCATTTTTATTTTCATCATAAATAAATATTTCGTTATTCATTCCTTGCATTGTAATAGGCTTTGTTGTATCGATATTAGTATTTTTTATAATCCAATCTTCATCAACAAATGTTTGAAAATTTATTATTTCTGGAGCTGGTAAAGCTATTAATCTTATGAATATTTTTTTTATAAAAGGGTTTCCATTTTTATCTTTCCAATCATCTTCAATTTGCTCTCTAACAATAAGTAAATCTATTTTATTATGCTTAGCTTTTGTTTCTGCACCACTTTGGTACCCAGTTTTAGTTGCAAATACTGGTTTTATGTCTGGTAAATCTTTTATTTTACCAATCAAAGCATCTATTTTTTCAACAGATATTCTTGAATTATAATCTTTACATTCGATTATAGTTTTATATGTGATTCCTGCTAATTCATATTCCCAATATAAATCAAATTCTCTTTCAGTACCAGTATTATCTACAATCTTTTTATTTAATTCAATTTTTATATTCTTTTGTTTAGAAAACTCTTCAGAATTAAGTATAGCTTGCTGTATTGTTAATACAAATCTTTCATAATCAGAACCTGTTTTTGCCATTTATCACCTTTACACAAACATCTGCTGTAAAAGTGCTTTTTTAAACTCTTTTATAGAGTGTAATTGTTTATTAACTTGCTCGATTTTAGAATCTACTGAAGATAAAAAATTTGCTATTTTATTTTGTTCTTGTATTGATGGTGGAATCTTTATTATCATAGTTTTAAAGTGACTATAATACATATGAACGATTGTGCTCCCTTGACCATATTTTGCTAAATCATATTTTTTATAATGAGTTAGATAATAACCAAAAAAAGTAGAGTTTCCATTTTTCTTAAATCGTAAAATAGTTATATCCCCGCCTAGTAAAACATTATCTTCATATAATACCGTGACATCTGCTAAATCTATTCTTGTAGTAGTAGTAGAACAAGGTATAAGTAAATCTCCTTTTAAAGATTTAACACCATTTATAGAGTTTGTTTTACTAATAACTTCTTTAATAATTTCAGGATAGCTAGTATAAAGTTCACCATAGAGAATACATTTATTAACTCCATTTTCTACAATGTCACCTTTTGATAGTCCTTGACCTTTTATACCACTAAAAATATCCCCCAATTTCTTCTCTTCCCAATCACAAAACTCACTACCATCATCAGCTTTAAATCTAATCTCTTGATTAAAGATTTTTTGCATTACACCTTTTTTATATTGTTGTAAAAGTTTTTCTTTTTTTGTAAGTTGCTCTATTTTGGTATCAACAGATGCTAAAAATAAAGCTATCTTTTCTTGCTCTTGTTTTGATGGAAGATTTAATTTTAAAGTTTTTAAATCATTCATAGTAAAACCTTTAATTGATGTACCTTGACTATATTTTTCTAACAATCTGTTTTTTGATAAAAAATAATATCCTATAAAATAGCTATCGTCTTTTATTAATGTTAGATTTGTAAAGTCTTGACTAGTACATAAATCAGTATTTGCAATTGCTACCTTACCAATACCAACTCTAGAAACAAATAAAATACTGTTTTTTGCTATCAGTTTAGTAGCAGATTCTTTTATTGAAATATCATTAATAAATCTATGTATTTTAATGTTTTTAATATCTCCTTCAATGATATCTGAACTAGAAATCCAAGGTATATTACCAATCCAATATTTATCTTCTGATGTTGCTGGAGTTCCTCCACCTTGAAAATTCCCAAGATTTCCTAGTTTTGTATTTACCCATTCTCCACTAAACTCTTTAAATCTTAATTTAGGTACATTAATACTTTTGCTCATTTTAAACTCTTTTTAAACTATAGTTGTATACAATTACAGCACTTACGGTAAGTCCCTGCATGCACACTTACCTTGTCTTTATTTTTATTATATTCATAATAAAATCTTCCCTTTTTTTATCACAGTTATTTAAAATATCATTTACAAATAGCTCTTCTAAAATTTTAGTGTCTTTTATTTTGGAATGCTTTTCTAAAAGAATTTGCATTGAAAAATATACATCTAATAGTTTATGCTCATAAATATTTTTTCTAAGATTTTTGTGTAATCCATAAGCTTTAACACCTCTATAATTTCTGTTAAATAGTCTTCCATTATGGGCACATCTATTTCTTAGCTCTTTTAATCTTAATAAATAATTCAAAAATACATCTTTATCATACATACCAAATCTATTTGCTAAAAGTTTTAGAATACTATTATCGTTTACATTTAGCTTTGAAATAATATTAATTAAACTTCCAAGTGTAACATTTTCAATAAAATAGTGAAATGGTGGATAATTTATATTCATATTACTATTCAAGTCAATTAATATTTTATCTTTTAAATATTTCTCTTTATTTGAGTTAAAATCATATTTGCCTAAATAATAATCTCTATAATGAAGATATATTTCATTTTTTTTATTCTTTAGCTCTTTTACTTCCCAATCATAAATAGATTCATCACTTAATTTAAAATTATCAACATATGAATCTTTTAAAAGATAGAAAAATGGATTATTTGTAAGACTATAAGCAATCTCTATTAGGTAAGTTTTTAATTTTATTTCAATTTGAGAAGTTGATTTAAATAAATTTATAGAAATTTGTCTATCCAAGTTATAAAGCTCCAAAACATCATCTATACTATATTCACTTACATCTTTTCGAAATGCTTTTACATATCCTTTAAATCTAAAAATTCCAATTTCTTCAATTATTTCTTTTAATTGGTCATATTCATATTTAGATTTTTGAAAACCCTCTTTATATAATAGTTCTATATAGCTATCTAAATTTAGTCTTTTATAAGAGTATTCCAAAACTATCTCCTAAAATGGCGTAGAGATATTTAATTCTCTACAAAACGAAGCTATTGTTTCATCAGTTGTTTTCATCTCTATTTCTAAAGCCTTTAATTCACTTGATACTTTGTCTAAATCAATAACTTCTTCCTCTTCAAAAGTATCTACATATCTTGGAATATTCAGGTTGTAGTCATTCTCTTTTATTTCTTGCATAGAAGCAAGATGAGAGTATTTTTCTATCTCTTTTCTATTTGCATAAGTATCAATGATTTTTTCAATATTTTCATTTGTTAGATAGTTTTGATTTTTTGCTTTTTCATAATCATTAGATGCATCAATAAATAATATATTATCACTATGCTCTCTACACTTTTTAAATACTAAAATGCATGTAGGTATTGAAGTACCATAGAAGATATTTGAAGGTAATCCTATAACTGCATCTAAATAGTTTCTATCTTCTATTAGATATTGTCTAATATGACCTTCAGATGCTCCTCTAAATAACACACCATGAGGTAAAACAATAGCCATAGTTCCATTATCATCAAGATGATAAATCATATGTTGAATAAATGCAAAATCAGCTTTTGAAGAAGGTGCTAGTTTCCCATATTGACTAAATCTATCATCATTTAAGTGAAGTGGATTTGCACTCCAGTTTGCAGAGAATGGAGGATTAGCAACTATTGCTTCAAATCTATGCTCTAAATGTTGTGGATGCTCAAGAGTATCTTCTTGTTTAATATCAAATTTTCTATAGTGAACATCATGCATAATCATATTCATTCGAGCTAAGTTATATGTAGTTCTATTTAACTCTTGCCCATAGAAGTTTGACACATCTTCAACTTCTTTTGCTACACGAAGAAGTAGTGAACCAGAACCACAAGTTGCATCATATACTGATTTTAATCTACTTTTTCCAACAGTTACAAGTTTTGCTAAAATTTTTGATACTTCTTGAGGAGTATAAAACTCCCCTGCTTTTTTACCTGCTCCTGCTGCAAATTGCCCTATTAGATACTCATATGCATCACCTAAAACATCTCTATCATGATTTTTTAGTTCAAAGTTGATATTATCAAGATGATATAGAACTTTTGCTATTAGTTTATTTTTTGCTTCTTCAGTACGACCAAGCTTTGTGCTAGTTAAGTCTAAATCTTCAAATAGGTGTTCAAAATCATCTTCACTTTCTGTTCCCATAGTTGAGGACTCTATATGTCTTAATACTTGTGTTAAATCATCAAGGATAAAGTTATTGTTATCACTATTTCCTTTTTTTGCCATAGCTGAAAATAGTTCATTTGGTTTTAAAAAGTATCCTAGTTGTTGAACACAATCATCTTTTAGGCTATTTAATATCTCTTCATGCTCAGAGTTATTTGAATCAAGACTTGTAAATGTAATACCATCTTCTTTTAAAAGTTCATTTGTAAAGTTTTCAATTTTTTCAGATAGATATTTGTAAAAGATAAAACCTAGAATATAATCTCTAAACTCATCGGCATCCATCTTACCTCTAAGTTCATTTGCAATATTCCATAATTGTTGTTCAAGTGCTTTTTTATTCTCTTCACCCATATAGTTTTAATCCCCTAAATATAAAATATTGTGTGTATTTTTATAGTGTTAAATTTATATTGATTATACTTTTTTGAAACTTCTAAGGTGGTTAAGAAAGTAATTTATATGTATATTAATTTATAAAATTTAAAATGTCAACTTAAAACTATTGTAATTTTAATAAAATTGTTTTTAAAATATCAGAACTAAAGATAGAATTGGAATAAACTGTCGAGAGAAATTAAATATTTATAAAAAATAATTTAGTTTTATATATAAAAAGTTAGAAAATTATTTATTCATAAAATCTAAAAAAAGAAAAAATTATTTAGTTTTTTAAGTGAATTTTGCACATCAATCACCCAAAATTAGCGTATGCGATTTTTGTACGGTGATTGGTCGATGTGCCTATGAAGACTTTTGTGAATTTCTACTTTTTTCTACTTTTTTCTACTTTTTTCTACTTTTTTCTACTTTTTTCTACTTTTTTCTACTTTTTTCTACTTTTTTCTACTTTTTTCTGTCTTTTTTTTGATTTTGTCTAGTTTTTTTTCATTTTTTCTACTTATTACTCTAATATTTTCACTATAAGGAGAGCTTAAAAAGATAGCTTTTAAATCTTCTAAATCAATAAAATATTTATCTTTTAAAACTTGTAAATCTTCTTTGGTAGCATTTTCAAAAATATCATTTACAAATAATCTCTCATTATAAGTTAAATCATCATATCTTTTTTTTGTAAGACAATTAACAATAAAATCTATTTCTATACTATTATCAACAATCTTACTTTTAATCAATTCTCTTTTTTTGATTATCTCTAAAGCTTCTTTTTCGATTTGTTTAATTAGCTCATTGGCTCTTTTTATTATTTCTAAACCATCATTACATTTCTTCAAAATAAAATCCTCTACAGCTTAAAGTTTTGTTTTTTGCACAAAGCTCTTTAAAAAACCATTGCATTTCATTATTGCTTTTTCCTGATAAATTGTATTGTTCAATCATTTTACTTCTAGCAAAACTATCATCAAAAGAGAATACATTAAACATTTCCTTTTGTTCAAACTCTTTACCATTTTGAATATTAATATCTGAAAAAGAGTAGCCATTACAATTATCATCATATTTAAAGTGAAATTTGTTTTTTACTGTATCAAAAGTTAAAATTCCAAAATCTTTTTCCCACTTATCTTTTACTTTTAATTGTTTAATTTCTTTTTCTTCATAATTACAAGTTTCCATTTTAATCTCCTTTTTGAAACCTATGTTTTCCAGTTTTAATAAACAGTTTTGAAAAGCTCTCAAAATCAGTTAAATATATATACTCTTCATCATCAATAATTACATAAGTGCTTCCTTTTGCACTCTCATACCAAAAATCATAAAAAGGTAGTTTTTTAATATCATTTTCTTTAACTAAATTACCTTGATGTATTTCCAAACCAAAATAAGTTCTATTTTTTGTCGGTTTTATAACATATTCTTTTAATGGTTTTTGTAAGCAAACTTCGGCAAAACTACACATATTATTTTTAATATCTTCTGTTATTTCTAAATCTTTTGTTATCTCATTTCTTCCATCATAAAAAAGCTTTACAGGAACGCTCATTAAATAACAAGCAACTAAAAAACTTCCGTTTGATACATAACACTCTTCTTCATCATACTCTTTGCCTTTTAGAAAATTATATATATCTTCTTTAAAAGCTAAAGAGATAATTCCATTTTCACTTCTTGTACATCTTTTAATATACTTTTTTGCATAATGTACTTCTTGGTTAAGTTTTAAAGGTACTATATTTTCAATATTTTTTTCTGTAAAACTTTTAATTCCTTTATCATCTATAAAAAAATTATCATCTATTTTAAAAATCATTTTTCTATCAATGACAGTTAAAACTTTGTCATTATCTTGTGTATATTTACTTAATTGCATATTGTCTCCTTTCCTAAACCTCTATTTGCTTAATTTTAATCCACTTACCATTTCCACTCTCATTGTGATAGCCAACAGGGTTACAAATACAAGTAACATTATGTTCTTTATATTCAATAACATCGTGGTTATGTCCAAATATCCAGTATTTCATATTTCCATTTTTTAAATACTCTTCACCATCAAAGCAAAAAAATGTATTTGATAGATTATTTTTATATTTACTATTCATATTTTCATCTTTTACACTTGGGTTAATATGAGTAATCATTACATCACAATCTTTATAAACTTTTTCGATTTTAGGTTTTTCCATTTCATAAAAATCATCAAAATTTTCAATTTCTAAAATATTTATGTAATCGTGATTTCCTAATACACAAACTATATTTTTGTAAAACTCTTTTAGAATTTTTAATATCTTTATATTTTGATGATTATTGTGTCCTAAATCACCAGCTATTACTAATACATCACCACAATTATTAAAATCAATAATTTGGCTGTAAAATTTAATTACATCATCTTTTGTGTATTTACAATAGAAGTAGTTATCGAAATGTAAGTCACTTAATATATCTATTTTCATTATTTCTCTTTTTCTAAAACACTGTTATTTATGTTACTTAAGGTATTTTCAAAATATTTTACTTTATCTTTAAAAATATCACAGCCCAACTCTTTTTTTGTCATTATTTTATCTATTTTTTCTTTTTCTTGCATGATGGTTATCTTCTCTATTCTGATTCATTTCAATTTGTTCATCTACAATATCTTTATTGGAAATATCTTCATATTGTTGTGTTAACTCTTCTATTCTTTCTTCATGTTTTAAATCCCTATCATTTTTTATTAGTTGTTTTGATATCAAATCTTTACAAATCTGTGTTGCTTCACCAACTCGAATTCCAATTTCTTTAGTAAAAAAATCTATAATTGATTTTGGTTTTTGTCTATTTGTCTTATTATTAATTTTATTTCCATCAACAACTTCAAAATCATCAAGATTAATGTTATATTTTTGTTTTGCAAATTCTAAAACTAATTTTGCATTTAAACTCTCTTTTAAGAAATTTATATCATTTATTTTTTCAGCTTCAAAAATTTTAGATTTATTATCAAAAATATAATTGTCCAATAAAGATGTGGGTCTATAAATTTCTTCACTATTATTTAAGTTTATTCCTTCCTTTTTATTTTGTTCTTCAATTTTTTCAACAATTTGTTTTTTTACTTCTTTTATAAAATCATCTGGACCATCAACTTCAATTTCTAATAAATTCCACCCTTTTGCGATTGCAATATCAAGCATTAATTTAGCTTCATTCTCAATTGAATCAGTATTTGAAAAAGATATAACCTCATCACCTCTATCTTCAATATTTATGCCGATTGATTTATTTATAAAACTAGTATTATTTATAGTATCATCTACTTTTATATAATAACCATTAAGTGAATCTTGTATATTTACTCCATAATGTTTATAAAAAATCTTTTGTTGAAAAGTTAAATGTTGAAAAGTTAAAGATTTTATAGAGTTATAATTACTATTTGTTGAATATTTCTTTTCAAAATCTTTTTTTAATTCCTTATCTTCTTCATAAATTTTTTCTAAATCTTCGGTAGCTTTTTTACTTCTTCTTTTGAAAATTTCTTCAACTCTTTTTTCATAAACTTCATTTAAAATTTCTTGTAATTCCTCTTGAGTCATATCTTCAAGTTTTTTATGATTTTTTGCATCAAAATTAACATCAACAAATCTTTCTAATCCCCTACCTTGTAAATTTATATCTTGAATTGTTTTTTTACCACTTTTATCTGTTTTATAACTTTTTCCAATTAATGTTACATAGTTATTATTTTTAGTATCAACAACTCTGTAATCTATTCCTTCTTGAAAATTAATTTGATTCTCAAGAAAATAGACAAGCTCTTCTCTATCATTTAAATCATCAAGTAGTTCAATCCACTCGTTTCTATCTCTACCCACTTGAGAATCAAAATTTTTAACTCTAACCTCTCTTTTTTTTATTTGCTCAAAACCAAATTTAAAATTTGTTTTTCTGACCATTAATTCATCATAAAAACTGTTATTTGCAAATAAATTTCTGAGTTTTGTATCTGATAATGAATTCAAAAATGATATCCCCAGATGAATATGAGGGTATCTCTTATTACCATACTCATCGTACTTTATCTTTGGATAATGCAACTCTGCATAACTTATAATTTCATTATCAATATCATAGCCACTAAAATGGTGTTTGATATAATCCAATACCAATTCTTGCATTAATACATTTTGTTCATTTTTTGTTGGCAAAGATTCAATCTTTATCCAATCATTATCTGAAAAACCAAATGTAATATGCATATAATTTTCAGACCAATTTTTGTTTTCAACGCAATAATTTTCAGCTTTTTCAAAAGCATCTAAATTACCCCAAATTGGGGTAACTATATCTTTATCATCTCTATTATAAATTGAATCGGCTTTTTTACCATCTCTTATGTATTGAGAGAGACCTGATTTTGCTCTTTTAACTCTAACTATCACATTAAGCTCCAATTTTATTTAATTGATTTTGAATCAACTTTAATTCAATTAGCAAAGCCTGATAATCTTGATTATTTAATTCATTTTTTAAATTTGCAACATTTAATACATAAGCTATCTCGTTTAAATTTACTCCACACTTTTTAACTTGCATTGCAAGAACATTGTAATCTTTTTTTACAACAACTTTCCCTTGAGATAATATATGTCTAAAATAATCTGCTTTTGACAAACCACTATCTTCAATTTTTGAATTTAAATCTTGAAGAAACTCTTCAGTAACTCTTAGCTCTATTCTTTTTGAAGCTTTAGATTTAGGCATTTTTTTAACTTTTTTAGCAATCATATTATTCCTTATTAACTTTTTCTTCTTTTATTTCTGTTGCACCAATCCATTATAGTCAAAGCTATATTTTCTAAAATATCATTTTTAAAATGAGAAAATGACAATATGTATGTTTTCAAAATTTTTCTCTCACTATCTTTAAAGAGTAAATCTTTACACTCAACATAAATTTGCTTATTTTTACAATCAAACATTATTTTTTCTACTTTAAATGTTGGCGTTCTAAATTTTTCAATCATCGCTTAATTCCTTATGATAAAATATTTAATGCTGGCTCTATCATTAAGAACACTTGACTATTAAGCTTATATTGTAAATATTTATAAATATAAAGATATGTACAACTAGCACCTAGAAATAGACCCATAAGAGGAAAATAGATTTTATACACTAAATCAATTTTATTTCTTTCTCTTTGTGCTTCTAAATTTAATTTTTGTAAAACATCTAACCCTAAAAATAAATCTTCTCTTACTTCTTTAAATTTTTTTTCATTTTTATCAAAACTTTCAATCATCTCTACTTTTAAGTCATCCATCTTTTTTTTATAATAAGCTTTTATTTCATTAATATTACTATCAACCTCTTTTTGCATATCATTTTTTGAAGAATTAACATATTTAACAATTTCCTCTATTTTTAAAGAATGTAATTTTAAACTCTCATCTAATTTTGAAGAATCTTGAATTAGTTTTTTAAATAAATTTATTAATCCTTTTTCTTCACCAAATTTTCTTTCAAGAGCCTTTAGCTCTTGAACAATTTTTACAACTTCATTTATTGATAATTCACTCATTTTAATTCTCCATATAATAATTTATCCAATTCATCAAATGCTACATTCAATGTTGTTTGTAGATAATTTTCAGCTTCATCATAAATTTCAAGCATAACAGACAAGTTGGATACTTTTTGGTTATCTTCTTCATCCAAAGCAATGTCAAAAGCATCTTCTATCTCATTTTTTGATTCTAGATCAGTTGCTAGTTCATATACAGATTTCTTAATTTTTCTACTTAAATCTATCACATCACTATCTTTCAAAATAATATATGGATATTTTTTTAAATCTTTATCATTAAAGAAATCACCATATTGAAATTGAACTCTTCTTGGATTTCTAACACGTGATAAGCAAAACATAATATTTGCATTTTTATCCATCTCTAAAATTACATCTAGTGTTTTTTTAGCATTTTTAAGGTCTTGTGAACCACCTGACATAGGAATAATAAATAAATCTACTTTTTTAAACATTCTTGATTTTTTAAGACCATCCAAAAAAATTGTTGTAGTCTTATTACCTCCTACATCACATAACCTCATATCAGCCTTATCAATACCATTGAATAAATTTCTCAAGGTTGTAGTAATTTCAGAACCATCCCCTACTTCTACCTGCGTACTTTTAATTTTTGATTTTGTGAAATTTTGAGAATCTTTATTCTCATCATCAAATTCAAAAATTTCCACATTCATATTCTTATAAAGTGCATATGCACCACATATTTGCATTGTAGTAGTGCTTTTACTTGCACCCCCTTTATGATTTGTAACAACTATATATTTCAAATTTTAATTCCTTTACTGTACTTTAGAAGATCCATACATTGCAATTGCATTTAATTCATCAGAATCCAATATTGATTTTTCTTCTTCTTTTTTTGTATTTCTATTTTGAGATACACCTTTTCGAATTTCACCTATTTTATCTACTGTTTCAATATTATTTTTTTTAAGATTATTCTTACAAAAATCATAAAAAACTGTATTTGAGATTTGTAAATCAAATTCCTTATTTATCATTTCTAAAATTTGTAACAAAGTCCAATAATTAGATAATGATTGAATTTCATCTTTGATTAACCTTAGTAACTTAGTTTTTTTAAGTTTTTTAAGTCCTCCTTGTTCTATCTCTCCAATAATCTTTTCTTTTTTTGCGTTAAGCACATCTTTCACAATTGATCCTACGCTGTTTTAATTTGTCTTAAAACTTGAAATCTTGCAATTGCTTTTATAGGATACATAACTCGTCCACCAACCATTATATAATCAATACCAATACCGTCTTTCCTCCATTTTTCAATTGTACTTGGAGAAACACCAATAACATTAGCAGCTTGTTTTGAATTAAGATTAATTCCTTTAGAAATATTTAAAGCTTTTATTTCTTTTTCATATTTCTCTATTTCTAATTCTATATTCATTTTTAATCCTTTTAAGATTTAATAACTTGTTCCAATAAGCCTAGATAAATACTTATTGCAAAATTCTGAAATACCAATTCCTTTTAAAGGGAATACAAAAGAATAATTGATATAATAAATATATGGAATAATATTCCTTTGTTACAAAAGAATTATTCCATTATATTCCTTATATATTACTTAATATAGTAATAAAAAAGGAATATAGTAATAAAAAAGGAATAAAATGCATACTGCAACTATGATTATTAATAAATTAATGGAATATTATAACGTTCAAACTATTTCTGAACTTGCTGAAATAATTAAAATTGGACAACCAGCAATTTCAAAATGGAAAAACAATAACTCTATAAATCCAAT
The DNA here is from genome assembly GCF_002993025.1 of Arcobacter cryaerophilus gv. crypticus. Taxonomy (GTDB): domain Bacteria; phylum Campylobacterota; class Campylobacteria; order Campylobacterales; family Arcobacteraceae; genus Aliarcobacter; species Aliarcobacter cryaerophilus_B. The sequence continues at coordinate 10,666 of NZ_NXGI01000016.1, read as the reverse complement.
TAAAAAGAAGTGTAAAGATTTAGGAATCTATAACGAAATATTTGATAATTTAGACTCAAAAAATAATTTATCTGACTTTACTGATCCTGATGATATATATAAAGATGACTATTACTATAAATTACATCTAAAAACAATAAATGCACCTAAAGATTTTGATAAATTAATTAAGAACAACAATATAATAGATATAGATAATGGTACTTTTTCTTTATTGAAAGAAGCTTACATTAGTTCTATAAATATTGATGATATTAAAAACTTTAGAATTCATCTTATGAACTTTACATTTGAGTTTAGTAATATTAAAAACAATTTTAATACATATTTAAAATTAGAAGATAATGACCAAATTGATCTAATTACGTTCAATTTATTTATTGAAGCATATAAAGTAGCACAAAATAACAATAAATTAAAAGAATTTAGACTTCATTTAATGGAATATACATTTGACTCATATAAATTAGCTAATCCGGAATAATTTTTAAATCTAATTAAATTATTCCACCTTTTTTATCTCAGTTGTCTCCTTCTTGTTGTTCCGCTTTTTTTTGGAAGAGAGAATAAAGAGAGAGATGATTTGATAGGGGAGAGAGGGAAGCGGAGACAACTTGCCCTTGTAACAAAATGGATTTAACACTTTGTTACAGGACAAGTTAAGTTATGACTCGACTTTTTCGGTCGGTCGCTTCGACTTAAGTAGATTATTGTTCAGCTCTTAATCTACAACACAATTACACTAGACGGTTCCCCTTATCTAGTAACTATATCTTTATCAATCCAGTATTAACTCTATTGCTAATTTAAAAACCTCTGTTTTATATCTTAACTGGTAAATCTATAGGAGTGTCCTTGCTACTATATAAAAATAGTAGAACGGGCATCTCCAAGGTGAATCGTACCACATACACATCCTCACACCTTGCTGATTTGGTCTATTATTTGGCTAACCTTCTAAGAGGGAATTACCCTCTTTACGACAAGTGGCTACTTGCCTTGTATAAGTATTTAATTTTATCGTAGGATTTCGCCTTACTGTGCAGTCCTTACACTCTACCGCTTATTATAGTTTTATTTGGACAATATTTTATTCTCAACAATTAAGTTGTTTTTTTGAAATTAGAATAAGGTTGATAATTTTTGTGATTTATGTTAAAATGCTTTCACTTTTTTAGCAATTCTTGTAGTCGCCAAACTATCATGTTAAGAATTGCTAGAAACCTCCTTTTTTAAACTTCAAAATATTCTCCAACAATAAAGTGGCTTTATATCTTTAGATTTAACAAATTACATTATTTTAAGATTAGTAAAAAAATTAGAGTGCTTTTTTGGCAAACTCACATCTAATTTAAATACTTAGAGCTTAGGCAAATTTATCAAGTGATAAACCTATCTAAGCAGATGTGTGCTTGCCAAAGCTCTAAATATTTATAGTGCAAGTATATATATATTTAAAATTTATGTAAATATAATGAATTTATCCAAATTATCGTTTCTATATATATTAAATAATATTAAATACATTAAATATTAAAATATGATATAGACTATAATTTAATTAACTTAAGAAATTATATTAATAAATTAGTTTAAGATTAGATTAATTTATTAACAAGATGAATTACTAAAAGATTTTTTAATACAAGACAAATAAAATACTAAAAGAAAAAATACTTTATTTATCAGTATCTATACTATTGATTTTATTAGGGTGTGATATGAGTGTAATTTAAATTATTTAACAAAGCTTAAAAATCGTATTTTTGCTTATTTACAAAGGTTTTATTAGAAATTTATTATATTTTTATATAGAGAGTTAATATTGTTCTGGCTATAGTAATTAGAACGCAGTCTTCAGTATTCTCAAATTTTGAAGAAAAATCAAAAGAATGGCTTTTTTTCGCTAATCATCTATTATAGTATAAAACTATTTCATACTATAATAGATTAAATTAAAAATGGAGAGAATATGTTTGCAGTTATTTTTGAAGTTGAAATTAATGAAGAACGAAAAAATGAATATTTAATAATTGCTTCAATATTAAAAGAGCAATTAGTAAATCAAAAAGGTTTTATAAGTGTCGAAAGGTTTCAATCTTTAATAAATGAAAAAAAACTTCTATCATTATCATACTGGGAAGATGAAGAAGCTATTCTTTCTTGGAAAAAGAATATTGACCATATGTCTGCTCAAAAGAAAGGAAGAGAGTCTATTTTTAAAGATTATAAAATAAATATTGCTAAAATTCAAAAATCTTATACTTTAGAAACTAGTGATTACGATAAGTAAGGATATCAATACATACTATAATAACTCAAAAAAAGTAGACAAAAATTTATTCAGTTAATTAAAATAACAACTTAGAGAGAATTGTTTAATTATTAAATGGATAAAAATGTCACCAAGATACAGATAATTTAAGATGGATGGAATATAGAAAGTATTAAAGAATTTATATATAGTTAAGGATTAAAAAATGAATTGTAATAAAAAAGTATTTGTTGCAGGAGCAACAGGAGTAATAGGTAGAACTTTATGCAAAATGTTGATAAAAGATGGATGGATTGTTTATGGAACTACAAGAAATGAAAATAAAATTGAACTTCTTGAAAATATTGGGGTAAAGCCTGTAGTTATTGATGTTTATGATGAAAAAAAATTAGAAGATATTTTAACTACTATTAAACCTACAATTGTAATGCACCAACTTACTGATTTACCAGCAGGTCTTGATCCAGCAAAGATGGATGAAGCATTAGTAAGTAATGCAAAATTAAGAGATATTGGAACTAAAAATTTAGTTAATGCATCAATAAAAGCTGGGGTGGAAAAAATGATTGCACAAAGTATAGCATTTGTTTATGAACCTGCATCTTTTCCTTATACTGAAGATTCGGATTTATTAAATTTTGAAGATCCAATATATGGAGAAACATCTAGAGCTGTTTCAAGTTTAGAAAACCAAGTATTAAATGCACCTTTTATTGGGATAATTCTTAGAAATGGCTTATTATATGGAGATGGAACAGGTTTTGATAAACCAGTTGATTTCGTACCTCCTGTACATGTAGAAGCAGCAGCACATGCAGCATTTTTAGCTATTAAATGTGATAAAAATAGAATTTATAATATTTCTGATGTAGATGAAAGACTTTCTATACAAAGAGCAAAAAATGAACTTAATTGGAATCCAGAATATAGAGTAGCACATTAATAAATAATGTAGATTTATGCCACTTATGGCCTAATAATAAAAAGGATTTGATATGGAATGACCCCGATAGCAATCAGTTAACACCTTGGATTGAGTAACACTATCAACTATAGTTCTTAGAGTCACATCCATAATATTAAATCCTTTTTTTGTTTATTGTAGCCTTTTTGTACTACAAATTAATATAATAACTCTTTTGATTATAACCAGTCATCTTTATAGAACTTATAATCACTATCTAATGTTTTAAAAATATCTTCATATTTTTTACAAGTATCCAAAATATTACTTTCTAATTTTTCTAAAAATTTGATCTCATTATCACTATATAAACCTAACATATCATTTTTAATTATTCCAATATTTTTACGAATATTATTTACAATTAATTTAAATTCATTTTTTATTAATCTTGGTTGAATATCTATATGAACACAAAAACCAACCATATCATAAGCACCTATTTTTTTTGAGTCAAATTCATCACCAAAAGCCATAGCAAAATTATTATGGAATTGAGGGTACATATCAATATTTACTAAATCATAAAGTGGGGATAATTCTAGACCATTTTTATTTACAAAAAAAGATATGTTTTTTGCATGAGCATCAAAATTATTTATACACAGGTTAAATAGTGTCCATTTCAAAAGATTTAATTTTGTTAAAATTTTATTTGTTGTGAGTTTTGAAGATTCAAATAAATTTTTAAAATTTGCATTACCTCTATAATCAGTATAAACCTTTTCATATTTCATATTAACATCTAAATCCAATAATTGACATCCATCAATAATATGTCTTTTAGAAATTTCAAAAGATTTATCATCAATTTCAAAAAATTCTCTATCAAATCTCTTTACAAATAAAATATTTTGAGTACCAAACTTTCTTATTTCAACTTCTGCAACATTTAAACCACATAATTTAGCTAATTTCATACAAAAGTATTCGTTTAAAACTAAATGTATATCATCTTTTTTTTCAAATTTTAATATATGAGTTGAAGCAATTTTTCCTTCTCCTATACCATACTTATTATCTTTCAATACTACTAATGGCAATTTATCCTGAACACCTGATAAACTAAGTCTAATTTTTCCATCCCACAAAGTAATATTTATATTATCTTTATTCATAATTCTTTCAGTCAATTCTTCATTACTTATTTCTCTAAAATTAGTAACCACAATATTATCTGTGCTAAATGTTAAAGCCCCTGCAGTTTCATTTCCGATTGCTTCAAGTAAACCAAATTTATTAGCTTTTGAAATTTGTAATATTATACTAATGGCATCTAATCCATTACCTTCTGGTAAAAGATTATTTACAAACTTTTTAATACTATTTGAATCTATTGATTCATTAAATTTAAGGTGTGGAGATAACTCAAATCCTATATTTTTCCAGTTTTCATCATATATTAATTCAACATCGTTTGAATTTAAATCAATTTCTAATATTCCTACTCGTTCATTATTACAAAAAATATTAATATTATGTTTCATTTATTTTTTCCGTCTAATTGGATATAAATACCTAGACCATTGACAACTTTTAAAAAACTATCAAGAGTAACTCCACCTTTATTATTTTCAAGCTTTGTAATAACATCAACAGGAACATTACACAATAATGCTGTTTGATGAGAGGTTAAATTTGATTTTGTTCTTTTTGCTTTAATGAATTTTCCTAAATATTCAATAGTTATTTCTCTATCATAAATAGGATAATCAGTTGGTATAACTTTTTTTGCCATTTTATTCCTTAAAAATACTTGATTTACAGTATTATATATTAAAATTAATACTTAGTCAATTAAAATACTGTAAAAATAGTATTTTATATATTTTATAATTTAATTAATTTTAAAATACTTGATTTACAGTATTAAAATTAAATCATACAATATTTGAAGAATGAAGTATTATGAAATAGCTTCAAGATTACATCATAGAGCAGTTCAAATTCACCCTTTCAAAAATGGAAATGGTAAATAGAGTAGAATGTTAGCAAATATTTATCTTAGATAAAATGAGCTAAATTCAAAGTTCTAAAATATAGGATTTATAAAAAGTTTGTATTGTAGTGTGATATAGGTGTAATTATAAAAAATTTACAAACCTTAAATTTTCTTATAATACCGATAATATCGAATTAATTTAGATTTTAAGAATTATATTTATATAGAGAGTTAATCTCTACATATAATCAAATATAAAAAATCTTTATAAAATAAACAAAAACTTAAATTGTTATTTCTTTAATATCTGCAATATTTCTAAATCCTAAATAAACCTGTGCAATAAGATTTTTTCTATTTGTTTTAATTCTTTCATCTTCATGATTTACAAAAACTTTATCAAAAAAGCTATCAAGTTGTGGTTTTAGAGAAAATAAAGCTTCAAGTTCTTCATCAAAAGTTATGAAGATTGAACTCTTTATTTTTTTAAAACTATTATATAAATTTATCTCTTCATCTTGCTCAAATAGTGTTTCAACAAGTTCTAAAGAGCCATTTATCTCAATATCTTTTACAATATTTGCAACTCTTTTAAATGTAGCACTATAATCTTTGAAATTATCACTTTCAACAAATGGATTTAAAGCTTCTACTTTTTGATAAATTCTGTATATATTTGTCTCTCCACTACTTATTACAGCTTTTAAAACAGTTGGATTTACACTATCAAAGATTTTATAAAGTCTTTCTATAAAAAATTCATTTAAAACTTTTAAATCAAGATTTTTATAATTTGCTTTTAAATCTTCAAAAATAGCTTTAAAATCAATATCTAATTTATGTTCGATTGCAATTTTTACAACTCCTAAAGCTGCTCGTCTCAAGGCAAATGGATCTTTTGATCCTGTTGGGATTTTTCCAGCACTAAAAAGAGCCATAAGATTATCGATTTTATTTGACATAGCAACTATTGAAGAAAAAACAGAACTAGGAAGTTCACTATTTTCACCACTTGGAAGATATTGTTCTTTTAAAGCTAGACTAATTTTTTCATCATAATTTGCTATTTTTGAGTAGTAGTAACCCATAAGACCTTGAAGTTCTGTAAACTCATACACCATTTCACTCATTAAATCAGCTTTTGAAAGCATTACAGCTTTTTGCAATAATTCAATATCTTTTTTATCTATTTTTAAAATCTCTGCCAAATATGAAGCAATTTTTGCTTCTCTTTCACATTTATAATAAACTGTTCCTAAACCTTCTACAAATACAAGTTTTTTAAGTCCTTCATTTGATAAACCATTTTTTATATCATTTTTATAAAAAAACATTGCATCAGCAAGTCTTGGTCTTAAAACCTTCTCATTTCCAGAGATTATATATCCAAAATCATTTGTTAATGCATTTGAAACAACTATAAAATTATTTGTAAGTTTTTCATTTTTATAAACTGCAAAATATCTCTGATTTGCTTTCATAGATGTAACAATTACTTCAGCTGGGAGTTGCAAAAACTCTTCATCAAATTTTCCTAAAAGAGCTGTTGGATACTCAGTAATTGCAACAACTTCGTCTAATAACTCTAAATCTAATTCTATTTGAATATTGTGTTTAATCTCAATATCTTTTAGTTGTTTTAAGATTTTTTCTCTTCTTTCATCTTGATATAAAACTACTCCATATTTATCCAACTTGCAAAAATAATCACCAACATCATTAAAAATAAATTGTTCATAACTATCCATTCTATGACCAAAAGATAAATTAGAAGATTTTACTCCAAAAAGCTCTCCATCTACAATTTCATTATCCATCATCATAGAAAAAAATCTAATAGGTCTTATAAAACTATCACTTCTACTTCCCCATCTCATAGATTTTCCAAAATTTAAACTCGCTACAAATTCGTTTACCATATTGTTTAAAAGCTCTTTTGAAAAAACTCCAGATATTTTTTGTTTATGATATAAAACTTCACCTTTTCCAAAATCTTTAAATGAAATTTTATCTACACTAATACCACATTTTGAAGCAAAACTAATAGCTGCAGGAGTTGCTACACCATCTTTAAAAGCTATATTTTTTGGAGCACCAATATTTTCAACTTCACTATCTTCTTGTTTTACTTGAAACTCTCTGTGCCATAAAACCAATCTTCTTGGAGTATAAAATAGCTCAAAATTACAAAGTAAACTATTTTTTTCTAAAATATCACTCCATTTTTTCTCGATATTTGATAGCTCTTTTAAAAATGGAATAGCTGGTAACTCTTCAACTCCAATTTCTATTAAAAGTGGTTTAAGCATTTTCTTTTTCCTTATCTTGGTTTTTGTTTTTTTCTATCTCATCTAATTTTTCAAGTTTATCTGTGTGTTTTTTTATTTGTTGTCTATTAAAATTTATAATAAACATAGCAACCATAAAAACAAATAGAGCTAAAACTACAAAATCTAATATCTCTTTCATACTTTTATCTCCAATACATCTTTATAAATAGCTCCATCAATCTCTTCTAAAGCAACTTTTTCCAAATCATCACTAGAGTTTATAATAGTCAAAATTTTTGAATCCCACATATAATTATCAGCTATTTTTTGTAATTTTTTAGCTAATTTATTTTTACAAACTATATATTTTGCATTAAAGCTTGAAGCATAAATAGCCTCTTTTATAGAGTTTACATATACCAAAAAGTTTAAATTTTCAGAATTAGAGTATTTTAAAAGTTCTTCATTAAAATCAAAAAAAAGCATTGAATTTGATTTTGTATTTTTAATATCTTCAATACTTAAAACTTTAAAAAAATCTTCAAATGGAATTAAACTATCTCCAATTATCTTCATTTTAAGCCTTTTTGTTATTTAAGCAATCTTTTGAACAAAAAAACTTTCCACTACTTACTATAGCCTCTTTTTGAGAAACAAATGTACTACAAGTAGGACACTCTACCATCTCATCAGAGATTAATTTATCATTTTTTTTAACACCATCAACTCTTTTGTTTTTAAAAAATAGCAAATAAACAACAAAACCAGCCAAAATAACAGCTATTACTTTTATCAACATTTTCTTCCTTTAATATATAAATAATTTCGTTCACATCTTGAAACAACTTTAAAGTTCGATATTTTAGAAGTTTCAATCTCTTCTTCTAGCATACTTCCTTTATAAAAAAGATAAGATGTATGCTCTTTTTTTATCTTAGAAGTAATATTTAAAAGTAAATTTGTATTTGTTACAGCTCTACTTGTAATTAAATCAACTTCTAAATCTTCTAAATCTTCTGCTCTTTTTTGCAAAATTATAAGATTACTCAAACCCAAACTTGCTTTTACAAAGTTTAAAAAAGCAACTCTTTTTAATCTTGGTTCTATCAAATAAGCTTTTACATCTTTTCGTGCAATTGCTAAAATAAGCCCAGGATAACCAGCTCCCGTACCAATATCTGCAAAACTATTAAAATCATCTATGAAATTAAGAGGATAAAGTGAATCTAAAATATTTTCATAGATATCATCATCAGTCAATCTTCCACTTAAATTGTGAACCTTTCCCCACTTTTGTAAAAGTTCAACAAAAACTTCACAATCTTTATAAAAAATATCTTGAAAATTTAAACTATTTTCTTGTAATAATTTTTTTAAACTCAAAGCATATGCCCCATTTGTTCTTTTTTTATATTTAAATAGTTTTTATTATGACAATTTGGTTCAACTATTGTTGGAATTCTTTCTACAATCTCTACATCCAAAGTTTCAATAAACTTTATTTTTGCAGGATTATTCGTAAGAATATTTATTTTTTTTATTCCCATATCTTTTAAAATATATTCAACAATACTATATTCTCTCTCATCTTCTCTAAAACCTAAAGCCAAATTTGCCTCAACTGTGTTTTTTCCTGCATCTTGTAAACTATATGCATTTACTTTATTTAAAAGCCCTATATTTCGACCTTCTTGTCTATGATATATTATTAAACCACTATTTTTTGCAATATAAGAAATTGCTAATTCTAGCTGTTTTTGACAATCACATTTAACACTTCCAAAAACATCTCCTGTAAGACACTCTGAATGTATTCGCAAGTTTACAATAGATTCAGGATTAAAATCTTCGCTCATCAAAGCTAAATGCTCTTGATTATTTTGTTTATATGCTTTTATCTTAAAATTTCCGTGTTTAGTAGGAAGGTTTGCTATATTTGATTCGATTATATTCATTTGTATTTAAACCTTAAACTGTTAAAATCCAAAGATTATATCAAAAAGAGGTAAATATTATGTTTAAACGATTTAGAAGATTAAGATTAAATGAAACTTTAAGAAATTTAGTTCAAGAAACAACTGTTAGCAAAGATGATTTTATATATCCTCTTTTTGTAAAAGAGGGAAATTGTATTAAAGTAGAAATATCAAGTATGCCTGGTGTTTTTCAAATGAGTATTGATGAAATTTTAAAAGAGTGTGAATATTTACAAAAAATAGGTTTAAATTCTATTATTCTTTTTGCTATTCCAGATATTAAAGATTCGGTTGGAAGTGAGTGTTTATGTGATGAAAGTATAATCTCAAGAACAATAAAAGCAATTAAAGAGAAGTTTCCAAATATGTTTGTAGTTACAGATTTATGTTTTTGTGAATATACAGATCATGGGCATTGTGGAATACTTGATCCAAAAATACAAAGTGTTCACAATGATAAAACACTTGAAATATCTGCCCAACAAGCACTAGTTCACGCACGTGCAGGAGCTGATATGATAGCACCAAGTGGTATGATGGATGGAATTATTACAACTTTAAGAGCTGCTTTAGATGAAAATGGTTTCAAAGATTTACCAATCATGGCATACTCTACAAAATTTGCAAGTGGTTATTATGGACCATTTAGAGATGTGGCTGAATCAACTCCAAGCTTTGGGGATAGAAGAACATATCAAATGAATGTTGCAAATAGACTTGAAGCTATTAGTGAATCTTTAGAAGATGAGAAAGAAGGTGCTGATATTTTAATGGTAAAACCAGCACTTGCATTTTTAGATATTGTAAGAGATATAAGAAATGAGACTAAACTTCCTATTTGTGTTTATAATGTAAGTGGTGAATATGCTATGTTAAAACACGCTGGTCTTGCTGGACTTATTGATTATGAAAGAGTTATGATGGAAACTATGATTGCATTTAAGCGAGCTGGGGCAAATATAATTATTTCATATCATGCAAAAGAAGTTTGTGAAATTTTAAATAGAAAATAAATTGTTATATTTTAAATCGTATGTTAAATCATACGGTTTTTTAATTTTTAAAAATAGAAAGATACAATAAAAATGTAGAAAATAAAAAAGCTTACCTTGACCTACTATTGTTTTTCTTAGTAAGACAAGATAAGCTCTTGGGGGGATTTGTAAAACTCAATGAGCTGGCAGCGACCTACGTTTCCACAGGGGGACCCTGCAGTATTATCGGCGATGAAGTGCTTGA
>NZ_NXGI01000015.1 GCF_002993025.1 Arcobacter cryaerophilus gv. crypticus | reverse complement strand
TCGCCCTATTAAGACTCGCTTTCGCTACGGCTTCGCACTTGGCTTAACCTTGCCAGACACCACAACTCGCAGGCTCATTATGCAAAAGGCAGTCCATCACCCTGTACAAGACATAGGGCTCTGAATGATTGTAAGCTAATGGTTTCAGGTTCTATTTCACTCTGCTCGCTGCAGTACTTTTCACCTTTCCCTCACGGTACTTGTTCACTATCGATCTGTAAGTAGTATTTAGGATTGGAGGGTGGTCCCCCCAGCTTCAGTCAAAATATCACGTGTTCCGACCTACTCAGGATACTATTAGTATTATTGAGAATTTTAATTACAGGAGTATCACCTTCTATGCTATAGCTTTCCAACTATTTCATCTATTCTCTTTAATTACACATTATAGTCCTACAACCCCCAATGCAAGCATTGGGTTTGTCCTAATCCCAGTTCGCTCGCCGCTACTATGGGAATCTCATTTGATTTCTCTTCCTCTGGCTACTGAGATGTTTCACTTCACCAGGTTCGCTCCCCGTAGGGTAACATAGTTCTCACCATGCTGGGTTGCCCCATTCGGAAATCCTCGGATCAAAGCTCTTTGGCAGCTCCCCGAGGCTTATCGCAGCCTAATACGTCCTTCATCGCCTCTTACAGTCAAGGCATCCACCATTAGCCCTTAATAGCTTATTATTAAATCTAAATAAATTTAGATTTAGTTTTATTTGCCTAAAATAACTATTTCTAGTTATTCTAAATTTGATAATATTCTTTGGCTACTATCTTATTAAACATACATACAAGTACATACTTTAATAAGTTAGTTGTGTTATCTATAGTTTTTTAATATCTCTATTAAATTTTAGATATGAAATTTTTATTTAAAATTAAACATTACTATTTAATTTTACGAAAAATTTTTAAAGACTTTAACATTATATTTTTAAATATCAT
>NZ_NXGI01000014.1 GCF_002993025.1 Arcobacter cryaerophilus gv. crypticus | reverse complement strand
ATAAAATCATCAAGTCCCATAAAAAAGCCCTTTATATAGTTGATTGTAGTGATGAAATTATATCAAAAAGTGCCTATTTATGGGCTTTATTATAGCTTTTATATATAAGAAATTGAAGATTTTTTATGTGCGAAAGTTGAGTTATTATGTTAATATTATTTAAGTAAATAATAAGGGGAACATAATGTCAATTAAAAATAAAAATCAGGAAACTATTTTAGAAAATAGTAGTGTTCTAAATCGTAGAGATTTTTTAAAATATTCATCAATAACATTGGGTGCTATCTCTTTAGGTGGTTGTTCTAGCCGTAATATTGATTATAGTAAAATTACTGAATATCCTATTGAAGATAATGTATATACTACACTTGAAAAAACAGTTAAGTTATCTGAAAAATTTTCATCTATTATCCAACCACGAAATCTAAAAAACATAAGAGAATATGATGAAAAAGGTTACGGTGTTTGGGTAGATGGAGGACCACTTTTAGCTGAAGTTAGAAATGATATTATGCCAGATGATTATAAGTTGCCTAGAAAAAATAAAACTACTAAACTTCTTAAATTTTTTGCAATAACTGATATTCATATTATAGATAAAGAATCTCCATCTCAGTTACTTTATTTACAACCATCAAATTATATTGGGGATAAATTTGGTAAGGATTTTGAATCAAAAGTTACATCAATTTACTCACCAAGAATGCTTTATTCTACACATATTCTAGATGCAATGGTTCAAACAATTAATGCTCTTCATGAAAAAGATAATATAGATTTTGGAATTTCTTTAGGAGATGTTTCTAATAGTACACAGTACAATGAAACTAGATGGTATATAGACGTGTTAGATGGTCAAATAATTGAACCAAGTTCTGGAAATAATATCGGTGCCAATAGTATTGATTATCAAAAACCATATAAAGCAGTAGGACTTAACAAAAATATTCCATGGTATCAAGTTATAGGAAATCATGACCATTTCTGGTTGGGTTCAATTCCTTTAGATGATAAAAGAAATAAAATTAACCTAAGAGCAAGCTATGTAGATGATAAAGTTATAGCGATGCCTGATTTACTTTTTTATTCAGATAATGTTTTTAAAAGAGATGATACCGAACTTTTTTATATGGGAGTTATAGATGGTTCTGATCCTTATGGCGATATTATAAAAGCTGGTCTAGTTAAAAATTTCAAATCTGCACCAACTGTAGTTCCAGATGTAAAACGAAGATCATTAACAAAAGTAGAATGGACTAAAGAGTTTTTCAAAACAACATCTGAACCCAAAGGGCATGGTTTCAACCTAACTCCTAGAGATAAATCAATAGATTTTGGTTGTTACAGTTTCATACCTAAATCAAATCTTCCTATAAAAGTTATTTGTCTAGATAATACACAAAGAGAAGATGACAATGATCCAAGTATTCACGGACGTGCTTTCTTAGATGAAGATAGATGGAATTGGTTAAAAAAAGAGCTTGCCGATGGTACTAAAAATGACCAACTTATGGTTATAGCATGTCACATTCCAATTGGAGTTATGCCTTATAAAGAGCACAACAATGGTCACGATACATATATGGATTGGTATGAAAATACTCGGGGAGGAACAATTGAAAATGCAGTAACATTTAAAGGATTGTTAAAAGAGCTTCATAGTCATCCTAATCTTTTAATGTGGATGGCGGGACATAGACATGTAAATACTGTAAAAGCTTTTGTTCATGATGAACCAGAAAAAAGTTTTTGGCATGTTGAAACATCATCACTACATGATTTTCCAATACAAATGCGTATGTTTGATATAAATTTAAATAGTGATTATACAATTTCAATAGATGCAATAAATGTTTCTCCAGCTGTAAAAAAAGGAACTCCTGCATATAAAGGTTTCAAATATGCAGTCGCTGCTCAACAAATTACAGGGATGACTTTAAATCCAAAATTAGATTGGGCTGATCCAAAATATGATGTAGATGGAATAGATCCAACTATTAGACCAATTGATCCAACTATTGCTTCTTACAATGCTAAGCTTTTGAAAAAACTTACACCAAAAATGGAAGCAAGAATGAAAGAATTATTTCCTAATATCTAGTACCGCAACTTAAAACTATAGCTATTATAATGAAACGATTTATAAAAATATTAAAACAAATAATAGCTATAGTTTCTCTGAAAAAATTGAGTTATTTATTCTAAAACTAATTCACTTTTTTTAAGAGAGTTTGCTAGATTTTGGCTATTTTGACTTGGAACATCTAGAATTATAATATTTGACTTATGAGTAATTTTTAACTTTGTTGTACTATATTTTTTCATATTTTCTATTAGATTTTTTAAATCATCTTTAGTAAACTCTTTTTTTAAACTTTTTAGCCCTATAAAAGAGTAACCATCTTTTGAACTTTTATTTATTCCCATTCTAGGTTTTTTTGGTTCATTTAATATTTTTATTGCTTGATTATCTTCTATTTTTATATCCAAATTTGAACTTAAGATATCACAAAAACTCTCAATTGTAAACTCTTTTATAAACTCTTTAAAGTTACTATTTTTTTCTCTATTTCCAAAATCTCTATATACACCAGCTATTACTCTTGCTGTTTTTATTATTTGAGAACTACTTATTTGAGCTACAACCTTATCCAAAACTTTTAAATCAAAAACTATTTTATCTTTGCTATTTTTAAAAGCATTAAAACTAATATCAGGAGTAAATCCAGCATCACAACCTTCACGATAACCACTTATTGCAAATTGCAATTTGTTTGGAAGATTAAAGAAGTTTTTATTCTCTACAAAGCTTTCATTTAATTTTTTTGCTAAATCTTCTACATCAAAAATTTGTGTAGTATCTAAACCATTTACAGGACATGTCAAAACTTTTTTTATACTATGACTTGACTCAAAAAAGCTTGAAAGCCCTACTTTATTTAAAATATTAAAAATCTCTGGAATATCTCTTAAATTTAAACTATCAAACTCTATTTTTTGACCATCTTTAAAAGATATTTTTAATAGTGAAAAAGTATCTAAAATATTTAATATTGACTCTAATTGAGATAAATTTAGCTCTCCTAGATTTAAAGGAATTTTAAGAGAAAAACTTGTTTGTTTTTCATCTTTTGCATAAATTCCATGCCACTTAAATCTCTCTAAATCGTTTTGTGATATTTTTTCTCCAAAAACAGCATAATAAAATAGTAAAGCCAAAATATCTTCACTAGTTATATCTTTTTTTAATTTTTCAATATTTATATTTATTGACATTTTAACTCCATTAAAAAATCTCTTTGCACTCCCAGTGCGGAAAATGTTTTCTCACAAGTGAATTAAACTCAATCTCAAAAGCACTATAAGAGCTATCTTTTTTGCTTTGATCACTTGATTTTGCTCTAATCATTCCAGCACCAACAGTGTTGTTTGTAACTCTATCTATTATTATAAAGCTTCCCATAGTTTTTATTTTATCATATATGTCATATGCAATTATTTGCTCTAAATCAAGTTTTGCTCTTGCAATTTCATTTAAATTTAAAGTATTCGTTGCACTTCTTTCTAAAGTATTTACATCTGTTTTATAATAAAACTGACTAATAGTTCCAACTGTTGTGCTTGTTGCTCTTTTTATAAAATATTGTTTTCCTTTTATTAGTGGATCTTCACTAAGCCACACAACATCTACATCAAAATTATTTGCCTCATCAGCTTGTTCATCACTTTTTACAATAACATCTCCACGACTAATATCTATCTCATCTTCAAGTGTTAGAGTGATTGCTTGTTGTGCATATGCATAAGGAATATTTCCTTCATAAGTTACAATCTCTTTTACTTTTGAGCTTTTTTTAGAAGGTAAAACTGTTATTTCATCTCCAACTTTTATAACTCCACTAGCAATTGTTCCACAAAATCCTCTAAAATCAAGGTTAGCTCTATTTACATATTGAACTGGAAATCTAAAATGTGTTAAATCTCTATCACTATCAATTTGTACATTTTCTAAATGCTCTATTAAAGTTTGACCTTTATACCAAGGCGATTTATCACTTCTTTCAACTACATTATCTCCATTTAAAGCAGATAATGGAATTAAAGTTATATTACTAGAAAGTCCCAACTCTTTTGCAAATTTAAGATAATCCTCTTTAATTTTATTAAAAACATCTTCTCTAAAATCCATTAAGTCCATTTTATTAACTGCTACAACAATATGTTGAATTCCTAATAGCTTATTTATAAAAGAGTGTCTTTTTGTTTGAGTTTGAACACCATATCTTGCATCTATTAAAATAATCGCTAAGTTTGCAGTACTAGCTCCCGTTGCCATATTTCTTGTATATTGCTCATGACCTGGAGTATCAGCAATAATAAACTTTCTTTTTGGAGTTGTAAAGTATCTATATGCAACATCAATAGTAATACCTTGCTCTCTCTCGCTTTGAAGACCATCTACTAAAAGTGATAAATCAAACTCATTGTTTGTATTATTGTTTTTTTTACTATCTTTTTTTATATTTTCAAGCTGATCTTCAAAAATCCCTTTACTATCATGAAGTAATCTTCCAATTAAAGTAGATTTTCCATCATCAACATTTCCACAAGTTATAAATCTAAGAAGCTGTTTATTCTCATGCTCTTTTAAATAAGCTTTTATATCATCAATTTTTTCCATTTTAAAAATACCCTTCTATTTTTTTCTTCTCCATAGACCCAGCACTATCATTGTCTATAACTCTTCCTTGTCTCTCACTTGTACGACTTAGAAGCATCTCTTTTATTATCTCTTCAAGAGTTGTTGCAGTTGAATTTACAGCACCTGTTAGTGGATAACATCCTAAAGTTCTAAATCTAACCATCTCTTCTTTTATAACATCATCTTTTTCAATTGGCATTCTTTCATCATCTACCATTATTTTTACACCATCTTTAAGAACTACTGGTCGTGAAGCTGCAAAATATAGTGGAACTATTGGAATTTGTTCCAAATAGATATATTGCCAAATATCAAGTTCTGTCCAGTTTGAAAGTGGAAAAACTCTAATACTCTCATCTTTATGAACTCTTGCATTGTAGATATTCCAAAGTTCTGGTCTTTGGTTTTTTGGATCCCATCTGTGATTTTTATCTCTAAATGAATAGATTCTCTCTTTTGCCCTTGATTTCTCTTCATCACGTCTTGCTCCTCCAAAAACAGCATCAAACTTATATTTATTTAAAGCTTGTTTTAGTCCTTGAGTTTTCATAATATCAGTGTGCACTGCGCTTCCGTGAGTAAAAGGGCTAATATTCATAGCAATACCTTCAGGGTTCGTGTGAACTAAAAGTTCAAATCCTTCCTCTTTTGCTCTTTTATCTCTAAACTCTATCATCTCTTTAAATTTCCATAAAGTATCCACATGTAAAAGTGGAAATGGTAACTTTGCAGGAGCAAATGCTTTTAGTGCTAAATGAAGCATTACAGCTGAATCTTTTCCAACACTATACATCATAACAGGGTTATCAAACTCTGCAACAACCTCTCTAATAATATGAATTGATTCAGCTTCAAGTTGTTTTAAATGTGTTAGTTGTTTTGTATCTAACATTTAATTTTTTCCTTTTAAATAAATTATTTTTGCCAAAGGCTAATTCTTATTCTCCTTTGGATATAAAAAATTATTGCCGATAGGCAATTCCACTGCTTTAGCAAGGAACACTTTGTCTTTTTAGGAAAAAGATTTTTGAGATAAATTTCGTTAAAAAAATGAAACTGTTTGAAGCAAACTTTAGTTTGCAAGTTTTTCATTTTTAGAAAATTATTGAAAAAATCCCTAAAAAGGCAACCGTGTTCCGATTTTGCATACTTTTTAAAAAGTATGAAATAAAGAATTAAAGCTTAATATAAAGCAAAATAAATATATTATTTCTTATGAAGCCCACACTCTTTATGTTCTGGGTTTTCCCACCACCATCTTCCAGCTCTTATATCTTCACCATCTTTTATAGCTCTTGTACAAGGTTCACAGCCAATACTTGGAAAACCATTATCGTGAAGTTTATTGTATGGAACTTTATTTGCTTTTATATAATTCCATACATCATCTTCACTCCAATTTATAAGTGGATTTAGTTTTATTACTTTAAAATTTTCATCCCACTCAACTATTGGCATAGTTTCTCTTGTAATACTTTGAGAGGCTCTCAAACCTGTAATCCAAATATCAACATCTTTTAAGGCTCTTTTTAAAGGCTCGATTTTTCTTATATTACAGCAGTTTTTTCTATTATCAATACTTTCAAAGTGACCATTTACACCTTGAGTTTTATACAAGTTTTCAACATCTTCAAATTTTGGAAAAAAAACTTCTATTTTTACACCATATTTCAAATTTGTCTCATCTAAAACTTTGTAAGTTTCACTGTGTAATCTTCCAGTATCAAGAGTAAATACTCTACTGTTTTTATCTACTTTAAATATCATATCTGTCAATACTTGATCTTCTGCACCCAAGCTTGAGCTTAAAGCTACATTATTATGATTTTTTAATACATATTTGATTAAATCACTTGTATTTAAAGATATAATTTTATCTTCAATATCTTTTACTTTTTCTAAACTCATAAAAATCCTAAATTTGATAGTCGTTTTCTGTTGGTTTTACTGTACCAAATTTTATTCTATTCCAAGCTCTTTCATGAAAATAGTATAAAATCATCTTTGTAATAACTTCAATTGTACCAATTGAAGCCGCCATAACTAAATTCCCTGTTACAAAATAAGATACTATAAAAGTATCAAGTGTTCCAACCGTTCGCCAAGATATTGCTTTTGCGACCGATCTATATGGTTTTTCGTGCATATATTTCCTAAAAAAGTCTATATAGAAGAATTATTCTTCTATATAGTCATATAAACCAGAGCTTAAATATCTCTCACCTGTATCACAAAGAATTGTAACTATTGTTTTACCTTTATTTTCTGGTCTTGAAGCAACAATTTTTGCCGCAAGAGCATTTGAACCTGAAGATACTCCAACTAAAAGTCCTTCTGTTTTTGCTAACTCTCTTGAGCTTTCAATTGCATCATCGTTTGATATTTTGATAATCTCATCATAAATCTTTGTATTTAAAACGTCTGGTACAAATCCAGCTCCAATTCCTTGAATTTTATGAGGTCCTGGGTTTCCACCACTTAAAACAGGACTTGCTTCTGGCTCAACTGCAATTATTTTTATATTTGGGTTATGAGCTTTTAAAACTTCACCAACACCTGTTAAAGTTCCACCTGTTCCAACACCAGCTATAAAAATATCAATTTTTCCATCTGTATCTTTTAAAATCTCTTGTGCTGTTGTTTCTCTATGTATTGCTGGGTTAGAAGCATTTTGAAACTGTTGTAAAATAATTGAATTTGGAGTCTCTTCTTTTATCTCATTAGCTTTTTCAATAGCACCTTTCATCCCTTTTTCAGCAGGAGTAAGAACTAATTTAGCACCTAAAGCTTGAAGAAGTCTTCTTCTTTCAACACTCATTGAAGCTGGCATTACAAGCACAAGTTTTAATCCTAAAGCAGCACTAACACTTGCAAGTGCAATTCCAGTGTTTCCACTTGTTGGTTCTATTAAAGTAGAGTCTTTATTTATAAGACCATCTTTAAGAGCAACTTTTATCATATTTGTTCCAATTCTATCTTTTACACTAGAACTTGGATTCATAAATTCACATTTACCTAAAACTGTAGCTCCACTTACATTACTTGCATCTTGTAGTTTTACTAATGGAGTGTTTCCTACTAATTCTGTTACATTATTCGCATATTTCATATTGTATTCCTTTCAAATCTTTTTAAATCTATTGTTACTTTTATTAAATCGTTAAATTCTCTTAGAGAAAAACCTATTATATATTATAATGTAAAAACTCGTTATATTTACCTTCGTACTTATCTAAATCAGCCAAAGTTAAATCAAAAATCTTTTTTGTTTTCTCTTTTGACTCTTCAAAAAGAAGATTTAAAATTGGATTATCAACTTTTGAATCTACAATTTTAATATCATCTTCAAGAGCAACTAAAATATCAACTATTTTTATCTCTTTTGCACTTTTTGCCAAAAGATAACCACCTCTAGCTCCTCTTGTACTTGTTACTAAATCAGCACGTCTTAGTTTACTTAAAAGCTGTTCCAAGTAATTTTGAGGAATAGAGGCATTTGCTGAAATATCCTTTATTTGCATGGGAGTATCATCTTTATGTTTGCTTAACTCATAAATAGCTGTCAAACCATACACCCCCTTTGTTGAAATCAATGGCATATCAAACTACTTGTTTAATGCTTGATTTAAATCTTCAATTAAATCAGCTGTATCTTCAAGTCCAATTGACAATCTAATTGTAACTGGATTAACTCCAGCTTTTTTTAGCTCTTCTTCATTCATTTGAGAGTGAGTTGTAGAAGCTGGATGAACTATTAAAGATTTGCTATCTCCAATATTTACAACAACACTAAATAGTTTTGCACTATCAATAACTTTTTTAGCCTCTTCAAAACTGCTTACTTCAAATGATATTAAACCACTTGCAAGTCCATTTTTGAAATATTTTTGTGCTTTATCATAATATTTATCACCTTTTAATCCTGGGTAACTAACTTTTTTTACTTTTTTGTGTGATTGTAAAAACTCAGCAACTTTTAAAGCATTGCTTGAGTGTTTTTCAACTCTAAGACTTAAAGTCTCTAAACTTTGAATTAAAAGCCATGAGTTAAATGGTGCAGGAGTTGCTCCAATATCTCTTAAAAGTGATAATCTAGCTCTTAAACAAAAGTTTGGAAGCGGAACATCTGTATAAACAAGTCCATGATAAGAAGCATCTGGAGTTGTAAACTGAGGGTATCTAGCACTATTTTGTTTGAAAAATTCTGCTAAATTATCTCTTTCAACTATAACTCCGCCCAGTGCTGTTCCGTTTCCACTTGTATATTTGCTTGTAGAGTGAACAGATATATCAACACCCCAAGAAATAGGATTAAATAAACTAGCAGTTGCAACAGTATTGTCACAAATAGTTATAATTCCATATTTTTTTGCTATTTCAACTATTTTTTCAATATTTGGAATTGCAATTTGAGGATTTGAAAGAGATTCAAAAAATATACCTTTTGTTTTATCATCAATTAAAGACTCTAAATCACTAGCATCATCGCTTTTGAATGTTTTTACACTAATTCCAAATCTCTTTAAAGTAAAATGAAACAAAGTTACACTTCCACCATAAAGTTTATCAGAGATTAAAATATTATCTCCAGCTTCTGCTATATTTGCAATTGAGTAAAAAACAGCACTAGCACCACTTGCAGTTGCAAGTGCAGCAGCTCCATTTTCAAGTTGAGCAAATCTTTGCTCTAAAATATCATTTGTAGGGTTATTTAATCTTGTATAAATAGGTCCTAACTCTTTTAGTGCAAATAAATTTGCTGCATGTTCGCTATCTCTAAATGCATAAGCTGTTGTTTGAGAAATAGGAATTGCCATCTCGCCATTTCCACTTTTTTTGTCATAACCTGCATGAATTGCAATTGTATCTTTTTGCATTTTCTATCCTTTTTAAATTAATCAAGTTTAAATATGTTGGAATTATAATATTTTTTTTTTACAATGTCAAGCTTTTTAATCAAATTTATATGGATATAGTATTTATAGGCCTATTGAAGTATCTAAAGTAATTTAATCAACTATTATAAACTACTTAAGTATTTTTTTGTTAGAATACCAAAAAATCAATAATTAAGAAGATAAATTGATAGAAAAATATAATATTTTTGATGAAATTCCAGTAGATAAAAGTGAAGAGAAATTTTTTCATATTTTTAAAAATGATAAAATAAAAATAGAAAAAATTGTATCAAATGGACAAAGTTCACCAAAAAATTTTTGGTATGAACAAGAAAAAAGTGAGTATATTTTGCTTCTTGAAGGTTTTGCAATACTTGAGTTTGAGGATTTTGAAGTGGAACTTAAAAAAGGTGATTGTTTAAATATAGAGGCTTTTAAAAAACATAGAGTTAAATTTACAAGCCTTGATGAACCAACTATTTGGTTTGCAGTTTTTTATTAGTTGAGTGAATTTACCCAACTACAAATATTTTCATGAAGCTTTTTCTTTTTTATCTAATTTTTCTTTTAAAACTTCCATAATCTCTTTTGCCAAATGAAATGCCAAAGTAGGTGGAACTGCATTTCCGACCATTTTGTACCCAGCACTTAAATTTTTGTAACAAAATTTATGATTATCAGGAAAGGATTGTATTCTCGCACACTCTCTAATACTTAATCTTCTGTATAAATGTTCACATCCACTTATAAAAGCTTGTTTATCTTTTCCAACTTTTTCCATTTTAGGAGCTTGTGGGTGAAGTGGTGCGTGTCGTCCACCTGCTTGGATTGTAAATGACTGTTCATCCCAACTTCTAACACGATTTCTTGACATATACATAGAAGAGAATCCACCCAACATATATTCATGATTTAAAACTTCACAAGAATTTAAAGTGTAGTTTTTTTCATCGGGAATTGTTGAATTGTCTTTTAAATCCCAAATTACATCTTTGAGTGTTTTTTTATGATTAAGTTTTTTTGGAAATTTAAAAGTTATATCTAAATCATTTCTAAATCCCACAAAAAATACTCTTTCTCTATCTTGAGCCACTCCAAAATCAGAAGCATTTAAAAGTTTGAAAGATAAGTTGTAACCGCTTTCAATAAAATGGTTTTTGATATTTTCCAACGCATTACTATGTCTTGAAGCTAACATTCCTGAAACATTTTCAGCCAAGAAAAAAAGAGGTTTTTTATCTCTTAAAACTCTGATAAATTCAAAAAACAGCTGTCCTCTTTTGTCATTTATTCCTCTTAAACTTCCAGCTTCACTCCAACTTTGACAAGGAGGTCCGCCAATAAGTCCAATAGCATCGGGGATTTCATTTGATAGAATATTTACAATACTTCTTCTATCAAGTTTTGTATCTGAAAAATTTGTCTCAAATGTTTCCCAAATTTCTTTATCGTATTCATTTGCCCAAATAGTGTTAAATCCTGCTTGATGTAAACCTAAGTCTAACCCACCAGCACCTGAGAATAGGGAGATTATGTTCATTGAAAGTTTCCTAAAAAGTCCTCTAAAATTTCAAAAACTTTATCAAAATTTTTGAAGTCTTCATTTGTTCCAACTTCACAAAGCCATTTACACAAATTGCCTTTTTCATCTTTATTAACATCATATTTTTTAGGTATGACTTCTTTTATTCCTCTAACTGTTTTACTACTTTCTTCAGTTATATCAACAAAAGCAGGTTTAAATTCGATAGCTTTTTCTATTGTCTCTTTTGAAAATAAATTCTCAATGCCTCTATCAAAGTAATTCTCACTCTGAAATGGAATTATTTTTTTATAAATTTTTTCTCTTTGAGCTTCTAAGATTTTTGTATCACAATCATAAAGTAATAGTAACTTTTGACTTAGTGCATTCCATAAATTAGTTTTATGTTCCCAAATTTTATTTAAATTGTTGTATCCATCTGCATCAAAAAATTCAAAACTGCTAAACAAATCCGTTTTCCCAAAAAGTTCACAAGCTTTTCTTATATATCGTATATCATAATCACCTTCAACAAAAACCATAGGTTTCTGAGTATCTTTAATTCTAGAGCTTATTTCGTCATCAAATTTTTTAGTTTCATTTAAAACTTTATATGCCTTTTCAAATTCAGAAAATCTTTCTGTTGAAATTTTTTCACCATTAGGCATATTTCTTAACTCAAAACCATCTTCACCAAATTCTTTTTTCATACCCAAAATAAACAATGGAGAGTGTGTTGTTATAATAAATTGTACTAATGGGAAAAGTTTAATCAATACTGGTAAAACTTTATTTTGTAAATCAGTATGAAGATGCACATCTATTTCATCTATAATTACAATACCTTTTATTTGTTGGCTTAATTTTGGCGGTGTATCACCATGCCTTATTATATTTACAAATAAATTTAATAATATTGATTCACCTAAAGATAAACTATCAATACTTTTTAATATGTCTTTATGTACATTTCCTTGAGCGTCTAGCTCTATAATGCTGATTCTACTTCCCTGACCCCTTGGTCCTATACCAAACCGAATATTATTCTTTTGTTTTATTTTCCTTATAATATCATTTATATTAGTCCAAGTTGCGATACTTAATACATCATTTTTGTTGATAGAAAAATCTAACACTAAATCCATAATATATGATTTATTTTCTTTTGTTGAAGATATTATCTCTAGTTCTCTACCATATGTCTTTGAATACCTTTTTTGTTCTTCAAATCTTTGAATATCAGAAAAAACATCATTTTTCCAAAAGGGCTCTTCATATCTATATGCAGGTTGATAAAAGTGAATACTTGTTTTCCATTCAATTTCAAGTTTTTCTTTAATAGATTCATTTAGTTGTGTAGATATTTTTTGATTATCATTTTTATTATTCGGAGTTAATATAAAATTATTGTTAAGTAATTTAAAGTCATTATGTGTTACGTTCCCAATTTTATCAAAACATTCTATTGTTTGATTATTGAAATCTTGAAATTGTACAATCGAAAAACCTTCTGTCTTTCCTATTTTTAAATTTTGTCCTCCGGAAACTTTGTAATAACTTCGTCCTTGACTATGATGTTTCCCAATATCTTGAAATAATTCACTACCAATTTCATATAAGCTATCAATAATTTGAGAAAGTAAAACTGTTTTACCTGTGCCGTTTTCACCAACAAATAAAATAGGTTTTGGTTTATTGTTCACATCAAAAGGTAATTCTACTGATAATTCATCAATTGGTCCAATATTTTTAATTCCAATATGCTTTAAATACATAAGATCCCCTTTATATTTTAAACACTAACAATTTCCCATCCATCAATTGAACAGGATTATTCGGATTTTTTATTCTCACATCATTTACACTAACATTTTGATTATTAAAATTTTCTATTATTTGTCTATCTTCCAAAGGCATTGATTCATATTTTTCTTTTTTCATCAAACAAACAAATTGAAAAGATTTTGTTTCATCATATCTATAAAGATAATTAAATATTTTTGTAGGATTTTCGATACGCCACATTCCTCGAATTCTTAAATCAGTAATTCCAAGTGGGTCTACTTTTTTTACTTTTCCAAGTTCATTAGTTTCTGTAAATTCTACATTTGGGATAGTTGTGATACCAGTTGAAATAGTGTCTTTTATTCTTTCATACACTTCTTTATCTGCACAAAAACAATCCCCATATACAAACCATAAAGATTTTAAACTATTTGTATTTTTTGGAACATTACCTATCACATAAAGCATATCTTTTACAGTCCAGTTTTCTTCACAATTCCTACAAGCGGTTGTAATCATTGAACTATCAGAAAAAAGTTTTGCTTTTGGATATGAGCTATTTAGTGCTATTGCAGTGTTATGAGATTCTAATTTTTTGATTTCTATTGCATCACTATTTTTTAAAATCAAATCTGGTGGATTATTTTTATTTCCACTATAAGAGTAAATTTGTGAAAATATAGTTAATCTATTTTGTTCATTTACCTCATTTATCGTTCCTGCAAAAATATCTTTGATAAACTCTTCAAGTCCAGCTCCCATATTGTTTGCTCGATTATTTCCATTTGTTAGAGTTGAAACATTTGATTGATAACTGTTTATTGTGTTGATAAATGCTTTTAGAATATTACTCATAATTTTCCCTAAATTTTTTTAAATTATACCCTAAACAAAATTACAATATAAAAAATATTACAAAATGAAATAAATCCAACTTTTGATACAATTACAAAATTTTTATCAAAATAAAGGAAAATTTTGAAAATAGCAATAATAGGTGGTGGAGCAGCTGGAATAATGGCTGCAATCACCGCAAAAAGATTAAATAAAGATTTACAAATAGATATTTTTGATGCAAACAAAAGCATAGGCAAAAAAATCCTTGCAAGTGGAAATGGAAGATGCAATATCTCAAATACAACAATCTCTTCAAAAAACTATTTAGGAGAGAATCCAACTTTTGTGGATTTTGCTTTAAAAGAGTTTGATTTTAAAATATTTGAGAAGTTTTGCAAAACTATTGGACTAATGCTAGATATTAAAGAAAATGGAAAAGTTTATCCTCTTTCAAATGAGGCAAAATCTGTAACAAATCTTTTTTTATTAGCTCTTGAAGAGTTAAATGTAAATATTTTTTATGAACATTTTATACAAAAAGTAGAAAAACAAAATGACAAATTTATCATTTATGCAAATGATAAAGAGTTTAAATCTTATGATAAAGTTTTAATCTCAAGCGGACTTTGCGCTGCTCCACAACTAAACTCAACTGAAATTGGTCTTGAAATTGCATCAAGTTTTGGACACACTTACAATCCCACATATCCAAGTCTTGTTGGACTTCAAACAAAAGAGACATACAAAGGAAAACTTCAAGGAGTTAAAAAAGAGTGTAGTGTGAGTTTGTACATAAATGGAAATTTTGAGCAAGATATTTTAGAAGATGTTTTATTTACATCTTATGGAGTTTCTGGTTTTGCTATTTTAGATATCTCTCAAAGAGCTGTTTTGGCTTTGAGTCAATTTTTTGATGTAGAGCTAAGAGTTAATTTTTTTCCTAAAACAAATCCAAATGATTTGGCAAATCAGATACAAACTTTGTTTAAAAATTTACCAAAGCAAAAAGCAATTGATATTTTAACTGGACTTGTATCAAATAAAATAGCTCCAATATTGCTTGAAATTTGCAAAATTGATATAAACACAAAAGCAGATGAAATAAACACAAAACAGATAAAATCACTTGCTCATCAGCTAAACTCTTGGAGATTAAAAGTAGTAGATACTCAAGGATTTTCTCACGCGGAAGCTAGTGGTGGAGGAGTGCGAACTTGTGAAATTGATAATAAAACATATGAGAGTAAATTAATAAAAAATCTATTTTTTGCTGGAGAGGTTTTGGATATTGTTGGAAATAGAGGTGGATATAATCTTCACTTTGCATGGGCTAGTGGTTATTTGGCTGGGAAAAATTTATCAAATATTTAATCAAACATTTTATATAAATAGATAAGTTAAAGCAAATTTATAAATAAATATAGATAAAATTCGCAAATTAATTATTTATAAGGCAAAATTATGTTTAAAAACCTCTCAACAAAGACAAAATTGGCTTTGTTTCCAGCTATTTTTATAATAGCAACATTTATAACAGCTATCATTTATAGTTCATCTATTAGCTTTGTAAAAGATAGAATTAAAATATCTTCGCAAACTACACTTTTGATAGATGAGCTTTTAAAAGGAAGAATTACTATCTACCAATTTATGCTAAATCCAACACCAAGTGGAAAAGATGCAATAGATAAACAGTGGACAAAAATGATAGATGAAACACTTATTTTAAAAGAACTTTTTGTATCAAAAGAGAATAAAGATTTATGTGATGTTGTAGTAAAAGATATAAAAGATTATTTAGCAGGAGTTGAAGTTCTTGCTAAACACTCTTTTGCAACAAACAAAGAAGCAACAAGAGCAGAGTTTGGTGAAACTATGAAACATATGATTAAAACAGCTCAAAATATCGAAAAAAACTATGAGCATATGAATAGTAGAAATGCAGATATAAGAGATGATGCTATTACTAAACTTACAACAAACCTATCTTTGCTTGCAGTTTTTGCTATAGGAATTTTTATTTTTATATCTATTATGATTTCAAATAGCATAGCTGGTTCTTTGAAAAATTTCAAAGATGGACTTTTGAGCTTCTTTAGTTTCTTAAATAGAAAATCAGATGATGTAACAATACTTGATGATAGTTCTAAAGATGAGTTTGGTGATATGGCGAAACTTATCAATGAAAACATAGATATAGTTCAAGATACTATAGAAAAAGATAACGAGCTAATAGATGAAGCAAAAAAAGTTATGATGCGAGTGCGAAATGGTTGGTATTCTCAAACAATAGATAAATCTACTCCAAATGCTTCTCTTGAAGAGTTTAAAAATGAATTAAATGAGATGATAATTCACACAAAAGATAGATTTGAACATATAAATGAAGTTTTATCTTCTTACTCTGCTTATGATTATAGAGTTGTTTTAAAACTAGGTAATGAGGATGAAGAAGGTGGTGTTCTTGAAAAAATGATAAATGGAATAAATGCACTTCAAGTAGCAGTTGTTACTATGCTAAAAGATAGTTTAGCAAATGGTATAAAACTTGAAAACTCTTCAAAAAGTTTAATAGACAATGTAAATAATCTAAATCAAAGCTCAAATGAAGCGGCTGCAAGTCTTGAAGAGACAGCTGCTGCTTTAGAAGAGATTACAAGTACGGTTACAAGTAATTCAAACAATGTTATTCAGATGTCAGGATACTCAAATGAAGTAAGTAATTCAGCCAAAAAAGGTCAAGAAATGGCAAGAAATACTGCTGTTGCTATGGATGAAATTACAAAACAAGTAACAAATATAAATGAAGCAATAGCAGTAATTGATCAAATTGCATTTCAAACAAATATTTTAAGTCTTAATGCAGCTGTTGAAGCTGCAACTGCTGGAGAAGCTGGAAAAGGTTTTGCCGTTGTTGCTGGAGAAGTTAGAAATTTAGCAAGTAGAAGTGCCGAGGCTGCAAAAGAGATTAAAAATATTGTAGAGATGGCAACTTCAAAAGCACAAGAGGGAAAAAATATATCTGATTTGATGATAAAAGATTATGAAGAACTTTTAAGTAATATTGAAAAATCATCACAAATGATAAATGAGATTTCAAATGCAAGTAAAGAGCAACAAGCAGGAATTTCTCAAATCAACGATACAGTTACAATGCTTGACCAAAAAACTCAACAAAATGCTATTATTGCTTCAAAAACTCAAGATATAGCACATGAGACAGATATTATTTCAAAACATATTGTAGAAGAAGTTTTAGAAAAAAGATTTATAGGTAAAGATAAAATAGTTGAAGAGACTAGAATAAATTTAATATAGAAAAAAAGTAGCCTACTTTGAAAAAAAGTATTGACTAGTATCAATACTATATAGAATAAAAAGATATATTATTATTTTTATTCTATATAAAAGGCTATCTTATGTTTAAGAATCTTGATATTGGGAAAAAAATATTTATTTTTCCTTTACTCTTTATGTTTGTTATGATGACCTCTGCATTTTTATATAATAACTCAATCTCATATGTAGAAAATAGAACTTCAATTTCTGAAAATGCAAATGTTTTAGCTAAAGATTTATTAGATTCCAGAATTAGTGTTTATCAATTTATACTTGACACAAATATCAATAAAAGAGACAAAGTTATTGAAAACTTTGAAACTCTTAGTCAAAATATCTCTTTATTTAAAAATAGATTACATATAGCAAAAAATATATTGCTTTGTGAAGAGAGTATAGTTTTAATAGCTAATTATTTAAACGTATTTAATAATATGTCGAATATAAAGTTAAAAGAGAATAACGAAAATATAAAAGAGTATAGTCAAGATATTTTAACAATGGCAAATATTGGAAAAGATTTAGAAAATAAAATATTTGCTTTAAATGAAGATATTGTCAAAATTAGAAATGAAGCAATTAAAGCTTTAACAACACAATTAACTATTTTGGGTTTTATAACTATTTTAATATTTTTTCTAGCTTCAAGCTTTATTTCAAGAAATATTGCAAAATCACTTCATAATTTTAAAGATGGTTTGCAAAGTTTTTTTGATTATTTAAATAGGAAATCAGATAAAATTTTAGTTCTTGATGATAGCTCTACAAATGAATTTGGAACTATGGCAAAGATTGTAAATCAAAATATAGATATTACAAAAGAGACTATATTACAAGATAATAGAGTAATAGATGAAGCTCAAATTGTGATGAACAGAGTTTCAAATGGATGGTATTCACAACTAATTGAAGAGAATACAATAAATCAATCTTTAAATGATTTTAAAAATAATGTAAATAGTATGATTGTAACTACAAAAGAGAGATTTGAGAAAATAGATGAGATTTTAAAGTCATATATAAACTATGATTATAGACCTATATTAGAAGCTCAAAAGAATGATGAGATTGGAGGAGTTTTAGAGAGATTAGTTTATGGAATAAATGAATTGCAAAATGCAATTGTAAAAATGTTAAAAAACAATTTACAAAATGGTATGACTCTTGAAAAATCTTCACAAATACTAATAAAAAATGTAGATATATTAAATCTTAGTTCAAATTCTGCGGCAGCTTCTTTGGAGCAAACAGCAGCGGCTCTTGAAGAGATAAATGCAACAGTTGTAAACAATACAAATAATGTAATACAGATGTCAAATTATTCAAATGAAGTTAATAATTCAGCCAAGAAAGGTCAAGAATTAGCAAAAAATACAGCAACTGCAATGGAAGATATTACAAATCAAGTAATGAATATAAATGAAGCTATCTCTGTTATTGATCAAATTGCTTTCCAAACAAATATCTTAAGTTTAAATGCAGCCGTTGAAGCTGCAACTGCTGGTGAAGCTGGTAAAGGTTTTGCTGTTGTTGCACAAGAAGTGAGAAATCTAGCAAGTAGAAGTGCGGAGGCTGCAAGAGAGATAAAAAAAATTGTAGAGATGGCAACTTTAAAAACAAATGAGGGAAAAGAGATTTCAAGCTTGATGATTAGTGGATATAGAGAACTTTTAGATAATATAGAGAAACAAGCTGTAATGATAACAGAGATTTCAAACTCTTCAAAAGAGCAAGAAAGTGGAATATCACAAATAAATAATGCAGTAACTCAACTAGACCAACAAACACAACAAAACGCTAGTATAGCCTCTAAAACTCAAGATATTGCTTTACAAACAGATACTCTTTCTAAAGAGATTGTGCAAGAAGTTTTAGAAAAAAGATTTATAGGAAAAAATGAGATAATAGATAATATAAACTCAGAAGAGTAGATAAATAGGAAGATTTTTTATATATTTTTATTTTTTTTATCTCTTTTTATTATTAAACTTCCTAAATCTTTAATAATTAATAAAAGACTAATAAACCCCAAAATATAGATAAAAATTGATATAGAAATATCTTGATATAAACAAATTAAGATATAAATTACAATAGGATATTTAAAAAAATAGAAGAAAAAAATTAGGCTTCCATAGAGTTTTTTCACTCTATTTCTCCTCCCAAAGTTTTAAAAATCTCAACCCTATTTTCAAGCTCTTCAAGATAAGTTTGTGTTAAAGTTTTTTGTGAGTTTATATATGCTTTTTGAGCTATAAGCATATTTAAATAACTTCCATAACCTATTTTATATGAATTTAAAGCAATATTATATGCATCTTGTATAGAACTTGTTAGCTCTTTTTGGTTTTGAAGTTTTGTATAGATATTTTTTCGAACCATCAAAGCATCATTTACCTCTTTAAAAGCTGTTTGAATACCTTTTTGATACTCATTTAAAGCTATCTCTTTTTGAGTTTCACTCAAATCAAGCTTTGCACTATTTTCACCTGCAGTAAAAATTGGAAGATTTATAGATGGACTTATTTGCCAAAAACTATTTGGACTTAAAAAAAGATTATTCAAACTAGAACTAGAATATCCTGTATTTGCAGTAAGAGCAATACTTGGGAAAAATGCAGCTCTTGCTGCTCCAATATTTGCATTTTTTGCACGCAGTTGATACTCTAACTCTTTTATATCAGGACGATTTAAAAGAATATTTGAACTAATTCCAGATTTTACTAAAGCTAAATAACTATCATCTTTTCTTAAATTATTTGGAATTAAACTTTCACTTAAAGTAGAACCCAAAAGTAGTTCAAGAGAATTTATATCAATTTGAATTTGATTTTCATAAGCAATTATCTCATTTTGGCTCTCTTTTAACATAGCAAAACTAGAAAGAACATCTTCTTTACCAATAACTCCAGCAGCAAACTTTTTTTGTGTCAATTCATAAACGCTACTTAGATTTTCATATATCTTTTTTTGTAAATTTAGATTTTCAATATTAGTTGCCAAACTTAAATATGAATTTATAGTTTGTGAAACTAAAGATAGTTTTGTCGAGCTAAGAGCATATTGAGTTGCTAAAAAATTATTTTTAGCAGAATCATTTAAACTTCTATTTTTACCAAACAAATCAAGTTCAAAAACAGTTCCAACAGATGCTTTATAACTGTTTTTTATTATTTCTTCTTTTTTATCTCTAGAAAAACTACCATTTGCATCTATTTTTGGATAAAGATTTGACTCTTCTATTCTATAAAGTGATTTTGACTCTTCTACTCTTAAAAGTGCTATTTTTATATCTTTATTGTTTTCTAAAACAAGATTTACAAGAGTTTTTAAATTTTCATCTATTAAAAAACTATTTAAATTAATATTTGAATTATCTTCAGCTATTTGATAGTTTTTAAAACTTTTAGCAACTACATCATCGCTATTTATATCTAATTTTGGAGCCAAAGATACACAAGAGCTAAAAAGCATTGATAAAGCTACAAGGCTTATAGATTTTCTAATCATTTTTAACTCCTTTTGAAAATAGTTTTGTAATTATTACAAAAAATAGTGGTACAAAAAATATTGCAAGAACTGTTGCACTTATTGTTCCACCTAAAATTGCAGTTCCTATTGCGATTCTACTATTTGCTCCAGCTCCACTTGATATTGCAAGTGGAATAATTCCAGCAATAAAAGCTAAAGATGTCATGATAATTGGTCTTAGTCTAAGTTTTGCACCTTTTATAGCAGCTTCGATTAGAGGCATACCATTTTTATATGCACTATTTATGAACTCAACAATTAAAATTGCATTTTTACTTGCAAGTCCCATAACTGCTAAAAGTGCTACTTGGAAATATACATCGTTGCTTAGATCTCTAAAATATATACTTAAAACAGCTCCAAAAACTCCCAAAGGAACAACTAATAAAACAGAGAAAGGAACACTCCAACTCTCATAAAGTGCAGCTAAACATAAAAATATAACCAAAAGAGAAATTCCATATAAAATCAAAGTTTGATTACTAGCTAACCTTTCTTGATATGAAGCTCCACTATATGAATGCATTGTTCCATTTGCATTTTCATTTGCAATTTTATCCATCTCATTCATAGCAAGACCAGAGCTAATTCCAGCTGCTGCACTTCCTTGAATTTCATAAGACATAAATCCATTAAATCTTGTTAGTTCTTCAGGTGCATAAACCCAAGAAAAAGAGCTAAATTCACTAAAAGGAACCATCAAGCCACTACTATTTCGTACTTTCCATTTATATAAATCTTCAGGACTACTTCTAAAAGGAGCATCTGCTTGAATATAAACTCTTTTTATTCTAGTTTTATCAATATAATCATTTACATAAGTTCCACCCCAAGCAGCACTTAATGTGTTGTCAATATTTTTTAAATCCAATCCTAAAGATAGAGCTTTGTTTGTATCATAAGATATTTTTAATTGCGGTGACTCTTCTGTTCCATCTGCTCTTATTGAGTTTATATTTGGATTTTTATTTGCCTCTTCAATGATTTTATCTTTTGCTTGTCTTAAACCTTCTCTAGTCAAATTTGAACTAGCAAGAAGCTGAAACTCAAATCCATCACTGCTTCCAAGACCTTGAATAACACTAGGATTTATAGCAAAAACTCTTGCATCTCTTATGAAATATTTACTATTTGAGTCGTTAAAAGCTTTTGTAGCTCTTTTACTTATCTCATCTACATGATTTGATTTATCTCTTAAATCCCAGTTTTTTAATGATACATAAGCAGTTCCAACATTTTGCCCACTACTTCGTGAACTAAATCCAGAAATTGTAAAAATAGTATTTAAAGCATCTGCTTCTTCTATCATAAAATAATCTCTTACTACATTTGCAACATCAACCGTTCTAGAAGCAACCGCACCAACAGGCAAAGTATATTGAATCATCAAACTTCCTTGATCCTCTTTTGGTAAAAAACTAGTAGGTAGTTTTATGAAAATATAACTAGAAGATACGATTATTAGCAAATAAAACATTATCCAATTTTTTTGTGCAAAAAGTAGTTTTTCTACCCAAAATCTATATTTATTTGTAAAATTCTCAAATTTTGTATCAAACCAAAAGAAAAACCCACTATTTTTTTCTTCTTTTTTATCTTCATTTTTTTTATGTGGTTTTAAAATTGTTGAACATAAAGCAGGAGTTAGAGTTAAAGCTACAATTAATGATAAAACCATAGATGAGATAATTGTAATAGAAAATTGTCTATAAATTATTCCTGTACTTCCACTAAAAAATGCCATAGGCAAAAATACAACAGACAAAACAGTTGTAATTCCTACTAATGCACTGGTTACCTCTTGCATAGAAAGGATAGTTGCTTCTTTTGGATTTAAGCCTTTTTCATTCATATTTCTTTCAACATTTTCAACAACAACAATAGCATCATCAACCAAAAGCCCAATAGCAAGAACCAAAGCAAACATTGTTAAAGTATTTATTGTGTAACCAAAAATATTTAAAATAGCAAAAGTTCCTAAAAGTACAACAGGAACTGCAATTGCAGGAATAAGTGTAGCTCTAGCGCTTTTTAAAAACAAAAACATTACCAAAATTACTAAAACAATTGCTTCTATTAAAGTTTTTACAACTTCATTTATTGAAGCTTGTATAAAACTTGTTGTATCTCTAGGATAAGCTATTTTATAGCCTTGTGGCAACATATTTTCACTCTGAGCTAAAAACTCTTTTACTCTATTTGAAGTGGCTACCGCATTTGCTCCACTTGCAAGTTGAATAGATATTCCAGATGCTGGGAAACCGTTTAAAGCTGTAACATTGCTATAACTTTGAGCCCCTATTTCAACTCTTGCAATATCTTTTATCTTTACAACACTTCCATCTAAATCTGATTTTAAAACAATATTTTCAAATTGACTAACATTTTCAAACATACTTCTTGCAGTAACCACCACAGATAGTTGTTGGCTATCCAAAGTAGGCATTGCTCCCAATCTTCCAGCACTTGCTTGTGAATTTTGAGCATTTATAGCATTTTCTACATCTTTTGGAATTAGTTTATATTTTTCAAGCTTATATGGGTCTAGCCAAATTCTCATAGCATACTGACCACCAAAAACTTGAACATCTCCAACACCATCAATTCTTGAGATACTATCTTGAAGATTACTTACCAAAAAATCACTAATATCTGTTTTATCAGCCAAACCAGTTGAGTCATACACAGATGCCATCATCAAAAAATCGCTTTGAGATTTAAAAACTCTCACCCCTTGTCTTTGTACATCATCTGGAAGTCTTGATAAGATTTGATTTACTTTATTTTGTACTTGAACTTGAGCAATATCAGCATTTACTTCTTGAGAAAAAGTGATTTTTATTCTAGAGTTTCCTGCACTACTTGAGCTTGAAGAGAAATATAGCATTCCATCAAGACCTGTTAGTTGTTGCTCTATTATTTGAGTTACACTATTTTCTACTGTTTTAGCATCTGCTCCATTGTAAGAAGCGTTTATATTTATTTGTGGTGGAACAATATCTGGATACTGCTCAACTGGTAAAATATATAGACTAATAACCCCACTTATCATAATAATAAGCGAAATAACCCAAGCAAAGATTGGACGAAAAATAAAAAATTTTGCAATCATTTCTTAATCTTTATACTGAGAGTTTAAATCTTTTAAAGAGACTACACTTCTACTATTTATCTTGTTTAAACCTTCAACTACTATTTTATCGCTCTCTTCTAAACCATCAAGAATAAGCCATTTGTTACCTACTGATCTTTCTATTTTTACTATTTTTGTGATAGTTTTATTTTCAGGTGTCACAAGAGTAACTATTGGGTTTGCTTTTTGATCTCTTAAAACTGCTTGTTGTGGAATTAAAAATCCATCAATACTTTTTTTGCTTTTTAAAATTGCTTTTGTCATCATTCCAGATAATAAAAGATTGTTTGGATTATTAAATACAGCTCTTAAAGTTACTGTTTGGCTACTCTCATCTACACTTAACTCTCTTGCTTCTAGTTTTCCTTTTATTGGATATTCAAAACCATTATCAAACTTCAAACTAACTTCAATATCATCTTCTAAATCACCAATTGATTTTAGATTTAAAATCTCATTGTATGATTGAGATAAATCTACAAAAACTGTTTGTGTATCTCTTATATTTACAAGTTCTTCACTTTGATTTGCATTTACTAAAGCTCCAACAGTAACATTTGAAATACCAATATATCCGCTAATTGGTGCTTTTATCTCACATCTATTCAAATCTATTTTTGAATTTTCAAGCTCTGCAGCTCTTTGTTCAACCAAAGCTTTAGCTTGAAGATATGAAGCTTTTATCTCATCTGCTTCTTGTTTTGAAATTCCATCAAATTTTAAAAGCTCAGTGGCTCTTTTACTTTTTGCCTCAGCACTTATCAAACTAGCTTTTGCACTATTTAATAAAGCAAGGGATTGATTTAAAGTAGCTTTATATGTTGCACTATCAATTTTGTACAAAATATCGCCTTGTTTTACAAAACTTCCCTCTTTGAAAAGTTGTTTCTCAATGATTCCAGAAACCTGAGGGCGAACAAGTGCCAACTCTTTTGCTTTTACTTTTCCTATAAGTTCAATTTCAAGATTTATTGGCTCTTTTTTAGGATTTATATACCCTACTTCTATTGGATTTTGTGCTTTTTGATTTCCATCATTTTTTTGCTCACATGAGCTTAAAAAAAGTATTATAAAAAATAGTGAAAATATAGTTTTGATAGTTTTAATACTCTGCAATGCTTTCCCTTGAATAAGAATTTATGAATGTTATTATAACTTTATTAACAAAATTTTAATATTTCTATATATTGAAGAAAAATTGTAGCAAAATATTGATAACATATAAAAAACAAATAAAAAAGGCAAAAAATGAGTAAAATCTTAGATGATTTAATACAATCACAATACAACTATAATGTTGCATTTTATATACATTTAAAAGAGTTCAATCAAAATGTAAGAGATGAACTTGAAAAAAGAGTTAGTGAAGTTTTCTTCTTTTCAAAAGGTGTAAACTGGAAATTTGATAGCTTTGGAATAGAAAAAGCAGGTGAAAGAAAAACTGAAATATTAGGATTTTTTATCTTTAGAACAGCAGAAGTTGAAAAGCTAAAAAAACTTTTTACAGATGAGTTTAAAGATTATTCAAATGCTATAAAAATATCTTGTTCTGTTGCAAAATATGAAAAAATAAGTGAAGAGTTTTTTGAGATTGAAGTTTAATATTTTGAAATTTATTTATAAGTAGTTGAAAGTGGACTACTTTTAAAACCGATTAAAAAAAATAGAAGAGAAGATTTGGCAAAAAATATAAATCAAATCTTAGAAAATAGTAAAAATAAAGAAGATAAAGCTCTTCTAAAAGATTTTTTAGATGATAGCGATTTACAGGATTTTGAGTGGTAGAAAAAAAAGAACATCAAAAAAAAGCTGTGATAATGCCTTATGAAGAGTATGAAAAGCTTATTAAAAACTCTATAAAAAAAGAGCTTGAAGAGGGTTCTTTTAATAAGTTTGTTGGTATCTTGGATAATAATTTTAAAATTGATGATGAAAAATACGAGGCAATCGTGAAATGATTTCAAAAGCTTTAGAAATTGAGAATAATGATTTTGAAGATACTTTACAATATTTGAGTGCAAAAAGTGCTGATTGTGAATATGTTATTACAAATGACAAAAGTTTCTATAAAGCAGATTTAAAAACTATATCAAGTAGCGAATTTATAGAAAAGTATTTGTAGTTGCTTGAAAAATTTTATAAATAAATTTTTCAAAATGGTATTGTAGTCCTTAAATATTATGTATCGTATTACAATAATATTAATACTTTTAAACTTTATATAATAAAAAAAGGTAAGGTTAAAAAACCTTACCTTTGAAAATAAAGAAATAGATGGGACTCGAAGTCCCATTTCCGAGTCTTAGTTTGTAATACCATCCGAAATTGGTTGCTCAACTTTTACTTTTAAGCTCTCATCTCCACTGTTTGTATATACTTCAAATGTTTTACCATCTTCTACAATAGAGTTTTCTGCTTTTGACCAAGTTTGTGCTTGTCCATTTTCACCAATAGTATCTTTAAATAATACACTATCTTCACTATCTCTTAAAATAATAAGCTCTTTACTTGAGTCAGTCATTTTTAAAACATCCTCTAAGCTAATATTTGTAAGCTTATGATCACCTTCTGTTAAATCAATAGCTTCAATATTTTTGATTATATCTCCTAATTTAGAGAAATCAATATCATTATTTCCTTCTAATTTGATAGTATCAAATCCAGTTCCACCATCGATTAATAAATCTCCAGCTTCAACTCCATCATTTGTATTTAAATCTGTAATGATAGTATCATCTCCACCTTGCGCATAGATTATATCTCTTCCTTCTCCACCTGTGATTGTGTCATTACCATCTTTTGTTCCATCTCCTGCTAAAGAAGCATGATTTTCTTTGATGTAGTCATACATCTTTTGAGCTAAATCTTCATCAGAGATTCCAGGATTTTGTACTTTTATCATCTCTTTAAGTGCTTCTGTTCCACTTCCTGCAGGTAATGTTCTTCCTGTCCATGTTAAATGGTCTGTATTGATAGTATCTCCGAAGATAATATCATTTCCAGCTCCACCAGTGATTATATCGCTACCTAATTTAGCTGGATCATAAGTAGTACTTCCACCTTGAAGTGCTGCTTCTAAATCTTCAGCTGTATTTACAATATCTACTTTTTTAAATTCTAACTTATCTAAATCAGATGTTGCTTGAAGTTTAACATTATCAATACTTAATTTATAAGTTTTTGAAGATGTAGTATCATTTACATTTATTACTAATCTATATTCTCCTTCAGATAATAGTTGGCTTTTATAACTACCAGAACCTGATGTTGTTATAGTTTGAGGAGTACCAATATCTTCCCATTCACCATTTATCAATTTTTGTAATATTATAGTAGATTTATCACCATTTCTATAATCACTACTACTTACTGAATAATCAAAACTTAGCTTTCCATATGTGTCTTTTCCTATCTCATATGTTTTAGATTTAACACTAGCAAAATTACTATTACTTGTATTATTATCCGTGATTACTAGTTTTTGACCTGAAACTACCGCTGAACCTAAACCTGTATGTTCCCATCCTGTAGGAAGAGTATTTCCATTGTTACTAAATGTTTCAGTTTCTATTGTTTGAGCATTAGTTTTAATATCGATTACTTCAATTTCAGTATTATCATATTTATTTAATGTATTAACACTAACATCATTACCTATACCTATTGCATAAACTTTAACATCATGTGTATTAACTAAATTATTATATGCGATCTGTCCTTTACTATCTGCTGTACTATCATATGCATTACCTATACCTTGACCTGTACCATATTGCGTTGGCTCTCCATCTGTTAAAAAATATGTCATATTTTCATAAGAAGCATCATTCGAACTACTTAATCCATCAAACCAAGCTTTGGTAGCATTAAATGCTGCTTCATAATTTGTACCTCCAACTTGTGAATCCCAATCACTATTGTAACCATTTAATCCATTTATAGAATTTTTAAGAGCCGTAAGGTCACTTGATGTTAAATTATTAAACACTATTGCTGTATCAGCATTTGTTCCAAATCCTATGATTGATAAGTTAATTACACCATCATGATTCGCTAAAGTATCTGCTAAATTATTTAATGATGCTTTTAATAACTCCATTCTATTCATACTACCTGTTCCAGATGATGCTTTCATACTATTTGATTTATCAACAATAATTGCAATATTATAGTTTTGACCATCTACAATTTTCTTAGATGTTCCACCTTCATCACCTACAATTACATCATTTCCTTTTGTTCCAGTAATTTCATCATTTGTATTTTTTTCTGTTTCAATATCACCTACATAAACTCCTGTTTGGGCACCTGTTGTATCAACAGCTTCATAGTTTCCACCAATGATTTCTGTAACTTTTGCAACTAAATCCGTGTTTCCATCTGTTGTTACTTCTAATGTTCCATATCCATTTTCATCTAATTTAACATCATGTATTGTTCCATTTACATCTACTTTTGCTATTGGAGGATTAGCTGGATTAAATGTCTTTGGATCTGGTTTATACTCAGTTTGTACTTCAAGCAATACTTCTGCTTTATCACCTTTATCTAAAGAGTTACCTTGAACTACTTCTTTATAATCAATTGAGTGAATTAAATAATCACTATCCGCTCCATGAGCAGTAAACTCAGCTCTATCAAATACTGTTCCATCTCCTGGCTCAAAAGTATATGCAGAATCTATTTTATCTGATCCACCTGGAGTATACTCAGTTTTTAATATAGTATTATCTGGTCGATAATATGTTACTTTTGCGTTAGTATTTCCACCATCTGATACTATTGCGTATCCAATATGTTTTTCTCCATCATAGAAATCAACTCTAGCACTTTCAGCAGTTGCTCTCCATGAAAACGCAACATCCATAGATTTTATTTCATTATTGAATTCAACAATTATTTTTTCACTCTTAGTTGAATCATCTTTATGAACACCTAGTTCATTTGGATTACCAGTATAAACCTGTCCATCAGAACCTGTTGCATTTTCACCTCTGCTTAATACTCCAAATCCATCAACAGAAGTTGTTTTATAGACAGAAACATCTGCTTCACCATCATATCCATCTTTTGCTGTCACTGTGAAACTTGGATTATTTTTAATATTGTCCGTGTTTATAGTAGATGTTTTGATAATTGTCGCGTTTAATGTTACTCCTGTTGGGTCTTTGTCGTCGTTTATTGTGATAACATCACTAGAATTTTCTATAGTAATATTATCAGAAACGCTTACTATAGTTATAGTTTCAGTAGTTGTACCTTGTTTGTAAACATCATCAACTCTCGCTGTATCCATTGTTACTTCTACACTATATGTATCTTTTGGAATTGTAACAACTTTTACTTCACCTGTAGCTTGATTTTTGATTGTTACTTCTATATCATGGTCGTATTTTTTATCAAGTGTTAATGTTACTTCTCCTTGTACCTTAGTACCTGTAGATGTACCTGGTACTTCTTCACCAACTGTACTTCCTGTGATAGTGATTTTTGCTGGTGTGTCTTTTACATTTAATTGTAATCCATCACCTTTTTCTAGTTTTTCAAACTCAACTCCACCAAATTCTTCTACTTTATCAATAGTTATATTTTCTGTCCAATCTTTCGAATACCCTGGTGTTTTATCTGTAATAGTAAATTCTTTTGTTCCTTCAATTTCACCAGCTGGAATCTCAATTACTACACCATTACTTAGAGTTACTTTTACTCCTGTGTGTCTATCTAATCCACCAACTCCATCTAAATCTTCTAGGCTTACTTTAAATGTTACTGTATCACCCTCTGTTGGGT
>NZ_NXGI01000013.1 GCF_002993025.1 Arcobacter cryaerophilus gv. crypticus | reverse complement strand
TGGAATGACCCCGAAAATATAGACACAAATTAATTCAGTTAATTAAAATAACAATTTAGAGAAAATTGTAAATAATTGAAGGAATTAAAAATGGCAAGAAGAGAATATAGTGAAGAGTTTAGAAGAGATGCTGTAAAACAAGTTATTGAAAATGGATATGGCATAATTGAAACAGCTGAGAGATTAGGTGTACATTATGATTCTTTGAGAAATTGGATAAAAAAATATCAATCTCCAGAAGCTGAAATAGAAGCAAAAAAATCTCAAGATACACAAGCTGAAATTAAAAGATTACAGAAAGAATTAAAAAGAGTTACAGAAGAGAGGGATATTTTAAAAAAGGCCGCAGCGTACTTTGCAAACAACCCAAATTAAAGTACGCATTTATAAAAGAGTATCAAATACAGTACACAATCAGAAGAATGTGTACTGTATTGAAAGTTCATCCAAGTGGGTATTATAAATGGTTAAAACAACCTATTTCAAATCTTGAAATAAAAAATCAACAAATTTTACAAGAGATAAAAAAAGCATATAAAGAATCAAATGGAATATATGGATATAGAAATATTCATAAAGATTTAAAGGCTTCAAATATTCATGT
This sequence comes from Arcobacter cryaerophilus gv. crypticus, assembly GCF_002993025.1. GTDB lineage: Bacteria > Campylobacterota > Campylobacteria > Campylobacterales > Arcobacteraceae > Aliarcobacter > Aliarcobacter cryaerophilus_B. The sequence goes on along the minus strand of NZ_NXGI01000013.1, from coordinate 685 downwards.
AAATAAGAAAAGAGTTGCAAGATTAATGAAAGAGGCAAAACTTTGTGGAGTAGGAAATTATAAAAGAAAACCAAAGCATAAGGCTGGTTCAATTCATAAAGCACATCCAAATCATTTAAAACAATGTTTTTTAACACATAAACCAAATGAATCTTGGGTTAGTGATATTACATATATCAGAACTTATGAGGGATGGTTATATTTAGCTACAGTTATTGATCTTTATTCAAGAAAAATAATTGGTTGGGCAACAGGACATAGACAATCAACATCTTTAATTATTGAAGCTCTGAAAAAAACAACCCATAGAATTAAAAATCATAAAGTAATTCTTCATTCAGATCAAGGTAGCCAATATAGCTCTTATGAATACCAAACATTTTTAAAGCATCATAATATTATCCCAAGTATGAGCCGTAGAGGTAATTGTTATGATAATGCAGTAGCAGAGAGTTTTTTTAAGACATTAAAAAAAGAGTTAGTTAGAAAAACTATATTTCATACAAGAGTAGAAGCAAGAGATAAAATATTTGAATATATAGAAATGTTTTATAACTCAAAAAGAAGACATAGTTTTTTAGATTTTATAAGTCCAAATGAATTTGAGAAAAGATACAATGATAGTGTTACTCAACCCAAGGTGTTAACTGAATAAAAAAGTGTCTACTATCTTGGGGTCATTCCA
>NZ_NXGI01000012.1:31878-222409 GCF_002993025.1 Arcobacter cryaerophilus gv. crypticus | reverse complement strand
TTCAATGGAACTGTTTCTAAAAATATTAGAACAATTGATTGAATCTACTCAAATTGTCAAGAGAAATAAAGATTTAGAACAAATCATACTAATGCTCAGGCTTTACACTAAAAAACAGTTAGGTTTTATGTGCGAAAGTTGAGTTATTTATATATTCATGTTCTTTCCAATCAGTTTCTTTAATATATTTCTCGTATTCATCAATATTAATCATATTTATCCCATCTAAATTTTATAAATTCATATAAAAGTAAATTATAATGTAGTATATGTTTTATTTGATAATATTTTACTATAATATTTTTCCATATTTACATTAACTAATTATTATAAAATCAAATTTAAATTTTATGATTAATGGAGTCTAACCAATCTGCCCACCATTGCATTAATATTCTTTTTTCATCTAGATATTTAAATTTACTTTGTCTATTATATGCTGCCTTAACAGAATTTTGTTCACTATGAGCTAAACAAGATTCAATTACATCACTATTAATTTTATGTTCATTTCTTAATTCATGAGCATTAGTTGAAAACATTGCTCTAAAACCATGTGAAGTATGCCTATCTTTATATCCCATTCTATGTAAAGCATGATTTAGTGTATTTTCTGAAATAGGTTTTGAAGTAGATGATGCAGATGGAAAAATATATTTTGAATTTTTATATTTATAAATATTTTTTAATAAAAGTATTACTTGTCTTGATAATGGTAATACAAAATCTATTTTCATTTTCATTTTATCAGCTGGTATTATTAATAATTCTTGTTCAAAATCTATTTCATCCCATTCTAAAAATCTAATATTATAAGGTCTTAGAGCAACGTATGGGGAAATTTTTAAAGCATTTATTGTAGATAAATCAGAAAAAAATGTTTCTCCATAATTATTTATATCAATTAATAGTTGTTTAATCTCATTTTTTTTAGTAATAGCAGGAATATTTTTCTTTTGTTGTTTTTTTAATGCGTTACTTTTATCAATATCTGAAATAATATTGTGTTCTATATATTCATTTGTTATTGCATATTTATACATTCTTTGAATATTATTTAAAAGTCTATTTGCATATTCTGTTGCATTTCGTTTTTCCATTTGTTCTATTAATTTTAAAATATCTCTTCTTGTTATTTGTTTGATATCTTTTGAACCAATAAAAGGAAAAGCATTATTTTCAAAGTTAGATTTAATTTTTTTAAAATTTGACTCTGACCAACCATCTTTCATATTAAGAAGCCATTTTTCTGCTATGTGTTTAAATGTATTATCTATTTGAAAGTTTGATTTTTTTGATTCAATAGGGTTTATCCCTTTTTTTATATTTTGAAGAGCTTTCTCTCTTATATCTCTAGCATCTTTTAAAGATACATCAGGATAAATGCCAAAAGACATAGAATATCTTTTATCTAAAAATTTAAAATCAAATTGCCACATCTTTGTTCCAGTTTCTCTAATAATAAGAAATAAACCATTTCCATCAGATAATTTATTTTTTCTTTGAATATTTGGATTAGATTTCTTAAGAATTTCAAATTCTTCTTTTGATGTATATTTTGATTTTTTTATTTCAGTATCTGTTAGAGGTTTTGCAATTCTTGACATTTTAACGGTACCAACTATAATTTTTATTTTAGTACCGTCAATAGTACCGTAAAAATATTTAGATTACAATGAATACATAGATATATATTGGAGTTATAATTTTAGATTTATTCGATTTTATCGAGGTTTTTAATATGTATTGGATAGTGTTGGAGTATAAGCTGGTGGGTCGTGAAGGACTCGAACCTTCGACCACTCGGTTATGAGCCGAGTGCTCTAACCAGCTGAGCTAACGACCCAGTGGCGGACAGTGAGGGATTTGAACCCTCGGTACCGTTACCAGTACGTCTCCTTAGCAGGGAGGTGGTTTCAGCCAACTCACCCAACTGTCCGTTTCTAATTTTAAGTTCATAAAATCAGGACGGGAATTATAAGAGAAAATCTCTTAAAACCCCCTTAACGATTTACTATTTTTATATATTTTTTAATATTTTCTCTACTATATCTTTTGGATTTGCATTTTTATATATAGGACGACCTACAACAATAAAATCTACTAAGTTTTCTTTTGAAAAGTTTATATCAGCAACTCTTTTTTGATCTCCACTATCTTCTCCAAAAGGACGAATACCAGGACATAGTGTTATAAATTCATTATTTGTATTATTTTTTATATCAATACTTTCAAAAGCTGAGCAAACAACACCATCTAGTCCAGCTTCAAATGTATCTTTTGCAAACTCTCTAGCTTTTGTATCTATATCTTTTCCATAAATTTCTTTAAAACTACTATTTTCAAATGAAGTAAGAGCAGTAACAGCTAAAACCAAAGGTCTATTTGGAATATTTTTTATTCGTTCCATCACTGTTTGCATTGCAAATTTTCCTGCACTTGCATGAACATTAAACATATCAACAAGCCCAAAGTTTGAAATATCTTCTGCTGCATCTGCCATTGTATTTGGAATATCATATAGTTTAAGATCTAAAAAGATTTTAAAGTTTGGATTTATGGCTTTTAAATCTTCTAAGAACTTTTTACCATCTCTTAGATATGTTCTAAATCCAACTTTTAACCAAATATCAAAATCTTTGATTTCTTCAACTAAAGCAAGATTTTCTGCACTACTTTCTAAATCCAAAGATACACAAAGTTTCATATTTGTTTTCATAAATTTGACCTTTACTTCTCTATTTTTATTTGGTCTAAAATTGCATTTATAAACTTTGGAGCACCATCACTTGCTAGCTTTTTGCTAAGCTCTATTGCTTCATTTATAACTATTGCTCTTGATAAGTTCTCAAATAATATCTCATATATTGCAAGTCTTAATATTGATTTTTCAACACTTCCAACATCTTGGATAGTTCCTTGAGTAAGATGATTTACTATTTGTTCATCAATTTTTGAAATATTTTTTATAGTTCCATTAAATATATTTAAAGCAAACTCTTTTTGGCTATTTCTTATCTTTTTTTCTTCTAAAATATCATCAACAAATTTTGCAATCTCAACATTTCCTAAATCATATGCATATAAAAGTCCAATTACAGACTCTCTTGCTTGTGTTCTTGTTGCCAAATTATTTTTCCATTTCGCTATATAAATCTAGCATTTCTATTATTGTAACCATAGCTTCAGCACCTTTGTTACCAACTTTTGAACCAGCTCTCTCAATTGCTTGCTCAATTGTGTCTGTTGTTAAAACACCATTTGATACAGGTTTTCCGTATTTTAAAGCAACTGTTGCTATTCCTTTTGTTGCTTCTGCGCTAATATAGTCAAAATGAGGAGTAGCTCCTCTTATAACTGCTCCAACACAACAAACTGCATCGTATTTTCCACTTGATAGTGCTTTTTCAAGAGCAAATGGAATTTCAAATGCACCTGGTACTAAAATCAAATCTAAATTTTCTTCATTTCCACCATGTCTTTTGAATGAATCTTTTGCACCTTCTACTAATCTATCAGTTATTATGTGGTTAAATCTTCCATTTATTATGGCTACTTTTTCGTTTCCTTTTAGCCTTAAAGAACCTTCTATTAATCTCATTTTACACTCCAAAATCTTTAAAAATAGCTTTTATTATACAAAAATAGTGCTTAATTTTTAAAAACAATATATTATTAATTATTTATAAGAGATTTTTGGTTATTTAGTTTGTTTAAAAAAGATATAGGTTTAGTAAAAGTATTATAAATAAGATAAGAGTAAAAACTCTTATCTTATTAAATTAGCAAGAGTACATTGTTTTAAATTCAAATGGTGTAGGTCTTGCTTCATAAGGCCAAACTTGAGTTGAAAATTTGTAGTGTTGATAAGTATCTATCATTTTTTTAGTAAATACAGGTCTTAAAAACTCATTGTATCTAATTAGTGCCTCTAGCGAACCTCTTAAAGTGTGAGGCATTTGAGGAATATCTCTATCTCTTATCTCATCTAAAGTAAGTTCATATAAATCATCATCCATAGGACCAATTGGTTCATATTTATTTTTTATTCCATCAAGTCCAGCCATTAACATAGCTGAAAATGCTAAATATGGACAAGCTGTTGAATCTGGAAATCTCATTTCAACTCTTGTTGCTTTTTCTCCAGCTCCATAAGGAATTCTACAAGAAGCACTTCTATTTTGTGATGAATAAGTTAAAATTGAAGGTGCTTCAAATCCTGGAATTAATCTTTTATAAGAGTTTGTTGATGGGTTTGTAAATGCAGCTAGTGCTCGTGCATGTTTAAAAATACCACCAATATACCATCTTGCAATATCACTTAAATTTCCATATTCACCTTGTTTGTAAAATAGGTTTTTACCATCTTTCCAGATACTTTGGTGAACATGCATTCCACTTCCATTGTCTCCATAAAGAGGTTTTGGCATAAATGTTGCAGATTTTCCATTTAAGTGAGCTACCATTTTAATAACATATTTTAGTTTTTGAACATTATCACTAGCCTCAATTAAATCACTAAAAACTATTCCAATTTCATGTTGACCTTGAGCTACTTCGTGGTGACCTAATGTTACTTCAAGACCAACTTGCTCTAAAACTTGCATCATTTCAGCTCTTAAATCAACACCATTATCAATAGGAGCTACAGGGAAATATCCACCTTTAAGTCTAGCTCTATGACCTATATTTCCACCTTCATAGTTTTTTGCATCATTCCACTCTCCATCTTCACAATCAACTCTAAAATAAGATTCATTTACGCTATCTATAATTTTAACATCATCAAAAATAAAGAATTCATTTTCAGGACCAAAATATGCAACATCACCAATATTTGCCTCTGCTAAATAATCTACTGCTTTTTTTGCAATCGATCTTGGACATTTTTCATACATTTGGTTTTCATAAATATCATAAACATCACAAATTACAATTACTGTACTGTCAGCTGTAAATGGGTCTAAAAATGCAGTTGGAACATCTGGTTTTAAAATCATATCTGATTTATGAATTGGCTGCCAAGCATCAATAGATGAACCATCAAAAGGCATTCCATTTGCTAGTAAATCTTTGTTTACAGCTTTAATATTATAAGTTACATGATGCCATGTTCCTTTTAAATCAGTAAATCTAAAATCTACAAATTTCACTTCATTTTCACTACAAAACTTAAAAAACTCTTCTATATTATTTACAAATTTTCCCATTTTTTAACTCCAAAAATTTTAAGTCGCCATTTTATCTAAAACTCGATTAAACTCATCTCTTTTTTATAAAAAGTAGCACATTTTGTGTATCCAACCTCTTTTGCTAAAGAACTGATTTCACTGTATCCAAAACCAACATGCTCAATACTATGAGCATCTGAACCAAATGTAATATTAATTCCTAAAGAAAAAGCCTCTTCTAAAAGCTGTTTTGATGGATAAGCTTCTGCTATTGGTTTTCGCAAGCCCGCTGGATTTAATTCCAAAATCATATTTGATTTTTTTATCTGTTTTAAGGCATTTTTTGCGATTAATCTAATATCTTTTTTTGGTAAAAATTTAAAAACTTTTATTAAATCCAAATGCCCAACTATTTGAAAATAGTTCGTTTTTGCCATTTGAGAGATTGCATCAAAGTAATCTTCCCAAATTTTATCTATATCAACACTTTTATAAACACCTATAAATTCAGGATTATCAAATCCCCACATTTCGTTTTTATTTTGTAAAAAGTGCACTGAACCTATTAAATAATCAACATTTGCATTTAAAATCTCATCAAGCATAAAACCATTTAAAAAATCAACTTCATAGGCTAATAAAACTTTGATTTTATCTTTGTATTTCTCTTTTGCTTCATTTACCCAAGATTCATACAAAGCTTTTTCTTCAAGTTTCATTCTATATTTTGGATCAAAATTCATAGGTGCATGGCATGCAAATCCATACTCATCAACTCCTAGCTCTATTGCTCTTTGTACATACCCTTCAACAGTTCCAGTTGCGTGGTTACAAAGTGTTGTGTGATTGTGCAGATCTACTCTTGTTTTTTTACTCATGATAAAATCCCAGCACCATCTATTTTTTGGCTTCTATCTTTTGCATAAATTCTTTGATTATCTTTTAAATCGTATTTCCAAATTGGAGCATTTTTCTTAAAATCTTCAACAAACTCATCTATTAACTCTAAAGCAACTCTTCTTTTTGGGCTACAAACACCAGAAATGTATGAGCTTTCGTGATTTTTTACATCACCAAGGCTGTGAGCTAGAAAAACTATTGCATTTTTAGTTTTTGCTTTTTCTTGCCAAGATTCAAACCATTTTTTTAAAATTGGTTCATAAATATCAAAAGATAGTCCATCTATACCGTCTTCATCTCTTACTACACCAACAAAAGTTATAAAAGCACCATAATTTAAGTTCTTATACTTTTCATACCAAGAGTTGTGAATTTTTTCTATCTCTAAGCTTCCTTTGTGAAGCTGTAAATCTTGTTTAAACATAATCAACCACCACAAACAGGAGGAAGTAAACTTACTTTATCTCCACTTTTTAATTCAACATCTTTTGAGCTAACTAAACAATCATTTATAGCAACTGCACAAGTTTCAAGCCAAGAAGATACTTTTTCATCATTTTTTAAAATATCTGATAACTCTTTTAAATTTTTAATATCTAAATTAATATCTTCTTTATTTATTGGACCTAAAAATTCTATTTTCACCATTTTAATACCTTCTAATTATTTTTATACTATTATATCAGCTTTAATTTTAAAGACTAAAGGCAACAATTTTATGATATTTTCAAAAATTGATTTTATAAACTTATTACCTTTTCACATTTATATCAAAAAAAATATAAAATCAAATCAACTTAAATCAAGTATTGAGTACAAAAAATCATATCCATCAAAAATTACAAATAGTTTTAAAAAAAGAAAAACTCACAGTGCTTTTATCTCTTCAATTGGCTCAAGAAATGAAAATTTTTTGGATTTTGGAATAATTGCAAGAGATTATGTAGATTCTGTTTTAATCTTACCAAATAGAAAAAATAAAGATGATTTTCAATCAAAAACTTCAAATGCACTAGCAAAAGTTTTAAAACTAGATGGAGAAGTAATTATTGGAGATAAAGCCTTGAAGTTTTACCATGATAACAGAGGTGAAGATTTTATAGATTTAGCAAAACAGTGGCAAAATAAGTACAATCTTCCTTTTGTATTTGCAGTTTTATGCTACAACAAATATGAAAATAGATTAAAAAAACTCACAAAAAATTTTGATAAAAAAAAGATAAAAATTCCACAGTATATTTTAGAACAATACTCAAAAAGAAGTGGTATTTCAAAGAAAAATATCTTGGATTATCTTACAAAAATTGATTATGATCTTGGGTATAAAGAGAAACGAGCTTTAAAACTATTTTTAAAACTTACAAAAGAAAAAGGAATAATTTGAGTATATTTGATGCAATTTGGTTAGGAATTATAGAAGGAATTACTGAGTTTATACCAGTATCTTCTACAGGACATTTAATAGTTTTAAGTGAGTTTTTGGGAATTGAACAAAACAATGTAAATAAGGCTTTTGAAATAATCATTCAATTTGCTGCAATCATGGCTTTGGTTTTTATCTATCCATCTAAATTTACATTTAAACATATAAATTTATGGATAAAAATTGCTATTGCATTTTTGCCTATTGGAGTTGTTGGATTTATCTTTTCAAGCCAAATAAAAGCTATGTTTAGTATTGAGATTGTAGCTTGGATGTTTATTATTGGTGGAGTTATATTTTTAATTGTTGAGAAGTTTTATGATGAGAATAAAAAACATATATCAAATGTTGAAGATGTGAGCTTCAAACAAGCTTTATTTATTGGTATTGCTCAAGTTGCTGCACTAATACCAGGTACTAGCCGTGCGGGTGCTAGTATAATTGGAGCTATGCTTGTAGGATTTAATAGAAAAGCAAGTGCTGAGTTCTCTTTTTTACTTGCTGTTCCTGTTATGTGTGCTACAACTTTTTATGATGTTTACAAACACCATGCCCAAATACTTCAAGATGGAAATTTTATAAACCTAGCAGTTGGTTTTACAACATCTTTTGTTGTTGCTTATTTGGTAATCAAACTATTTTTGAAGTTTTTAGATAAATTTACTTTTGTAGCTTTTGGGATTTACAGAATTGTTTTTGGGGTTTTAATACTAATGATATTTTAATTATTTAAAATATCATCTACGATTTTTTCTACAGCATTTGGTTTAATAAACTCTTTTAAACCAGTGCTAATTTTTTCTATATTGCTATTTAAACAATCAAAAAAGTAGTTTTCATCTAGCTCATCTTCACTTTGCAAAAAACATAAGTTTTTTTCAAACAAAGCTTTTGCATTGTAGTATTGATGATTTTGAGCTGCATATTTAAATGGTATAAAAAAAGTTGGAAGATTGTTTGCACAAAGCTCAAAAAGTGTTGAAGCACCAGCTCGGCTTACACAAAAATCAGCTTCATTCATTTTTTGTAAAATATCTTTTGTAAAATCAAAAACATCTACATCAAGTCTTAGTTTTTCATACTCACTTTTTACTCTTAAAAAGTCATTTTTCCCAGCTTGATGAACTATTTTTATACCCATTTCATTTAGTTTTGGTGCAACTTTTAAAGCAAAGTTATTAATTGCAACTGCTCCTTGAGAACCACCAAAAAATGCAAGAGTTTTAATCTCTTTTCTCACTCTTGCATTTTTGAAAAACTTAATATCAACTGGATAATCTTTTATTGGTGAAAAGTCATGAAAAGATGAGTAAGCTTTTTTTGTATATTTTAAAGTTTGTTTATTTAAAGCCCCAATTTTTGAGTTTTGTTCATGTAAAAAAAGATTACAATCTTTTTTAAATATAGTTGCAATTGATGCACTAGCAGCACTAAACCCACCAACAGAAATAACTGTTTTAACTCCATACTTTTTTAAAATCTTAAGACAAAAAATAGCTTTATAAAATATATTTAAAAGAGAAAAAATCTTAGATATTCCTCTTTTGTTTACAACTCCACTTGTATTTAAAAATATTTTCTCTTTTAATCTCTCATCATTTTCAAACCAAAACTTATCTTGCCCATAGCTTGAACCTATAAAAACAACTTCAAAACCTCTTTTTTTAAACTCAGATATAAAAACATCAGCAATTTTTAGATGTCCGCCTGTTCCTCCACCTGTTATTACAACAACTTTACTCATCTAATAATTATCCTTTGAGGTTTTTCTTTTATAATACTTTTTTGTGGTTCATATTTTTTTACAGTTCTACTAATTGAAAGAACTAATCCTATTGCAAATGAGCTTGTAACCAAAGATGAACCACCATATGATAAAAATGGAACAGCAATCCCTTTTATAGGAATAATTCCTGAAATTCCTGCACCATTTATTAAAAATGCAACAATAATCATAAGAGCAATTCCTGTTGTAAAAAGATGAAATATTTTACTATCAACTTTTCTACTAATTGCTAAAATTCTTAATATAATCAACATTAAAATCGTAGTTATAAGAAATGTTCCAAGCCAACCTATCTCTTCTGTTATACCAGCAATAACGAAGTCAGTGTGAACTTCACTTAAAAAACCAACTTTTAAATCTCCAAAAGAGATACCTTGTCCAAAAAATCCTCCATTGTGAATTGCGTTTAAAGAGTGTGATACTTGATATGGTTCTGGTAAGTTTTTTATTCTTAAGTACTGCTCAAACGTTCCTGGAAGAACTGATAAAATACCATCTTGAACCATAGACCACCAAGAGTGAATTCTGTTTATTCTATGCGGTGCTGCTGCTATTAGAACTATCATACCTACAATTGCTATAATAATTAATGCAAAGATTATTTTTAAGGATCTATTTGCGAATATAATTAATGTAAGCATAATAGAAGTTAATAATGCAACTTGTCCTAAATCTTTTTGTAAAACAGCAATTAAAAAAACAATAAAAATAAATACTAAAAAGTAAGGAGAAAGTAGTAATAAATCCCCAAAGAGACCTTTCTTTGGTTGATGAATAACTTTTCTAAAAAATGACCAAGATAAAAAATATATAAAACCTATTTTAAATATCTCAACTGGAGACAAAGATATCCCAGGAAGCCTAATCCATCTATTTGCACCACCTGAAGCAGTAACCAAAGAAGCTGGTAAAAAAGGCATTATAACCATTAGAAAAAGTCCAACACCAAATAGTGTCATTCCTGTTCTATGCATTATTTTATTTGGATTTAATCTTGCCATCCACGACATTAGGAATATACAAAATATCCCAACCAAACCTTGTCTTAAAATATAGTGAAACTGCCCATAACCTAAAAACTCAACAGTATAAATAGTAAGCGAATATGAAAAAACTATGCTCACAATAATAAGCATAGAAACCAAAATAAACAAAAAGTAATCTGGTTCTCTTAGGTTTTCGCCTGTAGTTAATAATTTAATCTTATTTTTGATATAATCCATACTTTATTATATAACATTATGGATAAAGATGTCTTCAAAAAAATGCAAATAGATTATAAACTTTTAGAAATTAAACAAAAAACAAAGAAAATCTTAATTTTGCTTTTACTACTTTCTTTTGGAATTTTTATCGTACTTTTTTCTATATATAGAACTATTCATGAAAAAAGAACACTTCCTACTTTAACTGGTGAAAAGAGTGAATTAGCTGTTCGTGGAAATATTATTAGTGAAGATGGCTTTAATTTAGTTAGCTCTAAAAAAATATATAAAGCATCTGTTGATACAAGGTATTTAAACCCAGATAAAAAAGAGCTTTTTATGATACTTTTTTCTATTTATAGTGGAATAGATTATAAAACTTTGAGTGAAAAATTTAAAGAAGTAGATAAAAATCCTGGACTTTTAGTACTTTCATATAATATAGATTCAAGAGCTGCAAAAAACTTGCGAGAGCTTGATATAAAACTAAATCAATTAAATGTTTTTATACCACGAAAAGGTGGAAGTTTAAGTTTAATTAGAAGATTAGAAGTTAGTGAAAGTGGAGAAAAAAGAACATTTTCATACGATGATGCTTTAACTCCTGTTTTAGGTTATATCAAAAAAATGGAGTCACAAACAGGTAAAACAAAAGTTGATGGAGTAAAAGGGCTAGAAAAGTCTTATGATCAAAAGCTAAATGAGGCAAAAGATGGTATATTGAAGGGTTATAGAGATGTAATATCATATATATATTTTGATAAAAATTCAATAATGGAACATAGAATTGATGGTTATAGTCTAAATCTAAATATTCCTTTGAAACTTCAAAAAAACAATGAAACAACATTAGATAATCATAAAATAAGAACAAAAGCAGATGAAATTTTACTTACAATCATGGAAAGCCGTACTGGAAAAATAATTTCAATGGCTAGTTCAAATAGATTTAATCCTGAAAATATAAAACAAAGTGATATTCCATATCTAAATGTAAATGCTATTGAGTATCAATTTGAGCCAGGTTCTGTTGTGAAACCTTTGTCAATATCTTTGGCTTTGGATAAAGGTGTTGTAAGAAAAAATGAGTATTTTTCAGCTTATAATCAAACTCATGCAAAAGGTGCTTTTCCTTTTGGAAAATTTACAATAAAAGATGACCATGCTTTTCCAAAAGGAAACCTTTCTATAGACGATATTGTAATATTTTCTTCAAACATAGGAACTCTTCAAATTGCACAAAGATTGACAGGACCAGAGTTTTATGAAGGTATGAAAAAGTTTGGATTTACAAGAAAAACAGGAATAGATTTACCTTATGAAAAAAGAGGTGTTATGCCAAAGCTTTGGCAATTTTCTGTTGGGGACAAACAAAAAAGACCAAATATTTATAAAGCAACAGTATCTTTTGGTCAAGGTATGACTTCTACTTTTATTCAATTAATAAAAGCATATAGTGTGTTTAATAACGATGGAGCTATGGTTACACCACAAATAGTCTCTTACTTAACTAGAAACAGTAATAAATATCAATCTCCATTTTTTCACGAACCAGAGCAGGTTATTTCAAAGGAAACAGCAGCTGAGATGAAAAGAATGCTTATAAAAACTGTTCAAGAAGGAACAGGAAGAAGTGCAAGAATAGAAGGACTTGAAATTGGTGGAAAAACAGGAACAGCTCAAATAGCAGGTGGAACTGGGTATTTGAAAAAATATATATCATCTTTTGTAGGTTTTGTAAATGATGATAAAGGAAATTCATATACTATTGGAGTTACAGTAATAAATCCAAATCCAATAAGACCGCACTATTATGCAGCACAATCAGCAGTTCCAGTTTTTAAAGAGATAATTCAAAATCTTATAAAACTAAACTACTTATCCCCAAAAGAGGATATAAATTTAGAAAATTAAAAAAAAGGATATTTATGAGTACAAATAGATTTGGAAAAGAGTTAAAAGAGTATAACTATACAAAAGAGGAACTTGCAAAATTTAATTATGCAAAAATCAGTACAAAAAATGGAGAGATTTTAATAAAACTTTTCAACCAAGAAACACCAAATACAGTTGCAAATTTTGTAACTTTGGCAAATGATGGATTTTATGATGGATTAAATTTTCATAGAGTAATAACTGGTTTTATGGCTCAAGGTGGATGTCCTGAAAAATCAGGTATGGGTGGACCTGATTGGGCTATAAAATGTGAAGTTGATGCTTCTAAACAAAATCATAAAAGAGGAAGCCTTTCAATGGCACATGCAGGAAGAGATACAGGTGGTAGTCAATTTTTTATATGTTTTGTACCTTGCCCTCATTTAGATGGTAACCACACTGTTTTTGGAGAAATTGAAGTTATTCAAAATAGTAGTTTCAAAACTTTAGATGCTATAAAACAAGGTGATGAGATAATCAAAATTGAGATTTTAGAAACTATATAATAGTTACAATTTAAAAAAGGTGAGTTTTAAGCTCACCCTTTTTTAATCTTTTATTAGATGTTCATATTTTTTATCTGTTAAAAGTTTCATAAAAGCTACCAAAGCATCAATTTTTCTATCATTTTGAGCATTTGCTTTTAACTCTTTTAGTGAAATTGTATCTTTAAACTCAGGTTCATCCCAAGGTTTTTTTGTTTCAGGGTTTAAAGCTCTATCTTTATTGTTGTACTTATCATAAAATTCAACAACTGTTTTTAAATCTTTAAATACCCCATTATGCATATATGGAGCAGTCACTGCAATATTTCTTAGAGTTGGAGTTTTGTATTTACCCAAATTTTCATCTTTGATTTTAATATTTGGATTTGCTGCTAAACCTAAATCTTTTTCATTTACACCATTTTTAACTCTTAATTCTTTATTTACAGGAACGCCAATATTGTGAAACTCGTAGTTTGTAAATGTTTCACCTGTTTTTCCTTCTCCTTTTAAAACATGACACGTGGCACACGAGTTGTTGTTATTTGAGAAAAATATCGACATTCCTAAATCTTCAAGAGGAGTTAAATCATATTCTCCTTTTAAATATCTATCATATTTTGAATCAAATGGTGAAAATTCATCTGTTCTTTCAAAACTAGCAATTGCTTTTGTCATTGCTAGATAAGCATTTTCATCATTTTTAAAAATATCTTTTCCAAATAGAGATTTAAAACTCTCTACATAAAAACTATTCTCTTTTAATCTATCGACTACCTCTTTTTTACTTTCCATTCCCATTTCAATAGGATTTAGTGGTGGACCACCAGCTTGTCCTTCTAAAGAAGCCTCTCTTCCATCCCAAAATTGACCACCTACATAAAATCCTTTTTTTGCATTAAAATGAAAATCTGGAGAAAATTTTGCATAAGAAGCTGTAGGAGCTTGACGGTCACCTAAAGATTTTAAATCATCACCTAAAGATGCCATTTTTGAAACACTATTATCTCTATCATCTATAAAGCCAACTTGTGGGTTGTGACAAGTTGCACAACTTTGAGTTCTATTTTTTGATAAATTAACATCAAAAAAAAGTGCTTTTCCTAAATCCTCTTTTGAAATACTATTTGCTAGTAAGTTTGTTCCTAAAAATATTGCTATTAAAACTAATTTTTTCATAAAATCCTCCTTTTTTTAATAAATTTATAAATGGTCTAAAATATAAATCTTTTATACTTATATATTCACTCATCTGATTTTTTCTAAGTCCAAATTTTAGAACTTTTACATCTTTTGAAAGACTTAGTGTTCCAAATACTCTATCCCAAATTGCAATATAGCCACCATAGTTTTTATTAAAATGTTTTTTATCATGATGAATTTGATGTTGTTTTGGAGATAAAAACCATTTTTCTATAAATGAAAAATATGAAAATGGAATATGCGAGTGTCTTAAATTTGAGCCAAAAATTGAAGAAATAAAGACTAAAGCATTTACTCCAAAAATCATATAGATATTTATTTTTGCACCAAATAAATATATAAAAATTCCTGTTACAAAACCAACACTAAGAGCATATCTAAGTCCAAAAAGAAAATTTTCAACAAAATGAACTCTATAAAATGTAATAGGAGTTAAAACTTTTGCACTATGATGAACTTTATGAAACTCCCATAAAAATGGAATTGTATGTAAAAATCTATGTAACCAATATCTTGTAAAATCACTAAAAATAAAAATAGCTATTGTATAAAATATTGTAATTTGAAAATATGAAAAAGAGTTAAACTCTATAAATCCAAGATTTTGATGTAAAAATTTATTTGTAAAAAGTGCCACATTTTTTGCACTTAAAATCAAAGGAACAATTAAAAAAATATTTACTAAATTTGCTAAAAAGAAGTAAATATAATCAAGTTTTGCACTAGGATGTAGCCACAATTTTGAAGATAGTATAACTCTTGTATTTTTCTTTGAAAAATAGTAGTAAACAAAAGCCAACAAAATTGAAGCCAACAAATAGAGCCAATAGACTCTTTTGTTTGGATTTGTTAAAAAATCAAAGGCAAAATATTCCAAGATTTAATCTCCATCTGCATCTAATATTTCAGCTTTAAGTCCCAATTTATCAATAATTGTAATATAGTATAAATCATGAATTTGTGAAGCTAAATCAAAAAGTTTTTTTGCATTTGCAAAATCATCTTTAGGAAGATTTTTTAACTCTTTTTTTGCTTCATCTATTTTTGAAATAACAGCTTCTAAATCATTTGTTGCATTTTTATCTTTTGCTAAATTAAGAAGATTTATATAACCTTCATTTGAAATCATCTCTTTTTGAGCATCTAAAATTGAATCTATAGCTTCAAAAGATTTTTGGCTTAAAAAATACTCTGCTCTATTATTTTTTGCATCATTTTTATATTTTGTTGAAAATCCAGCTGCATTTCCAATTCTCCACTCTTTTAATCTATAAGAAGATGCAACAAGTGTGTTTATAAGCTTTGCATTATCATCCTCTTTTATTATTGGATTTTTTAAATAAGTTTCATAAACAGTTTTTATATCTTCAAGATTTTTTATAATTGAGTTTAAAATCTCTTTTCCTATCTCTTTTTTTCTATCATTTAAATCTTTTGAAGAGTAAAGTACATATTCCAAAGCATTTATAGTTTTAAATGAGTTTTTAAATAGTGCTTTTTTTACATCTGAATTTCCATCTATAACTCTTTGCATTTGAGAATTTAAATCCTCTTTTAAGTTGTTAAAAACATCAATATATCGTGGAGTATCCAAATAATCACTATTTATCTCACCAGCTAAATAGTTTGCTTCAACTCTTTTCCAATCTCTTAAAAACTTTGTAAAGTTTTCATCATTTATCTCTTTTTGCAGTTTTTTTGCACTATTTATAGCACTTTGTGTATCTTTTAGTGCTACATTTTTTATAACACTTTGAAAAATTGTTTCATTTGCAAAAATTACTCCTGTTAAAAATAAAAATATTAAAAATATCTTTTTCATTATAACTCCTCTAAAAATTTAATTAGTTTTTCTCTTTGGTTTTTATCTAAATTCATATATGCTTCACGGCTTTGTTTTGCCTCTCCTCCATGCCATAAAATAGCTTCTTTAAAATTTCTAGCTCTTCCATCATGAAGAAGTCTAGGTTTGTTTTTTGTTATTTTTTCATGCAAAGAAATTCCCCATAGTGGTGCCGTTCTCCACTCTTTTTCATTTGCTTCAAATTCAACTCTTCCATCTGCTAAATCTTCACCCATATCATGAAGTAAAAAGTCGGAAAATGGCGAAATTTCAAAACCTAATTTTGTCTTAAAGCTACTTATATGACACTTTGAGCAACTAAGATTTTCAAAAATATCAAAACCTTCTTTATATACTTTTGTATTTTTATTTGCACTATAAGTTTTTAGATTGCTTAAATAATAAGTTATTGCTTCTAATCTTTCATCTGGAAGATCAATTATATCTCTTGCTTTTGGAGCTTCTAAGCACTCTTTTTGAAAACTTGTGCATTTTTTGTTTGGTTCAATTGTTGTTGTAATTCCTATATCATTTGAAGCTGCAAATGCAACTTGCTCTTTTAGTTTTGCAACACTAGCTTTGTGAGTATATTTTCCTAGCTCATATTTTTTTGAAATTGCAGAATATACAAAATTTGCTTTTCCGCTTATTCCATCACCATTTTTATCATCAATATCTAGGTTTTTTAAAATCTCTTTTTCATCTATTAAATCTATCAAAGCCATACCATTTAAACTTTGTGCTAGTCTATATGAAACTACACTATTTTTTTTGAGTTCTCCATAATTTAGATTTTCTAAACTATATTTTGGTTTTTGTAAAATAACAGTTTCACCATCTGGGAATTTAACTTCAATATCTTCAAAATTTATTTTAATATTTCCTTCAAAAGGAACTCCAAAATTTCCATTAATAGCTAATTGTTCTCCATAAATTGACTCTGGAATAAATCCTTTTTTCTTTAAAATCTCTTTGTCTTGAAAACTATCATCTGGTTTTGTTGACAATCTTGCAATTAAAGCTCTTGATGTGAAATTATCTTTAGTAAAAAGCTCACCACGACCATTGTTTGGGTGACAAGAGATACAACTATTTGCATTAAATAGTGGTCCTAAACCATCTCGTGCAGTTGTAACACTAGGAGCTTTTACCCAAGGAATATTAAAAAAGCTTCTTCCTAACATAAAAATATCAGTTTGTTCATTATTTAAACCATCAATTTGTTTTAAAAGTAGTTTGCTATTTTTATCACTTGATATATAGTTACTTTCAAGATTAAATGCAAAAAGCCCCATGCAAAATATTGCAGTAAGGCTTTTTAAAAATATAATCTTTTTTATAAATTTCATTTACAGTTTTGTCTCTTCAGGATCAGTAACATCATCTGTTGTAAGTTTAATATTATTTGCTTTTGCAACAGTTATCATCTCATCACCTAGTTTTCTTAGTTCATTTTTAAGTTTTACTAAAACTTTTGCTTGTGAATGTTCTGGTTTTATTTGGTAGTCAAAGTGAGCTTGCGTTTTTGCAATTTTATCTACACTTTCTATTTTTTCTTCAATATCACTCATAAGTTTTAAAACTCTAGCTTTATCATCTTTGCTTAATGAATCAAGTAAAGATTCTCCATATTTTTTACCATTGTATGTTGAAGTTAAAATATTTTTAAACCCTTCATAGTTTTTTACTAAATCTCTATGAGTATTGTCTGAAAAACAAGAGTGTTCGTCTTCTTCACTAGGAGTTAAAACTGCAACTGCTAATCTCTCATTTGCAAGTTCTGATTTTATAAATACTCCCATTCCTGCAATAATTTGTTGCATTGTTACTTTTTTGTCTAAGTTTTTATTTTTTTCTTTACCTTTTAATTTTCCTAAAAGAGCAGCTCTATAAAGTCCAGCATTACCTTTAATATCTTTTTCCCAAGCACTTGTTACAACACTTAAATCTTCAACTAATTTTTGTGTAACAACACTTAAATACTCTAATCTTCTTTTTGAATCTTTGTCTGTCGTAAAATCACTAAGTGGTCTTAAACCAGCCTGCATTGCACCATTTGTAATTTTATCTTCTAAAAAATTGTTATAATCTTGGTCTTGTCCCCAAAGCAAAAATTCAATAGCATGGTAACCAGTTGAAACATTTGCTTCTCCACCATTTTCATTAAGTTCTGTTAAAGCTTCAACTGTAATTTTTGTTACATCAACTTCTTTTGATTCTTCACCACCTGGATTAAACTTTCCAATAGTATCAATAATATTTCCAGATGTTCTTTTTCCATCTGCATCAATAGTATAATCAATCATATTTTCATCAAGTGGCCAAGCATTAATTTGACCCTCTAAAGCACCATAAGTTTCTGCAATCCATCCATCTTCAGCATCAATTGGACCATTTGTAAGTCTAAAAATCTCTGTACTTCCATAAGACTCTCTTGATTGTAACCAAGCTTTTTTTGCACTATCAAGATTTTCTTGACTTGGATTTGCAACAAATTTATCAATAGAAATTTTTAAATTCTTTGCATCTTTTAGTGCATCTGTATAGTTGTCAAATGCTATATTTGCATAGCTTTCAAGAAATGTTAAATTTTTTGAAACACTAGAGTTTACCTCATTTTTTGAAGTAGCAGCCCCTGAACTTATAGCTAAAGCAGCCGCAATTGATAAAGAAACTAAAAGTTTATTTGTAAATCTCATTTTAAAATCCTCGTAATATTAAATTTTTTTAAAATTAAATCTAAAAAAAACTTTGAGTTTACTTAAAATGATAATAATTATCAAGATATTAAAAAAGAGATTTAATTCCTTTTAAAAGTTCAATTTTTTGTGCATCATCCTCTTTTTTTAGATATTTATCTAATTTTTTTTCTAAAATATTTTTTATTAAATCTTGTACATCTACACTTATTTTTGGCTTATTTAAATCATCTTCAAGTTTTACAGAAAATATATTTTTATTTAGATTTACATCTAGTTTTGTGTCTATTATATTTTTATTAAAATCTATAAAACTATCCTTTGATTTAATATCACTTTTTTTAGATGTTAAATTAAGATTTGAATATATTTTTTTGTTATCTATTTTGCTATTTATAGTCCCTGTTTCAAATATCTCTTTGCTTAAATCTATTTTTGTAAGATCTTCTATTTTTTGTACAAAGTTATTTTTTATAAAATTACCATTTTTAACTTCAATATTTATATTTCCAACCTTTGAGACAATATTATAATTTGAATCTAAAGATAAATTTGAGTTAAAAAATTCATCTTTATTTAAAAGATATAAAAGTTTTAAAGAGTTCGCATTTTTTAACTTTAAATCTAAATTATCATCTAAAAGTACAAAGTTTGCAACACCATCAGCAATATTTGAATTTCCATCTATTTTTAGAGTTTTTTGATTTTTGTTTATGTTACCAATTACTTTTAAATCTCCATTTAATGCAATATTTATAAACTCTTCAATTTGTCTTAAATTTAAGATATTTAAAATATAGTTAGAGCTTATATCTTTTGTAACTAAATCAATAATCAAATTTTCCATATCTAAATTTGCTAAACTTGAAATTAGTTTTATATCACTTAAAACTTTTGTATTTTCTAGTTTATTTAAGCTTTTTAACTCATAAGTTATGTTCTGTTTTATAGGAAAATTAAACTCTTTTTGAACTATTTCATTGTTTATCTTTCCATAATTTATATCAAATGAAAAATCACCATTAAATAAATCACTACTATTTTTTATGAGTTTTGTTTTTAAATTTAGTTTTCCAAAGCTATAAATAGGTTCGTTTAAAAGTGCTAAAAGTTCATCTATATTTGCATTTTTGATATCCAAATCTAAACTTTTTATGTAAGATTTATCTAAATTTATCTCATATTTTGTTGAGCTATTTGCTATATTTGAATTTCCTATTATTGTGCTTAATCCATCTTTTGTAATTAAATCCCCATTTGCTTCTAAAGAACCTTTTAACTCTTTTTGTGCAAGATTATTAAAAATCGATAAATCTTTTATATCTATTTTATAGACAAACTCTCCTTTTAAATCAATCAAAGAGCTAACTTTTCCATCTATTTTTATTTTAGAACTATCATTTATATTTGCAACTAAATTTATCTCATTTGTATTTATTATAAAAGTATCAAATTTTAGTTTGAAATCATTTTGTTTTTCATTAAAACTATTTTCAATATATTTAGAAACAATGCTGTTTCCACTTTTTGTAAAAAAAAGCATATAAAATATCCCAAAGATAGATATAACTAAAATAAATATAATTAATAGAAATTTTTTCATAAATCACTTCCCAAAGTTTAAATTGCTTTATCTTACTTTTAGTTTACTTAAAATATAATCCGAACCATCAAAGTACTTTGTAGGGATACGCAAGCCGAACAGACTTTGAAAATATTTATAAGGATTTAAGATGAAAAAAATCGTTCTTTTAGTACTAGCTTTCGCTGGTTTTGCATTTGCTGCAGATGCTGCAGTTGCAAATGAGACTTTAAAAGCATACTCTGTAGTTGCTGCTGGAATTGGACTTGGATTAGCTGCTCTTGGTGGAGCTATCGGTATGGGTAATACTGCTGCTGCAACTATTGCAGGAACTGCTAGAAACCCAGGTCTTGGTGGAAAATTAATGACTACAATGTTTATTGCACTAGCTATGATTGAAGCACAAGTTATTTATGCACTTGTTATTGCTATGATCGCACTTTATGCAAATCCATTTTTAGGGTAAGCTTTTAAATCTAACCAGATTTAATAAAAACCAAAAGGCTTGAGATTTTTATCTCAAGCCTTTTTTTATTTGTAATAAAAACCATCATCTGGTAACTTTCCTCCAATTATTTTACTATCATTTTCAAGTAATACATTAAAGAAAAACTCCAAATCTTTTTTACTATTTTGAGCATTTATATTTTCAAATTGAATATAATCAATTGAATCAGCTAAACCATTAATTTCTAGCATCGGTAGTGTTTTAACTACAAGTTCACTAGCCTCTTTTTGATTTGTTTTATACCATTTTATAGCTTTTTCATACTCTTCTAAGATTTTAGAAATCAACTCCTCTTTTCCTTTTGTTTCACCAATTATTGCTAATCCTGCTTGTGGAATTTTTGCTTCAACTTCAAATAATCTTCCCCACTCTTCTTGTATATTAACACTTCTATACAAATCAGGAGATATTAATTTAACAGGAAAAGAGCCTGTTTTTCGTAAGGCAATAGAAATTGCAGGTTCAGCTAAAAGTGCATGGTCTGCTCTTCTTAAAATCAACATCTGCATCGCATCAATAGGTGTTGCAACATAGGTTAATTTAAAATCTTTTTTTATATCAAGATTTGCTTTTTTTATAAGTGCTTGAAAAATAATATCAGGCATATCAGCTCTAAATGGAACAATAATTTCCTTATTTTTAAACTCTTCTATAGTTTTTAAATTTTTATCTCTACTTACAAGTCCCAAAATTCCCCAAGTTGAAACATTTAAAAGCTTTAAATCAACACCTTTATTATATAAATTTGCAGCTACATTTGTAGGAAGTGCTATAAAATCAACCTCTTTTTTAAGTATTAAGGCTCTTAGCTCATCAGGATTATTCCAAAGTTTAAACTCTATTTTTTTCCCAATATTTTTTAGAACATTTTGTTCTATCATATATAATATTGGGTGTGATACACTTGCTATTGGTCCTGCTATTACTATTGTATTTTCATCTTTTGCAAATAAATTTACTAAAAGAGTAAATATTAAAAATATTTTTTTCATAAATAAATCCTTATTATTTTTTATTATCTTTTAACCTTTTATACCATCAGCTCGAACTTGTAGCAAAAATGGGAAAAATATTTTCATATATATTATAAAAGGAATTGCCCAAATAATTGAAGATAGAATATATAAAGTCATACTATATTCAATATAAAATGGAATAAAAGCTCTCATAAATGTTGCAATAATTATTAAAATTAGACCCAAAGTTAAAGCCCAATTTGTAAAAATCTTTCTTCCTGTGTGAATCGTTGATACTATAATCATAATTACATAAAAAACCATTCCAAAGCTTCCTGTTGTTAAAAAATGTCTAAAGTGATTTGTGATATTTAACTCAAAAAGGTAGTTAAAACCTAAAAAGAAAAATCCAATAGCAGTTATAGAAATTGTAGAGATTATGTATAAAACAAAAGGTTTAAATAAAATATTGTTTTCTTTTAAAACAAAATCATTTAAAAGAGCAAAAGTAGCTGAACCACAAGCAAAACAAATATAAGCTAAAGTTGAATTATTTGGAAAAAAGAGTTCAACAAAACCATATAAAAGTAGACAAAAAATAGCAAGATTGTATCTAAAAGATTTTGCTAAAAATATTTCACTTATATTTTCTTGATTTAATAACTCATTTATTGACTCCATACTAACTCTTCTTAAAGCCAATAAAATTAAAACCAAAAATAAAATCATAGACAAAAGAAGAATTTTGTATGAATCTATTTTTAAAACTTCTGCTTCACTTAAAAAAAAGATAGTTTGAATAATAACTATTGAAACCATAGAGTATGCAAGAGAAGTATGTCTTTTGTTTCTATCACGAAAAGCTGGAATTGCTGCAAGATATGAGATATAAGCTGTTAGACCAATATTTATAAATCCTGTAAAAAATATTCCAAAATAGTCAATAAACCAAAAGCTAAATCTTCCTAAAACCCACAAAGCAACTATAAAAGCTAAATGTCTTCCAACTATTGGAACAACTCCAGGAAAAAGTTCAGGTAAACCAGTTAGAAAAAATGCCACTATCATAGCAGTTCCAACTCCAAAAATCATCTCATAAATGTGCCAATTTAGACTGTTTTCAATGGGTAAGTTTATGTAACCTGCGAAAATAAAAGCCCATAAAATAATACTCAATACAATATATGGAGCAAGAAGAAGGAAAATAGGGCGAAAACCATATGCCAAATAGATTGGAAAATCACCTTTTGGATAGTTTAAATAGTGAGAACTGCTCATCTTAACTCCAATTCAAAGCTAGAGATAATATCTTTATCTTTTAAAATCTCTGCGGTTTTACTATATACAAATTCATCATCTCTTTTTTCTCTTGGTTCGTTTATAGTAAATATTTTTTTGATATGACCAATTGGCTGTGCTTTTAAAACAACTATTTTATCACTTAGTTTTATAGCTTCCATCAAATCGTGAGTAATAAAAAGTACACTTAATTTTTTATTTTCTATATTTTCTATCAATAAATTTTGAAGCTCTTTTTTAAGACCAATATCTAAAGCCGAAAAAGGTTCATCTAAAAAAAGTAAACTAGGATTTACAACCAAAGCTCTAGCAAATGATACTCTTTGTTTCATTCCACCACTTAAATCTTTTGGAAATTTAGAAAAATCACTCTCTTGTAATCCAAATAAAATTGCAATATCTTTTGCTTTTTGTTCTGCTATTTTTGTTTTTTCACATTTTGCTTTAAGAACTAAAGCAATATTGTCAATCACATTTTTCCAAGGCAAAAGCCGTGGTTCTTGAAAAGCAAAAGTAGATGATAAAAAACTATTTTTTATCTTTCCAGTATCAAGTTTTAAAAGTTTTGAACAAAGATGAAGTAGGGTAGTTTTCCCACCACCACTAGGTCCAACTATAGATACCACTTCCCCTTTTTTTAAAGTAAAATTTATATCTTTTAAAATCTCTTTAAAACCAAAAGAAAAATTAACATTTTCTACTATAAGTTCCTCTATAACTTCTTTATTAGCTATTTTCTCCATAGTTCAAGCTCCTTTTTAATAGGTTCTAAAACTATATATTCTATCAAAAGAAGTGTTCCTATCATAATAGCAACAATCGCTAAAGCAGTTGAAGTTTCAAGCTGACTTCTTGCTATTGCTAAACTTGAACCTAATCCATCACTTGTTGCTAATAGTTCTGCCATTATTACTATTTTCCAAGACATTCCTAATGCACTTATATATGCTGGAAAAATATATGAAAAAATATGAGGAAAATAGATATCAAAAAGTTTCATAAAAAATGGTAATTTAAAACTATCTGCCATCTGCTTTAAATCACCTTCAATAGTCCTAGTTCCTTGTAAAGCACCTACAAAAACAATAGGAAAAGATGCAATAAATACTGTAAAAATAACTGTTGTGTCACCCATACCAAACCAAATCATGGCTAGAACTATCCAAGCAATTGGTGGCATTCCAAAAAGAATTGTGACTATTGGACGGCTCATAATAGATGCAGTTACAAAAAGTCCTGCAAGAAGTCCTAAAATAGAGCCAATCAAAATTGCTAAACCAAAACCACTTAATGCTCTTTTTAGAGTTATCATAATCTCATTTTGCATTGAGCTATCCTGCAGTATAGAACTCATTGCTATAAATGTATCTTTTGGACTAGGAAGAATTAAATCTCCATAAATTTGGTGTCCAAAATCCCAAAAAGCAAAAAATAGAAATATTGAAGCAATAGACGCCCATCCTCCCCAAAGATAAGAGGGAAAATCTCTTAAGATTTTAATAAAAAATTTCATTTTCTTTCCATAATTTAAGATAATTAGAATTGTATTATAAAATGATATTAATTATCATTGAGTTTGGTCAAGGGAATATTCATTTTCTTTAAGATAGCTTAAGTTTTTTTAAACAAAATAGTAATTTATCAAAAATTTATCTACAGTGACACAACATTTACATAATTTTTGGATAAACTTAAAATCAAACTTTCAATTTTAGGAGTATTTATGAAAAGAAGTATATTTGGAATAGCTGCTGCTGCAATACTTGCAACTTCAAGCTTTGGTGCTGATTATGTTATGAAGATTAGCCATGTTGTAAGTTCTAGTACGCCAAAAGGTATGGCTGCTGATTTCTTAGAAAAAAGAATAGAGGAGCTAAGTGCTGGAAAAATTGATGTTCAAGTTTTCCCAAACTCTCAATTATATGGTGATGCAGATGAGATGAAAGCTTTAGCTATGAACAATGTTCAATTAATTATGCCAAGTCTTTCAAAATTCCCATCAATTGTTCCACAAATTCAACTATTTGATTTACCATTTCTTTTTAGAGACAAAGAACACTTATATAAAGTTATGGATGGAGAAGTTGGAGCAAAACTTAAATCTTATGTAGATGCAAAAAAACAGATGATAGCATTTGATTATTGGGATGCTGGATTTAAACACTTTTCAAGTAGTAAAAAAGCTATTATAAATCCTGAAGATGCTAAAGGTCAAAAATTTAGAATTCAATCTTCAAAAGTTTTAGAAGCTCAGTTTAAAGCTGTTGGTGGAAATCCACAAATTTTACCATTCTCTGAAGTTTATTCAGCACTTCAACAAGGTGTTGTTGATGCAACTGAAAATCCTTTATCAAATTTTTATACAAAAAAATTTAATGAAGTTCAATCTAGTCTTACTTTAAGTAGCCATGGATATTTAGGTTATTTGGTTGTAATGAATCAACAATTCTGGGATAAATTACCAAAAGATTTACAAGAAAAAGTTTCACAAGCTATGAAAGAAGCAACAGAGTTTGAAAGAAAAGCAACTGCAGAAGATGATGCAAAAATTATGGCAGACTTAAAAAAATATGCGGCTGAGTCAAAAAGACTTGAGATTTTTGAATTAAATGACACACAAAAAGCAAACTGGAGAAAAGTTATGGAAGGTATTTATCCACAATTTTACGATGTAATTGGTGAAGATTTAATCAAAAAAGCTATTGATACAAAATAAGTAAAGCGGAAAAATGACTAAAGTTTTTAAAATTATTGATTTAATAGTTGGTACAATAAACCAAACAATAGCAGTCTATGGAATGGTATTGGGAGTTTTATTGGCATTTATTAATGTAGTTCTAAGATATGTCTTTGATATGAGTCTTCCTTGGGCTGCTGAACTTACAAACTATTTATTTATATGGTCGGCACTTTTTGGTGCCGCCTATGGGTTTAAGCAAGGTGCTCACATCTCTATTACTTTGTTAATAGAGAAGTTTTCACCTTCTGTTATGAAAATGTTTTTGCTTTTTGCAAATTTACTTTCTATTATTTATCTTCTTCTGATTTCATATTTTGGATATAAGCTAATTTTTATGTTGATGGATTTTGGTGAAATTAATGTAGATTTACAAGTTCCACTTTGGATACCTCAATTAGTTATTCCTATTGCATTTTTTTTAGCTGCATATAGAGTTGCTGAGAAACTTGTAGAACTTTATAGAACAGATGCGAATGATATCAAACTATTTAGTGAACATGAAGCTATAATAGAAGAGATTAAAGGAGAAAATAAATAATGGTTATTGCAACACTTTTTATTTTACTTTTTGGTTTGATGCTAGTAGGAGTTCCTGTAGCTGTTGCTTTAGGAGCTAGTACATTAGTTTCTGCATTTTTATTTACAAACAACGATTTAATGGGAATTTCATCTTATATTTTTGATGGTTTAAATAAATATACACTTATGGCAATTCCTATGTTCGTTTTAGCTGGTTCTTTACTTTCAAGAGGAAGTGCAGCAACAAGAATTATAAATTTTGCTAAAAGTTTAGTTGGTCATCTTCCAGGTGGTTTGCCAATTGCTGCTATTTTAGCTTCTATTATTTTTGCTGCTATTAGTGGAAGTTCACCTGCAACGGTTGCTGCTATTGGTTCTGTTATGTATGGAGCTATTAAAAGTGCTGGATACAATGAACAATTTGCTATTGGTACAATTACAACTTCTGGAACATTAGGAATTTTAATTCCACCATCTGTTGTATTTATTGTTTACGGTGTTAGTGCTGATCAATCTATTGGAAAACTATTTATGGCTGGGGTAATTCCTGGGCTTATGATAGGTGGTATGATGATGATAGCAACTTATATTCTTGCTAGAAGAAGTGGATTTAAAGCCGAAAAAATGGCTAGCTTGTCTGAAATATTTAAAGCTTTTAAAGATTCTTTTTGGGCATTATTAATTATTTTCGTAGTTATTGGTGGAATTTATGGAGGTATTTTTACTCCAACAGAAGCTGGTGCAGTTAGTGTTATGTATGCATTTTTTATCTCTTTCTTTGTTTATAAAGATATAAAACTAAAAGATTTATATAAAATTACATTAGATTCTGCACAAACAAGCTCAATGATTTTCTTTATCATTGCAAATGCTATGATTTTTGCACACTTCTTAACAGATGAGCAAATTCCTCAAGCAATTACTCAAATGATAATAGATGCAAATGTAAGTCCTTTAATGTTCTTATTAATTGTAAATATTTTACTTTTAGTTATGGGACAATTTATGGAGCCTAGTTCAGTTGTTATGATTACAGTTCCTCTGCTTCTTCCTATTGGAATGGCTCTTGGAATTGACCCAATTCATTTGGGAGTTATAATGGTTGTAAATATGGAAATAGGGATGTTAACTCCACCTGTTGGACTTAATTTATTTGTCGCAAGTGGAATAACTGGATTATCCATGGGGCAAGTTATAAAAGCTTCTATACCTATGACTTTAGTTTTACTTTTTGGATTGGTTTTAATTACTTATATACCAGCTATATCTTTATGGCTTCCAAATTTGATGTTTGGTTACTAAAAAGTTTAGAAATATTAAAAATTGAAAATAGAAAACTGAAAATAAATTTTTCAGTTTTCTTATAATTTTATTGTAAACCTAGCTCCCTTTTCTACATTTTCTACAAATAATTTACCTTTCATACTTTTTTCTAAAATCATTTTTGACATATAAAGCCCAATTCCCATCCCTTTACTTTGATCTTTTGTAGTAAAATATGCTTCAAATATTTTATTTATTGGCTCTGTTGTAATTCCACCTGCATTATCAGTTATAGACAAATATATATTTTTTTCATCTAATTTTGCTTCAATTTTTATATATGGATCTTTTATATTGTTTTCAACTAAAGCATCTTTTGCATTTTTCAAAATATTTAAAACTACTTGTTGCAGTTCGTTTAAATAGTTGTTTAAAATTAGATTCTTATCAATATCGCATACTATTTCTATATTATTGTTTTTAAACATATTTGAGCTAATTAATAGGATATTTTCTATAAGTTCATATAGATAAAATCTCTCTTTCTCTTTCGTTGGAGAAAAGAATCCTCTAAAATCATCAATTGTATGGGACATATATTCTAAAACTTGTGTTGCATCTTCTATTTTATTTTCCATAATTTTAGTATCTAAGGTTTTTGTATCGAATTTCAGTTTTATAAACATTAAAATAGAAGATAGCTCTGTTAATGGTTGCCTCCATTGATGAGCAATATTAGAAATCATCTCTTCAAGAGATTTATTCAAAATCTTTAACTCTTTTTCATTTTCAACAACTTTTTGTTTGTAGTTTTTTAAAATTTTATAAATCTTATTTGAAATAAGAGCTAGTGTAAAAATTGCAATAATTAAAAAAATTAAAAATAGAATAATATTTTGTAGTATCTGCTTTCTTATCTCCTCTTTTAGCTCATCTTTTTTTATTTTTAACTCATTTTCAATATCATCAATATAAACTCCAGCTGCTATTATCCAGTTGAAATTTGGGTAATATTTGAAATAAGATAGCTTATATTTGAGTTCTTTGCTATCTGGTTTTTTGTATGAATATTTTGTATAAGATTCACCATATTTTTTTATATTTTCTAAAAACTCTTCTCTAAATTTTTTTCCATCTCCATCTTCTTCATTTGTTGAGATATGTTTACCAAATAAATCAGGTCTATTTGGATTTACTAACATCTTTGCAAAATCATCTCCACCTTCAAAATTTAAAACTTCATAAACGAATATATAGTTACTGTTATTTTCATCAAATGTAAGATTATTTAAGAAATTAATTGTGTATTTTTTTATATCTTCTTGGCTTAAATTTAAGTTTTTAACGTTGTAGTCTAAAATATCCATTACCATTGTTATTTTCATTTTTAAAGCATCTTCTATTTCAATATAATAATCACTCTTATATTTCAATAGTTGTTTTTCAAAATTATCTTGTGTATTTTTTACATAAAAAAATGATATTGCTAAAATCATAGATGAACTTATTGCAATAAATATAAATAGTATGGTTTTTAATAGATTTTTTTCTATATTGTTATTCAAAATTACCTCATTAATTAAACAGTTTGCTATAATATCATATCTTTACTAATATGGATTTTTATAAAATATGAATAATTTACTAAAAAAACTTCGAGCATTTACTATTTTATATGTTGAAGATGATAGAGGAATAAGAGAAAATTTTGAAGAGATTTTAAAGCACTATTTTAAAGAAGTTTTTGTTGCAAAAAATTCTAAAGAGGCATATGAAAAGTATATTTTAGAAAAACCAGATTTATTAATGACTGATATAAAGATGGAAAATGAATCAGGAATTGATTTAATAAAAAAGATTAGAGAAAATGACAAAGATATAAAAGTAGTAATAACTTCTGCATATACAAATTTGGACTATCTTTTAGAGGCAACTGAACTTAACTTAATAAAATATATAGTAAAACCTATTACAAATGCAAAATTAATTGAGGCATTTGAATCTTTTTTGAAATCAAATCAGAATGTGAGTATTCAAATACTAAAAGATAATTGGTATTTTAATATCCAAAAATCTATTATCTCAAATGATAATGAAGAGTTTGTTTTAACAAAAAAAGAGATTTTGTTTTTGGAGCTTTTGCTCTCAAAAAAATCAGTTATTTCATATGAAGAGATTTTTAATCATATATGTTATGACAATATTTTAATGAGCCAAAATGCAATGAGACAATTTATAAAAAATTTTAGAAAGAAATTACCTTTGAACTATTTAAAAAATATTCAAGGAGTTGGATATTATATAGAGACTTAAAACTTTTAAATCTCTATTTCACAAACAACTTGAGCATGATCACTTTGTTTTAGAGTTCCATTTTTGTTTTTTTTTAAATGCTCATCAAAAATTTTATGATTTTTTATACTATTTTCTAAATCTTTTGATACAAAAATAAAATCAAGAGTGTTTCCATATCCTACAAAATAGCTCGTAGGTACTCTTTTGAATCCTTTAAACTCAGGGTGTGGGTTATAAATTTTTTTTGGAGAAATATCATAACTATCAAAAAGTATAAAATCATCTTTTTTTAACTCATTTATATAAAATCTCTTATTTGTCAAAGCATCAATAGTTATTGAAAACTCTCTATCATTTAAGTCACAAAGTAGAATTGAAGCTATTTTTTCTTTTTTTATATCAAAATGGAGTGTTTTTGCTTCATTAAGTCTTTGTTTAAGTGATAGTGAATAGTTGTTTTTAAGCGCGATATTTAGTTTTTCTTTCTTCTCTTCAAGTGTTGAGTCTTTTGTAAATTTATACTCAAACTCATTTAATCTATTTGATTTTAAATGAGCTACATATACATTTATATCTAAATCATTTTTTAAAGATATTGTTGCTTTTATAGGTTCCCTAGCAAAAGTAAAATTATCACTTTTTGAAACTTTTTTAATCTCTTTTATTGGAAATTTACTAGCTAAGGCTACTGTTGTTGTTTTGTAAACTTTATTTTTTTCATCTAATTTTGCTTCATCAACTACAATAAAATCTTTAAATCCACACTCAAAAACTAACTTTTTTAACTCTTCTTGAGAAAAAACCTCTTGAAAACCTACAATATCACAATCCATTTTTTGTAACTGCACTTTTATCCAAATTTTTTTTTCTTCCCAATCCTCTTTTTTAAACTTCTCTTTTTTTGTATAAAATGAAAAGTCAGGTGAGCAAAACTGAAAAAGATTAAAAGTAGCAATTTTTATTATCATCTATTTTACAACCACACAGTTTCTTCCGCTTTTTTTTGCTTCGTAAAGATTATCATCAGCTTGTTTATATATCTCTTCACTACTATTTATCTCAATAGCATTTTTACAAACTACTCCTAGAGAAATTGTTACATATTTTGAAACTTTATTTAAAGAGTGTTCTATTTTTAGATTCTCTATATCATCTTTAATAGACATTGCATAGTCAAAAACTTTCTCTTTTTCAATATGAGTAATTATTGTAAACTCTTCTCCACCAACTCTAAATGCAAAATCATCAGCTCTATTTGTTTTGTTTTTTAAAATATTTGCTACACTTTTTATTACAATATCACCTTTAGGATGACCGTAAGTGTCATTGTATTGCTTAAAAAAGTCAATATCTAAAATAATTAAACAAAGCTCTTTATTATCTCTTTTTGCTCTATTTATCTCCTCTTCGATTTTTATATTAAAAAATCTTCTATTGTATATTTTTGTTAATTCATCTGTTATTGAAAGCTCTTCTATATGTTTTTTATTTGTTATATTTGATTTAATTGATGTAAAACCTACAATCTCATTATTTTTTAAAATAGGAGTTATAATTGCATAAATCCAATAAATATCTTGATTTTTAGCAAGATTTTTAATTTCGCCTCTCCACTCTTTTTTACTTAAAAGAGTATCCCACATCTCTTTATAAAAACTAGCAGGAGTATTAGGGTGTCTTACAATATTGTGTGATTTTCCTATTAATTCATCTTTTTTATATCCTGAAATTTCGCAAAATGCTTCACTAACTTCAGTTATAACTCCTTGTATATTTGTAGATGAAATTATTACATTTTGATTAACAATATTTATATAATCTTGAAGCTTTTTTTCAACCATATTTTTATTTTCAAGGGTTTTATTTAGACTATTTGCAAGAATTATAAACTCTTTAAAATTAAGTTTATTTGTATCTATCTTTTCATTTTTTAAAGCCGCTTTACTAAAAGAGTAAATTAGATTTTTTATATTTTTATTTATAAAATCTGATATATATTTTGATATAAAATAAATAGCAAGTAAAATAAATAAAAATATAATAAACATAGAAACTATTTGTTGAGTTATATTTTTCTTAAAAATTTCATTTTTTCTTTGTAATTCTTTTTCTATTTCATCTAAATATACTCCACAACCAATAATCCAATTATAATCTTCATAAGTTTTCATAAAAGATATTTTTTCAAACTCTTCATTGCTATTTGGTTTTTTAAACTTATATTCAAAAAAATCACCATTTGGATTTTTAGAAATTTCTAATTGTTGTTTAAATAACTCAGGATATGGATGAGGTTTTGGCTCAACTTTTTTGCCTTCAAAAATTAGAGTATATCCATCTGTAGTATTTAAAAAAGAGTAACTACTATTTTCATATTTTAGAGTATTTAGCCAATTTAGTATCTCTTCTTGATTATTTTTAGTTAATTCATCTATATATTCACCAGTTCCAATATGCCAATCAAAAGGTTCAAAAAGTTTTATATAAGATATTTTTGAGTAATTATTTTTATCGTTTGAGTTTGGTTTTGTAAAGTTATTTGTTGAAAATCCCTCTTTTTGCTCTTTTGCTATTTGTGCTTGAATTTGTATTATATAATCATCATTTGAATCTTTTAAATCCCAAACATCAAGATAATTTTCAAGAGTTATTTTATTATCAAATAGTATAGCTTGACCTTTATTGCTATTTATAAAAAAATAGTTGTTATGGTCTTTAAATTTAAAATTATTTAAAGATTGTGCTATTAAATATTTTATTTCATCTTCAGTTTTTATTTGTTTATTAGTTTGATAAATATCCATAGCTAAAGCATAAGCTTGATTTACTCTATCTATTAATCTATCTTCTACAGTTTTTCTTAATAACTCTTCTTTATATTTTATTAATCCATAAATCATTAAAACTTCATTTTTTACTTCTTTCTTTTTTTGTTCTGTAAACTCTTTTTTGTAGTGGTTAAACTCATTTTTAAAATTTTGATATTGAAAAAAAATAGAGATTAAGAATGCTGCTATAATAGATGAAAATGAAGTAATAAATATAAATTTTGTTATAAATTTTGATAATTTCAAATTAGACCTTTAAATTTATTGAATATGTAAATTTTAACATAATAGATATTATTGTTTGATTTATCTATTAAGTTTGCATTAATATAAAATTTAAATATGATTAAGAAATTTGTGTAATAATTTCACATATCAAAAAAAAGGATAGAAAATGATGAAACAAAGTGGAATCCTGATTTCAGGTAAAAAAATCGTTTCAAGTTTAGCATTAGCTTCAATATTAGTAAGTGGTTTGTACGCACAACAAGGTGATAGAAATTCTGATTTTAAAAAGGATAACAAAAATTGTCCTATGAATCAAAAAGATGGTAAAAAAATGTCAAAACAAAATTATGGTATTGTAGGAATGTTTTATGAACTAAATTTAACAGCAGATCAAAAAACAAAAATTGATAACATAATTGGTGAAAGTAGAAAAAATCAGGAACTTCCTTGTGATGCATTTACTAAAGATAGTTTCGATAAAGATAAATTTGAAAAAATAATGAAAAATAAAAGAGAGAAAAATCAAGAGTTACATGCAGATTTAATTGATAAAGCTTATAAAGTTTTAGATTCAAAACAAAAAGAGCAATTAAGAACTTTACTTGATTCAAGAAAAGATAAGATGAAAAAAAGATTTGAAGACTAAAAATTAAAAACTAGAAAATAAGGAGTTGCTTTGATAAAAATTGCAATGATAGAAGATGATTTAGAATTAGCAGAGGTTTTATCTTTGTATCTAAAGCAGTTTAATATTGAAGTAGTAAATTTTGAAGAGCCATTTTTGGCTCTTTCTAGTTTAAAACTACAAAAGTTTGATTTACTAATTTTAGATTTGACTCTTCCTGGAATGGATGGATTAGATGTTTGTAAAAGAGTTGTAGATGAGTTTCATATTCCAATAATAATTTCAAGCGCAAGAAGCGATATAAGTGATAAAGTGACAGCTTTGAAGCTTGGTGCTGATGATTATTTACCAAAGCCTTATGACCCAAGAGAGTTAGAAGTAAGAATAAGAACAATTTTACGAAGATTTAATAAATCAATGCAAATAGATGAGCCAAATATTAAAAAAACTTTTGTTTTAGATGAAGAAAAAAAAGATATTACTAAAGATGGATTTTCTATAAAATTAACGGCTGCAGAGTTTGAGATTTTAAGTTTATTTATAAAAAGAGAAGGATTTATTGTAAGCCGTGATGATATTTTTGAAAACTCTGATATTTTAAATAGTGATTATGAAAGTAGTGGCTCACTTGCAGTTATTATAAATAGAATAAGGCATAAAATAGAAGATAATCAAAAAGAGCCAAAATATCTTCAAACAATTCGAGGAATGGGATATAAATTTGTACAATGAATAAAAATTCAATAATATTTTCTACAACGCTAAATTTTCTTATAACATCTGTTTTATTGATAATATCTTTTATATTTTTGTTAAGCCACGAAAACTTCAAAAAAAATGAACAAATCTTTGAAAGATATAAACCAATAATAAAAATGGTAAGTGGTAAGAAATTTTATTTTGATAAAGATTTTCATAAAAATTTATCAGATATGAATTATGAACTATTTGAAAGTAAAGAAGAGATAAAAAATATTTTAAGTAATAATAAAAAAATCATTTTTGCAAGATCAAATAAACATAATGAAACTTTTAAAATATTTGAAATAGATGGAAAAATTTATCTATTTTTTGAAAAATTAGATAGTCAAATTTTAATAAAAGATTTAGACACCCAAAATCTTACAAATAGTTTTTATACTATTTTTGTATTTGTTTCTCTTTTAATTGTAATTACAATTTTATATATAAATACTCTCAAAAAACTACTTCCACTAAAAGAGTTAAAAGATAAGGTTATAAATTTTGGTGATGAAAAGTTTGATTTTGAATTATCAAATAGTAGTAGTAAAGATGAAGTTACTCTTTTGGCAAATGAGTTCAAAAAAAGTGCAATAAAACTTAAAAATATAAAAGAGTCAAGAAATATTTTTATAAGAAATATTATGCATGAACTTAAAACTCCAATAACAAAAGGAAAATTTCTTTTGCAACTTGAAAAGAGTGAAGAAAATATTGAAAAACTAAAGATGGTTTTTAACCGCTTAGAAAGTTTAATAAACGAATTTGCAACAATCGAAGAGCTTATTTCTCAAAATAAAGTTTTAGAAAAGAAGAGTTATTTTTTGGAAGATTTACTTGATAATGCAAAAGATATTTTGATGATAGATGATAATTGTGTTAAAAGTTCATACGAAAATATAAAATTAAATGTAAATTTCAAACTATTTTCAATAGCTATAAAAAACTTAATTGATAATGCAATAAAATATTCAAATAATAAAAAAGTGGAAATTTTGACACAAAATGAAAATATATTATTTGTAAATAGTGGAAAAAAACTAGAAGGAGATTTTGAAAAATATCTTGAACCTTTTTATAGTAAATCCTCAAATGAGTCTTTTGGTTTAGGTCTTTATATTGTTTTTAATATTTTAAAGGCAAATGGATATAATTTGCTTTATAAATATGAAGATAGTAAAAATATTTTTACTATCAAAAAAGGATAAAAAATTTTCGATATAGCAATTATTGGAGCAGGTGCAAGTGGACTTATGCTTGCTTCAAATTTGGATAAAAATAAGTTTAAAAATATTTGTCTCATAGAATCAAATAACAAAATAGGGCAAAAAATAAAGGTTTCAGGTGGAGCTAAATGCAATATTACAAATGAGTTTGTAAGTGATAAAAACTATTTAGGAGATAGAACTTTTGCAAAAGAGATTTTAGAAAAATTTTCAAAAAATGATTTATTAAATTTTTTAAATAAAAATCAAGTTTTTCCAAAAATTAACCCTAAAATTGTAAAAGGAACATATTTTTGTAACTCTAGTCAAGATATTATTGATATGTTCTCTTTAAAAACTTCTCATATTAAAAAATATTTTGAAACAAAAGTTTTGGATGTAGATTTTAATAACTTTTTTACAATTCAAACATCAAATGGAAAAATAGAGTCAAAAAAAGTTGTAGTTGCAAGTGGTGGATTATCTTATAGCTCTTTAGGAGCTTCGAGTTTTGCTTTTGATTTAGCAAAAAAATTTGAGCATACAATCAACAAATTAAACCCAGCTCTTGTGGGTTTTACTGTTCAAAAAGAGCAGTTTTGGTTTAAAGAGTTATCAGGATTATCAATATTTGTAAATATTTTTGTAGATGGTAAAGATGGAAAAAAGAAAATTGAAGGAAATCTTCTTTTTGCTCACAAAGGATTTAGTGGACCAGCTGTTTTAACATCTTCTTTATATTGGGAAAAAGGAAAAATACAAATAGATTTTTTACCAAATAAAAAATTAGAGAGTTTTTTAACTGGAAATAAAAATATTTCAACTGCACTTCCTTTGCCAAAAAGATTTATTCAAGAGTTTTTATCTTCAGTTGATTTAGAAGATAAAAATTGTTCAAAATTAACACAAGAAGATTTAGAGAAATTAAAACTTCTAAAAAATTATGAGTTAAGTCCTGCTGGAAATTTTGGATATACAAAAGCTGAAGTTACAAAAGGTGGTATTGATACAAATGAGATAAATCATAACTCTTTTGAGAGTTTAAAGCAAAAAGATTTATATTTTATAGGAGAGTGTTTGGATTTAACAGGAGAGTTAGGTGGCTTTAATTTTCAAATAGTATTTTCTCAAGCTTTTATCTGTGCAAATGAGCTAAATAAGAATTAAGTTATTTTTGGATACTTTTCAAACAATAATAATACAAAAAGGGGATTGTTTTATGTTCTTTGGAAACAAAAAAAATGATATTTTGATAGAATCTTTAAATAATGAGATTTTAGAGCTTAAAAATAGGCTTGAAGATAAAGATAATGAATTAAAAAATTTGGCTAATTCAAGCTCTTTAAAACTAGAGAATATTATTAAAAATAAAGATGAAGAGATTGAACTTTACAAAACTATCTCAGCTTTTTCACAAGAAGAAGGAGTTGTAGTTTTAGATAAAGAGGATAAAGTTTTTTTTGTAAATGATTTATCAAAATCAAATATAAAAGATTTTTCAGAAATTATAAATGCTGTTAAAGCCAATGAAGATAAAGTGATTCTTGAAGAGTGTGAAGCAAAAATCTCAGTAAAAAAATATAATAACTACAATATTATATCTTTGGTAAAAACATCTATTCATGATAATAAAGAAGGTGGACTTTTAGAGCGACATAATAAAAATATGACAAGATCTTTAGGTGATACTCAAACTACATATTTGGAACTTTTAAAAGAGCTTCAAGAAATGCAAAAAGAATCAAAAGAGACAGCAATTGGCTCAACACAAGGATTAACTCTTACAAAAGAAGTTGTAATTGATACAGATAATTTATACAAAGAGATTGCTAGTGAAAATGAGGTTGTAGATTCTTTGGTTTCAAAAAGTAAAGATATCGCTCAAGTTATAAATATAATTCAAGAAATTGCATTTCAAACAAATATTCTTTCATTAAATGCAGCGGTTGAAGCAGCAACTGCTGGAGAAGCTGGAAAAGGTTTTGCTGTTGTTGCACAAGAGGTTCGAAATCTTGCAAGTAGAAGTGCGGATGCTGCAAAACAGATAAAAGATGTTGTTACAACTATTCAAAAAGAGACTGAAAAGATAAAAGAGAGTTCAGATACTGTTACATCGGTTGTAAATGAGACAAAAGGAAGAATTGAAGCTTTAAGTAAATTAATGAATACATTCCAAAAAAATTCAAATAGAGCTGTTTTTGAAGTTGAAAGTATCTCAAATAAAATCTTTATAAATCTTGCAAAACTCGACCATGTTATTTATAAAAATAATTTATATCAACTAATTTTTGGAAACTCTCATAACTTTAAACCAGTTGACCATACACAGTGTAGACTAGGGCAGTGGTACAGTTCAGGACTTGGAAAACAAGAGTTTAGTTTCACACACTCTTATAAAGGATTGGATAATCCACACTCAATTGTGCATAAAGAGGCAAATATTCTTGCAAATGAGTGTTCTGGAAATGAGATATCTTGCTCTAAAGAGTTAATTGAAAATAAAATTGATCTTGTTGAAAAAGCAAGTGAACAAGTGTTTATATTCTTAGATAGAATTCTTGAAGAGAAAAATGAGCAAGTTATGAAAGAAGCTGCAAATAAACTATTTAATGAGGAGAAATAAAATGAGTAAAAAGTATTCAATTTTAGTAATTGATGATGAAATAGAAATTTTAGATATGTTAAGCAGATTTCTAAATAGAAATCCAGATTTTAGTGTTCAAACATTTTCAAATCCTGTTTCTGCTTTGAGTTCAATAAATAGTAGCACAAAGTATGATTTAGTTTTACTTGATATTATGATGCCACAGATGAATGGCTTAGATGTTTTAGAAAAATTAAAAGAGATAAATAGTGATCAAAAAGTTATTATGATGACTGCTTATTTAACTTTGGATAAGGTTTTAAAATCTCATAAAATAGGTGCAACAAACTATGTTATGAAACCTTTTAGTTCTCTTGATTCATTAGAAAAAAAGGTAATTGAAGTTCTAGAAGCTTAAAAATGAAAAATAAAAACCTAATTTTTAGGTATTTTTTATATTTTATTTTATCTTTTTCTATAGCTATTTTTGTAATAAATTGGTTTAAAAATAGTAGTTTTGAAGATATTTTAAATGAGTATAAACAAGAGACTTTAACTAAATATAACAGATATTATGAAGAGTTGATTAAAACAAGTGATTTTATATATTTTAATGGATTTATCAAAAATAAAAAACTAATATCTATTTTTCAAAAAAATGATGAAAATAAGATAAAAGATGAGCTTTATTTTGAGTTTGAGCCAGAGTTTTCATATTATAAAACTTTAGGAATATATGATATTAGTTTTTACTCTTTACAAAATAATCCAATACTAAACTTTAAAGATATAAATTTTGATGATAATTTTAATCTAAAAATTACACAAAAAGTAGTAGCTTCAAAAAAAGAGTTAGTTTCTATAAAATATAGTGATAAAAATAGCATTGTTGTATTTTCAAAACCAATTATTGATGAAAAATTAAATTTGTTAGCAGTTGTAAATTTTGAGTTTAATTTTAATCAAATTTTAAATAAGTTAAATTCAAATTCAGAATTAATATTTGAAAAATTTGTTTCAAACTCTTCTGATATTGAAGAAAATAAACTTTTTATTTTAATCCCAATTTTTGAATTAGAAGATAAAAAAACTCTTTATTTAAAATCAAACTTATTAGAAAAAAATAAAAAAATAAAAAAATTAAATGATTTTTATAATTTTTTGACTATATTTTTAGGTTTGAGTTTTGCAGTTATTGTTTTTTTATTTTATAGAACAAGAATTCAAGAGTTTAGAAATAAACTTTTAAAAAATAGTTATGATGAATTATTATCTCAAGTAGATAGATATGTTTTGAAACTTGATACAGATTTGGACGGGAAAATTACTTTTGCAACAAAATATTTTTGTGAAATGTCAGGATATTCTAAAGATGAACTTATTGATAAAAATGTAAATATTTTACGACATCCTGATATGTCACAAAACTTTTATAAAAACCTTTGGAAAGAATTAAGAGCAAAAAAAACATGGCAAGGTGAAGTAAAAAATATAGATAAATTTGGAAATACATATTGGGTTAAAACATCTTTGTTTCCAAAATACAATGAGAAAAAACAACATATTGGATATTCTTCTATAAGAACAGATATAACTGCAACAAAACAGCTTGAAAAAACAAATAGATTGTTAAAAGATGATTTATCAAATAGATTAAATGATTTGAAAATTCAAGATGAAACAGCTTTGAATTCTTTAAAAGTTGCACTTATGTCAAAAATTTTGGATAGTTTTTCACACCAATGGAAAACACCAATATCAAAAATATATTTTGAGTTATTAAAACTAGAAAATATTAAAAATGATTTTGATATCTCAAAAATAGAAGAGGTCAAAAATAGTATTGAAAATGAATTAAGAGAGTTATCAGATATGTTAAATGAGACAAAAACTCTATTTTCTTCAAGACAAAATATGAGTTCAAATCTTTTTGATATAGTAAATAAAATATCAAATAAATTTGATAATTCATGGCTTGAAATAATATATGATTTTGATGAAAATATTAAACTCAATATTGCGCATAATGATTTGAAAAATATTATTCTTAATATTCTTTCTACTATTTTAGATTTTGTAAAAAATTACTCTTTAGAAAAAGTTATTGTAAATATTTCACTGCAAATAGAAGAAAATTCAGATGAAATAGTTTTAAAAATTGAAGATAATATAAAAGACATAAGAAAAAAAGAGTTTCTTGAACAACTTTTAAACTTTGAAGATGAGAATAAATTTGATTCAAAAATATATTTAGTGAAACTTTTAGCAGATAAAAATCAAGCTATATTTTTATGCAATATTTTAGAAAATAGTACAGGTTATTATATAAAATTCAAAAAGGCAAAAATATTTTGAAAACTTCATTTTATATAAAACTTTTTGGTGCATTTACTATTTTTATTTTAATACTTTTATTTCTTATAAATATTGCTTTTAATAATTTTTACTCAATGTATAGTACTAAAATAGAAGTAAAAAAAATTGAGTATATTTTAGATACTCAAGCCGAAAAATTTGAAGATTATATAAAAAATTACACTGATAAACTTTTATTTATAGAGCCAATTTTATCAAAAATAAATAATCAAAATGAGATAAAAACTTTTGTAAATGATAGTTTATTTAAAGATTTAAATATTGCAACTTTTAGAGT
This sequence comes from Arcobacter cryaerophilus gv. crypticus, assembly GCF_002993025.1. GTDB lineage: Bacteria > Campylobacterota > Campylobacteria > Campylobacterales > Arcobacteraceae > Aliarcobacter > Aliarcobacter cryaerophilus_B. The sequence continues at coordinate 181,733 of NZ_NXGI01000012.1, read as the reverse complement.
TGTTGATTTTGATTCAAAAGAGAGTTTAAATCTAGTAAATAAAAATAAAAAAGATAACTACTTTTCGCAACGATTAAAATCTATATTTATGGAGCCATACTTTAAAGAGTTACAATCTTTAAATAAGTTTGAGATTTTCCAATATTGTGAAGATGAAGAGAATAATTTTTTAAATTTTGCAATTAGAGGTGAAAACAAGTTTTATATTTTAAAAGTTGATTTAAAAGCTATTTTAGATGAAATTTCAAGCTCTTATAACAAAAAAATACTAATCAAAGATACAAATGGCAATTTTTTAGATAAAGATATGTTTCAAATTCCGCTCGATGAATATATTTATAAAAAAGTTTTTATAAAAAATGATAAGTTTTATACTTTTTTGATGGATAAAAGTATTGACGAAAAAAGTAGTTTTATACAAAATTATTATAAAGTTGTTGTCTTTATTGTTTTTATTTTGGCTTTACTTTTGGCATCTGTTTTTACATATATTATAAATAAAGAGAATAAAAAGATAGAAGATGAAAACAAAAAATTAAATTTTGATATAGTAGAAAATTCTCTTGTATTAAATGAAAATCAAAAAATTATGAATGAGCATATTATGTTTATTCAAATTGATAAAGATGGGATAATAAATGAAGTTAGTATTGCTTTTAGTGACTTTTTAGGATATTCAAGAAGCGAACTTTTAGGACATAGTTATAAACTTTTTGTATTTAAAGATATGAAGCAAGTTTTTAAAAAAGCTGTAAAAAATGAGTTAAATAAATCAACTTTTGAACTAAGAAATGTTCAAGGAAAAAGAAAAAATTTAGAGAGTTTTTGGGTAGATATTTTTGTTGAAGAGCAAATTGAAAATGAGCAAACAATCGCTTACAATATAATATGTCAAGATGCAACTGATAAAAAAAGAATTTATAATCTATATAAAAACTTGAATCTTAAAATTGAAGAGTACGATGCTATTTTTGAAAATGTTCATAGCGGTATTGCTTTATTGAATTTAGAAAATAAATTTGTGAAAGCTAACAGTAAAATATCAGAACTTCTTGGATATTCGCAAGATGAGATACTTAAATTATCACCAGTTGATATAATTAGTAATAGTTCAAAAGAGTTATTGGAAAATATGTTAAGAGGGATTGTTGATTTTACAAAAATATTAAAAATTGAAAAGATATTTATAAAAAAAGATAATACTCCTATCCATCTTGAGTTATCTTTAATTTTAATTGCAAAAAAGGCTAGAATTATTTTTATAATAAACTCACTAGAAGATAAAAGAAAGCTTCAGGAGTTAAATCTAAATCTTGAAAAAAGAATTAAAAAAGAGTTAGAAAAGAGCAAAACAAAAGATAAAATCCATTATCAAGAACAGTTAAAAAGTGCAAAACTAAGCTACATTGGAGTTTTATCAGCTGGAATTACACATGAAATAAATACTCCTTTGACATATGTAAAAGGAAATTTAGAGCTTATGCACTACGATATTGAAGCTCTTGATAATTCAGATATAAAAAATAGAATGTTGCAAGATAGTAAAAAAATAAAAGAGGGTTTAAATAGAATTGCAAATATAGTCGAAAGTATGAGAGAAATTTCTCATTCAAATGAAAGTGAAAAAACAGATTTTAATATATATGCGACTATACTTACGGCTTTGACTATGGCACATAATAGAGCAAAACATATTAGTAAAATATATTTAAATGGTGAAATTTTTGATATAAATAATATTGACAACAATAGATTTATTTTTATGAGTAATATTCAAAAACAAAGAATTGAGCAAATTTGGATTATTATTATAAATAATGCTCTTGATGAATTAGTAAAGATAGAAAACTATGAAAATAGAGAGCTTAAAATTGATATTTTAGAAGAGAAAAATAATATTCTTATAAAATTTAAAGATAATGCTGGTGGATTAAATAAAGAGATATTAAAAAAACTATTTGAACCATTTACAAGTTCTAAAAGTCAAGGTGGAATGGGAATTGGTCTATCTATTGCAAAAAAAATAATAGAAGAGCATAATGGTAGTATAAAAGCTTACAATGAAGATAATGGAGCACTTTTTGAAATAAGGCTCAAAAAAATAAAAGAGGATAAGGTTTGAGAATAGGATTTATAGGCGATATAGTTGGTCGTCCTGGAAGAAAGATTATAAAAGATAGTTTAAAAACTATTAAAGAAGAGCAAAAAATAGATTTTATTATAGCAAATGGTGAAAATGCAAGTCATGGTTTTGGGCTTACAATTGATAGTTCAAAAGAGCTATTTTCTAGTGGAATTGATTTGATTACAGGTGGAAATCATAGCTTTGATAAGAAAAAAGATGTTCAATATTTACATGAAAGTGGAAATGTTTTAAGACCAGATAATTATCCAGAAGGTGTAGTTGGAACTGGTTTGAAAATATGTGATATTAAAATTGAAGAAAAAGATGAAAAACTAGCGGTTATAAATCTTATGGGACAATTTGCAATGCCTTTGGTTGAAAATCCATTTAACTGGGCTACAAAATTAATAAAAAGTTTAGAGGAACAAAATATTAAAAATATTTTTGTAGATTTTCACGGTGAAGCAACTAGTGAAAAAAGAGTTATGCTTATGATGTTTAAAAATAAAGTTAGTGCAATTTGCGGAACTCATACTCATGTAGGAACAGATGATTTGCAAATTTTTCAAAATACTGCATATTTAACAGATATTGGATTAACTGGTTGCTATGATAATGTTATAGGAATGGATGAAAAAGCACCAATAAAAAGAGCAACAACTGGAATTGGTAGCCACTTTGAAGTCCCAAACTCTTGTAAAGCAATACTTCAAATGATGGTTGTAGATATAGAAGATGGAAAAGCTATCAACTCTTTTAAGATAAAAAAATATTGTAATAGTAGTAAATTGCATATTAGTGATGCAATAATTATTTAATGATACTTTAGATAAAATCAAAGAATATTTGTTTAAAAAAGGCTTATAAAATGATAATAATTCCGCAAACAAAAGGTGGGGTAGGTAAATCTACTGTTGCTATGCAAGTTATTGCTCCATATTTGTATAAAAAACATGGTAAAAAAATCACTTATATAGAAATTGATGATGAAAATAATGATTCACAATCTTTTACAAGAACTGAAATAGTAAACAAAAGAATGCTAGGAACAAATAAAATTACAGAGCTAGATGAACTTATATTAATGGATGACAAGCATGAAGTTATTGTTGATGTTGGTGGAAATAAAACTTCAAGTTTAGTACTTGATGAGATAAAAAAAGTTGGAAGTTTTGGAAATGTTAAGTGGATTATTCCTTTAGGAGATGGTGAGCTTGATGGAAAAAATGCAATTGCAACTATGAAAAAAATTAGAAAAATTGAGAAAAATCCAGAAGATAATATTATTTTTGCTCTAACACGTTCTATTTCTATGGAAGAGGATTATTACAGCGAGCAGTTTATAAACTTCTTTGGACATAAATATCTTGATTCAAACTCAGTGATTTGTGATTTTGTAAAAGATCCAAAATATTTTCCAGTTCAAAATGACAAAATTATCACTATGAGTAGATATTTGGGAAGTACAGTTTGGGAGATGGCTTACAATAATACAGATTTTGCTAAAAAAGCTATTGAAGCAAAAGAGTTAGGAGATGTTGAAGCTGCTAGAAAATATCTATTTTTTAGAAGAATTCAAACTGAAGCAAAAGATTATGTGCTTAATACTTTAAATAAAATATTTTGTGATTTAGATAAATGGATAGAGATTAAAAAATGAGCGAGATGAGCTTTAAACAAGCAAAAGAGCTTGTTGAAAGAATGGAATTTAGCGAAATTGCGATTAGAACATCAATTGATAATTTAGAAAAAGCATCTTCTAGTTTTCAAGAGAGTTTAAAACTTCAAGAAGATATTGTAAATAGAATCCCTTATTCTGATAAAAAATTATCAATTATGAAAGTTGCAGTTGCTTTAAATATTGGTTTAATTATTGGTATTTTGATAGGAAAATATCTTTTATAATAAAGTGTAAAAATATATACAAAATAGGAAAAATTTAGATGGAAAAACAAGAAAAAATAGTATCAATGTTTAATAATATAGCCCCAACTTATGATAAAGCAAATAGAGTTTTATCAATGGGAATTGATAAAAGTTGGAGAGATAAAGCTTGTAATAAAACATTTGAATTATATGGTCAAAAAGAGATAGAAAAAATAGTAGATGTTGCTTGTGGAACAGGTGATATGATAATTTTTTGGAAGCAAAATGCAGCTAAAAAAAATATTACTTTAAAAAATATTGTGGGAATAGATCCAAGTGTTGGAATGATGGAAGTTGGAAAGAAAAAACTTCCAGAAGTTGAATTTATAGAAGCATTTGCAACATCTATGCCACTTGAAAATGAAAGCACTGATATTGTATCAATATCTTATGGAATAAGAAATGTAGTAAAAAGACAAGAGGCTTTTGTAGAGTTTGCAAGAGTTTTGAAAAAAGGTGGTTTAGTTGTGATTAGTGAATTTACAAAAAACCAAAAAGAGACACCTATTGATTATTTAACAGCTTTTTATATGGATAAAATTTTACCAGTTGTTGGTGGAATAATCTCAAAAAATAAAGAGGCTTATAGATATTTGCCAGATTCTATTGATGAGTTTTTAACAACATCAAATTTGCAAAAAGAGCTAAAAAATGCTGGATTAGAGCCAATATACACAAAAGCATTTTCTATGAAAATTTCTACACTAATAATTGCAAAAAAAATCTAAATGAATACAATTAGTGTAACTACTTTAAATACACAAATAAAATCTCTTTTAGAGACAACTTTTATGCAAGTTTTTGTTTCTGGAGAGATTTCAAATCTAGTAAATCATAGTTCTGGGCATATATATTTTTCAATAAAAGATGAGAACTCAACAATCTCTTGTGTGATGTTTAAAGGAAATACAAAATACTTAAAATTTGAGTTAGAAAATGGACAAAAAGTACAAATAACAGCAAATATTACTGTTTTTGTTCCAAGAGGAAATTATCAACTTCTTTGTACTAAAATTGAGCCAGATGGAATAGGAAGTTTGGCTTTGGCTTATGAGCAACTTAAAGCAAAACTACAAGCAAAAGGTTATTTTGAACAAAGTATTAAAAAAGCTCTTCCAAAATATCCAAAAAAAATAGCAATTGTTACAAGTGGCACAGGAGCTGCAATAGAAGATATGAAAAAAGTTGCAAGTGCTAGATGGAATTTAGTTGAGTTAATACTTATTCCAACTTTAGTTCAAGGAGCTGGAAGTATTGAAGATATTGTAAAAAATATCAAAATTGCAGATAGTTTAAACTGTGACATTATGATTGTTGGTCGAGGAGGAGGTAGTATTGAAGATTTATGGTCTTTTAATAGTGAACTTGTTGCCAATGCTATATATGAAGCAAAAACACCAATAATCTCAGCAGTTGGGCATGAAATAGATTATCTAATAAGTGATTTTGTAGCAGATATAAGAGCTGCAACTCCATCAAATGCTATGGAAATAGCACTTCCTAGTCAAAATGAACATCTTTTATATATAGATAGTTTAATTGAAAATTTTCAAAAGGTACTAAAGACAACTTTAGAAAAAAAAGAGCAAGAACTGAAAAACTTGAAATCAAATTTTGAACAAAATTCAATAAACTCTAAACTAATTTTTGTAGAGTCACAAATAAAACTCTTAAAAGAGCAGTTTTCTCAAAGTTTAAATCAAAAGTTACAAATTGCTTTTAATATTTTGGAAAATTTAAAATCAAACTACTCTTTAAATAATCCAGCAAATAGACAAAAAGATGGTTTAGTTGAATTGAGTAAAAATAAGAAGCTTATAAATTTGGATTTAGTAAAAGTAGATGATATTGTAGAGTTACAATCTATTGATATAATTGCAGAGTGTAAAATAATTAGTTTAAGTAAACAAAAGGTAAAATAACGACAATTTTGCTTGCTAAAATATTGAAATAAGGGGATTAAAATGGAACATAATCATGAAAAAAGTGTTACTCCAAATATAACTGAGTTTATGACATTTGAATTGGGAAAAATGAAATATGCTATTGAGTTACCAAAAATAAAAGAGATATTGACTTATCCAGATAATATTACTATTTTACCAAATACTTCTGATTGGGTAAAAGGTTTAATTAATTCAAGGGGAGAAGTTGTTCCTATTTTGGATATTAGAGTTAAGTTTAACACAGGTCCAGCTCTTTATGATGTAAATACTTCTATTATTATTGTAATTACTGAAGACAAAAGAATGGTTGGAATTGTAGTTGATTTAGTTGATGATACACAAAAAATAGATACTTCAATGTTAGCTTCAGTTTCTGAGATGGGTTCTGGAATTCCTGCTAGATACCTAAAAGGTTATGTAAGAGTTGAAGATAATAAAATGCTAGTTATTATGGATATAGAAAAAGTTGTTTGTAAAGAAGAGTTAGAGGATTAATTTTATAATCCTCTACTTTTAATTTTTTAATCTTCTATTGTAATTTTATTTATTTTTACATCTTCCAAAGGCTTATCACCAGCATTTCTTCCATTTGTTTTTACATTTTCAATATCTTTTACAACATCTTTCCCACTAATTACATATCCAAAAATTGTGTGCATTCCATTTAACCAGTATGTTGGAGCTGTTGTTATGAAAAATTGACTTCCATTTGTATTTTTACCTCTATTTGCCATAGCTAAAATAAATGGTTTATCAAAAACTGCATTTGGTGCAAACTCATCTTCAAAACTTTTATTCCAAATAGATTCTCCACCAGCACCTGTCCCTGTAGGATCACCACCTTGAATCATAAATCCTTTTATAACTCTGTGAAAAATTTGCCCGTCGTAGTATCCTTTTTTTGCTAAAGTAATAAAATTTTCAACAGCTTTTGGAGCTATTTTTGGCTTTAATTCTACTTTTACAATACCTTTTGATGTATCAAAAATAGCGATAGGATCTTTTTTTGTATCATCATTTGCAAATACAAAAAGTGCAAAAGATAAAAACACAAATATAATCTTTTTCATAGTTCTTTCCTTTAATTTAGTTTTATAATAAATTAGTATAGTATAATAGCTTTGAAAAAATAATAAAGGATTTTCTAAATGACTTTTGAAATGTTATACAGCAAAATTCATAGAGCAACGGTAAGTGATGCAAATCTTAACTATGTTGGTTCAATTACTATTGATGAAGAGCTTATGAATGCTAGTAATCTTAGAGTTGGTCAAAAAGTTGATATTGTAAATATTAATAATGGTGAAAGATTTCAAACTTATGTAATAAAAGGTGAGTTTGGTAAAAAAGATATGTGTCTAAATGGTGCAGCTGCAAGAAAAGTAGCTATTGGTGATAAAATAATTATAATAGCTTATGCAACATATAATGAAGAAGAATTAAAAAATTATAAACCAACAGTTGTATTAGTTGATGATAAAAATAATATAGAGCTTATTACAAATGAGCTAGTAGGAAGTGATTATGTTTGATGGAATTGATTTAAAAAATTTAAATCTTGGAGATATGATAAATAAATTTCAAGATATGGCAAAAGAGCAAGAATCAAAAAATGCAGAAAATCTTTTTACTGCAAAAGCTGGTGGTGGAATGGTTGAAATTTCAATCAATGGTAATTCTGAAGTAGTTGATTTAAAAATTGATGATTCACTTCTTGAAGATAAAGATTCATTGCAAATTTTATTGATATCTTGTATGAATGATATTATAAAACAAAGTGAAGAGAATAAAAAAAGAATGGCTATGAGTTTGATGGGAAATTTAGGTGGATTAGGAAATTTAGGTCAAAAATAGATGAAAGAACTTTTAGAAAAATTTGAGGATTATTTACTTAATAATCTTCCAAAAATAGATACTTTTCACCCAAATTTTGAAGAAGCTATGCAAGATATGCTAATAGCTGGTGGAAAAAGATTTCGACCAATGTTACTTTTAAGTGTTGTAAACTCAAATAAACCACTTTTAGTTGAAAATAGTTTAAAAGTGGCACTTGCTGTTGAATTTTTACATACATACTCACTAATTCATGATGATTTACCATCTATGGATAATTCTGATTTAAGAAGAGGTTTTACTACATTACACAAAAAATATGATGAAGTAACAGCTATTTTAGTAGGAGATGCTCTAAATAGTGAGAGCTTTAATCTAATAGCAAATTCATCACTTCATAATGATGTAAAAATAGAGCTAATTAAACTTTTGGGTGAAAATGGTGGATTAAATGGTATGATAATTGGTCAAGCAATAGATTGCTACTTTGAAAAGCAAATATTGGAACTTGAAAAGTTAGAGTTTTTACATACTCATAAAACAGCAAAGTTAATAGCAGCAAGTTTAAAAATGGGTGCTGTTATTTCAAATTATGATGAAAAGATACAAGAAGATTTATATAATTTTGGCTTGGATATAGGACTTCTTTTCCAAATCCAAGATGATATTATAGATGAACTTGAAAGTAGTGAAATTGCTGGAAAAACTACACAAAATGACAGTTTTAAAAACTCTTTTGTAAATTTATTGGGACTTGAAGAAGCAATGAATAGTGCTGATAAGTTGGCTACAAAATGTTTAAAAACATTAGATGGTTTTGATAAAAACTTAAAAGATTCTCTTTTAGAACTTCTAATAAACTATATAAATAGACACAAAAAATACAACTCTTAGTATATTTGACTAAAGGTTTATTGACAAAAAAGAAAAAATTGTATAAAATTTGGCACTTGGAATTTGCAAGTGCTAAATTCTAAGCTACAAAAGAAAATTAATTATAAAAACAAAGGAAAGAAAATGAATTTTAAACCACTAGGTGAGAGAGTTCTTGTTGAAAGAACAGAAGTTGAGAATAAAACTGCAAGTGGAATTATAATTCCAGATAATGCTAAAGAAAAACCACAAACTGCAAAAGTAGTTGCTGTTGGAAACAAAGTTGAAGATATTAAAGTTGGTGAAGTAGTTGTTTTTGAACAATTTAGAGGAACTGAAATTAAATTAGATGGAAAAGATTATTTGGTTTTAAATATTGAAAATATTATAGGAGTTATGTAATGGCAAAAGAGATTATATTTAGTGATAATGCAAGAAATAGACTGTTTGCTGGAGTTGAAAAACTTTGCGATGCAGTTAAAGTTACAATGGGACCACGAGGAAGAAATGTTTTACTTCAAAAATCTTTTGGAGCACCAACAATTACAAAAGATGGTGTAAGTGTTGCAAGAGAGATAGAACTTGCTGATACAATCGAAAATATGGGAGCTCAACTTGTAAAAGAGGTTGCTAGTAAAACTGCTGATGAAGCTGGAGATGGAACAACAACAGCAACTATTTTAGCTCACTCAATTTTCAAAGAAGGTCTTAGAAACGTAACAGCAGGTGCAAATCCAATATCTTTAAAAAGAGGTATGGATAAAGCTTGTGAAGCTATTTTAGCTGAGCTTAAAAAAGCTTCAAAAGTAGTTGCAAATAAAACAGAAATAGAGCAAGTTGCTACAATTTCAGCAAACTCTGATAGTGCAATTGGAAAAATGATTGCTGAAGCTATGGAAAAAGTTGGAAAAGACGGTGTTATAACTGTTGAAGAAGCAAAAGGTATTTCAGATGAGCTTGATGTTGTTGAAGGAATGCAGTTTGATAGAGGATATTTAAGTCCATATTTTGTTACAAATCCTGAAAAAATGACAACAGAGTTTAACAATCCATTTATTTTACTTTATGATAAAAAAATCTCTTCATTAAAAGAGATGTTACCAATACTTGAAGGTGTTAATAAATCTGGAAGACCTTTATTAATTATTGCTGAAGATGTAGATGGTGAAGCACTTGCAACACTTGTTGTAAATAGATTAAGAGGTGCATTACAAATTGCAGCTGTAAAAGCTCCAGGATTTGGTGATAGAAGAAAAGCTATGCTTGAAGATATTGCTGTTTTAACAGGTGCCATAGTTGTATCTGAAGAGATGGGAATGAAACTTGAAACTACAGATTTAAGTGCACTTGGAACTGCTTCAAAAATTGTAATTGATAAAGATAATACAACGATTGTAGATGGAAGTGGAAGTAAAGATGCAGTTGTAGGAAGAGTTAATCAAATTAAAGCAGAAATTGCAAATACAACAAGTGATTATGATAGAGAAAAACTTCAAGAAAGACTTGCAAAATTAAGTGGTGGAGTTGCTGTTATTAAAGTTGGAGCTGCAACTGAAACTGAAATGAAAGAGAAAAAAGATAGAGTTGATGATGCATTAAGTGCAACAAGAGCTGCTGTTGAAGAGGGAATTGTAATTGGTGGAGGAGCTGCACTAATAAGAGCTGCTGCTAAAGTAAAACTAGAGCTTTGTGGTGATGAGCAAATTGGGGCTGCTATTGTTTTAAGAGCTATTAAAGCACCATTAAAACAAATTGCTTTAAATGCTGGATATGATGCTGGTGTTGTTGCAAATGAAGTTGAAAAATCTTCAAATGAAAATTTAGGATTTAATGCAGCAACTGGTGAGTATGTAGATATGTTTGAAGCTGGAATTGTAGATCCTGCAAAAGTTGAAAGAGTTGCTATGCAAAATGCTGTTTCAGTAGCATCACTACTTTTAACAACAGAAGCAACTGTTACAGATATTAAAGAAGATAAACCTGCGATGCCTGATATGAGCGGTATGGGTGGAATGCCTGGAATGATGTAGAAAGGAGATTTTTTAATTTTTATAAATTAGAAAGTTAAATCTACTTTGAAAGGAGAGTGATTTTCACTCTCCTTTTTTATTATTAAAAATAAAATAAATCACAAATTTACTTTCAAAAAACCATTCTTCAAAAGCCTTTATAACTATATAATAGTTATTTTTTATTTTGGATAAAATTATTTTTTTTGGAAATATAAAATTTATATAGTTTTGATATAATTAAAAAAATGATTTTATATATTAACTTAGAATCAATATTTTAGAATAAAAAAGGTCTTAAATGAAAAGATTTTACTATGTAATAGTATTATTTTTTATTTTTAATATTTCTTTGTTTGCACAAAGTGATAAATCATTTATAGTAATAGATGCTGATACAAATAAAGTTTTAATAGAAGAAAAATCAAATAAAAAATATAAAATAGCAAGTCTGACAAAAATTTGGACTGCTTTAATTGTTTTGGAAAATATTAATTTAGATGATAAAGTGGTAATTTCAAAAAAAGCATCCTTGCAAGAAGGCTCATCTGTTTATTTAAAAGAGAAGCAAATTTGTACTATAAAAGATTTGGTTTATGGAATGTTGCTTCGCTCTGGAAATGATGCTTCTGTTGCTTTGGCAGAACATATTGCTGGAAGTGAAAAAGAGTTTGTAACTCTTATGAATAAAAGAGCAAAAGAATTTGGCATAAAGAATACAAAATTTGTAGATGTTACAGGTCTTGGAAATAATATATCAACAGCAAAAGATGTAGCAATTATGTTTGAATTGGCTTTAAAAAATAACAAATTTAAAGATATATCAAGCCAACCATCATATAAAAATAGTTTAGATGGTCAAATTTGGAAAAATAAGCATAAACTAGTTGTATATGATAGTAAGGCTTTTGCAGGGAAAACTGGATATACAAAACAAAGTGGAAGAACTTTAGCTACTGCTTTTTATGATGAGAAAAGCTCTAAGTCATTTATAGTAGTTACATTAAATGAAAAAGATGATTGGAAAGTTCATAAATCTTTGGCTCAAAAAGTTTTTATGAAATAAGATTAATTTAAAAAAATATATATAAATTATGGAGTGTTTGTGAAATTATTTTTATTATTTTTAGTAAGCACATTTTTGTATTCATCAAGCTTAGAAAAAGTATCTATTCAGTTTAATTGGAAATATCAGTTTGAAGTTGCTGGATTTATTGCTGCAAAAGAGAAAAGATTTTATGAGAATGCTGGTTTGGATGTTGAGCTTAAAGAGTATAATCCAGAAGTAGATATACTTTTTGATGTTTTAAATAAGAAAGTTACATATGGAATATCAAGTTCAAATATAGTTTTAGAAAATAAGAAGTTAGCTTCAATAGTTCTTTTGGCAACTTATTTACAAAAATCACCTTTAGTTTTTATAACAAAACCAGAGATAAAAACTCCTTCACAGTTTTTGGGAAAAACTATTATGGGAAATAAGGATGAGTTTAAAAATAGCTCTTTAGCACTTCTTTTATCTCATTTTAATATAAATTTCTCAAATACAAAATTTAGACCACATAATTTTAAAATAGATGATTTTATTAGTGGTAAAGTTGAAATAATGAGTGCTTTTAGGTCAAATCAACTATATGAATTAGATAAAAGAAATATAGATTACAACATAATAGATCCAGCTGATTATGGCTTTGTTATGAGTGCTATAAATTTATATACTTCAAAAGAGGAAGCTTTTAATAATAAAGCTAGAACACAAAAATTTATAGAAGCAACAAATCGTGGTTGGGAATATGCTTTAAATAATAAAGAAGAGATTATAGATATTTTAATAAACAAATATAGAGTTGATAAGTCAAAAGAAGCACTTCTTTATGAAACAGATGTTGTAAGTCAAGTTATGATGAGAGATTTTTATCCTATTGGAAAAGTAAGTCCTGAATTAACACAAAGATTGGTAAAACAGTTGAGTTACTCTGGCATGATAGAAGTAAATCAAAAAGTAAATAATATTTTTTTTGAAAATATAGTAGATAAGATTCCTAGTGATTTTTCTTTAACAAAAAATGAAAAAGAGTATTTAAATAGTAAACATAGCGTAAAGATGTGTATTGACCCTTATTGGTATCCAATAGAGTTTATAAAAGATGGAGAAATATCTGGAATAACATCTGATTTAAAGAGATATTTTGAAGAAAAAATTCAAACAAATATAGAGTTGGTTTCTACAAATAATTGGAAAGAATCTCTTGAATTTATAAAAAATAAAAAGTGTGATATTATCTCTTCAATTTCTCCTAGCTACGATAGAATGAGCTATTTAAATTTTACAAAACCAATATTAACTCTTCCTGTTGTAGTTGCAACACAAAAAGACAAACCTTTTTTAAGAGATATTTCACTTCTTGGAAATGAAAAAATAGCTATTTTAAAAGGACATTTTATTGCTGAATATTTCAAAGATAATTTACCATATATGAAAATAGTTGAAGTTTCTTCTATGAATGAAGGGCTTGATTTAGTAGAGAAAGGAGATGTTTATGGATATGTTGATAATTCACTTGTTTTATCTTCAACAATACAAAAAGAGTTTTCAAATAGTTTAAAAATTAGTTTTAGATTTGATATTTTAGATGAACTTTCAATAGGAACAAGAAATGATGAGCCTATTTTAAATGAGATATTTTCAAGGCTTGTAGATGATTTAGATGAAGTAAAAAAACAAGAGTTTTTAAATAATTGGACAATTATTACCGAACAAGTTGGTTGGTTTAGCTTAAAAGAGATGATATTTTTAGTAATATTTACAACTACTATTTTTGGTGGATTAGTATTTTATCAAAGAAGATTAAAAGTATTAAACAAAAAGCTTCAAAAACTATATTTAACAGATAAATTAACAGGACTTTATAATAGATTTAAAATTGATAAAGAGCTTTTTTTGCAAAAAGAGAAGATAGATAGAAATAGTAGTTATTCATGTGGTTTAATGCTTATTGATATTGATTATTTTAAAAGTATAAACGATACTTTTGGACACTTAGAAGGAGATAATATTTTAAAAGATATTTCTAATTTACTAAAAAATAATCTTAGAAAAATTGATATTGTTGGAAGATGGGGAGGAGAAGAGTTTTTGATTATTCTTCCATTTACTTCAAAAGAGATTTCAAAAAAAGTTGCTGAAAATTTAAGAGTTCTTATTGAAGAAAATAATTTTACTTATATGATGGATAGAAAAATAACGATTAGCGTAGGAGTAACAGAGTTTTCAAAGAGTAAAAGTGTAGAAGATACTCTTTTACTCGTAGATAATTTACTTTATAAAGCTAAAGAAAATGGAAGAAATAGGGTTGAGCTATCTTAATTTATTTGATAGTTTATAGGAATTTGAATATTCCAAACAGTTTTATTTAGTTCGTTTGGGATAGATTCAAAAAATCCTATATTTGTAAGAAGTTCAATACTTGCTTCATCTAGCTTTTCAAATTTTGATTTATTAATAATTTTTATATTTGTAACTTTTCCATCTTTTAAAATATCAAAAGATACTATAACTTTTCCAGTTTGATTTAAGCGTTTTGCAACTTTTGGATAGACTTTATTTTTCTCTATTTTATTTTTTACTTTTGCTAAATATTCACTCTCTAAATTTTGATTTGTTTGGTTATTTGAATTTTCCTGAATAGAAGATTCTTGTTTTGATTGAGTTTGATTTTGTGCAAGTTGGTCTACTTTTTCAATATTTTCAGTTGGTTTTTCAACAATTTCTTGAACAACTTTCTCAATTTTTTTCTCTTGTTTTACAATCTTTTTTTCAACTTTTTTTGGTTTTTCAATAACTTTTGGAGCAGGTTTTTCAACAATTTTTTCAATAATTGGTTCAGGAATAATCTCTTTTTCTACCTCTTTTGCAACTTCTTCTACTTTTTGAATGGCAACACTATTTAAAGATATTTTTGTAATACTCTCTTCTTCTTTCTTTGTTTCAAAACTTACATCATTTATTACATTAATAAAAATTAAAGCAATAGACAAATATAAGAAGCTAGTTATAAAAAAAGAGTTTAAATATCGTTTCATTTTAAGCCTTTACTTTTTTGTTACTATTGATACATTCGAGAATTCATTTTTCTTTAACATATCTAAAACATTTACAAAATGTTCAAATTTTGTCTCTTTATCAGTATTTAAATGAATTGGTGTATCTTTAGATTTTTCTAAAAGTTCAAACTCAATATTTTCTAAAGATATGTTTATATCTTCTAAAAATAATTCACCTTGATTATTTATAACTATAATTATCTCTTTGTCGCTTTTTAAGTTGCTAGCATTTTTAGAATCTGGCAAATTTACGGGAATTATTCCTTTTGTTATAAATGTAGAAGTTAATAAAACTATTGCTAGAAGTACTAATAAAACATCTATAAATGGAATTACATTTATTGAATCATACTTCTGTAGCTTCATAATCACTTTCCAAAACTTCTGCAAATCTACTTAAGATATTGTAAAAAACCATTGAAATAATGGCAACAACTAAACCAGCAGCAGTTGCTTTAAGTGCAAGCGCTAAGCTTTCCATAATTTTTGAAGCATCTATATCTCCTGCATTTCCCATTGTCATAAATGTAAGCATAATTGCTAAAACTGTTCCTAAAAGTCCAATATATGGAGAGTTTGAAGCAATAGTACCGATTATTGTAAGATGTTTTGTAAGTGCAATATCTAAAGCTTTTTTTGTTTTATAGCTTTTTACATCTATTTTTTTGTAAAATAAAACTCTTTCAATAAAGAAAAATACAGCAATAAAGCTCATAACTACTAATAATGCTATTACCCCATAATCAACTAAATGTTTTAATGTTTCAATATCTTGCATAAAATCAAACCTTTTTTTAAATTTTCAAAATTTTATTACAATATTGATAATAATTATCTTAATTTTGCAATAAAATTAATTTTTTGTTAAAATAGCATTAAAATATATTATATATAATTTCGCATAAACTTAATAAGGAAAGAGAATTGAGAAAACTACTATTATTTTTATTTTTCTTGAATATATTTATAAATCATTTAAATGCAAACGAGAAAGATTTACAAATTATTCAAAAAGATAAAAAAGAGTATAGACTTTTGGATAAAGAATCTATACAAACAAGACAACAAAGTCAAAAATATGATTGGATAAGTCCTATTGATTTAAGCGGAAATATTGGAAGAAATCACTCATTTTCTGATGAAAATAGCCGTAATTTAAATAATAAAAACACAAAAAGTGCATCTATTGGATTTACTCAATCTATTTATGAATCAGGTGGAATAGGTTTTAAAATGGATTATGCTGATAATAGATTTAAATATGAGATGTTGTCATGGGAGAATCAAAATTCACAATTGATTTATACAATTTATAATACTTTATTAGATATTAAAAAATTAAATCTAGAGATAAAGCAAAATGAGTATAGGATTGTAAATAAAGATATTGAATTAATAATTAAAAAAATTCAATATGATGCTGGAAGAGCTGATATTATAGAGCTAAATAATGCAATTATGAGTAAAAATTTAATACAAAAAGAAGAGATAGTTTTAAAAAATAGTTTAAAAGACAAAGAGCAAGAATTAGCAAAATATACAGATTTGAAGTATGAAGATATAGAAATCTTAGATTTTCAAGGAACTCAAAAAGATATTTTTTTGGATAAAAACTATTCAATTTTGGAAGCAGATGCAAAAGTTGAGATGTTAAATAGTGAATATAAAATAAAAAAAAGTCAATATCTTCCAAAACTAAGTTTAAGAGCAAATGCTAGTTATTCAAATCAAGATGAGAAGTTTAATAGTATGATTAATGATACAAATAAGGATGATGCAAGTTCTAGTGGAAGTTTGATTTTGTCTATGCCTTTATATGATTATACAAAATCTTCAAAAATTCAAGAGTCAAAAATAGAAGTTTTAAAACAAAAAGCTTTGGTAAATGATTTGAAAAATGAAACAGCATTTGAGTATGAACAGATTTTTACAAAAATTGATACATATTCAAAACAAAATGAGACAATAAATAAAAATATAAAACTTTATGAAGAGTTAATAGGTGCAAACCAAATCTCAAGTGAAGCTGGAATGACATCAAAGTATGATTTAGAGATTTTAGAAAATACAAAAACTGTAAATGAGTTTGATATTTTGATAAACAACATAAATATTTTGCAACAATATGCAAAACTATATTTTAAGATAAAAAATTAAAGGTTAAAAGATTATGAGTAACTTAAAAGACGAGCTAAATAATTACAAAGATAAGAAAAGTTCTTACAAATATATAATTTTGGGAATTGTTGTTTTTGTTATTGCTATTTTAATTTATATGTTTTTCCCAAAAAATGATAACCAAAAAGTAGAATATGTAACTTCAAAAGTAAAAACTGGTGATTTGATGGTTGTTGTTAGTGCTAGTGGAAATATAAAACCTACAAATAGTGTTGAAATTGGAATTGAAGTATCTGGAACTATAAAAGAGATTTTTGTAGATTTTAATGATGAAGTTAAGGTTGGACAAGTTTTAGCAAAAATTGATACATTAAAGCTAGATGCACAAGTTGAAAGTTCAAAAGCAGCTTTAGCTATTGCAAAAGCAAATCAAAAAGAGAGTGAAGTAGCTCTTAAAAATAAAAAATTACTATATGATAGAACAAAAAAAATGTTTGATAACTCAGGTGGAAAATATCCATCACAAAATGAGTTTGATGATACAAGATTTTCTTATGAATCAGCCCTTGCAAGTTTAGAAGCATCAAAATCAAAAGTTCTTCAAGCTTCATCAAACTTAAAAAATGATTTACAAAATTTAGAAAAAGCTTCTGTTAAATCTTCTATTGATGGAATAGTTTTAAATAGAGAAGTAGAAATAGGGCAGACATTAGCAGCTACTATGCAAGCTCCAAAACTTTTTACTCTTGCAAAAGATTTGACAAATATGGATTTAGTTGTAAGTATTGATGAAGCAGATGTTGCTGATATTAAAGATAATTTAGATGTAACTTTTACAGTTGATGCATATCCAAATAAAGAGTTCAAAGGGAAAATAAAACAAGTAAGATTAAATCCAATTACTACAAATGGTGTTGTAACTTATGAAACTGTTGTAAGTGTTGATAATAGTGAACTTCTTTTAAAACCAGGAATGACAGCAAATGCAAAGATTATTACAAAAAATATAAAAGAGCAGGTTTTAATTCCAAATAGTGCATTAAGATTTATACCAAAAAATAGTACTGAAAAAATAGGTGCAAAACCAGCTAGTTTTGGAACTCCACCAAATTTTAGACCTCAAGGAAGTGTTACAAAAGATAATAAAGCAAAAGATGGTTTGTCAACTATTTATATTCTTGAATCTGGAAAACCAAAAGAGTTAAAAGTTAAAGTAGTAGATAGTGATTCAAAACAGTCATCTGTGTTATCTGAAACTTTAAAAATTGGTGATGAAGTAATTATTTCACAAAAATCTGGAAATTAAAAATTTATGAAAAATAGTGAAATTTTAATTGAATTTAAAAATATAAAAAAGAGCTATGGAAAAGATGCAAATGAGACTTTTGCTTTAAATGGAGTTGATTTAAAGATTTATAAAGGTGAATTTGTAGCTATTATGGGAGCTAGTGGAAGTGGGAAATCTACTTCTATGAATATTATTGGATGTTTGGATAAGCCAAGTAGTGGAGAATATTTATTTGATGGTGTAAATGTTGAAAATTTAAATCTAAATCAAATGGCAATTTTACGAAGAAATTATATAGGTTTTGTTTTTCAAGGTTTTAATTTACTAGGAAGAACAACTGCTTTAGAAAATGTTGAATTACCGCTTGTCTATAGAAAAATAGCAAAAGATAAACGATATGAGATGGCAAAAGAAGCTTTAAAAAAAGTAGGTCTTGAAAGTGTTATTAAACATACTCCAGCAGAACTAAGTGGTGGACAGCAACAACGTGTTGCAATAGCACGTGCTATTGTTACAGACCCACTTTTGCTTTTAGCAGATGAGCCTACTGGAAATCTTGATAGTATTAAAAGTATTGAAGTTATGGAGCTATTAAAAAAATTAAATGAAGAGTTGAATATTACTATTATTATGGTGACACATGAAGAAGAGATGGCTGCTTATGCTTCAAGAGTTATATATTTTAGAGATGGAAATATAGAAGATTCTTTAAAAAAAGGATTTAAATAATGTTGTTAAATGCTTTATTAATAGCAATTAAAGAGATAAGAAGAAATATATTAAGATCTATTCTTACAATATTAGGAATTGTAATTGGTGTTGCTTCTGTAATTGCTATGGTTATGATAGGAGATGGAACAACAGCAAATGTAACAGCAAATATAGAAAAACTTGGAAGCAATATGTTAAATGTTCGAGTTGGTCAAGAAAAAAGAGGAGCTCCTAGAGATGATAATAGTGCAAAACCTTTTAAAATCGAAGATATAATTGCTATAAAAAATGAAGTGGCAAATCTAAAAGGAGTTACAGCAGAAAACTCTGGTATGGCAAATGTTGTTTTTGGAAATAAAAGTAATTCATCTTTGATTGTTGGAACTACAAGTGATTATTTTATTATAAAAGATTGGGAAGTTGAACAAGGAAGAGCTTTCGATGAAAATGAACTTTCAAGTGGAAAAAGTGTTTGTATTTTGGGAACAACAGTTGTGAAAAATCTTTTTGGAGATGAAAATCCAATAGGTGCAACTATTAGATTAAAAAACTTTCCTTGTAGTGTAATTGGAGTTTTAGCTTCAAAAGGAGCAAGTAGTTTTGGAAGAGATCAAGATGAGGTTGTAATAACTCCACTTAAAATGTATCAAAGAAAAATTCAAGGAAATTTAGATGTATCTACGATAATTGTGTCAGTTATGGAAGAAAAATATATTGAAGATGCTAAAGCTGAAATAATCACATTAATGCAAGATAGAAGAGCTATAAAAGTAGGCGAGAGTGATAATTTCCATATCCGTGATATGAAAGATATTTTAAATACAATGACAAGTACAACAAAGATGTTAACATATTTATTGGGTTCTATTGCTGCTATTTCTTTACTTGTTGGTGGGATTGGGATTATGAATATTATGCTTGTTTCGGTGACTGAAAGAACAAGAGAGATTGGAATACGACTTGCTATTGGTGCTATGCAAAGTGAAGTTTTACTTCAATTTCTAATTGAAGCAATAGTTCTTTCAACTTGGGGTGGTATTATTGGTATTTTACTTGGTCTTGGGGTAGGTTATGGAGTTGTTGGAATATTTGAATTACCGTATATTATAAACACTCAAATTATTTTAATATCGTTTATATTCTCAACTTTAATAGGTGTAGTTTTTGGATATTTTCCTGCAAGAAAAGCTGCAAGATTAAATCCAATAGATGCTTTGAGGTATGAGTAAAATAAAATTAAAACAGAGTTTTTTGTAATAAAGACTCTGTTTCTCCTAAAGCTTTTAGCTTAAAACTAAATCTATGAATATCACTTCTTCCAAACTCTTTGATAGCTTCAATATGAGCTTTTGTTCCATATCCCTTATGTTTATGAAAGTTATAGTTTGCATAAAGTGGTGAAATTTCATCCATAAATCTATCTCGGCTTACTTTTGCTAAAATTGAAGCAGCACTAACTTGCGGATATTTTGCATCTGCTTTTATCTCTTTTTTAAGATTTTGTATACCAAAATTTGTATTTCCATCCATCAAAAAATTACTACTAAACTCTTGTAAGTGTTCCATTATTTCTAAAATTGAAGATTTTAAACAAAAACTAATACCAAAATCATCTATCTCTTTTGCACTTTTGAAAACTATATGATATTTTGATTTCTCTTTTATTTCATCAAAGAGTTTTTCTCTTTTTTTTTCACTCAAGACTTTTGAATCATCTAATCCTAAAATATTTTTTTCCAAAATAACACCAGCAACAACCAATGGACCAGCAAGTGGACCACGACCTGCTTCATCTATTCCACATAAATTTTTCATAAAAACCTTTTATTTTTCTTAGAAAAGTATTATAATAGAAAATATATTTTATATAAAACTTGACAAGACTTGACTAAAGTTATATAATAACATTAGCAATTAAACAATAGGAGTGCTAATATGAATGACAATATTTTTGAAAAAATGACAAATCAACTAAGAGAAACAATAGATAGTAGCGTAGCTTTAGCTTTGCATAATAAAAATCAAGAGGTACAAATAGTTCACTTAATTTGGGCATTGCTTACAAATACTAATTCAGTTTTGAATCAATTATTAAATAAAATGAATGTAAATAAAGCTGCAATTGAGCTTGAAGCAAAATCAAATGCAAATAAACTTCCAAGTGTAAGTAGTGTTACAAAAGAGAGTATAAAATTATCACGTGAGCTTTATGAGAGTTTCCAAAAATCGCAAGGACAAATGGCAAGCAATGGAGATAAGTTTATAGCAATTGATACATGGTTAATTGCAAACTTTGATAATAGTTTTGTAAAAGATATTTTAGGTAAATATATAGATTTAAAAGAAGCAAAAAAAGAGCTTGAAGCTATGAGAGCTGGGAAAACAATTGATAGTAATAGTGGAGATGATAATCTTGAAGCTTTAAATAAATATGGAATAGATTTAAATAAAATGGCAATTGATGGGAAGTTAGATCCTGTTATTGGAAGAGATGAGCAAATTAGCAGAATGATGCAAATTTTGATAAGAAAAACAAAAAATAATCCTATTTTAATAGGAGAACCAGGAACTGGAAAAACAGCAATTGCAGAAGGCTTAGCTCAAAGAATAGTAAATAAAGATGTACCTACAAGCTTACTTAATAAAAGAGTTGTAACTTTAGATATGAGTTCACTTATTGCTGGTGCAAAATATAGAGGTGAGTTTGAAGATAGACTTAAATCTGTAATTGATGAAGTTAAAGAAGCTGGAAATATAATTTTATTTATTGATGAGATTCATACAATTATTGGAGCAGGTGCAAGTGAAGGTTCTATGGATGCTGCAAATATCCTAAAACCAAGCCTTGCAAGGGGAGAATTACATACAATTGGTGCAACAACACTAAAAGAGTATAGAAAGTATTTTGAAAAAGATACAGCAATGCAAAGAAGATTTCAGCCTATAAAAGTAGATGAACCAAGTGTTAATGAAGCTTTACAAATTTTAAGAGGTATAAAAGAGAAGCTTGAAACTCATCACAATGTTACTATAAATGATAGTGCATTAGTTGCAGCTGCAAAATTATCAAATAGATATATAACAGATAGATTTTTACCAGATAAAGCAATAGATTTAATAGATGAAGCAGCAGCTGAACTTAAAATGCAAATAGAGAGTGAACCAACAGTTTTATCAACTATTAAAAGAGAGATTCAGACTTTAAATGTTGAAAAAGAAGCTCTTAAAATGGAAAAAAATAAGAAAAATGATGAGAGAGTTTTAGAAATTGAAAAAGAAATTGCAAATAAAAAAGAAGAAAAACAAAGTTTAGAGTCAAGATTTGAAAATGAAAAACAAGTATTTAACTCTGCAAGTGAGTTAAAAGTTAAAATTGATGAACTTAAAACAAAAGCAAATATAGCTAAACGTGAGTCAAAATTTGAAGAAGCTGCAAAAATAGAGTATGGAGAGATTCCAGCTTTAGAGCTTAAAATAAAAGAAAATGAAGAAAAATGGGCAATTATGCAAAAAGAGGGGACTTTATTAAGAAATAGTGTTGATGAAGAGTCAATTGCATCTATTGTTTCAAGATGGACAGGAATTCCTGTTAATAAGATGATGGATAGTGAAAAACAGAAAATTTTAAAAGTTGAAGAGGTTTTAAAGCAGGATGTAATAGGTCAAGATGAAGCAATAAAAGCAATAAGCAGGGCAATTAAAAGAAATAAAGCAGGCTTGAGTGAAACTTCACGACCAATAGGAAGTTTCTTATTTTTAGGACCAACAGGAGTTGGAAAAACTGAAAGTGCAAAAACATTAGCAAAATTCTTGTTTGATGACCAAAAATCACTTATTAGATTTGATATGAGTGAATATATGGAAAAACATGCAGTTTCAAGATTAGTTGGAGCAGCACCAGGATATGTTGGATATGAAGAAGGTGGTCAGCTAACAGAAGCTGTAAGAAGAAAACCTTATAGTGTAATATTATTTGATGAGGTTGAAAAAGCACATCCAGATGTATTTAATATACTTTTACAAGTGCTTGATGATGGAAGATTAACTGATAACAAAGGTGTTACAGTTGATTTTAAAAATACAATTATAATTTTGACTTCAAATATTGGAAGTTCAAGAATTATTGAAATCAGTGATAAAGAAGATAGAAGAAAAGCAGTTTTAGATGAGTTAAAATCTCATTTTAGACCTGAGTTTTTAAATAGACTTGATGATATTGTAATTTTTGAACAATTAGGAATTGAGGCTATTACAAATATTGTAGAAATATTATTTAATAATATTAAGAAAAAAGTTGAAGAAAAAGGTATAAAAATATCTTTAACAAATGAAGCAAAAGAGTATATTGCAAAAGTTGGTTTTGATCCTGTTTATGGAGCTAGACCTCTTAAAAGAGCTATTTATGAGATAGTTGAAGATAAGCTTGCTGATTTAATACTTGAAGATAGTATTGGTGAGGGAAGTCATGTTGAATTTGATATCAAAAAAGATGAGATTGTTGTAAGTGTATCTTAAAGAAAAGAATAGTTTAAGTAAAAATTGCCTATAATCCACAACTTAATTTTGAAAAAATATAAAAGGGTAAGAGTAAGATGAAAAGAACATATCAACCACATAACACTCCTAAGAAAAGAACTCACGGGTTTAGAGTAAGAATGGCTACGAAAAATGGTAGAAGAGTAATTAATGCAAGAAGAGCTAAAGGTAGAAGCAGATTAGCTGTTTAAGTAAGGACTTTAGGCTTAATAGCCAAAAAGAGTTCAACAAACTTTATAAAAGCGGTAAAAGTTGGCATACGCCGACTTTTGTCGCTTTTTTTATGCCAAAAAATGATCTAAAATTGGCTTTCGTTGCTTCAAAAAAGATTGGAAATGCAGTTTTTAGAGCAAAGGCAAAGAGAAGACTAAGAGCTTGCATTTTGAATTATGAAGATAGACTAAAAGAAGGAAGCTATATTTTTGTAGCTAAAAATCTAATACACGAGAAGAATTTTCAAGATTTAAAAAGAGATTTTAATTTTGCTTTCAAAAGGCTAGAAGTTCTTAAATGAAAGCTCTCTCAAGACTTTTTATAAGGTTTTATCAAAAATATTTAACAGTTTTATCATATGGTTCGTGTAGATACTATCCAACATGTTCACAATATGCACTTTGGCAACTTGATAATAATGGTTTTTTTAAGGCTATTTTTTATACAATAATACGCATTTTAAAGTGTAACCAACTTTTTGATGGTGGTTTTGACTATCCAGTAATAAATAGGTTAAAAAAAAATCAAAATATCAAATATAATAAAATCAAAATAGTATATTGGTATGTGCCTTTAAAAAATGGAAAATTTTTAGTAGTAAAAAACAGGGAGTGGAAGAAGTAGGATGAATAGTAGTAATAATCAAAACAGTGGTTTACAAAAACGAATGATAATAATGACCGTATTGGTTTTTGTATTTTTTATAGCTTATGAATTTTTGGTTTTAAAGCCAAAACAGATTGAGAAGATGGAACAACAAAAAATAGAGCAAGAGCAAAAAGCAAATTTGGCTCCAGAGATAAAAGAGCAAATAAATGATAATACAAGCTCTTTAGCACCAGTAGTTAATGAGAGTAAAAATATTGTTGCTACAATTAAAACAGAGAAAAATATTATAGAAATTGACAACTTAGGTCGTATATATCAAGTTACTTTGCTTGAAGAAAAGTATAAAGATGATAAAAATAATCGAATTAAACTTTTTTCTGATAATCAGTTAAGACCTTTAGAAGTTAGATTTTCAAATAGAGTTTTAAATGATGAAGCTTTTAAAGTAGATGTAATAGCTAGTTCTTCTGCTATCGATGCTACAACAAATAATCAAGAGCTAACTTTAACTCAAACTCTAAGTGGTACAACTTTGACAAAAAAGTTTACATTTTATCCAGATGGACACTATGATTTAGCTGTTAGTTCTACAAATAATGAGCAGTTTTTTATTACAAATGGATTTAGACCAAATGTTTTGGCTGATATGTACGCTGTTCATGGATTTATTGCAAAGCTAAATGATGGAACTTTAGATACTATAGAAGATGGTGATTTAAAAAGCAATAAAGATTTAGTAGGTGTTAAATTTATATCAAATTTTGATAGATATTATGCAACTGTTATTTATAACTTTGAAAAATCACTAGCAGTTACTCTTATGCCTGATGCAAACAATGATCCTCAAGCATTTATTCAAGCAGGAACTAGTACAAATTTTAGTGGATTTACAGGACCAAAAAATTATAAAGATTTAGAAGCCTTAAATCCTGAATTAATTGATGTAATAGATTACGGTTGGTTTACATTTATTGCAAAACCAATGTTTGTACTTCTTCAATTTTTACAAGGATATATTGGAAACTGGGGTTGGACTATTGTTGCTTTAACTATTTTAATTAAACTTGTGCTTTATCCTTTATCATATAAAGGTATGATGAGTATGCAAAAACTTAAAGATTTAGCACCAAAAATGAAAGATATTCAAGCAAAATATAAAGGCGATAAGCAAAAACAATCAATGGCAATGATGGAATTGTATAAAAAACATGGTGCAAACCCAATGGGTGGATGTTTACCATTAATTTTACAAATTCCAGTTTTCTTTGCTATTTATAGAGTTTTAATTAATGCAATTGAGTTAAAAGGTGCTGAATGGATTTTTTGGATACATGATTTAGCTGAGATGGATCCATATTTTGTATTACCAATTTTAATGGGTGCAACAATGTATATTCAACAAAAAATTACACCAAATACAATGCAAGATGAGATGCAAAAGAAGATTTTCCAACTATTACCAATAGTATTTACATTCTTCTTCTTGTGGTTCCCAGCAGGACTTACTCTATATTGGTTTGTAAATAACTTATTTACTATAGCTCAACAATATACTATTAATAGAATATTTGAGAAAAAAAGAGTCGCAAATACTAATTAAGTAGGAAGTTATGAAAAAGTTTGAAGCAGATAGTTTAGAAAAAGCCTACGAAATGGCAACTTTAGAGTTTGGATGTTCAATTACAGAGCTTTCAATCGAAGTATTTCAGCAACCAAGTAATGGTTTTTTGGGTTTTGGAAAAAAACAAGCGATAATATGTGCTGTTTGTAAAACAGATAAAGTAGATAACAACAATTCTTTGAAATCTTATAAAAATAAGAGTGTAAATATAGAAGATGTTAGCTCAAGATTAGAAAGTTCTAATAAGAATAGTGTTGAAAAAGATTACAAGATAATTTTAGAAACTGAAGAAGTTTCTTGTAATGTTCCAAAAGTTGAATCAAAAGAGAAGATTTTTGATAAGTTTTATCATGAGGAAAAATCAAATGATATTTCAAAAATTATAATCAAAAAATCAAAAGATGAAATAATATCTGAGATAAAAAATGGTTTAAATCTTTTGTTTGAGAAATCTTGTTTTAGATTAGAAGATATAAAAGTTAGTTTTTATGATGATGAGACAATTTTTATTGAATTTTTGGGAGAAGATTCTGCACTACTTATTGGTAAAGAGGGCTATAGATACAAGGCTTTATCATATATCTTATTTAACTGGATAAATGATAAATTTGGATTGATGCTTCGCCTTGAAGTTGCTGAATTTTTGAAAAATCAAGAAGCTGCTATTTGTCTATACCTAGAGCCTGTAATTGAGATAATCAAAGAGAAAGGAAGCTTTAAAACAAAGCCTCTTGATGGTATTTTAGTGCATATTGCTCTTAAAAGATTAAGAGAAGAGTTTCCTTTAAAATATGTTGCTGTTAAAACAAATATAAAAGGTGAAAAATATGTACTTGTAAATGAGTACAAACAAAAAGAAGATTAATATTGTATAACGATGACACTATTGTAGCAATTGCTACAGCATCTGGAATAGGTTCTATTTCCATAGTTAGAGTTTCAGGAGCAAAAGCTCTTGAAATTGCTTTTAAAATTTCACAAAAAACTACTATAAATCCAAGAGTTGCAACACTTTCTTATTTGTATGATAAAGATCAAAATATTATAGATGAAGCTATTGTTTTATATTTCAAAGCTCCAAACTCTTTTACAGGAGAAGATATAGTTGAGTTTCAAATTCATGGTGGATTTGCTATTGCTTCAATTGTTTTGGATACAGTTTTAGAATATGGCGGAAGAATGGCAACTGCTGGAGAGTTTTCAAAAAGAGCTTTTTTGAATAATAAAATAGATTTGAGTAAAGCAGAAGCTATATCAAAAATAATTGAAGCAAGAAGTAGTGATGCTGTAAAATTATTAGCTAGACAACTAAAGGGTGAGCTTAAAGATTTTGTAGAAGATATTAGAGAAGATTTGCTTTTTATGCTTGCATATACAGAGGTTAGTATTGATTATGCTGAAGAAGATTTACCTAGTGATATTTTTTTGAAAATTGAAGAAAAGATAGCTTCAATAGAACAAAAACTGGAAAATACGCTAGAAGCTAGCAAAAGAAGAGAAGGTATGATTGATGGGTTTAAAGTTGCAATCATTGGAAAGCCAAATGTTGGAAAATCTAGTCTTTTAAACAAGCTACTTAACTATGATAGAGCTATTATTTCTGATATTGCAGGAACTACAAGAGATACTATTGAAGAGAGTGTAAAAATAGGAACTCATATTATTAAAATAGTCGATACTGCTGGAATTAGAGAAAATACAAGTGATGTAATTGAACAAATTGGAATTGAAAAATCAATAAATGCTATAAATGAAGCTGATATTATTGTGGCTTTGTTTGATAATAGCAGAATTAAAGATAGTGAAGATGATAAGATTTTAGAGCTTTTAACTTCACAAGAAAATAAAAATATTATTAAAATTTTAAATAAAACAGATTTACCAACATCTTTTGAAAAAGATTTAATAGGTGAATTTATTGAGCTTTCAACAAAACAAAATATTAATTTACTTATTAAGAGTATAGAAAAAATATTAGATGAAAATAGTGGAACAGATGAGCTGACACTAGTTTCAAAAAGACAAATAAATAGTGTTGAAAATACATTACAAAATATAAAAATGGCAAAAACTCCACTATATAGTGGAGAATTAGAGTTTTTTGCACACCATATAACAGAAGCTTTACATGATATCTCAAATATTACTAGACCTTATGAAAATGATGAGATGTTAGATGTTATGTTTGGTGAATTTTGTTTAGGAAAATAGTATGAAAAAAATTTTACTTTTTGTTTTACTTTTGTTATCTACGAATATTTATGCAGATAAATGGGATGACTTTTTAAAAGATAGTGGTTTTCCAAAAAAAGTAGTAGATGATGGAAGTTTGGTAAGTGGTAAGATTTTAGATGCAAAGGTAAGCTATCAAATTAAAAATAATGATGGAATAAAAGGAAACTTTGAAAATAGTGATAGTGCAAAAGTTATAATTAAAAATAAGAAAGGTCAAACTTTAAGTACTGAAAAGTTTTTGAATGTAGCTCAACTTAGAGTTTGGGGAAGAGATAATTTTATTGAGATTTTTAGTTTTGTTATTGGGGATAGAAAATTAGACTCAAAAACATTAAATGAGATTACAAATTTGGCAACTATCGCTTTGATGAATAAAAATATAAAGTAAATTAAGATTTAAGCTAAACTATTTTGGAATAGTGTAGCTTATTAATTTTGCATTATTTTTATCAATATCAATCCAGCTATTACAATCAAAATCTATTTGCATAACTGCACCCTCTTCGAATTTCTCTTTAAATCCTAAAAGTGTAACTGCTAAAGCAGTTAAAGATGGATTATGACCTACTAGTAACATAGTATCAACTGTATCATAAGTGTATGTGATAGTTTCTATTAGTTCATTTACAAATGCCATATATAAAACTTCATTAAGCATAATAGTTTTGTTATATCCTAACTCACTTGCAAAAATTTCTGCTGTGTGCCTTGTTCTTACTGCAGGACTTGCTACTATTAAATCAATTTGATGATTTTCCAAAGCCAGTTTTTGAGCCATTTGAGTCGCTTTTTCTATACCATCTTTAGTTAATTCTGTATCATAATCGTATTCATTTTGTGTTTCTCTTTGTTTTGTTGTGTGTCTTACTATAAAAAGTTTTTTCATTTTTCCCTACTTTAAATAAAAATGCCAGATTTTAACTATATTTTTATAAATTAATAATAAAATTATCAAAAATAGATATAAGGAAATATTGTTAATGTTTAAAATTTTTTTTAAAGTTATCTTTTTTGCTCTCTTGTCAATATTTTTATTTGTATTTATATATATGTTAAGTGAAAGTATTCTTTCAAAAATTACAACAAATTACTCTATAAATGAGGATCTTGAGTATGAAATTTTTATAAAATCAAATGGAGTTCATACAGATGTGGTTTTGCCTATAAAAAGTGATATTGTAAACTGGTTTGAGTTTTTCAATTTTGAAGATACTTTAAGCAAAAGAGATGATTTTTCATATATTAGTATTGGTTGGGGTGACAAAGGCTTTTATTTGGATACTCCAACTTGGGCGCAATTAAAACTTAGCACTGCTTTGATTGCAGGATTTGGGCTTGGAAATGCTGCTTTACATATTACATATTATGATGAGATTGTAAAAGATGATTTAACATACAAAATAAAAATCTCTAAAAAGCAGTATAATTCAATAATATCTACAATAAAAGACTCTTTGCAATATAAAGATGAAAAACCAATAAATATAAAAACAACATCTCAATATGGACAAAATGATGCTTTTTATGAGGCAATAGGAAGTTATAGTATTTTTCACACTTGTAACACTTGGACAAATAATTTGTTAAAAAAAGCATCTTTACCAGCTTCTTTTTGGCTAGCATTTGATGATGGAATTTTGTATCAATATAATAAAAAAAGCAACCCTTGACCAAAGAGTTGCTTTAAGATTTTATTTTAACCAAATCTATCTTAATTTTTAAAAGCGATAACTTTATTTCTTCCTTCTTTTTTTGCTTTGTATAAAGCAAGATCAACTTTTTTTAGAAGTTCTGTACTTAAAATTGGTTCATTTGCTTCTGCTACACCTAAGCTTATTGTTAGTTTTGGAATATCTTTGAACTTATGTTGTTCAATGTTTTGTCTTATTCTTTGAGCTATATAAAAGGCATCTTCTATATTTGTATTTGGTAGTAATATTAAAAATTCTTCACCACCAATTCTAGCAAAAGTATCATTTTCTCTTAAGTCTTTTTCAACAATTCTACAAGTCTCATGAAGTACATAATCACCAACATCATGTCCATAATTGTCGTTTACATTTTTAAAATGGTCTAAGTCAAGCATTATTAAACTAAAGATTGTTTTATCTGATTTTAATTTTTCTAATTGCTGATTAAAAATATTAAAAAAATAGTACCTATTGTATATTTTTGTTAAATCATCAATAGATGCTAAATCTTTCATTTTTTTGTAAGCATTTTTTAGTTTATTTGTACGATTTTCAACTTTTATTTCAAGTTCGCTATTTAATTTTTGAAGTTCAATAGATTTCTCTTTTAATGATTTATTCAAAATATTAAAAGCATTTAAAAGCATTCTTGAAATTATATAAGAAATAATAAAAGATAATATAGCAAAAATAATAGCCAAAGATAAAGTAACATTTATATTTTTATTATGCTCTTTTAGCTCTATATCTCTTTGTTTTTCTATAATATTATTAATATCTTCTAAATAAAAACCACTTCCAATGATTAAATCACTGTTTGGTAGTTGTCTTACAAAAGATACTTTATCTTCTATTAAATTTGTATTAGGATTTAGCCATTGGTATGTTACAAATCTATCTGCAGATGAGTTTTGTGTTATTATTTTTACTACATTATTATAATTTTCATTATCCACAATATATAGGTTTTGACCCTCAAGATGACTTAAAAATGAGTGAATAATTACATCACCTTTTGTATTAAAGATAAAATAGTAATCACTAGCTGTATTATTTATATTTTTTATTAGATTCAAGAAAGATTTATAAGCTTCCTCTTTATTTTCAGTCAACAAAACTTGATTTTTAAATATTTGAGTAGCAATTTGGATATTTGTTTTCACCAAACTCTTTTGCTTATCTATTAAATCATTTTTATATAGTTCGAAATTACTATTAAGTGTAGATTTATAACCAGTTATTATTAGATAAAAAACTAAAAAAACAACCAAAGGAATAAAAATCATAGGAGCATATTTTATAAAATTAACTAATCTTTTTTCCATATCAACTACTTTTTAAAATTATAAGGAAATTATATCATAAAAGAATAATAATCCTAAATTAAAGCCCATTCATAAAATGCAATTGTTTCAATATTTATTTTTTTATTATCTATTTTTTGATTATTTGAAATAGTAATAATCTCTATTTTATCTATATTTAGCTCTAAGGCATTTTTTATAATTTTTTTTAGTAAATTTGAATTTAATTCAATATTAAAAAAAGGAATACAAACAATTGCTAAATTATCCTCTTTTATATAAAAATCAATGTTGTCAAGATAATAAATAGTTTTTTTCTCTTTTAAAAGCTCCAAAAAAATCATATTTGAAAACTCTTGTTTAAATTTTTTTGAAAAACTAATAGCACCCAAAAAAGCATAATTATAAGAGTATATTTTTTTCAAACTCTTCTCTTGATTGTATTTTCCTACAAAAAAAATAGAATTTTTATCTTCTAACTCTTTGCACTCTTCATAAAATCTATCTTTTGAAATTTTTATTTTTATTTTTAATTGATTAAATAGTTGGAAAATTGATTTTTTTTCATCAATATTTTCTATTAAAATTTTAAAAATTTCATAGCTTGTATCATCTTTTGAGTTCATTTTTATAGTATCTTGAAGTTTTGATATTTTTTTATGTTCTTCTATATTTATAGAAAGTGGTAAATTTCCATATTTTAAAAAATTATTGAAACTTTGAGTAATATTTTGATGTTTATTATCAAACATAAGATACTCTTCAAAATCCAAGGCAAAAAGTTCTATTTTTTTGAAATTTTTATATTCGATATTCTTTTGAGAAGTCAAAATTATATTTTCACAATTTGGAATTTTACATTCATTATTAAAATTTTCTAAAACTAAAACTCTTATATTTTTTAAAGATATAAAATCATTTAATAAGCTTAACTCTTGGTTTATATTACTATTTCTTAAATCAAAAAAATCAATATATAAATACTCTTCATTTTTAAAGTTACTTAAAAAATCAAATACTAAATAAGATTTTCCAACTTTTGAAGCTCCACATATTATAGTTTTTTTGTGTTCAATTTTTATTCTTCTATCAAAAAAATTTATTTTGGAGAAGTTTATTTCATAGTTTTCTTCAAGTAGTTTCATTTTTTACTCAAGTTTATCGCCTCTTTTATTGCATTTATATAGCTTTTTGTATTTGGATTCTTATTTTTATATGCTATATCAAAAGCTGTTCCATGGTCTACACTAGTTCTTATAATTGGAAGATTTAAACTAATATTTATACTCTCATCAAAATATAGAGCTTTTAATGGAGTTAATCCTTGGTCATGATACATAGCAATAAAATATTTGTAGTTTTTTCTATTATTTGGAGAAAAAGCAGTATCAGGAACAAGCGGATTTGAGAAAATATTTTCACCTAAAATTTTATTTGCTTTTTTTATAGCTTTTTGGATTTTATTCTCTTCTTTTCCTAGTACTCCACCATCTCCTGCATGTGGATTTAGTGCTAGAACGGCTACTTTTTTTGCATTTGTGCAAGAGTGAAAATTTTTTAAAAAATTAATAAGCTTTTTTGTTTTTATACTTTTTGCAACATTTTTTAAAGCAATATGTTCTGTAAATAGTGCTACATACATCTTTTGGCAACCTAGCATCATAATTGCATCTTTATTATAAAAATCTCTTAAAACCTCTGTATGACCCTTATATTTTAGCTTTGCTTTTCCCCATGATTCTTTGTTTATTGGCAAAGTACAAATTGCATCTACACTTTTTATATTTGCAAGATTTATTGCATCCATAAAAGATAGATATGAAAAAATACCAGATTCTTTTGTAGTTTTTGAAGGTAATATTTCGAAGTCACCAAAAGTCTCATGTAGCATAAAATCATTAGGAATGGGAACTCCTAAAAGCATAGAAGCTTGTTCAAGCATTTGGCGATTTATGCAATATATAGGTTGGCAAATTTTTTTTATAGTATCGTGAGATTTTAATGCAATTTCTACACCAATACCGTTTAAATCTCCAATACTAATAGCAATTTTAGGAAGAGTTGTCATTTTGAAATAAGATTTCTCATCTCAACTATTGCAGAAGATAGTCCTGTAAAAACAGATCTTGCAATAATACTTTGACCTATATTTAACTCAATAATATCTTTTATTTCACAAATATTTCTTATATTTTGATAATTTAATCCATGACCAGCTGCGACTTTTAAGCCTAAATTTACAGCATAGCCTGAAGATATTTTGATATTTTCTAAACTTTTTTCTAATTTGTCTTTAAGTTTTTCTTTTGGAAGTTCTAACTCTTTTATTGAGTGTTGAGTATGTTTTAAATTTGTATGTAACATAGCATAGATATTTGCAAAAGTTCCTGTGTGAAGCTCTACCCAAGAGGCTCCTAACATATTTGAAAGTTCTATTGATTTTAAAGTAGGGTCTATGAAAAGTGAAACTTCAATATCATTTGATTTTAATTGCTCTATTGTACGGCTTATTTTTTGGAAATTATTTTCCAAATCAAGACCACCTTCAGTTGTTACTTCTGCTCTATTTTCAGGTACCAAAGTTACTCTATATGGTTTTAAATTACAAACAATATCTATAATATCACTATTAATAGAACACTCTAAATTTATTGGAAGTGCTGATTGTTCGATTATAGCTTTTGCATCTAAATCGTGGATATGTCTTCTATCTTCTCTTAAATGAATAGTTATTTGATCTGCACCTGCAAGTTTACAAATACTAACAGCATCTAGTGGATTTGGATCATTTATTTTTCTAGCCTCTCTTAGAGTTGCTATATGGTCAATATTTACACCTAAAAGCATATTTTTTCCTCTTTTTCTTTTGTTTACGATAAATCTTTTAATGTTGCAATATTTGCTGCTAGTTTATTGTGAACTTCTAAATACTCATCTTCATTTATAGAGTCTGCAACAATTCCAGCACCTGATTGGAAAATTATTTTATCTTTTGTTAAAAGTGAAGTTCGAATAGTTATTGCACTATCCATATTTCCATCAAACCCAAAGTAAGCAATGCTTCCAGAGTAGAAATTTCTTTTTATTTTTTCAAAATTTGCTATTAATTCCATAGCTCTTATTTTTGGAGCTCCTGTCATTGTTCCTGCTGTAAATGTTGCCATAAATAGGTCAAACATATCGTATTTTTCATCTAAAATTGCTTCAACATCTGAAACTATATGCATAACATGAGAGTATCTTTCTATTCTCATAAGCTCTGTTACTTTTACACTTCCAGCACGTGCAACTCTTCCAACATCATTTCTTCCTAAATCAACAAGCATTAGATGTTCGGCTCTCTCTTTTTTGTCGTTTATTAGTTCATTTTCCATCTCTAAATCTTTTTCTAAAGTAGAGCCTCTTTTTCTTGTACCTGCTATTGGTCTTAAAAGTAGGTGACCATCTATTAATCTAATCATAACTTCTGGACTACTTCCTGCAATACTAAAATCTTCAAACTTTAATAAATAAAGATATGGACTTGGATTTTTACTTCTTAATGCTCTATAAAAAGATAGACTATCAACAACTGCTTGTTGAGTAAATCTATTTGAGATTAAAATCTGAAATATATCTCCAGCTCTTATCATCTCTTTTGATTTTTCAACGATAGAAAAAAATTCTTCTTTGGTAAAGTTAAATTTCCCATTATCAATTAATTTTGCTTTTTTTAGTGGAGTATAAATATATGGTTTTAAAAGCTCTTTTTCTATATTTTCAATCTCATTTTTCAACTCATCCATTGAAGTAAGGATTACTAATTTTGAAGTTTTGTGGGAAAATGCCAATATTATCTTTGGTCTTATTAAATCTAAATCAGGAATGTTCAGCTCATCTTCTAAAGAGTTCATAGAGGCTTTTAGTTTTGGTTCAAACTCCTTTCCTATGTCATAACCAACATTTCCAATAAATCCATCAATCAAGCCAATTCCTAGCTCTTTTGATTTTTCTTTATATATGTTTTTTTCAAAATTCTTATAATACTTTTTTAAAAATAATAGAGGGTTGTTGTCTACTTTTTCTATTATTCCAATTTCATTTTTAAAAAAACATTCATTGTTTTTGTACCAAATTCTCTCTCTTGCTCCAATTATTATATATGAAAAATTTCCATCATTACTTGAACTTATACTACTTTCAAACAAAAAACTAAGCTCTTTTGGATAAAGAGCTTTTGTTTTTTCATAAATAGAAACAGGTGTAAATTGGTCTAAAAATAGAGTTTTACTATAAAAATTCATAAATATCTACTAATAATTTACTATAAAAGTATTTTGAATATTTAACTTATTTTTAACAGATGATACATCATTTGATGCTGCTGTTCTACTGCTATAAGGACCAATAAGAAGTTTGTTAAATGTACTACCTTTTACATCTTCTTGGATAACTTTATATTTAAAACCTTGGCTTGTTATATTTTTTAAATAAGATTCACTAGGTCTTTTTGAAAATGCGCCAATTTGAATAAAGTAACCACTTCCAGTAGTTTCTTGATTTGTTGATTTTGCTCCAGAATTACCTTCAACTAAATCTCTTATAGATTTTTTTGGCTCAGCTTGTGTTTTTGTAGATGGTGCTACATTTGTTTCAGATGTTTTTGAAATCTGTTTTTTCTCTTCAATCTTTTTTATAGTTTCATCAAGAGCTTCATTTGGAATAGAGTTATCTGAGAAATTTTCATTTTGAGCCATTTTAGCATCTTCTTTTGTCTCTTTTATCATATCTAATCTATCATTTGAGCTATTAATTTGTTGATTTGTTGATGGTTCTATGCTATCTTTTTTCGCTTTATCATCTAGTATTCTTTGGTATCTATCTTCTATATTACCACTATTTTCAGATAAAGTTTTCATTTCAGAAGAGTTTTGACTATTTGAAGTAAACGGGTCTTCTTTTTTTGAATCACCTGTTAGAAGTCTTATAATAATTATTGTTAGTAAAAAAAGAACTACTAAAACAATACCTAAAATTAAGTATTTTTTCTTATTGTCTTCTCCACCTTGTTGTTGATTTAGCATAATATTGTCAAATTCATTGCTATCATCATAATTGATATTTTGCTGTAATCTATTCATCTCATTCATATCATCGTTGTTATCTATACCTTTGTAGGCATTATTTAGATTGTTTGTAAGATTTATATTTCCCATAGATATCCTTGTTTCATCAAGTTCACTTAATTTTTTTTCAAGCTCTTCTTTTTCTTGTTTTAGTTGAACTTTTTTTACAAAATCATCACCTATTATTTGCATAATAACTCCTTGCTTCTAAACTTTATTAATACGTCGAACTACTGTAAATCACAAACTTACTAGCTAACTCTTCAAGCTCTTTGTTTATTTTTTTGTGTAACTCTTTATCTTCAATATTATCTAATACATCACAAATTTTATTTGCAATATATTCAAACTCTTTTTCTTTCATTCCTCTTGCAGTAAGTGCTGGGCTTCCTATTCTAATTCCTGATGTTACAAATGGACTTCTTGTCTCACCTGGAACTGTATTTTTATTTACAGTTATTCCTGCATCTCCAAGTGCTGCATCTGCTTCTTTTCCTGAGAATGGTTTATTTAAGAAAGATACTAAAACTAAGTGATTATCTGTTCCACCACTTACTATATCATAACCTCTACTTACTAGAACTTCTCCTAGTACTTTTGCATTAGCTTTTACTTGTTTTGCATAATCTTTCCATTTTGGATCAAGTATCTCTTTAAATGCAACAGCTTTAGCAGCAATTACATGAACAAGTGGTCCACCTTGAAGTCCTGGAAAAATTGCACTATTTATTTTTTTAGCAATATCTTCATCATTTGTCATAATCATACCACCTCTTGGACCTCTTAGAGTCTTATGAGTAGTTGTTGTTACAACATGAGCATGAGGAAATGGACTTTGGTGCTCATTTGCAGCTACAAGTCCTGCAATATGAGCAATATCTGCAAATAAAATAGCTCCAACAGAGTCTGCTATTTGTCTAAATCTTTTAAAATCAATCTCTCTTGCATATGCACTTGCACCACATAC
Source organism: Arcobacter cryaerophilus gv. crypticus (assembly GCF_002993025.1). GTDB lineage: Bacteria > Campylobacterota > Campylobacteria > Campylobacterales > Arcobacteraceae > Aliarcobacter > Aliarcobacter cryaerophilus_B. Next base: position 144,519 of record NZ_NXGI01000012.1, on the reverse strand, counting down.
AATGATTTTTGGCATAACAATTTTTGCAATCTCTTCTACTTTATCATAATTGATTCTTCCATCAAGTTCAACACCATAATAAAATGCAGAGTAGTTTTGCCCTGAAAAGCTTGGTTTACTTCCATGAGTTAAATGTCCACCATGAGATAAATCCATTCCTAAGATTTTATCACCAGCTTTAAGAAGTGCTGCATATACAGCACCATTTGCTTGACTTCCACTATGAGGTTGAACATTTGCATAAGAACATCCAAATATTTCACAAGCTCTATCAATTGCAAGTTGTTCTACTTTATCAGCAAATTCACATCCACCATAATATCTTTTATATGGATAACCTTCAGCATATTTATTTGTAAATACACTACCCATTGCTTGCATTACTGCTGGAGATGTAAAGTTCTCACTTGCAATCATCTCAAGATGATTTGTTTGTCTTTTTAGTTCTGCTTCAATTATCTCAAATACTTCTTTATCTGCTACTTCTAAATTATCGTTTGTTATGTAGTTCATTTATTTCTCCAATTTTTATTTTTCAGATTTTATTATTTTTCTTCATTTTCATCTAATAATAGATCAAAATCTTGTTTTACAGGTTTCATTGCAGGGAAAAGTAAAACATCTCTAATTGAGTGTTGATTTGTAAGCATCATTACAAGTCTATCAATACCAATTCCTTGACCAGCTGTTGGAGCCATACCATAAGATAATGCATTTACAAAATCTTCATCCATCTCGTGAGCTTCATCATCTCCGCTATCTTTTGCTGCCATTTGTCCTTCAAATCTTTGAAGTTGGTCAATTGGATCATTTAACTCACTAAAAGCATTTGCAATTTCACGCCCAGCAATGAAAAGTTCAAATCTATCTGTTAAATGAGGTTTTTCATCATTTCTTCTTGCAAGTGGTGAAATTTCTACAGGATACTCTGTTATAAATGTTGGATTTATAAGTTTATCTTCTACAAATTCATCAAAAAGTTCACCTTGAAGTTGTCCAAGATTTAGTTTTGCATTTGCTTCAAGTTTATTTTCTTTTAAAAACTCTAAAATTTTCTCTTTATCTTCAACTATTTCTTGTGGAACACCACCAATTTTATATAAAGATTCAATAAGAGGTATTTCACTAAAATTTGTAAAATCTACTTCAAGTTCTCCATAAGGTAAAGTTGTAGGAAGATTTAAATTTTTAAATAGATATGCAAAATACTCTTTTGTAATAACAATTAAATCTTTATAAGTTTTATATGCCCAATAAAATTCAATTGATGTAAATTCAGGATTATGTGTAGCATCCATTCCTTCATTTCTAAAGTTTCTATTTATTTCAAATACAGCTTCAAATCCACCAACTATTAATCTTTTTAAGTACAACTCAGGAGCAATTCTTAAAAATCTATCAATTCCTAAAGCATTGTGATGAGTAACAAATGGTTTAGCATTTGCTCCACCAGCAATTGGGTGCATCATAGGAGTTTCAACTTCTAAAAAGCCTTTATCTTCAAAAAATCTTCTTGTTAAACTTATAACTTTACTTCTTGTGTGAAAAGTATCTCTAACACTACTATTCATAATTAAATCTAAGTATCTTTGTCTATATCTTAGCTCTTTATCTTGTATTCCATGAAATTTTTCTGGAAGTGGTGAGATAGCTTTTGTAAGAATTGTTAAACTATCAACATGAAGCGAAAGCTCACCTTGTCCTGTTACGAATGGATAACCTCTAACTTCAATAATATCACCAACTTCAATATATTTTTTGAAAATATCGTTATAAAAATTTTCCTCTAAATTATCTCTTGCAACATAAACTTGAAGCATCCCACTTTCATCTTCTAGTTTAAGAAAACTAGCTTTCCCCATAAGTCTAAAAAACTTAATTCTTCCAGCTATTGTAAAGTTTCTGCTTTCATCTCTTTTTGTTTCAAGATTAAAAATATCTTCATTTTTTGTTAAATAATCTTGTATACTTAGTTCTCTTTTTGTCTCATTTGCATATGGATTTATTCCTAAATCTCGCAAATTTTGAGCTTTTTCTATTCTTTGTTGTATAAATCTATTTTCAAACAATTTTTAAATCCTTATTCTTCTTTATTTCTAATATCTTGCAACTTATCTTTTGTACTATCTAAATTTTCTTTTAAATTGTCAAGTTGCTCTATGTTTTCTTTCATATCATTTAAAGCAGGTTCTATGCTCTGTTTTGTTTCTTCGATACCATTTTGTATTGAAACTGAACTATCTGTTGCATTTTGAATAGTTTTATCAATACTATTTACAACTGCTGTTGTGTCAAATTTTATTATGTAAGAACCAACACTAAGTAAATGAGGCATCATAAAAGATTTACTAAATTTTTCATCTATTACTTTTTTAAATGATCCTACTTGATTTAGTGAATAAGCAATAACAGAAAAAATAAGGAATATTTTTAACATTCCAAATATAAGACCAAATATTCTATCAACAATTCCTAATCCACTTGCACTAAATATTTTACTAACAACAACACCAGCACTATAAACAATAAGCCAAACAGCAATTAAAGAAACTACAAAACCTATTAGTTTTATCGTTGATTGGTTTTCTATTACAAGAATAGGAGCTAAAAGTCCGCCAACTTCTGTTGAAATTCTTGATGCCACAAAAATAGCACCAACAATACCAACTATTCCAAAAACTTCTTTTATTAAACCTCTAAAAAGTCCTTTTAAACCAAGCAATAATGTAATAAGTATAATAACTAAATCAAAAACTTCAATATCTTGCATATAAACAATCCTTTTTTCAATAATCTGTGCATTTTACCTAAAAAAGATAAAATAAAAGTTTAATTAAAATTTATATTAATATTTAAACCTTTGAGTTTTTTATTTTTATACTCAAAATCTTCATTTTTAAATTCCATTTCAAAATGAAGATTTTTTACAAAAAATTCATTTGTTGTAAAAAGTCCTAATCCTACACCAAAAGATTGATGTTTTGTAGTAAAATATGGTTCGCAAATTTTTGTTATAATATCATCTTCTATCCCATTTGCGCTATCTTTTATTGATAAAACTTTATTTGAAAAGTTTATTAGTATATACCTATCTTCTTTATTCTTGTTATGAACTAGTGCATAAATTGAGTTATCAATAATATTTAAAATTGAGTCAGAAAAATCACTTTGATTACAATTTATAATAAAATCTTCACTATGTTGAAATTCACAAACAATATAGTTTTTTTCAAATATAGTTTCACAAAATAGTATTACATTTTCTACCATTTCAAGCAAAGAGTGACTTGTAATAGTTTCGTCTTTTTCAAAAAAACTTGAAAAGTTTTCTATTGTATTTGAGAGTTTGTTTGTATTAAAAATAATTTTATCGCAAGATAGTAAAATCTCTTTTGTATTTAGCTCTTCTATTTCTTCTTTTAGCTTCATTCCACTTGCTATTGTACTAATTACACTTAAAGGTTGTCTCCAGTGATGTGCTATGCTATTTAGAGTATTCTCTATAGCATTTATTTTTGATTGTTGAAATAGAGTTTTTTGTTCATTTTTCTCTTTTTCTAGCTGTAAAATTTCATTTGTAACATCAATAAAAGTAACAATAATAGATAAATCAATCTTTGCACTAGAAGTTTTTACACTAAAGTGTCTTAGTTCATCTTTTGAATTTTTCATAGCAACTTTAAAGTTTTTATCTTGATTTTCAAATATATATTCAACCCAATTTTTACCATCATAATCTTTGTTGATAACATAATCATCTTTTTCTAAATCTATAAAAAAAGTGCAGATACAAATATGTTTTTCCTTGAACTCTTCGACATCTTTAACTAAAGGAAAAAATGATAATAGTTGTTTATTTGCATCTATAATCTCTTTTCCGTTTGTTATTATTACAATATTTGGTTGAGAGTTTAAAAGAATTTTATTTTTACTATTTTGATATTTTATATCTCTTAAATAATATATTAGAATCGCTGTAAATAAGACAATGAGTGCTATAAATGTTCCTAAAATTGTTTGAGTTTTTATATGCTTTATATTTTCTATACTTATGCTATTTAACTCTATAAAATTTAGTATATATGCTAAATTGTTGCCATTTTCATCAAAAAGTGGATATTTTGAGATTAAATAATCATTTTCTACAATAAAATCATCTATATTTATATATTTTTCAATACCATTTTCTTTTATGTAGTTGTATAAATTCATATCAACATTTTCATTAGCAATATAGTAATCATCTATAAAAAGTTTTGATAAAAGAGGATTTGTCAAATTTTTTCTAATACTTTTATCTCCTATTACAATAGGAGAGATACTGTTTTTTAATAAATCTTCTGAAATTGAATCAAAATGAGTAACAACTTCTAATGCTCCATAAAAATTATTATTTTCATCAAAAATAGGAACTCTTGCTTTTATTCCTACATTAAAAAGTCCAGCACTAATCGAAGTTGAAATCTTTTTTAAAGCTTCTATTTTCTTTAAATCAGGTCTAAAGTTAAGGCTTCCTCTTATATTTGTCCACGACCTATATGCACTATTTAAGTTATTATCAAAAATTTGAATCCAAACATTTTTATACTTTGAATACTCTTCTATTAATTTTGCAATTTGTACATAATTTAACTTTTCAAACTCTTTGTTTTTTAAATGTGTATATAAGTTTTCATCTTTTGATAGAGAAATTGCGATGGCTAAAGAGGTATTTTTTTTATCATTAATTAAATTTTGTGTTTTTTCAAAAGTATTTTTATGTGTAGTTTGATATATTGAGTTTAGAAGCTGTTTTTGTTTTTCATTTATATAATAATTTGTTAATATTATTGCAAAAAAAGTTGAAATAATAAATGCAATGATAATTAAAAATATATTTCTTTTTTTGTTCAAAATGGTTTTCTTTTTGTTTTCTTTTTTAAATCAAGCCCTAAGCATATAAAATAATTTCTTATTTACAAATTAAACTTCACTTTTATTTAAACTATTTTAGATAAAATCCCAAAATGATAAAAAGATACCCAACAAAACAAATATATGTAGGAAATGTTCCTATTGGTGGTGATGCACCAATTAGTGTTCAGTCAATGACATTTACAAAAACATCAGATGTAGAAGCAACAGTTGAGCAAATAAAAAAACTTCATTTTGCAGGAGCTGATATTGTAAGAGTTGCTGTTCCTCATCTTGAGGATGCTCAAGCTTTAAAAGAGATAAAAAAACAAGTTGATTTACCAATCGTTGCTGATATTCACTTTCACTATAAGTTAGCTTTAATTGCAGCTGAAGTGGTTGATTGTATTAGAATAAATCCAGGAAATATTGGAGATAAAAAAAGAGTACAAGAAGTTGTAAAGGCTTGTCAAAATAGAAATATTCCAATAAGAATTGGAGTAAATTGTGGAAGTTTAGAAAAAGAGTTTGAAGATAAATATGGACAAACAGCACGAGGTATGGTTGCAAGTGCTGAGTACAATATAAAATATCTTGAAGATTTAGGTTTTACAGATATAAAAGTATCTTTAAAAGCTAGTGATGTTCAAAGAACAGTTGAAGCTTATAGAATGTTAAGACCTATGAATAACTATCCATTTCATTTGGGAGTAACTGAAGCTGGAACACAGTTTCACTCTACAATTAAATCTTCAATTGCACTAGGGAGTTTGCTTCTTGATGGAATAGGTGATACATTAAGAGTTTCAATGACAGGAGAGCTTGAAGAAGAGATAAAAGTAGGACGTGCTATTTTAAAAGATTTAGGTATTTCAAAAGAGGGTTTAAATATTATATCTTGTCCTACTTGTGGAAGAATTGAGGCTGATTTAGTAAGTGCAGTATCAGAGATAGAAAAAAGAACTGCACATATAAAAACTCCTCTTGATGTTTCTGTTATGGGATGTGTTGTAAATGCTATTGGAGAAGCAAAAAGTGCTGATGTTGCTATTGCTTTTGGAAAAGGTAGTGGGCTTGTTATGAAAAAAGGTGAAATAATCGCAAAATTAAGTGGAGATGCTTTAATAAACAAGTTCGTTGAAGAAGTTGAATTTGAAGCAAAAAGAAAAATATAATGGATAGTATTTATAGTATAAATATTGAAAGAGCAGTTTTAAGCTCTATATTTTTTAATCCAGAAGAGCTTGAAGATGTTTTAGGAGTTTTAAAACCAAAAGATTTTTATCTTCCTGCACATAAATCTATATTTGAGGCAATAGTTAAACTTCATAGTGAAGATATGCCAATTGATGAGGATTTTGTAAGAAATAGGGTAGATAAAAAAGATGTAAATGATGGAGTTTTACTCGAAATTTTGAGTGCAAATCCTATTACAAATACAGCCGCTTATGTAAAAGAGATAAAAGATGCTTCTGTAAAAAGAGAGTTAGCAACACTTGCAACAACTATAAAAAAAGTTGCTATTGAAGATGAAATTAGTGCAAATGAAGCTTTAGATACTATTCAAGGTGAACTTTATAAAATATCTACAAATAGTGCTACAAGTGAGCTAAAAGATATGCAAACAGTTACAAGTGACACTTTAGCATATATCGAAAAGATGAAAAAACTAGGAAATAAGTACCTAATAGGACAAACAACTGGTTTTGAAGCACTTGACAAAAAAACGACAGGTTTTAATGAAGGGGATTTAGTAATAATCGCTGCACGTCCAGCCATGGGTAAAACAGCACTTGTTTTAAATATGGCTTTAAAAAATGTAGAACAAGGCAAAGGAGTGATTTTTTTCTCACTTGAAATGCCAGCTGAACAGTTGATGCTAAGAATGCTTGCTGCAAAAACATCAATTCCTCTTCAAAATCTAAGAAAAGGTGATATGGATGATAAAGAGTGGTCAAATTTAAGTGCCGCTTTTGATGATTTAAACTCAAAAAAACTTTTTGTAGATGATGGTGGAAGTATAAATATTAATCAGCTTAGAGCAAGAGTTAGAAAATTAGCACAAATTCAAGAAAATAATATCAGTCTTGTTGTAATTGACTACCTTCAACTAATGCAAGGTTTGGGAAATAAAGATAGACATCAAGAAGTTTCAGATATTTCTAGAGGTTTGAAAATGCTTGCAAGAGAGCTTAAAATTCCAATTGTTGCTCTTTCTCAGCTTAATCGTGGACTTGAAAGCAGACCTGATAAAAGACCAATGCTAAGTGATTTAAGAGAATCTGGAGCAATAGAGCAAGATGCTGATATTATAATGTTTGTTTACAGAGATGATGTTTATAAACAAAGAGATGAAGCAAGAAAAGAGAAAGAGGCTAAAGATAAAGGTGAAGATTATAAATCTAAATTTATAGATAAGCCAATTGAAGAAGCTGAAATAATTATTGGAAAACAAAGAAATGGACCAATAGGTACAGTAAAACTAGATTTCCATAAAGCTTTGACTAAATTTATTGACAAAGATAACGAACACTATGGACAAGCTCCAATAGAAGTTGTTTTTGAATCAGTAGCAGATGTTCAAAAAGAGACAAAAATAGATTTTCCTGATGGAGTTTTATAAAATAATACCTTTTTAAGTTATAAAAGTTTAAAATCAATACAAACTTTTACACAAGGAAAATCTTATGAAAAGAGCTTTTTCTCTAATAGAGATTATATTCGTAATTGTGATTTTAGGGATAATTGTCTCTTTTGCTGCTCCAAAACTTATGGATACAAAGGATAGTGCTCTTGTTTCAACTTTAAAAAGAGATGTTAATACAGCTGTAAATTCTATTCAAAGCTACTATTTATTAAATCAAAAAATTGAAGACATTAATGATGCTATAAATATTGGTGATGCAAATTGGGATATAGAAAAACTCAAAATGAGTGATAAAAACTCTTGTATAAAACTAGAAATTAAAAAAAATCAAAATATTGTCTCTATTGATGTTCAAGTAGATAGTGCAAAAGATAGTACTATTTGTAAAAAAATAAAAGATAGTGGCTTAGTTTCAAAGGTTTATGAAGTTTACTAAGAATAACAAATATTAAGTGATTTTTAAGTACAATTCGCGTTATTTTTTTACTTAAGGAAACAAATGCAAATAGATTTTGCCAACTTAAAAATCCAACACAACCTGTATAAAGAAGAGATAGAAGAGGCTATTTTAAAAGTAGCACGAGATTGTAACTTTATAATGGGAACTCAAATAGATGAACTAGAAAGAAACCTAGAGAAGTTTACAGGTTCAAAATACGCAATATCTTGCTCAAGTGGAACAGATGCTTTGCTTCTTGCTATGATGGCTTTAGATATTCAACCAGATGATGAAATTATTACAACTCCTTTTACATTCTTTGCAACAGCAGAAACAATAGCCTTTCTTAAAGCTAAACCAGTTTTCGTTGATATTGATGAAAAAACATATAATATAGACCCAAAAAAAATAGAAGAGAAAATTACTTCTAAAACTAAAGCTATTATGCCTGTGTCTTTATATGGACAACCGTGCGATATGGATGAAATAAACAAAATAGCTAAAAAACATAAGCTAAAAGTTATAGTTGATGGAGCTCAAAGCTTTGGCTCTACTTATAAAGATATAAGTGACTCAAACCTTGGTGATATATCTTGTACTTCTTTTTTCCCTGCTAAACCATTAGGTTGTTATGGTGATGGTGGAGCTTTGTTTACTAATGATGAAAAACTTGCAGATAAAATAAAATCTCTTAGACTTCATGGACAAAGTATAAGATACCATCATCAATATATTGGTATGGGTGGAAGACTTGATACTATTCAAGCAGCAGTTTTAAATGTAAAACTAAAATACTATCCTAAAGATTTAAAACTAAGACAAGATGTAGCAACTAAATATACAAAAGCATTAAATGCAAAAAATATAGAAACTCCATTTGTAAAAGAGAATAGAACATCAGCTTGGGCACAATACTCAATAAGAGTAAAAAATAGAGATGAACTTCAAACAAAACTTCAAAACCTAGGAATTCCAACAGCAGTACACTACCCAATGCCACTACATGTACAAGAATGCTTTAAATACCTAAACCTAAAAGAAGGAGATTTTCCAATCTCAGAAAAAGTATCAAAAGAAATCATGAGTTTACCAATGAATCCATATGTAAGTGATGAAGAGATTGAGTTTATTGTTGGAAGTTTAGCAAAAGAGATAAGATGTTAAATGTTGCACTTGTAGGATTTGGTTATTGGGGACCAAATATTGCAAGAAATATAAATAATAATCCAAATTTAAATCTTCATACAATTTGCGATATGATAGATGAAAATCTTGAAAAAGCACATAAAATATATGCATCTTCAACAAACTATGAAAAAGATTTTAATAAAGTTTTAGAAGATAAAACTATAGATATAGTAGCTGTTGCTACACAAACGAGTAGTCACTATTATTTGATAAAACAAGCACTATTGGCTTTTAAAAATGTATATGTGGAAAAACCTTTTACTGCTACTTTACAAGAGGCTCAAGAGCTTGAAGAGTTAGCAAAAAAACAAAATAAAATTATACATATAGATCATATTATGATTTTTCATCCAGCAATAAAAAAGATAAAAGAGATAATCTCTAGTGGTGAAATAGGAGAAGTTTTATTTATAAATTCAACTAGAAAAAGTTTAGGACAATTTAGAAAAGATGTAAGCTCTATGTGGGATTTAGCAGTTCATGACTTATCTATAATAGACTATTTGATGGATGGGAAAAATCCAACTAGTATAAAAGCAAGTGGTGAAAAATTTTATAATCCAAAAGAGAGTATTACATTTGTAAATCTAAAATATGAGAACTTTTCTGTACATCTTGAATCAAATTGGTTAAGTCCAATAAAAGAGAGAAATATCACTATTGTTGGTTCTAAAAAAATGCTTGTTTATGAGGATTTAAAATTAGAAAATAAACTTACTATTTATGATAAAAATGTAGAAGTTGTAAGTGGAGAAAATATTACAGACGAAAACTATTTGGTAAAAACAAATGAATTTGGAACTTATTCACCATATATAAAACCAGAAGATGCTTTATACAACAGTATTGAACATTTTAGAACTTCAATTGTAAATCAAAAACAATCTTTATCAAATCCTTCTCAAGCAATAAGAATTCATAAAATTCTAGAAATTGCAGATAAAAATATGAATATGTAAGATAAAATCTTACATATTTTAAACATTTTAATAATCACTATCAATTTTATCTTATTTTAAGAAAAAATCATTAATATTCCATTTCCTTTTTGTTAATTATAATAACAATTATCAAAAATAAAAATAGATTTCTCCTAAAATCTATTTTAAAAAATTTAAAGTCGAAAAAGAAAATATAAAAAAGGAATGGAATGAAAATAAAAATGGCACTAAGTGTAGCTTCTATTTTAGTTACACAAAATTTACTTTTGGCAAATGAGACTACAAAACTTGATGATGTACAAGTTGTAACATCAGCTTCTGGATATGAGCAAAAAATCACAGATGCACCAGCATCTATTTCTGTGATAAGTCAAAAAGATTTACAAAATAAAAAATATTCAAATTTAGCTGAAGCTATTGAAGATGTTGAAGGTGTTGATGTAAGAGGTGGAAATGGTAAAACAGGTGGATTAAATATAAGTATTAGAGGTATGGGTTCTGAAAATACTTTGGTTCTAATCGATGGAAGAAGACAAAATTCTTCAGGAAATAATACTCCAAATGGATTTAGTGAAACTAATAATAATTTTTTACCACCATTGTCTGCAATTGAGAGAATTGAGGTTATTAGAGGACCTATGAGTACACTTTATGGTTCAGATGCTATGGGTGGAGTTGTTAATATTATTACAAAAAAAGTTGCAAATGAGTGGAGTGGATCAGTTGGTGTAGATAGAACATTCAATGAAAGTTCGCAATTTGGAGATAGTAATAATGTAAATACATATATTAGTGGACCACTAGTAAAAGATAAATTAGGATTAGCATTAAGAGCAAGTCATTATGATAGAGATGCTTCTGATATTAAATACGGAGATGGAGAGGAGGTAAGTAAAAGAGGAAACTCTCCAGTTGAAGGTAAAAACTATACTGTAGGAGCTAAATTAAATTATACTCCAGTAGAAAATCATGATGTATTTTTTGATATTTCTACATCAAGACAAAAATATAACAATGACCAAGCACAATTAGGTACATTGAATACAGCAACAGTTTCTCAAGGTTATGACGAGACATTAAAGTTTGAAAGAAATCAATATACTTTAGGACATACTTCACGATTTGATATAGGTACTTTAGAATCAAGTATTATGAGAAGTGAAACAGAAAAATTAGGAAGATTAATTCCTGGAACAATAGGAGTTCCTTATGTTGGTATGCCAAATCAAGTTGGCGGAGAAAAAAGAGAGTTAAAAAATACAGATACAGTTTTAGATACAAAATTTGTAACAGATTTAGTTAATAGCAATATTATTTCTCTTGGTGGACAATTTTGGAAATCAGAGTTTAAAGATGGTTTAGTTGATGATAAATTTAAACAAGATTTGTGGGCTTTATTTCTAGAAGATGAGATTTCTGTTACCGACTCTTTAGCTTTTACTTTGGGTGGAAGATATGATCATCATGATGTTTATGGAGGAAATTTTAGCCCAAGAGCTTATGCCGTATATACTGCAAATGATAATTGGACTTTAAAAGGTGGAGTATCAAGAGGGTTTAAAGCTCCTCAGGTTCAAGCACTATATGATGGTATTAATGGAGCAACATCACAAGGAAAACAATTATCAATAGGAAATCCTGATTTAAAACCTGAAAAATCAACAAACTATGAAACTGGAGTTTACTATAATGCAGATAATGGTTTCTTAGCAAATGCTACTATTTTTTATAATTTATATAAAGATAAAATTGAATCAGGTGATAGAGTTCATGTGAGTGGAAATTCAAAGATTCCTGCTGATAGTGGATATAGGGTTAAAGGAAAACCAAACCTTGGTGATCACCCTGATAATGGTAGTTATGCAAGAAGTTATAATACTGGCGAAGCTGAAACAAAAGGTTTAGAGCTAGGTACTCAAATTCCACTATATCTTGATGGATTAAATTTAAAAGCAAACTATACTTATATGAAAACAGAGAAAAAATCTGGAGATGATGAAGGTGCACCATTTTCAACTACTCCTGAGCATTCTTTAAATGCAACTTTAAACTATCAAGCTACAAGTGCTTTAAATCTTTGGCTAAAAGGTGAATATAGAAGTGATAGATTAAGATATACTAAAAATTATGATAATTTAGAGGCTGAAGAAAAAAATATCTATGATCAATTAGGAGATATAAATTCTTATACTTTAGCACATTTAGGTGGAAGTTATAAATGGAATAAAGATTTAACTTTTAGTGCAACTATTTATAACTTATTTGATAAAGATTTTTTCTCAAGAGACCAATATAATGATAATGGAACGATAAAATATGCTGTTTCTGATACTGTTATAGAAGGTAGAAGAATTTGGTTAGCAATGAATCTTACTTTTTAGTAATAAAAAATTGCTTTAATAAAAAAAGATAAGTAGATTTCTACTTATCTTTTTTTAATTATTAATACCAATTATCAGTTTTGTTAAAGTGGTGTTAAAATTGAATTGATACTATAAAAATTTAAAAAATAGGAGTTAAAGAATGAAAAAATTAGTTTATGGTGTTTTAACATCAGCAAGGTTGAAAAATGCATAAAACATTTTGGTTTCAACTTCACTGGTTTTTAGGTTTTATTTTTGGAGCTTTACTTTTAATTATAGGGCTTAGTGGAGCTGTATTATCTTATGAAAAAGAGATTTTACAAGCTATAAATAAGGATACATATTTTGTAGAAGTTTCTCAAGATAAACAAATTTTATCTACACAAGAGATTTTGGAAAAATATCAAGCACAAAATCCAGACTCAAAGATAAATAGTATCTCTTTTTCAAGCGATAAAAGCTCTAGTGTAGTTTTAAATATTGCTTCAAAAGATTCTAATAATAAAAGAGGAGAGAGTATATATTTAAATCCTTATACAGCTGAGGTTTTACCACAAATTGTAGGAAAAGATTTTTTTATGTTTTTCTTTAGGCTTCATAGATGGCTAACACTTTCAGGAGATACACAATGGATTGGAAAAAATGCAGTTGCAGTTGCAACTATTGCTTGCATAATTTTAACTATTGGCGGAGTTATAGTTTATTGGTCTAGAATTAAATCAAATTTTTTAAGAAGTTTTACTTTTAGTTTTAAACATAAAAATAGAGCATTTTTATCGACAATGCATGGTGCTATTGGTATGTGGGTTATTCCATTTTTCTTACTTATGTGTTTTACAGGGCTTTATTGGTCGTATGATTGGTATAGAAGTGCAATGTTTAGTATAATGCAAGTTGAACAGCCAAAAAGAGCTACACCACCTACTCAAGCAGTTCAAATAGGACAACAAAAAGAAAAGCAGAGTGAAAAAGATCAAAAATCTGAAAAACAGCCAGAAGTAATCTCTTATGAAACAGCTCAAAAGGTAGCAGATATTTTTAATCAAACTGTTTCAAGGGATTATAAAAATGCAAATTTAAGATTAACTCCTTCAAAAGATGCAGTATTTACAATTTCATATTTATATGCAGATGCAACACATTTTAGAGAGTCAAATTCTATGGAAATTGACCCAAATAAATCTTTAGTTGTAAAAGAAGCAAAATTTGAAGATAAAAAACTAAACGAACAGCTTATGAGTAGTATGTTACCACTTCATAGTGGTGAATATTTTGGTTGGATTGGACAACTTTTGATGTTTATTGCTTCAAGTCTTATGGCTTTATTTGTAATAACTGGATATATGCTATATTTTGATAGATGGAAGAAAAAAAGAGCAAAGGCTTTAAAAGAAAAACAAGTTGTTTTATAGTTTATTAGAATAATCAATATAACTATTTTCAAGATATAAAAAAAGGCTTAGAACAGAAGTTCTAAGCCTTTTTATGTTTAGTAGAAACTCTACACTTAAAAGTTTAACAACACTTCTTAAAACCACCAGTGTTGTATTTTCTTTCCAAAGCCTCGTTAAAAAACTGACCTCTAGTTAAAACATCTTTATTCGGATGAACTCTTTTCATATGCTCAAGATATTTCTCATAGCTAGAAAGCCCCACAAGGGGATGAAAAAACTTTTCAGATTTTTCATAGAATTCTTTGATTTTTTCAAACACTTTTAAGCCTTTTGAAGAGAATCAAGTCTTACATAAGGAGACTCTTTTAAAGGTATTTTTATTCTTCCAAAACAAATTCCCAAAGTTGAAATAATTACTAAAGTAGTTGCAAACATAAAGAACACTGCTAAAACAGCATTAACTATATTTGAATTTTTTAGTTTATTTGCAATAGATATATCAGCTTTTGCTTTATTTATATCAGCTTCTAGAGTTAAAGTAGGAATTTTTGCTTCTAAATCAGCAATTTTTTTAGCTTGAATTTGTGCAGTAGCAACATGACTTACAGCATTATGAACTCTATCACCCTCTTTATATGGTAACACTTTTTGAATTCCACCATACATAGTAGCTATTAAAACAAATGTTGCAGGTAATACTGTAACCCAAAGATATTTTGTTTTACCCATTTTGTATAGTATTGCAGTTGCAAGTAATAAAGCCATACCAGCTAGCATTTGGTTACTTACTCCAAATAGTGGCCATAAAGAATAAATTCCACCTTTTGGATCAATTGTTCCTTGATATAAGAAATATCCCCAACCAGCAACACTTAAAAATGTAGCTAAAATACCAGCTGCATAGTTATTTGTATTTCCTAAAGGTTTATAAACATTTCCTAACATATCTTGAACCATAAATCTGCAAGCACGAGTACCTGCATCAACAGCAGTTAAGATAAATAAAGCTTCAAATAAAATAGCAAAGTGATACCAGAATCCCATCATATCAATTCCACCAAAAATTTCATGAAGTACAATTGCAACTCCAATAGCAAAAGTAGGAGCTCCTCCTGTTCTTGATAAAATCGATTCTTCACCTATATTTTTTGTAAGTGTAAGAATTTCTTCAGGAGTTACGCTAAATCCCCAAGTAGAGATTGTTTGAGCAACTTGAATAACATCTGTCCCTATAAATATAGCAGGAGAGTTAATAGCAAAATAAAGCCCAGGATGTAAAATAGTAGCACAAATTAAAGCCATGATAGCAACTGCACTCTCCATTAACATTGAACCATATCCAACACTAAGTGTATGAGTTTCATTTTCAAGCATTTTAGGACTTGTTCCACTTGAAATTAGAGCATGGAAACCACTAATAGCACCACAAGCAATAGTAATAAATAAGAATGGGAATATTGCCCCTGCAAAAACAGGACCACTTCCATCAAAATATTGTGTATTCATTTTTGGCATTTGAATATCTGGAGCAACTATAACAATAGCAATTGCCATTAGTCCAATAACACCAATTTTCAAAAAAGTTGATAGATAATCTCTAGGAGCTAGCAAAAACCAAACTGGTAAAACAGCAGCTATAAATCCATAAGCCATCATTATAAATGCTAAAGTTGTAGCATCAAATGTAAATACTGCTTTCCAATAAGGATCAGCAGCAATAACACTTCCATAATGAATTGCTAAAATTAGAAGAATAAAACCAATAATTGAAGCTTCTCCAACTTTTCCAGGTCTGAAGTATCTCATATAAAGACCCATAAAAATTGCAATAGGAATAGTCATAGCAATAGTAAATAGTCCCCAAGGAGATTCAGCTAAAGCTTTTACAACAACCATTGAAAGAATCGCTATAATAATTAGCATAATACCAAATATAGCAATCATAGTAACACCACCAACGAATGTTCCAAGCTCATCTTTTATAATTTCACCTAGTGATTTACCATTTCTTCTTGAAGAGATAAATAAAACAACAAAGTCATGAACAGCACCTGCAATTGCAGCAAAATGGTGACCAAATAAAACAGATTTGTTTGTAGGAACAAAATCTCTTCCATCATCATTTATCATAGCTGGAGTTGCTCTGTTTTTATCAAGTTCTAAAACTTTATAAGCAACAAATCTTCCATAAAATCTATATGCAATCATATAGATACAAACAGCTGCAACAACTAAATACATAGCAGAAACAGTTTCTCCTTGTTGTAAAGCTAAATAACCAAAGCATGATGCTCCAACTATTGCTATTACACCCCATAAGAGTTTATTCATAGCGAATCCTTTTTTAAATAAAATCTTTGGATTCTACTCTTAAAAAAATAAAATGATAGTTAAATAAGCTATATAATTAATACTATTTAGGACTATTTTATAATTATTTACACACAATAATTTAGAATATGAATAAAAATAAAAAAAGGGCTATTAGCCCTTTTTTTTTAAATTAGTTAGTTTTAGAGTAGTTAGTTATGCAAGAGCGTTTATCATATCTTTTGTAACTTCTGATACATCTTTTGTACCATCAAGTTCCATAAATACACCCATTTTTTTATAAAAATCAATTAGTGGTGCTGTTTGAGAGTGGTATGCTTCAAGTCTGCTTTTTACAGTCTCCGCATTATCATCTTTTCTAATAGTTAATTCTCCACCGCAATAATCACACACACCATCTTTTTTTGATGGATTAAACTCAACATGGAAAGATGCTCCACAACCTGAACAAACTCTTCTTCCTGTAATTCTTCCTACAATTAGGCTATCAGGAACATTTAAAGAGATAACTTTATCAAGTTTAATTTTCATATTTTGCATAAGTTCACCCAAAGCCTCAGCTTGAGCTAAAGTTCTTGGGAAACCATCAAGAATAAATCCATTTTTACAATCAGCAACTGCAAGTCTATCTTTGATAATTCCAATAATAGTTGAATCTGGAACTAATTGTCCAGCATCCATAAATTTTTTTGCTTCCATTCCCATAGCTGTTTTATCAACAATAGCTGCTCTTAAAATATCTCCTGTTGAGATTTGAGGGATATTGTACTTCTCAATTAGAAATTTAGCTTGAGTTCCTTTTCCAGCTCCTGGTGCTCCAAATAGCATTAAATTCATATTTTATCCTTAAATTTTTTTTGTTTATTGTATTAAAAAAGGATTTAATAGTAGATAAGTTTAAAATAGTAGATTAGTAATTTAATTGATTTTTGATACAATCATTGCTTAAAACTCAAGGCTTCATTCTTGAAGCCCTTTAGAATTTTCTCAAAGAGAGTTCTAAAGAACAACCTACTTTTAGGAATTTTTTATAAATTCCGTTAAAAAGTAGTAATAACAGAAAAGGAAATGAATGAAAAAATTATTTTTAATTATTGGAGCACCTGGAAGTGGAAAAACAACAGATGCCGAACTTATAGCAAAAAGACATGAAAATATAACTCACTATAGTACAGGCGATATGCTAAGAGCTGAGATGGCAAAGAAAAGTGAAATAGGAAATGAAATAGCAAAATATGTAAATGCTGGAAACATTGTACCAATTAAAATAGCTATACAAACTATAGTAAATGCTATAAAAAATGCTCCAACAAATACAATAATAATAGATGGTTATCCTAGAAGTTTAGAGCAAATGAGTGCTTTGGATGAGTATTTGAAAAATGAAAAAGAGCTAGAGCTAGTTTCTTGTATAGAAGTAGTTGTAAGCGAAGAAGTTGCAAAAGATAGAGTGCTTGGAAGAAATAGGGGAGATGATGATAAGGTTGAAGTATTTAACAACAGAATGAGTGTTTATATAGAGCCTTTAAAAGTTATTCAAGATTTTTATGAATCAAAAAATATTTTGAAAAAAATAGATGGAGAGAGAACTATAGAAGAGATTGTAGATGAGATGGAAAGTTTCATTTTGTCAAAAATATAGTAAAAAAAGATTTTAAACTATGAGCAAAAGAGTAAATTTTTATAGCGTAATTATTGGAACTGAGCTTTTAAATGGAAGAAGAAAAGATGCTCACTTTGAGTTTTTAAATAAAGAACTTCTAAATCGTGGTTGGGAGCATAAAGCCTCTTTTGTGATTGAAGATGATAAAGAGTTGATGCTAAAAATATTTAATCTTATAAAATTTGATGAGAATAGTGTGATGTTTTGTTTTGGTGGAATTGGAGCAACTCCAGATGATTTTACAAGACAAATAGCTGCAGATGCTTTTACAGATGGAGAAATGGAATTTCACGAAGAGGCAAAAAAGAAGATTGAAAATAGATTTAAAGAAGAGGCTTATCCTCATAGGGTAAATATGGCGTATCTTCCAATAAATGCAAAACTTCTAAAAAATGTGGTAAATGATGTATCTGGATTTTATTTGCAAGATAGATTTTTTTTCACACCTGGTTTTCCATCTATGAGTCAAAGTATGATTTTGGAAGCTTTAGATAAACACTATTCTAGTTCAAATATCAAAAAATATAGAAAAACAGTGACAATTTTAAGTAGTGAGAATGATTTAATTGAAGTTATGAAAAAAATCCCCGCACATCTTGAGTTTTCATCTTTGCCAAAGATTATTGGTGAACAAAGAAAAGTTGTAATATCTGTTGCTGGATATAATCAAGATGAGGTAAATCTTGCTTTTAAACTCTTTTTGGATTTTTGCCTTGAAAATAAAAAAGAGTATGTTTTGGAAATTGGACTTTAGTCCAATCAATAGAAAAAATAGGTGAGACTTTAGTCCCACTTCCAAAGATATAAAAGGTGAGGGCGAACTACTTATTAAAAATAGTCTAAATAAAAAAGATTTTAGTGTAGAAAACGCTCAATTAGAGATTAGTTTAAAGATAATTTATTATCTTTTTCTATCAAATTTTTAATATATGTGTTTAAAGAAATACCTATTTTTGTAGCATTTAAAACTGCGAGTTTGTGAAGTTCACTTCCTGTTCTTACATTAAAAACACCTTTAAATGCTTTTTGTGGTTCTCTATTTAACTCTTTACAAGTCAAGATATATTCATCAACTGCATTTTTAAAATTTTCTTCCAATTCAGTTGCATTTTGTGCTTCAAATGTTACTAAATCATTTATCATATCTATTTTTCCAAAAAAACATTTGTCTTCTTGTGAATACTCAACTGTCCCTATATAACCATTATATTCAATAATATTTGCCATTATAAAAACTCCTTAAGTTTGTTTTGTATCTGTTTTACAAGATAAACTTTTAAAATATCACTTGGATGCGGTTTATGTAGATTTATTAATAAATCTTTATCTTTATTGTAAAATTTAACAGCAGAACCAGCACCTTCAATTTTTATAAACCCTAAAGATATTAGTAAAGTATTTAACTCTTTAAAAGTTAAATCTTTTTTTGGTGGATTTTCTAAAAATTTTAATAAAAGCTTATCTTTTTTACTCATAGCAAAATGATACCATAAATTAGTTGCAAATTAAGAAAAAATTATTATAAATTTTCAATAGTTTTCTTTAATCTATCCAAAGCCTCTTTTAAAATTTCAATTGATTTTTTGATAACTCGGTTTTAATTTAAATGATATAAGATATAATCTAGACAATATTTATATGTATAAAGGATGTGTATATGACTGCAATATATAATAAAAATGCAAAGAAAAAAGCTACAAATATTTCAATAAACTCTGACTTGCTAAAAAAAGTAAAACAATACAAAATAAATATTTCTGCAAATGTTGAAAAAACTCTTGAAACTTTAATATATGAATACGAAAAAGCAAATTGGGAAGATCAAAATAGAGATGCAATAGATGATTACAATAAAAGAGTAGAAAAAGAGGGTCTTTTTTCAGACAATTTTAGGAATTTTTAATGGCTCAATTTGATGTTTACTAAAATAAAAACTAAGAGATAAAATGATACATAAATACATAGAAAACATAAATAGACTTTTTATTACTGGAAATGCAAGAGAGCATAGTTATAGAGGGGATTTACAAGATTTATTAAATAAAATTATAGATGATAAAGATATAGTTGTAACAAATGAACCAGCAAGAATAATAAATGTTGGAGCTCCTGATTATAGTATTACAAAAAAAGATATTCCAATAGGTTATATTGAAGCAAAAGATATAAACAAACCACTAAATAGCAAGGATTATACAGAGCAGTTTGATAGATATAAAAATGCTCTTGATAATCTTATAATCACTGATTATATGGATTTTTGGTTTTACAAAAGTGGTGAACTTACAAATAAAATAGCAATAGCAAAAATAGAAGATAATAAAATTGTAGCTATTGAAGAAAACTTCACACTATTTACAAATAATATAAAAAGCTTTACAACACAAATATCACAAACAATCACAAGCCCAAGTAAACTAGCAAAAATGATGGCTGGAAAAGCAAGACTTCTTCAAAATGTAATTTATAGAGCGATAATAAGTGAAGATGAAAGCGATGCAAACAACTCTTTAAGAGAGCAGTTGGAAGTTTTTAAAGCTACTTTAATTCACGATATTACACCTGAGAGTTTTGCAGATATTTATGCTCAAACTATTGCTTATGGAATGTTTGCAGCTAGGCTTCATGATGCAACTATGGATACATTTTCAAGACAAGAGGCTGTTTTTTTAATACCAAAATCAAATCCATTTTTAAGAGGATTATTTAACTATGTTAGTGGTGCTGAGTGTGATGATAGAATTATTTGGATTATAGATTCTCTTGCAGAGATATTTTTAGCAACAGATGTAAAAAAGCTTTTAGATGGTTTTAGCCAAAAAAGTGGAATGAACGACCCAATAATTCACTTTTATGAAACTTTTTTAAGTGAATATAATCCAGCCTTGAGAAAAAGTAGGGGTGTTTGGTACACTCCACAAGCTGTTGTAAACTTTATAGTTCGTGCTTGTGATGAAATGCTTAAAGATGAGTTTGATTTAAGTGATGGTTTAAGCGATGAGACAAAAATCAAAATAAAAGTAGATGATATAAATGCTGGTTATACAAAATCAGGTCAAAAGATAAAAAAAGAACTTGAAGTTCACAAAGTGCAGATTCTAGATCCAGCAACAGGAACTGGAACATTTTTGGCTGAGACTATAAAGTTTATCAAAAAAGATTTTTGGGGTGGAAGTTGGAGCTCTTATGTGGAAGAGCATCTAATTCCACGACTTAATGGTTTTGAGCTTCTAATGGCTAGTTATGCAATGGCTCATTTAAAGCTAGATTTACTTCTTATGGAAACTGGATATAAACCCTCAAAAGAGCAAAAAAGGTTTAATATATTTCTTACAAATTCACTTGAAGAACATCATGAATCATCTGGAAATCTTTTTGCTTCATATTTGGCAAATGAGAGTAAAGAAGCTGATAGAGTAAAAAAAGATGTACCTGTGATGGTTGTGATGGGAAATCCACCATATGCTGTAAGTTCTTCAAATAAAAATGAGTGGATACAAAATCTAATAGCTGATTATAAAAAAGATTTGAATGAAAGAAAAATAAATCTTGATGATGACTATATAAAATTTATAAGATATGGACAACACTATATAGAAAAAAACGGTGAGGGAATTTTGGCATATATCTCAAACAACTCTTTTATAGATGGTATTACTCATAGACAAATGAGAAAGTCACTTTTGGAATGTTTTGATAAGATTTATATTTTAGATTTACACGGAAATGCAAAGAAAAAAGAAGTAGCACCAGATGGAACTAAAGATGAAAATGTCTTTGATATTATGCAAGGTGTGAGTATAAATATTTTTGTTAAGAAAAAAGAAAAGAGTAAAAAACTAGCAGATGTTTACCACTATGATTTATATGGGAAAAGAGATTTTAAATATGAGTTTTTAAGTGATAATAATATTAAAAGTGTAAATTGGAATAAATTAGAATATTCAGAACCAAACTACTTTTTTGTTAAAAAAGATTTTGGAAATATAAAAGAGTATGAAAAAGGGTTTAAAGTTGATGAATTAATTAGAGAACAATCCATGGGAATATTAACATCAAGAGATAACTTTGTAATAGATTTTAAAAAAGATGATTTAATAAATAGAGTAAAAAAATTTACAGATAAAACAATTTCTGATATTGAATTTCAGAAAATTTATAAACTGAGTGAGAATTATCAATGGAAACTATCTGAACAAAGAAAATTATCTCCAGAGTTTGAGGAAAAATATATTAAAGAAATTAGTTATAGACCGTTTGATATAAGATATATTTATTATCAGGATAATATTGTTTTTAGAAGTAGAACAAAATTGATGAAGCATTTATTTAAAGATAATATAGCAATTAATCTTGTTAGAGCAGGAAGAAATATTGATTCTTCAAATTATTTCTTATCAAATTACATTACGGATAAAGGAATATTGTCTTCATTGGATAATGCAAATACTTTCCCACTATATTTATACCCTGATGAAAACTCTTTGACAAATGAACCAATACCAAATTTCAATATGGAAATTGTCAAAGATATAGAAAAAAGTTTAAATCTTAATTTCGGAAATTGGACTTTAGTCCAATCACTAGAAAAAACGGGTGGGACTGAAGTCCCACTTCCAAAAGAAAAAACAAATGGGACTGAAATCCCACTTCCAAAAGAAGAGTTTCAAGCTTTGGATTTATTTGATTATATTTATGCTGTTTTACATAGTCCAAATTATAGAGAAAAATACAAAGAGTTTTTAAAAATAGATTTCCCAAGAGTTCCATATCCAAATCCTGAAACTTTTTGGCAAATGGTAGCTTTGGGAGCAAAATTAAGAAGCTTACATTTACTAGAAGATACAAGCCTTGATGATAGAGTTATAGATATAAAAGGTGAGGGCGAACTACTTATCAAAAATAGTCTAAACAAAAAAGATTTTACTATAGAAGATGAAAAAGTAGAGCTTAGATTAAACGATGATGTAAGTATTGTAAATATTCCTTTAATTGCGTGGGAGTTTTATATTGGTGGGTATCAACCTGCTCAAAAGTGGCTAAAAGATAGAGTTGGAAGAGTTTTAAGTAGAGCCGATATGAAACACTACAATAAAATTATAAATGCACTTTGTAAAACAGATGAAATAATGAAAAAAATAGATGAGCTAGCAAAGTTTTAATCAAACTTTGCTACAAATTCACACTTCTATTTCAAGCTTAAAACTGTATTTTTAAGTCCATTTAAAGACTCTTTTAAAATCTCAAAAGAAGTTGCTATATTTACTCTTATAAAATCATTGCCATTTTCTCCAAAAGTAGCTCCTGATATTACTCTTACTTTTCCAAGCTCTTCTAGTTTTTTTGTAAACTCTTTTGAATTTAAGCCAAGATGGCTTATATCAATCCATAGTAAATATGTAGCTTCGGCTTTTACTACTTTTAGATTTGGGATATTTTTTGCTATAAAATCTTCCAAAAAATCTCTGTTTTTTTCAAGATAAACCAAAAGTTCATCAAGCCAACTTTCGCACTCTTCATAAGCTGTTTTTGTGGCTTCTATTCCAAAAACATTTAGGCTTTTTATCTCATTTTTTTGTAAAGTTTTATCTAATTTCACTCTTAAACCTTTATTTGCTACAACAATATTTGAAGCTTTTAATCCAGCTAGATTAAATGTTTTTGTAGCAGATGTACAAGTAATTGAATTTTGTAAAAACTCTTCACCCAAAGATATATAAGGAGTATGAAAATATCCTTTGTAAACTAAATCTCTGTGTATTTCATCGCTAACTACAAGCACATTGTGTTTTTGGCAAATTTCTCCCATAGCTTTTAGTTCATCTTTTGAAAACACTTTTCCTACTGGATTGTGTGGATTACAAAGTATAAAAAGTTTTGGATTATGAGTTTTTATTTTATTTTCAAAATCTTCTAAATCTACACTATATTTTCCATTTTCATAAATAAGCTCATTTTCTAATACTTCACATCCACTATTTTTTATAGAAATTGCAAAATAGTGATAAATAGGAGTTTGGATTAAAACTTTGTCATCTTTTTGGCAAAAAGTTTGAATTATTGAAGCTAAACTTGGAATTACTCCAGTTGTTGGCTCTATCCACTCTTTTTTTATTTCACAATTAAATCTTCTTTTCCACCAATTAATCTCAGCATTAAAATAATCATCATCTACAACCGTATATCCAAAAACACCATGATTTGCTCTATTTATAATACTATTAAGTATAGGTTTCGCAACTTCAAAATCCATATCAGCAACCCACATAGGAATCACACCATCTTTTGTAGTATCCCATTTGTAACAGTTTGTATCTTTTCTATTTATTTCTTTATCAAAATTGTAATTCATTTATTGCCTTTAAAAATATATTCAAAATGACTTTTATTATACAAGATTATGATTTATGTAAGGTTTTATGAATTTGATAGATAAAGAGAAATATAGATAAAATTTCAAAAAAAAGGAGTAATTTATGGAAAATTTTAGTTTTTATAATCCAACACAAATTGAGTTTGGAAAAGATAAAGAGAAAAATATTGGAAAATATATAAGTAAAAATGGAATAAAAAAAGTTTTAATAGTTTATGGAAGTAGAAGAGTTATAGAAGATGGACTTTTTGATACAGTAATAAATAGTTTAAAAGAGCATAATATTGATTTTGTAGACATAGGAGGGGTTATTAGTAATCCTATTTTATCTACAGTAAAAGAGGCTATAAAATTAGCAATTGAGCAAAAAGTCGAAGCTATTTTAAGTATTGGAGGTGGATCTGTTCTTGATAGCTCAAAAGCAATAGCTGCTGGAGCTTTATATGATGGTGATGTTTGGGATTTCTTTACAAGCAAAGAGCAAATTAAAGAAGCTCTACCTATTTTTGATATTATCACACTTGCAGCAACTGGAAGTGAGATGAATGGTTATGCAGTTATTACAAATGAAAAAACAAAACAAAAATTTAGTATTTGGTCACCTTTGGTTTATCCAAAAGTTTCTATTATAAACCCAGAGTTACAAAAAAGTGTTTCAAAAGAGTATTTGGTTTATTCTGCAACTGATGTAATTGCACACACAATTGAAGGTTACTTTACAGCAAAAGTTCAACCAAAATATATGAGTAGACAAGTTGAAAATATCATAAAAACAGTTATTGAAACTGCAGAAATATTAATTAAAAATCCAGATGATTATAGTGCAAGAGGAGAGTTTGCTTGGGCTGCAACAAATGCTTTAAATGGTACAACTACTGTTGGAACATCTGGTTTTTCATTTCCAAATCACTTAATAGAACATGCACTTTCAGCACTTTACAATGTTCCTCACGGAGCTGGGCTATCTGTTGTAATTCCAGCTTGGGCAAAGTGGTATTATAAACAAAATGAAGAGCAGTTTATTAGATTTGCAAAAGAGATTTTTGGCAAAAATACAGCACTTGAAGGAATTGAAGCACTTGAAAGTTGGTTTAATAAAATAGGAACACCTACAAGATTAAATCAATTTAATCTTTCAAAAGATAATATAGCTGAAATTATAGAGAATTTATCTTTTCAAGAAGAGTTTTCAAAAGAGGATTTAGAGCAAATTTTAAACAATATGCTATAAAAAATATTTTGAATGAATTTTAAATTCATTCAAAATTATAATAACTTATTTAAATCTATACTATCTTTTCCTACAAATTTTTTTTCATCTGTTTTTTTTACTACCATTTTTGCAATCTCATCAGTTTCAACTGCAACATCGTGAGTTAAAGATGCTATTTTTGCATTTTGTTGAGTTTGCTCATCCAAACTATTTACAGCATCATTTATCTGTTCAATACCCATAAGTTGCTCTTTTGAAGAGTTTTCAATATCATAAATAAGTTTTGAAGAGTTTTTTATATTTTCATTTAACTCTTTATACCCTTCGATCATACTATTTGCAATCTCTTTACCTTGATTTGCTTTTAGTGTTGCATTTTCAACAATATTTTTTATCTCTTTAGCAGCTTCTGCACTTCTGTTTGCTAAGTTTCTAACCTCACCAGCAACAACCGCAAATCCTTTTCCAGCTTCTCCAGCAGTTGCAGCTTCAACAGCTGCGTTTAGACTTAAGATGTTTGTTTGAAATGCAATATTATCAATCACACTTATTGCTTCATTTATCTCAGATACTTGGCTACTAATCTCTTCCATAGAAGCAGTTGTTTGATTTGCAAGTTTTTCACCATTTGTAGAAGAGTTAAGAAGTTTTTGTGATAGTTGAGTCATTTTTGATACATTTTGTGAATTACTTCTAATATTTGATGTAATTTGTTCTAAAGATGCTGATGTTTGTTCAAGTGATGCTGCTGCTTCATTTGAACTTATATTTAATTTATCTACATTTGTAAGTAATATATTTGAGCTCTCATCAAGTTTTAATCCAATTGATTTGTTTTCAATTAACATTTGAGTAATTGAACCTCCCAAAGTATTCACACCATTTGCAAGTTTTAAAAGATGTTCTTTTAAATTCTTTGTTGATATTTTATTTAGATAGTTATAATTAGAGTATTGCTCTAATACATTTAATACATTTTCAATATTTGATTCAAGATTATTTGCCATTCTGTTTAATACATTTTTTAATTCCATTAATGCAGGATTTGAAACTTCAATATTAATTCTTTGACACAAATCACCATGTTCAAACTCTGATAAAACAGCAACTGTTTCATCGATTAGTTTTCTATCCTCATCTGTTGCTTTTTTTGCTTTCTCAATATTTTCATTAATCTGTTTAGCCATAATCCCAAACTCATCTTCTGAATCAATAGCAATTTTTTCAATATCATTACTCTCTTTATTTAAATATTTAAAAAATGACAATAAGCCATCTTTGATTCTTTTAAGAGATTTTAGTGAGATTGTTAAAGTTATAAAAATAGATATAGATATTACAATTAAAGTTATAACAGATAATGTGATTATTAAATACATAAGTTTATTTGCATCTTTAAAAATTTCATCTGAATTAACTCCACCAACTAAAAGCCAATTCCATTCATCAAAATTTTTAAATACTGTAAATTTTTCTTCATCATTCCAAATATATGTAAGGTCACCATTTTTCTTATTTAAAATCTCTTTTACAATATAAACTCCATTTTTATCGGAAATATCTAAACCAGATTTTTTGCTTAATGTTGGATGAGAGATAAACTCTCCATATTTTTTATCATTTAAATTTGAGTTTAAAATATAGTAGTAACCACTTTTTCCTATAACTCTATTTTGAATAGTTTGCATTAAATCATTTAAATCAGAGCTAATATCAGAACCTATAAAAGCTATTGCAATAACTTCATTATTTTCTATTATTGGTATATATTTTGTCATATACTCTTTGCCAAACAATAAGGCTTTTCCTAAGTAAGTTTTACCCTGTAAAACACTTTTGTATCCAGGATGATTAATATCTAGTTTAGTTCCAATAGCTCTTTGTCCATTCTCTTTTTTTAAGCTAGTAGATACTCTAATAAAATCATTATCTTTTCTAACAAATATTGTAGCAATAGAGCCATTAGTAATTTGTGTAAATTTATCAACCAAATCAAAATTTAGATTTACTAAATTTCCATTTATATATAAAGCAGGAGTTTTTAAATTTTCAATCTCTATGTTTTTTGAGTTATCTATTTTAATATCATTTAACATACTTAAAAATATATCACCAGATAAGTTTGCGCCACTTTTTGCAACTTTATTGAAAGTATTTATATTTTCTATTAGTAAAGACAACTCTTTTTGAACAGTTTTTTCAGTATTATTTTTTATCATTTCAAAACTATTATTAACAACTAAAAAAGTTAATATAGCCATTGAAATAGATATTGATATTATTGATACAGATACTACTTTTGCAATAACTGAATTTTTTATAAAATTCATTTTAATATCTCCGCCTATTTTGGTTAAATTTTTTTGACCGTAATTATAGGCAGAATTTAATTTAATATTAATAAAACTCTAAACAATCTCTCTTTTTATACTCTCTTTTAAGCTACAAGTTATCTCATATGTTATTGTATTGTGAAGTTTAGCCAACTCTCTTACATCATCAAAAAGACAAACTTCTTCTTCATTGCTATTTATAGATAAGTTATCCATAGAAACACGACCTAATATTTGAAAACCTTTTGGTGTTGTGTAGTTGTGATTTTCATTAAGTCTTAAAAAACCATCTCCATAACCTATATCATAAGTTGAAACTATCATATCAGCACTTGCACAGAATTTTCCACCATAACCAACACTTTGATCTTTTTTTAAAGTTCTACTTGCCATTTTTGATGCCCAAAGGCTCATTACAGGTTTTAGTTTTGGAAAATCAAATGGTAAATCATCTTCTAAATATCCATAAGTTGCAATTCCAACTCTAGCAAAATCTTCGTTAAGTTCTTCAAAATTTCTCTCTCTAAAAAGTGCAGATGAGTTGCAAGAGTGAAAAGTAGGGATTGGTAGAAAAAGTTGTTCACATACCTCTTTTACCTTAGCTTTTGCTTTGGAAAAAAGTTCTTTTTGGAAGAAAAAATTTGTTGATAATTCATCCGCTCCTTTATGATGTGTGAAAACCCCTGTAATATTGGCTTTTTGTTTCAAAAGCCCTAAAATAGCCACTTCTATGTCATCTATTGATATTCCATTTCGGTGCATTCCTGTATCTATTTTGATATGAACATTGCTATTTTGTGGGATTTTTTCTATGTTTTCAAGAGAGTTTAATGCCATGTGAAAAGTATGTGAATAGTTGTGAAAAACTCTAGGAGCTAGGATTAAAATATATGGAAAAAAGTCCTTTATTTTTTGTGCATCTTCAACACTTCTTACTACTGCTTTTGTAATACCAAACTCTTTTGATAATTTCGCAATTTCAACTATTCCATGACCATAAGCATTATCTTTTAAAACTACAGCAACTTTTTCTTTGCTTGTTGTTTTTTTACTAATAACTTCAAGATTGTAAAAAAGATTATCCTTGTTTATTAATATCTTCGCCACTTTTTTCCTTTTTAAAATAATCAAATATATTTTTTGAATCAACTTCATTTAAAACAGTTTTTAACTCTTCTAAACTTGCACTTTTTATCTTTTCAAACTCTCCAAAATATAGAAGAAGTTTTTTGATTTTAGCTTCGCCTATTCCACTTATTTGTAAAAAAGATATCTCTTTATCCTCTTTTCTTTTTTGTTTTTTGTGAAAACTAATAGCAAATCTGTGGGCTTCATCTCTTTGTCTTTGAACAAACTGTAATCTTTTATCACTTGGAAGAAGATTTAAGCTTTTGTATTCACCATTTTCTTTAAAATGGACTATATCTTTTGCATTACCTTTTGCTCTATAGGCTTTGGCATCTACTTTTTGTTTTGAAATCGCAATAATATCTAAATTTACCCCAATACTTTGTACAATATCAAAGGCTAGTTTTAGCAAAGTTTCTCCACCATCGATAATCCATAAATCAGGAGCTGGATTTTTTGAAAAACTCTCAACTCTTCGCATTAACATCTCTCTCATTTGTGAGTATTCATCTTTTGATTCAAGGTTGTAGTGTCTAAAAGCTTTTTTGTCAAAAGAGCCTAAATCTTCATTCCAAACAATCATAGCTCCAACTGTTGCTTGTCCCATTAAGTGAGAGTTATCAAAACTTTCTATTAAGCTAGGAGCTGTTTGTAGGGAAAATAGTTCTTTTAACTCTTCATATATAGTTGTTTGATTTTTTGAAGCCTCAACTCTTAGAAGTTCATCACAGTTACTTAATGCAATTTTTACGATACTAGCTTTTTTATCTATTTTTGGATTTATTACTTTTATCTTTTTATTAAATCTTTTATACAAAAACTCTTCAATATCATCTAAATCTAAAATTTCATCAGCTAAAATAATCTCTTTTGGGATAATTGGAAGCTCATTTGAGTAGTAGTTTACAATAGCTCTTTTGTAGGCTTCATTTAAATCAAACTCTAAATCATCATTTATTTTTATAAAATCATAATTTGAAGATGCAAGTTTTCCATCTCTTATAAACATTCTTACAATTACAGCTTTCTTACTAGCAGATTTTATAGCAAAAATATCCAAATCTTCATTTGTTGCTAAATCTATGCCTGTTTTTATTTGAGATTTTTCAATAGTTTTTATTCTATCTCTTAAATTTAAAGCATCTTCAAAACGAAAATCATCTGAATATATTTTCATTTTCTCTTTTAGTTTTGATAAAAGTTTTGATTTATTATATATATAAATCAAAGCTTCATCTAAAAGTTTTTTATACTCATCTTTTGTTATTTTCCCAACACATGGAGCTTTACATTTTCCTATTTGGTAAAATAGACAAGCACTTTTTCCTTTTATACAAGATTTTTTTTGCACCAATGGAACTATTTCATATATGCTATCTAGCATATCTTTTGCACCACTTGAGTAAGGACCAAAATATTTTATATTTTTACCTTTTTCTATTTTTCTTGTAATTTCAAGTCTTGGAAAATCTTCATTTAAATCAATATAAATATATGGATAGGTTTTATCATCTCTTAAAAGTATATTGTATTTTGGTTTTAGCTGTTTGATTAAAGAGTTTTCAAGTATTAAAGCATCATGTTCATTTGGAACAACAATCCACTCTACAAAAGTAGTTTCACTAATCATCTTATATATTCGTGGACTTAGCTTATCAGCAGGTAGGAGTTTTGGTGTAAATTTAAAATAAGATTTTACTCTATTTTTTAAAACTTTTGCTTTTCCAATATATAGTAAATGACCGTTTTCATCAAAATATTGATAAACTCCAGAATCATTTGGTAACTCTTTTAATTTCTCTTCTAAATTCATTTTGAAATAGTAGCCAAAAACTCTTTTTATAGAGTTTATCTTGATGTGATTATTTTAAATAAAAGATATAAAAAAAGCCTAGATAAAAATCTAGGCTTTTATAAATTAATAAATAGAGAAATTTACTTCTGGCTATTGTTTTCCTCTTCCTCTTTTTTTAAATCTTCGGCAATATTTCCCTCTTTTTCTCTACTTAATCTAGAAATTAATACATAAAATAGTGGGATAAATACAATTGCTAGGAATGTAGCAGTTAGCATTCCACCAATAACTCCTGTTCCAATAGAGTGCTTACTAGCAGCTCCAGCTCCACTACTAATTGCAAGAGGCATAACTCCAATAGTAAATGCTAGTGAAGTCATAATAATTGGTCTTAATCTTACTTTTGCAGCTTCTAAAGCAGAATCAATTAGATTGTATCCCTCTTTTCGTTTTTGAAGAGCAAACTCTACAATCAAAATTGCATTTTTAGCAGCCAATCCAGCAAGAACTAAGAGCCCAACTTGGAAATATATATTGTTATCAAGTCCTCTTAAATTTGTAGCTAAAATAGCTCCAAAAATAGCAAATGGTACAGCTAAAACAACAGCAATTGGAAGTAACCATTTTTCATAAAGAGCTGCAAGAATTAAAAATAGGAATATAATACCAAAGATAAATGCTTGAGCAGAACTTCCACCAATTTGTTTTTCTTGATAAGCAGTTCCAACCCAAGATATTGTATATCCTTGTGGTAAAACCTCTTTTGATACTTCTTCAATAGCTTTTAAAGCATCTCCAGAACTATATCCAGCAGCTGGTTGTCCTGAAACTTTTGCCGCTTGGAAAAGGTTGAATCTTTCTATAATATCAGCTCCAACTTCTTTTTTCAAAGTTACAAAAGCATCTAAAGGTAAAAGCTCACCATTTGATGATTTTACATAAATATACTGCATATCTTCAACATTTGATCTGTATGTATCAATAGCTTGCATATTTACTTTATATGTTCTTCCATAAAGTGAGAAATCATTTACATAAAAACTTCCAAAAGTTGCATTTATAGTGTTATAAATATCGTTTATATTTACACCTTTTGCTTTTGCTTTTTCTGTATCTACATCCATTTTATATTGTGGAATAGTTGCAGATAATGAAGTTCTAACTCCCATTAGTTCAGGTCTTGTTTGTGCTTTTTGTATTACAGCATCAACAGCTTTTTGTAAATTTTCAATACTTCCACCTGTTCTATCTTGAACATACATATCAAATCCACCTGTTACACTCATACCCATAATTGCAGGTGGAATAACAGCAAATGAGAATCCTTCGCTAGTTCCCATTAGTTGTCCACTAAATTTCTTTAAAAGTGCTTGTGCTGATTGACTTGAATCTGGTCTTTCATCCCAATCTTTTAATTTAACAATAGTTGCAACTGTGTGTGTTCTTTGAGCACTTGTTGTAAAGTCATAACCAGCAAGTGTTATAATATTTTTAACATTTGGGTCTTTTGAAATAATTGCATTTATCTCTTCTGATAATTCAATAGTTCTTGATAAAGATGAACCTGGAGGATTAAATCCAAAAATAAATATTGTTCCTTGGTCTTCATCAGGAACAAGTCCTGTCTTCATACTTTTAAACATATCATAAGATATAAAAATTAATCCACCAAATAACAACATAGATATTAAAGAGAATCTAATAGTTTTTTTAACTAAAAGCGAATAACCAACAGTTGCTTTATCAAACATAGTATTAAACCATTTGAAAAAACCTTTTGGTTCATGTTTTTTATTTTTTAATATTCTTACACATAATGATGGTGTTAAAGTAAGAGCAACAAACCCTGAAATTAAAACGGATATAACAATGGTAATAGCAAATTGTCTATACATCTCACCACTTAATCCACCCATAAATGCAACAGGTACAAAAACAGCTCCAAGTACTAAAATAATAGCAATTAAAGCTCCAGTAACCTCTTTCATAGCAGCAAAACCTGCTTCTTTTGGAGTTTTACCCATCTCCATATGTCGTTCTATATTTTCAATAACAATAATAGCATCATCAACAACAATACCAATAGCAAGAACAAGTCCAAAAAGTGTTAAAAGATTTATACTAAATCCAAAAGCATACATTCCTGCAAATGCACCAACTATAGATATAGGAACAGCAATTAAAGGAATAATAGTAGCTCTCCAGTTTTGTAAGAACAGATATATTATTAAAATAACTAAAATAAGTGCTTCAACAAAAGTTTTAATAACTTCGTTTATAGAAGCCGTAATAAAATCTGTACTATCATAAGGAATAGTATATGTCATATCTTCAGGAAAGTTTTGGCTAGCTTCTTCTAAAGCCTTTTTAATAGCTGCTGCTGATTCTAAAGCATTTGCTTCACTTTGTAAAAATACACCAATAGGTAAAGAAGGGGCATCATTTAATCTTGTTTGCATACTATAACTACTAGCACCAAGCTCAATTGTAGCAACATCTTTAAGCTTTAAACTACTTCCATCAGGATTTGAACGAATTACAATATTAGCAAACTGTGTTGGATTATCAAATCTTTCTGGAGTTTGAATTGTATATGTGTACATTTGCTTATTTGCAATTGGTTCAGCTGCAATTTTACCAGCTGCATATTGATTATTTTGCTCTTTTATAACAGCAATTACATCAGTTGTAGCAAGAGAGTATTTTGATAGTTTTGAAGGGTCAAGCCAAACTCTAATAGAGTAATCTTTTGCTCCAAAAATCATAGCATCTCCAACACCTTCAACTCTTTTTAGAGTTTCAACCATATTAAGTAGTGCATAGTTTGATAAATATATAGAGTCATAAGTGTTATTTGGAGATTGAAGCATAGCAAATAGAAGAATACTAGGAGATTTTTCACCAACTACAACTCCAACTCTTTGAACTTGCTCAGGCATAGATGAAAGTGCTGCTTGAACTCTATTGTTTACATCAATTTTTGCACTATCAGGATCAGTTCCTACTTTAAAATATACATTAATTGATAAGTTTCCACTATCATCAGCTAAAGAGTTCATATAAAGCATATCTTTAGCACCATTTATTTGTTGTTCAAGAGGAGCTGCTACTGTTTTAGCAATAGTATTTGCACTAGCTCCTGGATAATTTGTGCTTACAACAATTTGAGGAGGAAGAACTTTTGGGTATTGTTCAATTGGTAAATTGAACATAGAAATAAGTCCAACAAGGAAAATAATTATTGATAAAACTCCCGCAAAAACGGGGTTTCTTATAAAAAATGCTGAAATCATAACTATTTCTCTTTATCTACAATTTGAACTTTTGTGTTAGGTCTTATTTTTGCAATATTGCTAATAATAATTTTCTCACCACCTTTTAAACCACTTTTTACTACAACACCTTCTTTGATTAAATCACCAACAACAACAGGCGTAGGTTTTGCAATATTATCATCTCCTACAACAATTACAACAGTTGCTTGTGCTGTTTTTAAAATAGCATTTTCAGGAACTACAAAAATATCTCCTAAATCAAGATTTGAAATTTCAATTTGTGCAAAATTTCCAACAATTATTTCATTGTTTGGATTATCAATTTTTGCTCTTACAAGAAGCGTATCAGTATTTGTATCAATTATAGGAGCAACAAAATCAATAGTTCCATTGAATAATTTATCACCTAAAATTAAATTAGTTTTTGCTTTATTTTCTCTAATTTGACTTATGTATTTATTCATATCCTCTTTTGGAAGAGAAAATTCAGCATGAATTGGATTTGTATTTGTAATAGTTACAAGTGTAGAGTTAGCAGAAGTTGTTCCTACTAAATCTCCAATATCTTGTTTTTTTATTCCAGCAATTCCATCTATTGGACTAGTAACATTTGTGTAGTTATATTGAATTTGTGCTTCATCTAAAGCAGCTTTTGAACTCTCAAATTGATAAGTATAATCATCAAATTGTTGTGCACTAATAGATTTTGAAGCTATCAAAGATTTTGCTCTATCAAAATCTTTTTTTGCTTTTGTAAAATTTGCTTTTTTTGAGTTTAAATTTGCTAAATAAGTATCAGGCTCTATTTTATAAAGAAGAGTTCCTTTTTTTACAAATTGCCCCTCTGTATAGTTTTTTTCTTTTAAAGTTCCAGGTACTCTTGCAATAATATCTACTTGCTCAACAGCTTTCAAAATAGTTGGATAAGTTTTACTTGTAGTAATATCTTTTTTTTCTGCTTTAAATACTTGCACTGGAAGTGCAGGGGCTTCATTTGCATTTAGATTTGCAATTGCTATGCTTGCCACAAAAAGTGACATTATTGATTTTTTTATCATCTTATATACTCCTGTAATTTTTCACCACTATGGTAAATTATTGTTGCTTTTTTTACTTCTAAATCATTTATAGCTTTTTTATGTTGACTTATTGCATCAAATTTTTCTGTTAAACTTTGTAAAAATGCAACATTGTCTATAAGTCCATTTTCAAATTTTGATTTAATTATTTCATAAGTACTTTGAGCTGCTTTAAGAGTTGCTTCCGTTGATTTAATTTTTGCTTTTGCAATATTATATGACTTTAAAGCTAGCTGTAAATCTACATCTGCTTTATTTTTCTCATACTCAAAATTTGATCTACTAGCTAAATACTCTTTTTGTTTTGATTCATATTGATATTTTGTTTGACCAAAAGAGAATAAATTCCATTTCATATTTGCACTTGCAACATTTTGGTGATTGTTTATATCAGTATCATTGCTTTTTTTGTCGTAATTATTGTCATAATAGTTAAATGTATTATCCAAAGTTACAGTTGGCAAATATCCACTTTTTTGTGCTTGGGCAATACTTTGTTTTGATTGAGTTACAAAATCCAAAGCTTGAATATCAAACCTAGGGTTTTTTTGTATCAGATTATTAATATCTTCAAGTTTTGAACCATCTGTTATTGATACTTTTGTTCCTGTAATATATTCAAGATTATGTGTAATTGTAATAATATTTAATTCAATTTCTTGAAGCTCAACAATAGAGTTTTGAAGTCTTGAAACTATTTTTTGAAGCTCATCTTCTGTTGTAGTTCCTGCATTATAAAATCTTCCAATTCTATCTTCTTGTGCTGTTAATTGTTCTATCTCTTTTTGTTTTGTATCTTTTTGTGCTTCAAGAGATAGATAATCAAAGTAGTATTTAATAACAGTTAGTGATAGATCATTTCTTAATGCATCAAGTGATTTTTCACCACTTTTTATATCAGTTTCATATCCATCATAAATATCATATTTTTTTCCACCATCATATAATAAGTAGTTTACACTACCATAAGCATTAGCCCCTTTTTTGGGTGTATTTGGGTATTCGTGTTCATTTACTGAGTATGAAGCACCAGCATCTAGTTTTGGTAAATAACCTCTTTGTACACTTTTATACTCATCTTTTAATGCATCTAAATTTTGTTTAGAAGATTCAACTAATCTATTTTCAATTGTTAAATTTACTAACT
Organism: Arcobacter cryaerophilus gv. crypticus; assembly: GCF_002993025.1. Lineage (GTDB taxonomy): Bacteria > Campylobacterota > Campylobacteria > Campylobacterales > Arcobacteraceae > Aliarcobacter > Aliarcobacter cryaerophilus_B. The sequence continues at coordinate 108,317 of NZ_NXGI01000012.1, read as the reverse complement.
CTTCTAAACTTTGACTATATAAAAATATTGGTACCAAAAAAGTAAAATATATCTTTTTCATTTTGCTCCTTTTAGAAATAAAGTAAAATTCTATCAGTTTTTTACTTAAATTTGTCTTGCTAGAAAGATAATTTTAATTTTAAATTAGATACAATTTTCACCATGAATAAAAAATATATAGATGAATTTTATAGTAGAGTTGCAAAAGATAAAAAGCATGATGTTTTTGCTTTTTCTTTACCAATGTTTTTAGTAAATAAACATATTTACAACGAATCAGAGAGTTTTTATAAAACTAGCTATGATTTGCTACATTCTGATATTGATGTTTTAGCATCTTTATATTTTAGCAATGAAAATCATTCACTTTCTCCAACAGAACTTTATGATGCAACAATATTTTCAAGTGGTGGTATGACAAAAGTTTTAAAAAAACTTGAAGATAGAGAGTTTATAAAAAGAGATGTTTCAAAAGAAGATAAAAGAAAGAGTTCTGTAACTCTTACTAAAAATGGAGTTTTTTTAATAGAATCTTGCATTTGTGAAACTTCAAAAAGATTAGAAAATCATTTTAAAGTATTAAGTCAAAAAGAGCAAAATGATTTAAAAAAGATTTTGTCAAAACTTATCTACTCGATGATTTAAACTAATATAAAATCAATCAGATGTTATCATATACCCTTGAGATGATACATTTTCAATCAAATCTTTAGATGTTTTTGCTCTTAATCTTTTTATAAAAGTTCTAACTCTTTCATCACTTATATTTTCTAATTCCCATAGATTTTCTTTAATATTTTCCATTTTTACAAGTATATTTTTGTTTTCTATTAGAAGATTTATAAACTCTTTTTCCCTTTTTGTAAGATTTATTAATTCACTATCTTTATATAAATTACAAGAGTTTTTTACAAATACAAAACCACCTTTTAAAGTATAGTTTTTCTCTTTATTTATCTTATTTGATAGCTCTTTTAAGTATTCAATAAAACTTTCAATATCAAATGGTTTTATAAAATATTTTGAAATTCCCAAATCAATTGCTTCTAAAAGCATCTCTTTTTGGCTGTAAGCACTTAAAATTATTATAGGAGTTTGTCTTTGACTTTTTATTATTTTGCACATTTCAAGACCACTTAGATTTGGCATAGAAATATCACTAATTACAATATCAGGTTTAAAACTTTTAAACTTTTTAATTCCATCAATACCATCTTTTGCAGTTGCTACTTTGAAAAAAAGCTCTTTTATTGAGTTTCTTATTAAATTTGCTAGTTTTTGTTCATCTTCAACTATTAAAACTTTTAGATTTTTCATACTGTTTTTGGAAACTTTAGAGTAAATTTTAATCCATTTGATATATTTTCATGCATAATTTCACCTTTAAAACTATTTTCAATAATTATTTTACAAATAAAAAGACCAAGTCCTGTTCCAATTGATTGATGTTTTGTTGTAAAATATGGTTCGTAAATTTTATCAAATAGTTCTTTTCTTAATCCTTGAGCATTATCAAGATATTCTAAATATACAAAGTTATCTTTTGTATTTGTGTAAGTTTTTATAGTTATCTCTTTTTTTGTAATATTTTTTTGTACAAAAGCATCTTTTGAGTTATTTATAAGATTTAATAGTACTTGAGTTAGCTCATTTTTTACTCCAAAAATCTCTAAATCTTTTACAATATCAAACTTAATATTAATATTTTCATCTTCTAAAACTCTATTTAAAATCTTCAAAGCTTCATTTATGCTTTGATTTATTAAAAAAACTTCTTTTTGTTTTTGTGGAGCAAAAAAATTTGTAAAATCATCAATAGTACTAGACATTCCTAAGATTAAATTTTTTGAGTTTAAATAAAGATTTTCAATCTCTTTTTTGTTCTCTTTTTCAAAAGCTTTTTTAAGATTAAATAAGCTTAAGTTTAACTCTGTTAAAGGTTGTCTCCATTGGTGAGCAATATTTCCTAGCATTTGACCTAAACTTGCCATTCTTGATTGCAAAAATATGATTTTTTGTTTCTCTTCTAGCTCTTTTTGAAGTAGTACTTCGTTTGTAATATCATATCTTATGGCTACAAATTCAACAATATTTTCCTCTTTTTCATCTAAAATAGGAATAATAGTTGTATTTAAATATATATCTTGCCCATTTTTTGATATATTTTTTACAGTAGATTTATAGACTTTTTTATCTAAAATAGTATTCCAAAGTATTTGAAAATTCTCTTTTGGAGTATGGGGATGTCTTATAATATTATGATTTTTTCCAATTAATTCATCTTTTGTAAAACCAAAAAGATTGCAAAACTCATCATTTACAAAAGTTATAATTCCATTTATATCTGTTTTTGAGACTATATTTGAATTTTCTATTGCTTTTTGGTAGTTGTTCATAAGTTTAAAATCCTATAAAAATTTTTCTATCCTATCAAAGAAGCTTTTTTTTGTCAATGATTTTAGAAACTACTCCACCAAAGCTTAAGTTTTAATCCAAAAGTTGAACTATATCCAACTTCAGTGAATTTTAGATTTTTGTTTTTGTCATAAATAAAAGTTGTAGGAAATGCTTTTACATTAAATTCACTAGATAAAAGACCATATTCATCATTTACGACTTTAAAACTAAGATTTTTATCTTTTAAATATTTTTCTATCTCTTCATTGCTTCCTGATTGAGTTGCTATTGTGATTACTTCAAAATCTTTTGATAATTTTTCGATATTTTGCTCTTCTAAAGCACATATTGGACACCAAGTGGCCCAAAAATTAACTAAAAGAGGTTTATCTTTTTTTATCTCATAATTTGAACCATCTATTAATTCAAAACTTTGGATAGAGAATTTTTCTTTGTTTAAATCTAGACCTTTAAAATAGCTTACTACGTTTAAAACTATTATAAAAAAAATTGTATATTTTATTAAACTTTTTAATATTTTTTTTATTTTTTCACTCATTTTTTACCTTTAAATATATTTTTAAATAATCTTTTTCAAACTATTTCTTATAATAATTGGAACAAAAAACATAGAAACAATATAAGATATTAAAGTTCCACCAATTAAAGCAACTCCAAGTCCACCAAATACAGCATCATTTGCTATTAAAGAGCTTGCAAAAACAAGAACTAAAACAGTTAAAATAATAGGTTTTGATCTTGTTGCTGCTGCTTTTGCTATAGCTTCATTTATTTCTAAATTATTTTCAATTACAAGTTGTTTTGCAAAGTCGATTATCAAAGTCGAGTTTCTTGAGTTAATACCAATTAAAGCAATAAATCCAATAAGACTAGTTGCTGTTAAATAAAAAGTATCGTTTGTAAAAATATCCATAATAATATGGGCAAAAATAACCCCAATAATAGATATAAAACTAGATAAAACAATTGCACCACTAAGAGCAAAATTCTTATAATAAACTACCATGAGTAAGAATATTAAAATTAAAGCTATGATAAAAGCTGTTCCTAAATCTATAAAAGTATCAATAGTTACTTGCAGTTCTCCATCAAAAACCAAATCAAATCTCTCATTTGTTTTTTTATCTATAAAAGATAGATTTAGCATATTTGTTTTTATTATTTCATAATCATCTGAAAAGCTTTTTATCATATCTTCTCTTGAGTTTAAAAGTGGATATATTTGGCTATCGTTTGAAGTTTCGGCTATTACATTTATTATTGGATTTAGATTTTTTGATGTAATTGTTGGCTCTTTTATAGTTTGTTTTATATTTACTAACTCAGAAATACTAATCATTTGTCCCATATTGTTCATAATTTTTAAGCTATTAAGTTTTAGATTTAAAGCATCTTTTGAGTTGTTTGATAAATTTCTTGAGTCATCAAGTCTTAAAAATATTGGAATTTGACTTTGGGCATTTTTATCATTTATAACTCCTAGAGGCATACCTTCAAATGCAAGATATAAAGTTGCTTTTAAGTGTTCTAAATCAACTTTACTCATAATTGCTTTGTTGCTATTTATTTCCAAAGTAAAAGTAAAAAAATCTTGTGAAGCTAAAATATCAATATCAACCAAAGTGTCTTGATTTTTAAAAATATTTGCTACTTTTATAGCAAAATCTCTTCTACTTTCAAAACTATTTCCACCATAAATTTCAGCTACAAGAGAAGCTAATACTGGAGGACCAGCAGGAAGTTCTATAAATTTTATAGTTGCTTCGTATTTATCTTGACAAGAGTTTTGTATTTTACTTCTAATATTTGAAATAAGATTGTAGCTTGTAATTTCTCTATCTTTAAATCTTTTAATATTTATCATAAGTTCAGCTTGATTTTCACTATTTTTTAAAGCACTTTGTTTTACAAGTCCTGCAAAATCAATTGGTTGACCTTGAGATATAAAAGCTGAAATATTTGTTATATTTTCTTCATTTTGCAGATTTTTTACAACACAATCTACAACTTCTTTTGTCTCATACTTACTTGAACCATCTTTTAAATCTACATAGATAGAAAAACTATCTGAATCTTTGTTTGGAAGCATTTTTGCTTTTACTATTTTTGTTGGAAAAGTTAAAATACTTAAGATAAAAAGTATTAAAGTAATAAGATATATTAAATTTATTTTTCTTTTACTATTTAAAATATCTAGTATAAATTTTTCTAATCTCATTTTTTACCTTTTAAAATCTTTTTAACCAAATAGGGTGTAAAAGCATATGCAACAAAGAGTGAAACAGCCAAAGATATAGGAACAAAAACAGGAAGAGGGTGCATAAACTCTCCCATCATTCCACCTACAAAAAACATAGGAATAAATACCATAATGATTGCAATAGTTGCTATATTTGTGGGGTTTCCTATCTCATTTGTTGCATTTATTGCTAGAGTTTCTAAATCCATATTTGGATGTTCAATTTTGTGTCTATGTATATTTTCTATTACAATTATTGCAGCATCAACTAGCATTCCTAGTGCAACAATAAGTGCAAAAAGTGTTATACGATTTACACTCTCACCTATCATAAATCCAATAAACAAAGTCAAAGATAAAATCATAGGAACAGTCAAAGATACAATAATTGCCTCTTTAAATCCTAAAGTAAAAATAAGTAAAACAAAAATGATTATAATAGAAATTAATAGATCTTTTATTAAAGCATTTACTGCATTATTTGCTGTATATCCATCGTCTCTTGTGATTGTAAAAAGTATATTTTTCTCTTGCAAAGATTGTTTTATACTATTTAAATATTCAAAAATCTCTTCATTTATCACAACACTATTTGCACCTTGTAGCTTTGAAGCCATTAGAGTAATTTGGCTATTTTCTTCAAAATTTCCATTTTCATCTTTTAGATAAATATAGGCATCTTTTTTGTTTTGTATATCATAAGATTTCTCTATTTGTGCTATATCTTTTAGATATATTGGAGTTTGAAAGTTGTAAGAGATTATTAGATTTTCCAAATCTTTTACATTTTCTATAGCTTTTTTTACCTCTAAAACTACCAAAGAGTTATTGTTTGTATTTGTGCTAATATTTGGAATATTAAAGTTTAAACTCTCAATTTGTTTCATAACTTGTGCAATTGCAAGATTATAAGAGTTGATTTTATTTATGTCAAGAAGAATATTAAATTGCTCCTTTTTTTCTCCTTTTAAATCTACTAAAGCTACATTTTTTATTTTATTTATCTCTTTTGAAATAAGGCTTACTTGTGTAAAAAGCTCACTTTTTGAAATTAAATCAATTCCATCTTTTTTTGCACTATAAAATGCTACTGTTGCTATTGGAATACCTGTGTCTATATCCATAGTTTTTATTATTGGTTGCATTGCATTTTTAGGCATTAAATCCATATTTCTCATAACTTGGTCATATAGTTTTAAGTTTGATTGTTCTTTATCTTCCCCAATAAAAAATTGTACTTGTACAACACCATAGCTATCATAAGCAAAAGAAAAAATATGTTCAACCCCTTTTATCTCTCTTATTTTTTTCTCCAAAGGCTCAATTATTACTTTTTGAATTTCACTAGCTTTTGCATCTGGTAAAGCAACTATTACAACTGCACCACTAACTTTTATTTGAGGATTTTCCTCTTTTGGCATAAATTGAAGTGCAAAATATCCTAAAATTAAAATAAAAATACCCAAAATTCCTGTTAATGGATGATTTATAAATATTTTTGCAATTTTTCCTGCACTATTTAAATTTTGATTCATTATTTATCCAAATCTATAGTTATTTTTGAATACATTGCTGGATAGATTTGAAAATCTTTTTTATCAAATGAGATTTTTATTGAAAATGAGTGAGCATTTGCAATATAATTTGGATAAATTGCTATAATTTTTCCCTTTGTTTCAAACTCTTGAGATGGAATTTTTATATCTACAACTTGACCTATTTTTATGTACTTTAAACTAGACTCTGCAATATTTGATTTTATTATTAAATCATCCAAATCTGTTAGTATTAAATGTGGCATCATAGGAGTTGCCATCTCTCCCTCTTTTATAGATTTTTTTACTACAAGAGCGTTATTTGGGGCTTTTACTTTTAGATAGTTAAAGTTTGCATTTAATTCACTTAATTTTGCTTTTGCTGTAATTAAATTTAATTCAAGTTGTTCATAATCAAATTTTGAAACTAAATCTTGGTCTAGTAGATCTTTGTATCTTTTTAAGTTTAACTCAAGATTTTTTACTTGATTTTTTAAAATATCACTATTATACAAAATATCTGTTGGGTCAATTTCGTATAAAATTTGCCCCTTTTTTACACTATCACCTTCATTTACATATATTTTTGTAATATATCCCATCATTTTACTTGAGATTATCTTCTCATTTTGCGATTCTACAATACCGTCCAACTCTAAACTATTTGCAAAAATAGTTGAAAAAGTTAAAAATATTAAAATTAAAAATCTCATTTATAATCCTTTTGTAGGTTTTGTCCTAAAACTAAATTTAATCTAGCAAGTGCCAAAGAGTTCTCATATTTAGCATTTAGAAGCATAGTTTGGCTCTGTCTATAATTTGTCTCTTGAGATAAAAGTGTTGTCATAGAGATTAATCTATTTTTATATTGAAGTTTTGCTTGATTTAAAACACTACTTGCTAATTCACTTGCAAGAATTTTCTCTTTTAAAATCTCTTGTTTTGCTTTGTAGTCCAAAATAGCTTTTTGCACTTCAAGTTTTATTCCATCTTGAAGTTTTTCAAAATCTAATTTTGCTTTTAGGTATTCAAGACGACTTTTTTCAAGATTTGCACTTCTAGTTCCATCAAAAAGAGTTAAACTAATACCTAAAAGCGCCATGTAGTAATCTTTGTCTTTTGAAGTAGAAAATTTATCATCATTGTATCCATACTCTAAATGAGTAAAAACAGATGGATAATATGAACCTTGGTTTACTTTTATATTTTTATTATTTGCTTCAATAGATATATTTTGTAAAGTTATTTCATCTCTATTTTTTAAAGCAATTTTGTATAAATCTTCAAACTCTTTTATTTCTAAATATGTGTTTTGTAGATTTTCTACATCGCTAATATTCTGATTTGAAGTTAAAAACTTAAGGTAAGCAAGTGATAGTTTAAAGTTGTTTTCGGCTTCAATTAAGTTTGAGTTTGTATTTAAAAAATGTAGTTCAGCTTCGTTTACATCTATTTTTGTAACAAGTCCATTTTTATGAAACTCTTTTGCTCCATTTTTAATAAACCCAATAGTATCTTTTGCTTTTTGCATAGTTTTTACAAAATCTTTTGCTAAAACTGCACTATTGTAAGCTTTTAAAACTTCAAATTCTAGAGTTTTTTTATCAAGATTATATAAAATTTCATTTGCTTTTTCTTGAAGTTTTAAAATACCTTTTTGGTGATAAAGTGCAAATCCTGTAAACAGAGGTAAATCATATGAAATATAAGAGTTGATGCTTGTATATGCTTCTGGATAGTTTAAATCTTTGGGAGCTGTGTTTATATCTTCATTCATTTGAGAAAATCCAAAATCTTTAAATGTTGCCTCTCTACTAGATAGTTTTCCCATAAAAACATATCCAGAATGATTTGTACGGCTAATATCACTATTTAATGAGACTTTTCCAAAGTTTAAACCATCAATAAAATCACTATTTGTTTTTGCAATATCTATATTGATTTTTTGCTTTTGTAAATCTTTACTATTTTCTATAGTTTGGTTTAAAGCCTCTTCAAAACTTATAGTTTGCGCAAAAGCTAGTTTTGAGATTATTAAAAATAGACATAATTTTTTCATATAAATCCTAAGCAAAATTTAGTGAAAAAATTATATCCAAAAAAATAGATAATTCAAAGTATAATTATAAATAAAAATTATAAAAAATATCTATAGATATATAAAAATTATTTATATATCTTGGTGCTCTTCTTTTATTTTTAATATATCATCTAAATTATCAAAGAATATATCTACAAGTTTAGGGTCAAAGTGTTTTCCTCTTTGCTCATTAATAAACTCTAAAACTTTTTCAATCTCCCAAGCTTTTTTGTAGCATCTATCACTTCCTAATGCGTCAAAAACATCTGCTAAAGCTGTTATTCTTCCAAAAATAGGTATATCTTCACCTTTTAAACTATTTGGATATCCTGTTCCATCATATTTTTCATGATGAGTTAAAGCTATTTGTGAAGCAACTTTAAAAAGTGGTCTATTTGATATTCCAAGCATATCATGACCTTTTTGTGCATGAGTTTTAATAATTTCAAACTCTTCATTTGTTAATTTTCCTGGTTTATTTAAAATAGCGTCAGCAATTGCAATTTTACCAATATCATGCATAGGACTTGCAAGCTCTAACATATCAATATCATCTTCACATAAACCATAAGCAGCGGCTAAAATTCTTGAGTATTTTGCAACTCTTTTAATGTGTTCTCCAGTTTCTTTGGATCTAAACTCAGCAATAGAGCCCATAGTAAAGATAACCTCTTTTTGAAGTTCTTCTATCTCTTTATTTGCTGTAATATCTTCTCTAATAGCAAAATATCCTATATGATTTCCTAAGTCATCATATTCAGGTTCAAAATCAGCAACTACCCAATAGTATGAACCATCTTTTCTTAAATTTTTTATCTCTATAGTTATTTTTTCTTTTGCTGCTAACTTATCCCAAATCTTTTTAAATGTAGATTTTGTCATATCAGGATGCCTTACAATACTGTGTGGTTGTCCCAAAAGTTCATCTTTTGTATAACCACTAATTTTACAAAAGGCACTACTTGCATGAGTTATTCTTCCTCTTAAATCAGTTCTTGAGAATATTACATTTTTATCATAAATATCAAGTAGTTTTTCAAGTCTGTTTTGCTGCTCTTGAATCATTTTTGTCTTGATTTTTACATCATTATCAAGCTCTTTTGCATACATAGTTTTTAGAAGATATAAAAATACTATAAGATATAAAATTGAGAATATTATAACAATATATAAATATTGATTTTTAAAATTTATTAAAGATGAATAATCCAATCTATTTTTTTCAAAAAATAGTAAAAATAGACCCATATCTTGACCATTTGTATCTTTTATTTGTAAATTTGTAACAATGTATTGATCGAATAAAAGATAGTTTTCAATATTTAAAAATTTATCAACACCTCTTCTTTCAATATATTTTAAAATAGATTGGTTTGCATCTATATTTGCTATATAATTATCACGTATGAATATTTTACTAAATGGCTCAATTAGTTTTTTACTTTTTTCACGACTTAAAATAAAAATGGGCTCTATTTTTTCAAATTTTAAGTTTTTTGATATAGAGTTAAATTTTGAAATAAACTCTACAAAACCTAAAAATTCACCATTTAAGTCATAAATTGGATTTATAGCTTTTAAAGTTAAGTCAAACAATCCTGAGCTTATATTTGTAATTGGTTTTGGATTTTTTATAAGTTCATCTAAATCTGTTCTAACATTTGATAAGTCATCACCTGACATATTTTTCCAAGATCTATAAAAACTTTTACCCTCTTTATCAACAATTTGTAGCCAAAGATTTTTGTAATCACTGTTATCATGTAAAAATAATAGAGTATTATTATAATTTAGTAAGCTTTTATTTTTTGTTTTTAAAGCATTTATAAGATTTTCATCTTGACTTAAGATAAATGCCATATTAAGCGTATTATCCTGTTTTCTTTTTATTTCATCTGTAAAAAGTTTTCTCATTTGAATACTTTTTTCTAAAAATATCTCTTTTGTTATCTCCTCTTTTTTTGGAGAGTAGTAAAAATAGTATGATATAGATAGAAGTACTAAAAAACCTATAACAAAATATAAAATTTTTTTCATATATAAAACCTGATTATAAATTATTTATTTAAAGGATTGTGCTAGATTTCCAATTATAAGTAACCAACCGTCAACTATAATAAAGAAGATAATTTTTATGGGCAGTGATATCATAACAGGTGGCAACATCATCATACCCAAACTCATCAAAATTGAAGCAACTATAATATCTATAATTAAAAATGGTAAGAATATCAAAAATCCTATCTCAAATGCAGTTCTTAGTTCACTTACAATAAATGCAGGCATAAGTAAAATAAGTGAAACATCTTCTATATTTTTTGGATTAGGTTCTTTTTTTATTCTATAAAATAGTGCTAAATCTGATTCTCTAGTATTTTTTATCATAAAATCTTTAAACGGGGCAACACCTTTTGTAAAAGCTTCTTGATATGATATTTTTTCATCCATATAAGGTACAATACTTTCATCCCAAGCCTTTTTTCCATACGGTTCCATAATAAAAATTGTCATAATAAGTGCAAGAGAAATTATTATTTGTGTAGGTGGGGATTGTTGTAAACCCAAAGCCTGTCTTAAAAGTGCTAAAACAATTATAATTCTTGTAAAAGATGTCACCATAAGTAAAAGCGTAGGAGCAAGAACCATAAGAGCTAAAATAACAGCTATATTTATAGTTTTTACAAATTGTATTGGTTGATCTACGGCTGCAACTGAAAGATTTATCATTGGCAATGGATCTTGTGCAGCAAATAAAAATAGTGATGAAAAAACTAGTGAAAAAATTATCTTCAAATATAAATCCTAAATTAAATGGTGTTTATTCTATCTAATATATGATTAAATATTACTCTAATTCTGTTATATATCCTAAGTCATATAATTTATCAAAAATTCTACTAGCAATTCCACCTGTGGCACTTCCACCACCACCACCATGTTCTTGTATTATTGTTACTACATATTTTGGATTTTTATATGGTCCATAAGCAGTAATCCAAGCATGAGATCTTTGAAAATACTCCATTTCGCTCTCTTTCATCCTTACTTTTTCACTTTGTGGAATAGATACAACTTGAGCTGTTCCTGTTTTTGCTGCTATTTTTACTTTTGAGTTTATATATCTTTTTGCAGTTCCCGATGGTGAGTTTGCAACGTCATACATTCCTTCTTGCATAAGTTTTATATGCTCTTTTTTAAAATCTAACTCTTTTGGTTCTTCATAAGCATCTTTTGTTAAGTGTGGTTTTGGAAGTTTTCCGCTTGCAAAAAATGCTGTAAATCTTGCTATTTGTAAAGGAGTTGTTAGCATATTTCCTTGACCAATAGAGCTAATAACAGTTTCACCAATGTACCAAGGTTTTTTTAATCTTTTTTCTTTCCACTCTTTATTTGGATTAATACCTACAAATTCATTGTTTAAATCTATTCCAGTCTTTTCTCCAATTCCTAATTTTCCTAAAGTTGCAGACATTTTACCAATTCCTATTTTTAAGCTGCCTTTGTAGTAAAAATCATCGCAACTTTGCTCAATTGAACTTCTAAATCCAATATGACCGTGGCCTGTTGTTTTCCAACATCTAAAATTTCTATTTCCAATTGGTAAAGAACCACTGCATTGAACTGTAAATTTATCACTTATACCATTTTCTAAAAATGATAAGGCAACTCCCATTTTAATAACAGAACCAGGAGGATACAGACCATTTGTAATTTTATTTGTAAATGGATGATTAAAGTCATTCCTCATAATATTCCACTCTTCTTGACTAATTCCTCTTGCAAAAAGGTTACTATCATACTCTGGAAATGAACCTGCTGCTAATATTTCACCATTATTTGCATCCATAACTATAACAGAACCAGCTCTATCTACAAATAATTCTTGAATATATTTTTGAAGATTAACATCGATTGTGATTCTTACATTATTGTCATTTGAAGGATCTTTTTGTTCTATTACTTCAATCTCTTTATTTAAAGCATTTACTTTTGTATCTTTAAATCCCAATGTTCCTTGCAGTTTTTCATTATAGTATCTCTCAATTCCACTTTTACCTACAATTCCACTATATTTTGCTATTTCATTGTTTGCAATATCTAATTTTGAAGCTTTACTTACATAACCTATTATATGTGCGGCTAACTCTTTGTGTGGATAGTGTCTTTTTGAAGAAGATTCAATTCTTATATCCTCTTGAGTTGCTAAAAATGTGTATCTTGAAAAAATCTCTTCATAAGGAACATAATCAATAACTTTTATAAATTCGTGATTATAGGGCGAATCATCTCTTAAATAATCTTTTATTAATTTATTTTTATCATATTGTGGAAATTGTTCTACTACAATATCTATAAGTTTTTCTAGTTTTGCTCTATATTTATCAGCTCTTAAATGAGGCTTTATAAGAATAGAAAATCCTATTTGATTTAGAGCTAAAGGTTCTCCATTTCTATCTTCTATTACACCTCTTGTAGGTGCTAAATATGTTTTTTTAATATAGTTATTTTTTGATAACTCTTCATAATAAGTGTTTGATTTTATAGATAAAAAATATACTCTTGAAAGTAGCGTAATAGCAATAATTCCAATAAAAACATAGATAAGTGTTAATCTAAAATTCATAAAAATATCCCAACTAAGATTAAATCTATAAATAGATTTATTAAGAGAATAAAACTAAAAAATGAGTCAAAATTAAAGAAAATATACCAAATAATACCTAAACCAATGTAAAAAAAGATTATGTATAAAAATGTATTCATCTTATTTTGTTCATATCTTGGAACTATAAAAAGATATACAAAATATGATAATAAAGATAGAGAAAATGGTTTAAGTCCCATGTTTAATTCAATAAATAAAAATGCAATTATAACAAATGCAAAAGAGTAGTAATATTTTTGTTTTAAAGTTCTATAAAATGCAGTTGAAATAACTCCCGCAAATAAAATAACTAAAAAATGAGTAGAAGCTAAAAAATTTATACTTACCGCAAATAGTAGTAAAAATATTAAAAAAACTGGATTGTCTATGCTATTTTTTACCATAATAATGCCTAGATATTAAATAGATCTTTTGGATCTATGTGTGAGCTATCTTTTGTAACTTGAAAAGTTAAATTCTCATTTACTCTTCCTACAACTGAGCCTTTTTGAACCCATTTTCCCACAACTAAATTTGGTGCAATATCATCTAAATGTGAGTAAACAGTATGAATTCCACCTTCGTGTTGAATAATAACAACATTTTCAAGCATTCCCGCATTCTTTTTTGCATATACAATTTTTCCATTTAAAACAGCTACTACTTTTGAGCCTTTTTCATTTGATTGTAAAACAACAGATTCATTAAATAATTTTATTTTATAAACAGGGTCATAATATGTTCCAAAATTTTTAACAATTTTAAATGATTTTAAAGGAGCTATAGTTTTTGCACCTTTGTATTTTACAATTTGAACACCATCTGTTGAAGAACCAATTTTTTTAACATCAAGATCTAAATTTTTTGCATATTTTTGATTTCTTACATTTGTTGTTTGTGCTTGTTGATTATTATCTTCTTTTTGTTCTTGTGCTTTTTTTAACTCTTGTTGTTTAACAATTTTTAAATCAGATAATATTTTACTCAAAGACTCTTGTTGCTCAATAACTTTTTTAAGCTCAACTTGATAAAGTTTGTGCTCTTTTTCTAAGTTTTCTAAAGATTTTGTATGCTTTATTTGTAGAGCCTTATAGTTCTCTTTAGTTTTTAATCTATCTTTTATATAGTTGTTTAGTTTATTTATCTCTTGTTGATTTGCTTTTGTATTTTCTGTTAGTCTATTGTAATTTTCATTTAGTTTTAAAACTTTTTGTTTTGCATTTGTTGATAAAAGATTAAACATCTCATTATCTATAAGTTCTTGCAAAGACTCTTTTGAAGCTAGTTGAAGTGCTAAAGATGTAGAAAATTGTTCTACTATTGTATTTATTATCTCCTCTTCACTACTATTTTTCTCTTTTATTAAATCGCTTGATTTAGCTTGAAGGTCATTTAGTTTTGATTGAGAACTCTCTAGTAATTTTTGATGTTGTTCTATATCTTCATTTATTTTAATAATATCTTCTTCAAGTTTTGATAAATTTGTGTTTGAAGCTTCTATTTTGTCAGCTATCTCTTTTATTTTAACAGCTGTATTATCTTTGTTTTTTTTACTGCTATCTAGGCTTTTTTGATTTTGTGCAATTTTTGTATCTATTGCTGAAGCAAAGATAAAAACTGGTATTAAAAATAGTAAAAAAATTAATTTAATCATTACTTATCTTATACTTAAATAGTACTCCAAAGATTGTAAATACAGAGATACAAAAAGATAAAATAAAAATTTTTATAATATCTCTTTCAATATTTATATTTACATTAACTATCTCTTGTAATTCAAATGGAAAAAGTAATTCAATATTACTCGACACATATATCAAAAAAAGTGAAGATATTAAAAAAGCCATAAAAGAACTTATTAGAGCATATTTTAAAACAGAAGAAGCACTATAAATAATAGAAGCCCCATGAAGTCTTAAAATAGAAATTCTTACACTATGTTCATGAAACCAAAGTTTTATCTGTTTTGCAATAATTATTATTGCAAAAATTGTAATAATAAAAAATAGTATAAATGAGACACTATTTAAAATAAGAAGTAGTAAATATATTTGATTGTGATTTTTATAAAAAACCTCTACATTTTTTACATCTTTATTTGAAAGTAGGGTTTTTTTAATAACTTCTAGTTCGCTACTTGTTGGAAATATTTCAAGATATATTTGATAAAAGTATGGTAATTTTTGTCTTAAAAGCTCAATAGAGTTATCAGATAAATTTGATTTAATATTTTCAATTATCTTTTCATTTGGTAATAGTTGAATATTTTCAACTTTAATTCCAGCTAGTTCATTTAAAGACTCTTTTTTTATAGGATTTGTTGCAACCAAAACAATACTATAATCTCTTGATATTTTATTTTTGTAATTATCTACAATATTATCAATAAGTAAAAAAATACAAAATGTAATAAGCATTGCTAAAAGTGGTACAAAAAAGGCAAAAATAGCTTTAAGAGACTTCATAAATTA
Organism: Arcobacter cryaerophilus gv. crypticus; assembly: GCF_002993025.1. GTDB lineage: Bacteria > Campylobacterota > Campylobacteria > Campylobacterales > Arcobacteraceae > Aliarcobacter > Aliarcobacter cryaerophilus_B. The sequence goes on along the minus strand of NZ_NXGI01000012.1, from coordinate 92,929 downwards.
TCCCATCTTCTATTGATAACTGTCTAAAATTAATTCCTAGATTTTTTGGAACTCTATGAGTTACCACAACTACTGTAATTCCTAGTTGTTCATTTGCCCCTTTTAATAAGTTCCAAACAACATCAGCATTAAAATCATCTAAATTTCCAGTTGGTTCATCTGCTATTATAATTTTTGGATTATGTGCTAAAGCACGTGCTACTGCAACTCTTTGTTGCTCTCCACCACTTAATTGATTTGGATAAAAACCTTTTCTATGAGTTAATTTTACGTGTTTTAAAAGATTATCAGCTTGAAGTCTTGAAACTTCATCTGAATAGTTATTTATCTTAAGAGGTATCATTATGTTCTCTTCAATAGTATAATCATTTATTAGTTTATAATCTTGAAAAATAACACCAATATCTTTTCTAAGATATCTTAGATTATTTCCTTTAATTTTAAAAACTTCTTGATTTGATATTTTTAAACTACCATGTTTTATTGGAATATCACCATAAAAAGATTTCAAAAGTGTTGATTTTCCACTTCCAGAGTTTCCTCCAATAAAGACAAACTCTTTCTCTTTTATAGAAAAATTTCCTCTTTTTATAATATATTTATTATTATCATAAGTAAGATATAAATCTTTTGCTGTAATCATTTAGATAAAATCTCTTTTAATTTTTTATCAGCTTCTATATTTGAGCTAGTTGGAAGAGGATTACCTTGATAATAAGATATTTTTCCATCTATTACTAAGAGATATTTAGTAACAGGTCTATCAAAGTTTCCCATAGTAACTTTTATTAAACCTGAATTATTTTTATTTATTATCTTATAAAACTCTTCAATGTGTATAAAATAATTTTTAATTATAAGAGCTTTTGAAAAAATATTTTTTATAAAATTATCAAAATTTATATCAAAATCAAATTCAAAACTATAATCAATATTTAAGTTTTTATCAATATTTTGAGAAGTTAAAACTACATCATATATATTTTTACCTTGTTTTTTCCATCTATCTTCATATTTACTTACAACTTCTAAATCTCTATTTACATCAATTTTTATTGATGCTTTATTTAAGTTTGTAAGTAAATTTACACAAAAATCAAAATAATTTCTACTATCAGTTCTAAGCTCCAAAGTTCCAGAAACTTTTAAAACTCTTAAAGCTTCATTTACAAACTCTTTTGAATAAATTCTTCTATGTGCTTTTTTATCCCAAGGAACTGGAAAATGCACAAATATTTTCCCTACTTGATTTGACTCTATAAACTCCATAAAAAGTCTAGCATCATAGTTTACAACCAAAACATTTGTAATATTTTGAAGTTCTAATTGTGTTAGAAGTTGCTCAATAGATGGATAGTGAATTTCAAGTCCAATAAACTGTATATTTGGGTTTTGTTTTGCTTGATAAAGTAGATGTCTTCCGCTTCCAAAACCAATTTCTATTTGAAGCTCTTTATCGCTTTTAAAATCTTCTACAAAAAAATCAATATCTTTTAGATATTTGTGTTCTTGCTCTTTTTTCTCTTTTAAGTTTGTAGTGTTTTTAAATACAATTTCTGATTTATTCTCTAAAACATAAGAGTTTAGAGCATCTTTTATATATGAAACAGGTGATATTCTTGTTGTTTTATCTGATTTAATTATAAAGTTATCATCTTTCTCTTTTATTGCTAGTAAAAACTCTAAATCTTTGTTTTTTGTAGCAATTTTGTATTCAATTTTTCTATTACTACCTTTTGGATGATAAGATACAGCTGTAAATAAAAACTCAATATCTCCTTTTTTTAAAGGAGTTTCAAGTAGATTGTTTTTTTCAAAAACTATGTGAGGCATATTTATATACTTGTTTCAGGTAGAGCCAATTTTGCCTCATCGCTTTTTGCAGAAAGTACACCAAACTCATCTACTGCTTGTACAGAATAGTAATAATCAACACCTTTTAAAATATCATGGTCTTCAAATCTAAGAGAAGTTATATTTTTAAATTTTACTGTATCTGATAAAAACCAGTTCTTTTTTACTCTTTTATGAACATTGTAAGATGTTGCTCTATTATCTCCTGCTTGCCAATTCAAAATAGCTTTATTTCCTTGAATTTGAGCCAAAGTTAATATCGGCTTTGCTGGTGGAGCTAGAGATATACCTTTTATAGCTTCAATATCAGAACTACTTTCAAGATTATCTTTATCAACTGCTATAACTTTGTAGTAGTACTCTTTTTTATCTGCATTTACTTCATCTGTGTACTCTAAAGTATTTGAGTTTACAGCTGCAATATTGCTATAACCTAAAGATTTGTAACTACTTCTATATATTCTATATTGAACTACATCAGGACTTTGAGAAGCATTCCAAGTTATATATATTTTTTTTGGAATATTATTTGAAGTTTTAACATTTGTTGCAGGTAGAGGAAGAGCTTTTGTTTTTGCATCTAATATTTTTGAAGGAGCTGATTCAACATCTCCAAAAGAGAAGGCTTTTATTCTATATTTATATGAAGTATTGTCATCTAATCCTGTATCAATAAATTCAGCACTTAGTCTATTTTCTATCTTAGAAGCAGATGCCCAAACCCACTCTTTAAGAAAAGTATTATATCTTTCAACTCTATAATAACCAACTCTAGGATCAGGATGCGGTTGCCATACAATTTTTACTTTTTTTGGAAGATTTGATATAGCTTGTGCAAAACCAACAGGTGCGATTCTTGGAAGAGTTTCTACAATATAAGCTTGAGTTGTAGGTGATTCTGTTCCATCATTTAATCTAGCAGATATTTGATAAGCATATTTTGTTTTTGGCTCTAAACCTTTGTCAACATAGTGTGTTATATATCTACTATCTGTTGCTTTGATTAACTTAAGAGTATTTTGACCTTTTGATAATTCTGTTCTATAAAAATTATAACCAACAACTCTATGGTCATCAATTCTTTGCCACTCAAAACCAATTGAGTTCATATCTGGAATTGATTTAATTGAAGAGTAATCTATTGATTGAAAATTTTGATTAACCTTTGGTGAAGTTGTTGTACTTAGGCTATCTAAAACATTAGAACAACCACTAATTATTAAAATTAAAAAACTTAAAGAGGCTAGTAGTCTCAATTTTTTCATATATTCTCTCCTTATCAAAATTGGTATCTATAAAATCTTGCATATCTTTTGGAAGTTTTGCAGTAAAACTCATCTTCTCTTTTGTTCTTGGATGAGTGAATACTAGGCAAAATCCATGCAAAAAAAATCCATCTATAATACTGAAATCGCCCTTAAATCCATATAAAATATCCCCTAAAATGTGCCTATTTAATCTATTTAAGTGTACTCTTATTTGATGTGTTCTTCCTGTTGAAAGTTTACAAGCTATTAGTTCATATTTTGAGTTATTACTAACTTCTAGTTTACAAAACGATGTTTTTGCATATCTTCCATCTTTTTGTATAGCCATTTTGAGTCTATTGTTTGGATTTCTTGCTATTGGTTCTTCTACAATAATATTATCTTTTAAAGGCAAATCAATTATTGCTAAATAGTATCTTCCAGCTTCTCTTTTTTCTAACTGTTTTGATATTTCAATATGAGCTTCATTTGTTTTTGCAACTATTAAAATACCACTAGTTCCTTTATCAAGTCTATGTACAATTCCATGTCTTTCTTCTCCACTTATAGTTGATAAACTTATATTTTTAAGTTTTAGCCAATCAACTAAAGTTGCGTCTTTTACACTAGGAGCATCGTGAACAGTAAGTCCTTTTGGTTTATTTATAATTAAAATATCACTATCTTCATAGATTATCTCTATATTTTTATCTTTTAATGAGTTTTCAATAAATTCTCTATCTTTTTTATCAAATGTTTTTGGTTCAGGAAAACAAACCTCTATTTCTTGATTTAATTTTAGTTTTAAACCATTTTTATTTGTTGTTTTTCCATCTACTTTTACAAACTCTTTTTCAATTAGTTGCTCAATTTGATTTCTTGAAGCATCGATTTTTAAACTTAAAAATTTATCTAATCTAATCTCTACATCTACAATAAAATTTTTATACATATTATGCTACTCTTTCGTTATGCGTTTACTTGATAAAAGAATTATGTCACATTTTGATTATTTAATATTAATCTTTATAGCCCCTTTGATAATACTATCTTATGTATTAATAGCAGAGGCAAATGATGCATTGGCAAGTAAACAAATTTTTTATTTTAGTATATCTTTTTTTGCATTTATTTTAGTTTTTATGCTTCCTCTTAGAAAAAATCTAAGATTGGTTCCTGCTTTATATTGGATAGGAATTTTACTCTTACTAGCAGTTGAATTTATTGGAGTAACAAAATTAGGAGCAAAAAGATGGATTCATATTCCATTTCTTGATACAACTATTCAGCCCTCTGAAATTATAAAACCAATATATATATTGATGTTGGGATATTTAATTCAAAGAAAACCACCACCTATTGATGGATATGGATTAAAAGATTTTGGATATTTTTCAATTTATATTTTTATACCATTTATTCTAATAGCTAAAGAGCCAGATTTAGGTACAGCACTTGTGTTGCTTTTGGTTGGATATGGGATACTTTTCATAATTGGTGTAAATTGGAAAATATGGGTAGGAATTGTTTTTGTTTTATCCATATTTTTACCATTTTCATATAACTATATTATGAAAGATTATCAAAAGAAAAGAGTTCATGATTTTATAGTTGCAGCGAAACCTAGTTATCATGTCCAGCAAAGTATTATAGCAATAGGTTCAGGTGGGCTTACTGGAAAAGATAGTGATGAAGCAACTCAAACTCAACTTAAGTTTTTGCCAATTGCTACGAGTGATTTTATTTTTGCTTATTTGGTAGAAAGACATGGGTTCTTAGGTGCTTTTGGTTTGATAGTTCTATATGTGATTATAATTTTGCATCTATTTACAATAAACTATTTTTTCAAAACAGATTTTATAGTAAAAGTTTTTTCTTCTGGTTTAGCTTTACTTATTTTTTTAAATATGAGTGTAAATATTTTAATGGTAATAGGTTTTGCACCAGTTGTTGGTATTCCTTTACCACTATTTTCCTATGGTGGAAGTTCTTTTATAAATTTTATTGTAACTTTTGCAATTTTAGAAAATTTACTTGCATTTAGATATATGGATATGTATAATTACGAAAGAAAAATGTAAAAATATTTTTAATAGTTTCTATAAAAAACTTTAAATCTAAGTTTAGTTGGTTCAGTTGGTTTTGGATACTCTTTGTATGCAATTTGTATTAATTCCAAAGAGTAGTCATCTAGGATAGTATAACCACTTGAACCTATTATTTTAAGTCCACTAATATCTCCATTTGGATGAAACATAAATTCTATAGTATTTATTCCACCAATTCCAAGCTTCGCAGCTAATTTTGGATATCCCATACGATTTAGAACTTTTTGAGTTATTACTTGAAAGTTATTTAGATTTTTTTCTAAATATGCTTTTTGTACACTTGTAAAATTATCATACTCTTTTCCATATAGTTTTTGAAGTTCATTTAAAATTTCTTGATTTACAGGAGTTTTTTGAGATAAAAATTTTTCTAATGCACTATCTTGAAGATTGCTACTCTCTTTTAAAATTTGTTTTTGAACTTTTTTTGCTTCTTTTATATCTAGCTGTTTTTTACTATTGTTAGCTTTTAATTCACTACTTGCTTTTTGCTGTTTCTCAACTTTTTTTGGAGTTTTTATATCTTCTTTTTTTTCTTCAACTATTTTTGGCTCATTTATTTTTGGCTCAATATTTTTGGCTGCTTGTTCTTGCAATACTTTTTCTTGTACTAATTTTACAAATTTCACTTCACTTTTTTCATTATCTTTTTTTGTCTCCTCTTTAGCAGGCTCCTTAAAACTATAATTTAGAAAAAGTAAAATATGGATCAATAAAGAAACAAAGAATGCAAGTACTATTTTTTTCATTCGCGAATTATAGTAAAAAAAATTAAAAATTGTATTTATTTTAAATTTGATAAATATATTAAATAACCTTTTGCTTATATAGATTATTGTAGAATAATTACTTAATTATAATTTAGGAAAAAAAATATGTTTAAAAAATCTATAAAAGCCTACAAAGAAGCTTGTGAAGTAATCCCAGGAGGAGTTGATTCTCCTGTTCGAGCATTTAAGAGTGTAGGTGGAACACCTCCATTTATCAAAAAAGGAAAAGGTGCATATTTATATGATATTGATGGTAACAAATACTTAGATTTTGTACAAAGTTGGGGACCACTTATTTTTGGACATTGTGATAAAGATATTGAAAAAGCAGTTATAAAAACTGCAAAGTTAGGTTTAAGTTTTGGAGCTCCAACAAATCTTGAAACAAAACTTGCTTCTGAAATTGTTGATATGTATGAAAATATTGATAAAGTAAGATTTGTAAGCTCAGGAACAGAAGCTGTAATGAGTGCAATAAGACTAGCACGTGGTGTTACAAATAAAAATGATATTATAAAATTTGAGGGTTGTTATCATGGACACTCTGATTCTTTATTGGTGCAAGCAGGTTCAGGTATGGCAACTTTTGGAAGTCCAAGTAGTCCAGGAGTTCCAGAAGATTTGATAAAACATACGCTTTTATGTGAATACAACAACATAGAACAGCTTCAAAAATGTTTTGAAGAAAGTAGTGATATTGCTTGTATTATAATTGAGCCAATTGCTGGAAATATGGGATTGGTTCCTGCATCAAATGAGTTTTTAGCTACTTGTAGAGAGCTTTGCGATAAGCACGGTGCTTTACTAATTTTTGATGAAGTTATGAGTGGATTTAGAGCTTCTTTAAAAGGTGCAAGCGGTATTTTAGATGTAAAAGCCGATATTTTAACATTTGGAAAAGTTATTGGTGCTGGAATGCCTGTTGGTGCTTTTGCTTCTTCAAAAGAGATTATGGGACATTTATCACCTGAAGGTAAGGTTTATCAAGCTGGAACTTTAAGTGGTAATCCAGTTGCTATGGCAGCTGGTTTGGTAAGTCTTAAAAAGTTAAAAGAAAATCCAGAAATTTATGATAATTTAGGAAAAAAAGCAAAAAGATTAGTTGATGGGCTTAGAAGAGTTGCTATCGAAAATGAAATAGCTCTTCAAGTAAATACAAGAGGAAGTATGTTTGGATTTTTCTTTTGTGAAAATGAGCCAAAAAACTTTAAAGAAGTAGGGCTTTGTAATTTTGAAAGATTTGCAACTTTTCACCGTGAGATGTTAAAAAGAGGTTTTTATTTTGCTTGTAGTCAATATGAAGCTGGATTTATTTGTACAAAAATTACAAATAAGATGATTGATAATTGTATAAAAGCAGCCAATGAAGTTATGAAGGATTTAAAATAATGGAAAGTTTTAAAAATGTAGAGCTTATAAAAAAAGCAAATATCTATTTTGATGGAAATGTAACAAGTAGAACTTTTATAGATACAAATGGAAGTAAAAAATCTCTAGGAATTATGATGGCTGGAGAGTATCTTTTTAGTACAGCTGAAGCTGAGATTATGGAAATTATTGATGGTCATGTCGAAGTAAGATTAAAAGGTGAAAGTGAGTGGAAAAGCTATAAAAATGGAAGCTCTTTTGAAGTTCCAGCAAACTCAAGTTTTGATATAAAAGTTTTAACAATAAGTGATTATTGTTGTAGTTATATAAAATAGATTGGAAATATATGGAAGAGATAAAAGATAAAGAGCAAAAACCAAAACATAGAGATAAAATTGAGGCGCTTGATAGTTTGTCTGTTGGTATTTCTATGGTTGCTGCTATTGTAATTGGAGTTGGAATAGGTTTAGCCCTAAAACACTTTACAGGATACACATGGACTCTTTGGATAGGTGTTTTTTGGGGTATTGCAGCAGCTGGTTTAAATGTTTATAAAGCTTATAAAAGAGCTCAAAAAGTATATGAGGGTATGGAAAATGATCCAAGATATTCATATAGAGCAAAACATGGTGATAAATCATTTGACGATGATGAAGATAAATAGTGAAATTTTAAACTTTGCAAAGGTTTTTTTATTTTTAAATCTTTGTCTTAGTTTGTATGCAATATTTTTCCAAAATACAATTTGGCTTTTAAATCTCCAAATAGCTTTTTTTGCTTCAATTTTTGTAACTCTTGCTTCATTTTTATCTTATAAAAAAAATATTCAAAATAGATTAGAAAATTTTGATAAAAATGATACTTTAAGTAGTGATGAGAGAGATAAAATCGATGAAATTGATGATCCTTTTGATTTATATAGCGAGTATAAAGAAGTTCCTGAAAGTGAATTAACACCACAAAAAATAAAAGAGATTATAGATGAAGAAAAAAGTAGGGTAAAACAAAATTCACTAAAAAATGTATTTTTTAGTGCAACAGGTTTTTTATCTATTTATAGAATTTTGGGTTATGGATTTTTAATTTTTGGATTTTTTGCATTAAATAACAATAAAATCCTTGTTCCTCTTGCTTTTATAATTGGTCTTAGTATTGTACCAATTGGAGTTTTATTTACAAAGTTAATAAAAAAATAGTATATAGTTTTATAAAATATTCAAGCTAAAATTTTGTCAAAAATATCTACTATACTTTCATCTATTTTTTTATTATTTGCCATTTCTTGCATTATTTCTATAGCTTTTTGGTGAGAAAAAGCTTCTCTATAAGCTTTTTTTTCTATTAAAGCACTATAAATAATTAAACAAATAATCAATCTATCTTTAAAACTCAAATCTTTTGAAGATAGATTAAAAATTCCACTTCCATCTAATCTTTCTTGAGCCTTAAAGCTAAGAGAACAAATATCAGAAAACCCCATAATAGAGTTTATAAGCTTTTTTGTGTAGTATGGATATGATTTTATTATCTCTTTTTCTTCCAAATTTAGAGGCTCTTTTTTTTCTAAAATATCTTTTGAAATGTATAATTTCCCAATATTTTGTAGTGATGTTGCAATCAAAAAAATCTGTTTGTCTTTGTGCTCAAACTCAAAAAAATCTGATACTTTTAAAGCACTATCTAAAATATTTGATTTTGGATTTTCAAGTTTATAAAAAACTTTTGTCATCTTTAATATATCTTCAAAATCAAGAGCTTTTGTAAAATCTTCTAAATTGGAGTATATAAATATAACAATTTCGCTCTCATTTTCTAAATCAAGCCAAAAAGTAAGATTTTTTGATATTTCAAAAAAGTTTTCTATCAGCTCTTTACTAAATTTTTTTTGATTGTTTTTTGTAAAATCAATAGCATCAACTCTTTGATTTATACTATTTTTTGAAAAATCAAAATTTTCACAAATTAAAGTTGAAAACTTTATAATCTCTTGAAAAGTTTTATCTTCTAAATGTGAACTATCCAAAAAATCAAACTCTTTTAAACTATTTTTTTCTAAACAAAAAATCAAAGCACAAGAGCATAAATCAGCTAATTTTTTATTATCAAGTCCAAATTTAATGCCTAAGTTTAAAGCTATATACGCAACTTTTTTACTATTTAAAACTTCACTAAAAGCTAGTAGAAAATTGTTTAAGTTAAATACCATTTGTCGTTTTTTGTCCATGGAAAAACCTTTATTTACATATTTAAAAGTGATATTATAATATAATTTTCACTTATAAATCTAAAGGAGAGTTTATTTATGTTTAAAAATATTGTTTTTTTTGCACTTTTTTGTTCTTTTGGTTTTGCTTCAAGTTTTGATTATAAGTTAAAACCACAAAAAGTAAGTGAAAATATTTGGTGTTTTTTTGGAAAAACTGAAGTTCCATCAAAAGAAAATGGTGGATTTATGGCAAATTCTTGTTATATAAAAGCAAAAGATAGCTATATTTTAATAGATACAGGAGCAAACTACAACTTTGCAAAACAAGCTTATGAAGCTATGCAAAAAATTGAAGATTTAAAAGTTAGCACAATTATTATAACTCACGAACACGATGATCACTGGATGGGAAATAGTTTTTATAAAGATAGATTTAATAGTACAATTTATGCTCCAAAATCTATAAATGAAAACTATGATGAAAGCTCAAAGCCTCGAATTTTTCAGATTTTAGATAAAAATGAGATGGAAAATACAAAAGTTATAAAAGCTGATGTTGTTGTAAGTGATGAAAAAGTTATAAATGTATCAGGTAAAACTATAAAAATAATTCCAACAAAACTAACAGCACACACAAAAGATGAATTAATAGTTTATCTTCTGGATGAAAAAGTTATTTTTACAGGTGATATTATTATGAATCAAAGAGTTACATCAAATAGGGAGGGTTCTGTAATAGGAACTTTAAAGGCTATTGATTTAATAAACTCTTATAATTGGAATACTTTAATTGCAGGACATGGAACAATTACTGATAAAAAAGCAATAGATTATACAACAAACTATTTCACACTTTTAAAAACAAGAGTTTTAGAAGCTATTGAAGCTGGAATTACAGCAGATGCGATTTCAAAAGTAGTTACTATGGATGATTTTAAAGATGTTGCTATGTTTGATGAGTTAAATAGTAGGAATGTTTTTGATGCTTTTAGAGAGTTAGAGTTTTATGACGAAGAGTAGAAAATCTACTCTTCAATAAGTTCCATAATAGAATTTTTTGATTGCGTAGTCATATCTAAATCTATATGAACACCATCTTTAACTTCTACTAATTTTACATCTAAGCCTTTTTGTTTTGCAAGATTATAAAAATCTATTGTTGTTTGTGGAGTTGAAATTTCATCAGCTGTTCCATAAATAAGTACGATTTTTGCTTTTTTAGATATTTTATCAACTACATCAACTGCAGAGATTAGCTTTTTGTCATTACTTTTTTTATGAATATCATAAACTCCACCAACACAAACCAAATTATCAACTAAATCTGGTTTTACTCCAAGAAGTGTAGCACTCATCATACAACCAGCACTATGAGCTATTAAAGTTATTTTTTTAGCACTATATTTAGATTTTAAAGATTCAACTAAATTTTCTAAAAATTCCACATACTCTTTTGTTGCTGCTAAGTTTTTAACTTCTTTACTTGAAAGAGGAAGAAGTTTATTTGAAGAACTTTTTGAATAACCTGGAAGTGCAACAGCAATAGTTGAAATATCACTCATCATAGTTAAATCTTCAGCAAATGGTGAATATCTAGCAAGAGTATCACTTCCTTCATCCCAAGTTCCATGGACAATAATATTTAAAGAATCACCCTCACCATTAAATTTTTTATATGATATACACTCATTTTGTACATATATAAAACCATCACCTTTTTTATTACAATCCTCTTTTGTATTTGCAAAAAGATAATTTACAAATAGCAATGAAGTTAAAATAACTAGTTTTTTCATATTTTTATTCTCCTTTAAAATAGTTTTAATAAGCAGTAATACCAATATATCCATCAACTTTTCGTTCAATTACTTCAACAATTCCAGCTTGAGTAAATGAAATACCATCTATAAAATCACTTTCTTTCCATTTCATAGTTTCCATAGTATTTTTGCAAGCTATAAATTCAACATCGTACTCCATCAAAGATTTTATTCTTGATTGTGTTGCTTTATCATAATCTTTTTTTAGAGTTCTAAGACCTTTTCCATAAGCAATAACTACAATTTTTAGACTCTCAGCTGGATACTCTTTTAAAATATTGTACATAGAACCAATAGTCTGATTTACAGTATCTAAATCATTTACATATAGTGAATATACTACCTTTCTTGGAGATTCAAAGCTAGGTTTTGGGTTGCTAAATTCTGTATGTGCTAATGCAAAACCAAATAGACAAAGAATTAAAAAGAGTTTTTTTAACATTATACTTCCTTCACTTTCATATTTTTTAAAATCTTTCCAGATTGTATAATCTTACAATAAACTCCCCTATGACCTTTTAAAATTTTTGGTAAATTCTCATTAAAAACACTTAAGTGATTGCAAACGGTACATATTTGAGTTATTTGAATTATAGCTTCATCTATTTTGAAATATTTTCCAACTTGAAAATCGTGAGGATCAAAATCTAATAAAATATTTTCCCCTAAACTTCCAAACTCTAAATCTATGTTAAATTCTTTTGCTAATTCATATGATTTTAAACCAACAATCATGACAGTTTGGTCAAGATTTTTTTCTGCAAATTTATCAAACTCTATTCCATAATCTTTTATTAAATTTAAGATTTCAACCTTTGGTCGTGGAAGCCCACTTGACTCTTTTGTTGCACTAAAAACTTCTAAAATTTCACCTAAAATTTTCATTTGTTCTCTTTTAAAATATCTATAAAATCGTTTTTCTTCCAAGCTCCTGGATATTGAGTTAACAACTTTTTATTGTTGTTTACAAAAAAGAAACTAGGAGTTACCCTTTTATACTCCTTTTGTAAATCAAAAGGAAGTGAATTTTTATCCATATCAATTTCTATAAAAATGTAGTTTTTTTCTAATAATTTTTTTATTTCATTATCCGTAAAAACCTCTTTATCCATTTTTTTGCAAAAATAACAGCTATTTGAAGTTGCATAAACTATAATTTTTTTACTCTCTTTTTTTGCTTTTGTTAAAATGTTTTGCTCTTCTTCTTTAGAGTATTTTGGTTTTTTATAGACATCTTGCTCTTTGATATTATTTTTAAACTCCATAAAATAACTTGTTAAATTAAGGTAATCATCTTCACTTAATTCACCTTTCATACTACTTTTATTTTCATAATGTCCCAAAGCACTATCATCACAAATTGAGTTAAATCTATCTGGATTTTCTAAATACGATTTTAAATAACTATGTATTTCAATCTCTTGAAACTCTTTATCATTTTCATCACCAATTTTTTTTGAGCTATCAAACATTGCCCAAACTATTAAGTTTGCACTAGGAGCTTTCAAATTTAAAAGCGTATTGTTTTTTTCAAAGAAATTTTCCTTTAATAAGTTCATAGGAATATACTCTTTATGACAAGATGAACATTTTGCATCAAAAACTTTTTTGCCATCTTCAAAATTTGCAAATAAAGCTATTGTAAAAACAAATAAAATAGATATTATTTTCATAAATTCTCCAAAATTTTTCTAAATAGAACGATACAAATTTATGGCTCTATTTAAAAAAACATAAAGAAAAAATCTTTATGTTTTCTATGCTTATATAATTCCTGGATTACCTTTTATTCCAACAATATCAGGAGTATCAATTTTTATTTTACTAATATGTTTCATATTTTTCAAATATGTCTCAACTGTTTCCCAAACTGGTTCACCATCACTTTTGGCTCCTACAGTTGACCAACCAGCAACTTTATATGATTTATTAGCATCAAGTTTTTCACCTGTTTTGCTTAAAATAATATTTGTGATTCTCTCTCCAATTTTTGCTTTTGGATCTATTTTATAAGATATTCCACCTGTTCTTACCATATCTCCACCTTGTTGTAAAAATGGGTCTTCATTAAATAAGTTATCAGCAACATCCTCTAATATTAGTTTTAGTTCACTTCCTTTAATATCTCTTACATAAGTTTCAGGATATGTCATAGCTGTTTGTGTCATTAAATCATCAAAAGTGATTGTTTGATTTGGCATTATTGAAGTTCCCCATCTAAACCCTGGACTTAGAGAAATTTGAGCACCTTTTACATCGATTAATGCATCACATATAATTTGATCCCAAGAACCATTGAAGTTTCCTCTTCTAAATAGTGTCTCTTCTGTTGTAGCTATTGGACGTGTTAACTCTTTTAGATATGGAAGTCTTACATCTTCGATATATTTTTTCATCTCTTTATTCTCAGGAACTAAATCAGAAAAAATTGGAAGAAGTGTAAATTTAAAATCTTTAATTTTCCCATTTTGAATATCTAAATCTAAAACATTTAAAAATTTACCATTACTTCCAGCATTACAAACATAAGTTGTACCAGATGAGTTTTTAACAGGATAAGCTTCTGGAACACCATCGTGTGTATGCCCACCTAGGATAAAATCAATTCCAGTACAAACTTCTGCCATTTTTTTATCTGTATCAAAACCATTGTGAGATAAAACTATAATAGCATCAGGTTTTTCTTCATCTTTTATTTTATCAACTAACTCTTGCATACTGTTTTCATTTATTCCAAATGTCCAATCAGGAATAAATCTTTGTGGATTTGCAATAGTTGTATAAGGAAATGCTTGACCAATAATTGCAACCCTTGCTTTTCCTAAAGTTTTAATAGTATATGGTTTAAATGCATGACCACTATCTTCATCATAAGCTTCAGCACCATTCATCATCGCGTCTTCTTTTACAAAAACATTTTGTGCTAAAAACTCTGCATTCAACTCTTTTACATTTTCAAGAATTTCTTCAGCTTTATATGTAAATTCCCAATGCCCAACACAAATATCGGCTCCAAGTAAATTTAAAGCCCCAATCATATCTTTACCTCTAGTCCAAAGTGCTGTTGCACTTCCTTGCCATGTATCTCCACCATCTAAAAATAGAGTTTTATCTTTTCCAAAACTATCTCTTAGAAAATCAACTACTGTTTTTATTTGTGCAAAACCACCTGTTTTACCCATAACTTTTGCATGTTCTTCAAAATTTACACAAGAAAAGGCATACTCTAATCTTTTATTTCCTTTTATTCCATAATAATCTAAAAATTTTTCACCAACAATATGTGGTGGTTTTCCTAAATTTCCATAAAATCCTAAATTCACACTAGGTTCTCTAAAATAAACAGGCAATAACTGTGCATGACAATCTGTCATATGTATAAATCTTGCATTACCAAATGGTTTTAATTTATAGTAATCTTCTAATTTTTTAGATGTTTCTACCATTCTTGTATGAGAGTTTGCAAATATAGGAGTTGCTCCTAAAGCTGCAATCATATATACAAACTCTCTTCTACTTAATTTGCTCATTTAATATTCCTTTTGCTGTATAAATAAAAAAAGTCAAGATAAAATCTTGACTTTTAAAAAATAGTTTTTAAATACTTTTAGTATTTGTAACCATCACTAGGACTTGCTAATTTCCAAGTTTTTTTTGCTTCAATTTCTTGTGTAAAAGCACTAATTGCAAAGCTACAAGCTCTCCAAGTTGCAAATTCAATTGAAACTTTTTCGCCAGTTGGTTTAGCTTTTTCATCAACTAGCTCAATCTCTTTTGTACCACTTTTAATAGCTTCTTTAGAAGCATTAATATATTGACTATTTTTCATACCAAATCTCATAAACTCAACACCATGTTCAATAGCTACTTTATTGTATTTTTCAGCTGTTTGAATTACTTTTTCAAGTCCATTTTCTTTTACATTACACTCTTTTTTAACATCAAGTTTTGAGTAATTTTCTGCTGCACTTAAATTTAGTCCAAAAGATAAAAGAGCTACTGATATCGAAATTTTTAAAATATTTTTCATTTTCATATCCTTTATTTTCTTACATCTGGACCATCAACTGGCATATCATTTGACATATAAGCTAAGAAATATATCAATTCAATCATAGTTTGGCTCTCATCTTTTGGTGGAACTTGACCTTGATCTACAACACAACCAGAAAGTCTTCTCTCCAAAGTGCCTATATCTGTCCATTTAAGTCTTAGAACTGGAAAGTGAGTAACTTGACCTAAAAGTGGTGATAAAACTTCACTTCTAACTTTTTGTCCAGAACCTTGAATATGACAAGTAGCACAAGATAGTTTTAAATAACCTCTTTGAGTATAGTAGTACTCTTTTCCTCTTTCATAAGCCTCTTTTTCAGCTTTACTATTGATTTTTATATCAAATTTTTTACCAGCTTCTTTACTTTCATTTACCCAATAAGCTTGAAATTCTGCAATAGGACCTTTTTTTGTTCCCCACTCTTTTTCACCATTTGCTCTTAAACAATCATTAACAGCTTTTGTTAAAGATATCATCTCTTTTTTATTTTTATCATAGTAAGGATATGTTCCAGCATTTGTTAAATCAGGGAAACAAGTTTGTAATGAGTTTCCATTTGCAAATTTTTTAGTATATAAAGCTTCACCTTTTTCAATAGCATCTTCATAAGGTGGCATCTCTTTTAGTGCTTCATATTGGCTTCTTGCATCTTTTGAATATGCATAACTTCCAATATTAAAATCCATATGTTTTAAATTTTTATCATATTTTTGTTCAAGTTCTTCTTCTGTGAAATAATGAAAAAATCTATCTTTATTTTTTGCTGGGTCTTCAAATTTTGCTTCAAAGAACTTTATCATCTCTAATCTATCTTTTTCTGCATCTGCATTAAAGTTTGCAGCACTTAAAGATGATATAAACAGAGCTAAAACAGTAGTAGATTTAACTATTTTTTTAAGCATTTTCTCTCCTTTTATTTAAAATCAAATAGTTTAAACTATTTGATTTTCTCTACTGTTGTATCACTATTTCCTTTTAAGTCTTTCCAAGTAATTTCAATATCATCTCCAACTTTTGCACCTGTAAATGAAAATTTGAAGTATGGGTCTTTTGATAAGAATTGACTAGAAGATACTTCGTATACAACTTTCCCACCAACTTTTGCAACTAAATATGTAATAAAGTTTGCCTCTTTTTTAGCTCTTTCAGCTTCTTGATAACTTAACATATCATGACTTGCTAATGCTTTTACTTCACATACACCATTTTTATCAATTTTTGCTTTTATTTTTGTTGTTCCTGCCATTTTATATCCTTTTTTTATTTTTATAATTTTTTATTCTATTTTTATCTTTTTATTTAATTATTAGCTGAATTAGATCAACCACCACAACCACCAATTGTAACTTTTATCTCTTTAGAAACTGAGTGTAATTTTCCACCAACATCTGCAATTACTGTAACAGTACCTGTTTTTGCCATTTTAATTCTAAATGCATAATCTAAAACCATATCAGGAGTTGTTGTAAATACAGCAACTGCACTTTCAGGGTTTGCATCTTGGAATACTGCAATTTTACTTGCTTTTAAATCTGTTTTAAAAGAGATTGGAATAACTGCACCATTTTCAGCAATATCTGGAGCTGTTAATGAAATTCCACCTTGAGTTGTAGTTGTTGTTCCAAAAATTTCTTTAACTGCATCATCAACTTTTGTAGCAGTCCAAGCTTTTGGTTTACTAGCTCTAAAATCCTCTGCACTTAAACTACTTGGAATTGCAGCAACTGCAATAGCACCTAAACCTAAACCTAAAAAATTTCTTCTATTTAACATATTTCTTCCTTTATTTTAATTTATTGTTTTTAAATAAGCAACAACTGCTTTTATTTCATCATCACTTAACCATCCATTTCTTCCAAATGCTGGCATAGCAGTTATTGGATCACCTGGATTTGTTGGGTCAAAAATTTTATTATACAAAACTTCATCTGGCCACATTGCAAGATACTGCAATTTTGGTCCCATAGTTCCAGGACCATCTAGAGTTTTTCCATTTGCATCATGACAAGCTATACAATTACCTTTTGTATTCGTAGTATATATCTTCTCACCTTTTTTAATCAATTCTGAATTATCTGCTTGAGCATTTACTAAAAATAGTAAGCTAAAAGCAAGATATGTAGCATATTTTTTGATTAAATTCATAATACCCTCCTTATTTACTTGATTGAATCATATAGTCAATGATTTTTTTAAGTTCATCATCACTTAAATCAGTTCCACCTCTCGGTGGCATAGTATTTATACCATTTATTCCGTTATAATAAACTTTATCAATACCATTCTTAACAATATTATCCCAAGCAACTTTATCACCTAAAACAGGAGCTCCTATAGCTGCATTTGCATGGCAAGCTGAACAACCAGCATTTTCATACTCTACTTGTCCTGGTTTTTGAGCTGATTTATCATTTTTTGGTAAATCTCTTATAGTTGATAGTGGCTCATTTGCAGTTGTAGTTAAATCATCTTGTATTCTCATAACAAGATGATTTATATCACCTTTTATACAATCTTTCATACATCTTTCACCTTTTCCATATAGTGTTGGATTTGAAAGATATTCTTTCATATTAAGAACCCCTTCTTGTGGGTTGCTTGGTGTATTTGTTTCTGGATAAAAACCTTGTGCATTAGGCATAACTATTTTCAAAAATTTCTCTTTATCTAAAACATAATCATCATCAAGTTCTTCACTATCAATAGTTATATTATTTAAAGATAATAAGTATGCAGTAAGTGCATAAGTTTCACTATTTGTTAAAGTTTTTGGTGCATTAAAAGGCATTGATTCTTGAATATACCAAAAAAGTGTGCTAGCGTATGGCCAAAATGAACCTATAGTTTTATCTGGATTTGCTGGATTTGGATTTTCATCTGCTGGATTTAATCTTTGATTTTTTAAACTCTCAACACTTCCACCAGCTAGTTTTGGATAACCTTTTCCTCCACTTCCAAAATCTCCATGACACATAACACATTGAGCATCATAAAGCTCATTTCCAAGCTCTACACTTCCTTTTGCCTTTTTAGGCTTCCCATCTTCTAAAACAACTTCACCTTCGTGCATATCAAATTCTGGAAGACCTGTTCCTTCATACATTACATCTTTATTCCAAGCTGCTATCTCTTTTTTAGTAGCATCTCTTCCAATATTTAAACCATCTAACTTTTGTGTATTTACATGATATTGTGTATATTTGTCATCTTTTACTGGATACTTAACAGCTCCATCAACAGATGATTCAGTTTTTGAAGCTGTATTTGATGTTGTTTCATTACAACCTGTAACTAAAATAGCTAAACCAAGAGCTAGAAGAGTACCTTTAAGCTTTGTGATGTTTTCTAATGTGAACATTGTTACACTCTCCTTTTGAAGTTATTTCCCAAGTTACAATTGCATTTCTATGATAAACACTCTCAACTCCAACAGCTTTTGTCTCTTCATCAATAGTTGGTTGAATATTTCCAAAGTCATCGTACGCACGGCTTGATAAAAATAGGGGTTTTCCATCCCATTTATAAATGTAGCTAAATCTAGTCCATGATTTTGGTAAAACCAAACCTTTTAGTTTCGCTTCAACCCAATTATTTCCACCATCAAAAGATATATCAACACCTTTAATTGTTCCATGACCACTCCAAGCAAGACCTTCGATTTCTACCATATCACCAGCTTTTAGATGTGTCCAAGGTTTTTCAGGACAAGGTTTTGTAATTACAGAGTTTACTTCGTTTACCCAGAAAAATCTCACTGCTCTTCCATCTTTTTGAAGCATTGTGTATTTTGAAGTCTCTTCTTTTGCATGCCAAGGTTTATCACTAAACTCAAGTCTATTTAACCATTTAGTATTTAAATTTCCTTCCCAACCTGGAACAACAAGTCTTACTGGGTAACCTTGTTCAGGTCTTAAAGCTTCACCATTTTGTCCCCAAACAACCATAACATCATCAAGTGCTTTTTCAACTGGAATTGTTCGTGGATTTGAAGCATTATCACTTCCAACCGCCAACATCCAAACAGCATCTTTTTCTAAACCAATATCATCAAGTATAGTTTTTAGCATAACTCCAGTCCATTGGGCTGAGCTCATCATACCTTTTATAAATTGTAAACTATTAAATTGTGGACCTCTCCATTCAGGACTTCCATTTGCAGGACATTCAATAAAGTAAGTTCTAGTTTCGCTTGGGTATCTTTTTAAATCTTCTAAAGTTAAAACAATTTCTCTTTTTACTTTACCATGAATCATCAATCTAAATTCATTTGGATCAATATGTGCAGTTCCTCCATGATTTCTTGTGAAAAAAAGTCCATTTGGAGTAATTATTCCTTCACTTTCATGAATTGGACACAAAGAAATAGAAGCATAAGAATCACCAGAAGATAGAAGGTTATGAGTTCTTCTAATATTGTTATGCTCATAAGGTGAAGGAATACCATATAGATTTTTATCTACAGGATCACCTAGCTTTTGTCCCCATGGAGCTTCTTTGATTATTGCTTCATCATCAGCTCTTAAAGACATAGGTGACAAAACAGTTGCCGCGCTTATTGCTCCAGCTAAATTGATAGCAGTTTTTTTAAAAAAATCTCTTCTACTTGTAGTTTCTATAGATAAAGAGTCTTTTTGCATATCTAAAACTTCACTATTTTTCAAGCTAACCTCCTAATAAAATTTAATATTATTTCAAATAATTCTGAATTTTAATTATAGGTTTTATAAGTTAAAACGAAACTTAAAATATTAATTTTTCTTATATAATAATTTTTAAAAATACGAAAAAATAGCATATACATAGCATGGATAAATATATATTATATTTAAAATTTGTTTTATTTATAAAGCTATTTAAGTTTTATTTTCTATCGTTTTATTATCTAATTTAAATAACTTATATAATTTTCTAATTATTATCATTAAAATCAATCCATCTAGCATACTTGCAATAATAAAAGAAAAATATTCTTCTTGAGTTATTAAGCCATAATTGTATGAAATCATTGCAATTGCAACCATAAAAGTAAGTGGCATTGAATCACTTAATGCAAAAAGAGTTGTTTGTTTTGGTTTTAGATATTTTAAAAAAACTAGATATGAACTAATTAATCTTATTGAGATTATAGTTCCCATAATAAATATAGCATGTTTTAAAATTTCTAAAGTTATCATATCTAACTTCACTGTTGAACCTGTGTAAATAAAGAAAATTGGTGCGAAAAAACCAAATCCAAAAGACTCTATTTTGTGTAATAACTCTTCTCTTTGCATAAAAAACATTTTAAAGAAAAGACCAGCTGTAAATGCTCCTAGGACAACATCTATTTTTAAAATAAGCATAATTGATACTAAAATTAGTAATAAAGAGATTGAAAATCTTATATCTTGATTATGTTTATCATCTATATTATCTGGGATTAAATATTTTTTAACTTCTGGAAACCACCAAAAAAGCATATAAGAAAATCTAAGAAGTAAAATTGTACCAATTATTACACTAATAATTGTTATAATTGATACAAAAAATCCACTACTTAAACCACTATTTTCTGTCCAACTAGTAAAAAGAGTAAGTGCTAAAATACTTACAATTTCACCAACAACTCCAATAGAAAGAGCTAAATTTAACCACGGTTCCTCTTTTCCATACTCTTTAATTAGCATCATTAACATTCCCAATGAGAAGATTGGAAGAGCTACAAAATATGTTAAACCCAAATTAAAAAACCAACAAACAGCTCCTGCAATAGAGTATAAAAGAACAAAATATAGTATTACATTTAAAGCCATTGTTGCTTTTATTATCTTTACAAGTTTAAAATTTATTTCTAAACCTGCTAAAAACATAAGGTATATAAAACCAAATTTAGCAACTAATTTTAAAGTTTCATCATCATAAATAAGTCCAATATAACCACAAAATAATCCTAAAATTATCTCAACAACTACAACAGGTGCTTTTATGACTTTTGAAACAAGGGGTGAAATCATTATTATTGTGCAAATTGTAATAATTAAAATAATCTTTTCCATATACATCCTAAAAAAATATTAATATTTTGAATTTTGATATTAATATAACTATTCTTTATCTTCTATTATCATTCCAGCTTCCCTTAAAAATGGGCTAGCAACGAAGCTTGTCTTTTTTAATTTATCGTATTTTGCAAAAGATAGATATAAAATATCTTTTGCTCTTGTAACTGCAACATAAAACAGTCTTCTCTCTTCTTCAAGGCTTCCGCCTTTACTCATAAGTTTTCTATTTGGAAATCTTCCATCCATTAAATCTATTATATAAACCTCTTTAAATTCCAACCCTTTACTAGCATGAATTGATAAAAGATTTACTCCTTCTCCCTCACTAAGCTCACTTCCACCTAAAATCATAGAGTTTATAAATTTTGATAAATCGGAAAAATTTTTTGATAAATTTCTAAGTAACATGGCTTTTCTATTAATTTTTGCCAAAGATTTTGTTTTTTGTATAGAATTTACTGTGCCATCTTTTTGAGTTGCTCTTTTTGTTGATAACATATCTTTTAATCTTGAATAAATCATCGAAGAGCTAATTGCTGTAACCATTATTTCTGGATTTTTTGTTCTTTTTAATTGTTTTAAAAGAATAAATAAATCATAAATATATTTAGCTCCATCAACTCCTAGTTTTGGATGTTTTAGTATAGGATTTCCTAAAAATGCTTCTTCAAAATTACAATCTTTAAATTTTGAAACAGAACCTAGCTCTATAAAATCATCAAAAAGACCTAATTGTTGGCTTTTTCTTTTTGTTTCATATGGATTATTTATATCTTTATTTGGATAAAAAAGTCCATTTAATAAATTTCCATTTCCTAGTTTGATTAAAGCATCAAAAATATCTTTTCCTATTGCTTTTCCTATTCCTTTTCCATGTTCAATTATGTGTATAAAAGCCATCATATCATTACTTATAACTTGTAAAACCAAAATATCTAAAATAAATTTAACTTCAACAGAATCAAAAAAACTAAGTCCACCTTTTCTTTTTGCAGGAATTCCAAACTCTCTTAAGTTTGCTTCAATTCCATCTGCACTTGAATTATTTCTATAAATTATTGCAATTTCACTGTGAACAGTATTACTTTTTGATATAAGTTCTGAAATATATTCATATTGTGAAAAAAGTTCATCAAAAGCCAAAAGCTTTGGAAGATAACTATTTTCAGCTCTAACAACTTCTAATTTTTTTGGATAAATTCTTTCATTGTATTCAATAACTTTTGTTGCTAAGTCTAAAATAGGTTTTGTTGATCTATAATTTTTTCTCAATGTAAAAACATTTGCATCTGGATATCTCTTATTAAAACTAGAAATAATACCAATATCAGAACCATTAAAAGCATAAATACTTTGGTCATAATCTCCTACACAAAATAGTGATTGTGGTAAAAAAGCATCAAGAAGTCTTCCTTGCAAAGGATTTGTATCTTGATATTCATCTACAAGTATCTCTTTGAAATTAAATCTTTTATCTTTCAAAATTCCAAGCATTGTTGTTAATAAATCATCAAAATTTACATATCCATATTGTTTTTTTAAATTATTAAACTCATCAATAACATCTTCATATATTAAGCTGTATATCTCTTGAGTTGAATTTTTCTCTTTTAGCCAACTAGTAAAATCTTCATTATTATTTGAATTTAAGTATAAAGAGTACATATCATACAAATATCCACCATCATATGGATTTGCTTCATCACTTCTATCCATAAAAACTCGTTTTTCATAAATAGATTTAAATAGTGTTTTAAGCTCATTTGGTTGTTTTAAAGTAATATTTATCTCTAATTCTTTTAAAAGTTTATATGATACAGAGTGAAATGTTCCAGCCATAATCTCTTTTGCTATCTGTTTTGAAAATATATTAGAAACTCTTGAAACCATTTCAGATGCAGCTTTGTTTGTAAAAGTTAAAAGTAAAATTTCATTTGGTTTTACTCCATTATTGAGTAAATGAGAAATTCTTCCAACAATTGTTGAAGTTTTACCAGTTCCTGCACTTGCAATTATAAGATTGTATCCGCTTTTGCAAAGTATGGCTTCTTTTTGTTCTTGATTTAGATTTGATAGTGGCATATTTAAAGGCTTGTGTATATTTTTATATAGAATGAAATCATTTTGGAATACTATCATAAAAGGTTTAAGCTATATTGAAATGGGATAGATGAAAAAATAAGCAAAAAAAAAGGTCGCCTAGGGGAAGCGACCTTTCTACACAAGGAAACATAAAAAAATTATCTATTTAAGAAATTTATCTTAAAAAATACTCGTATAAATTAAGTTGTTCACTTAACTTATGTTGAAATTATATACAGAAAAGATTAATGTAAAATTAATCGATAGTAAAATTTATAAAAATAGATTAAAAATTTCTATTTTAATCTACAATTATGGGGTTTTCTCCTCTTTTTAAAACTTCTCCAATAACACTTGCATACTCAAATCCACAATCTTGAATCTCTTTTATAAACTCTTTTGCGTCGTCTTTATTTATAGCTATTAAAAGTCCACCAGAAGTTTGAGCATCGCAAAGGATAGTTCTTAAAGTTTGGTCAATACTATCTTTAAATGAAACTTTATCTTCCACAAATTTTGCATTTCTTTTTGTTCCACCTGGCAATACATCATTTTTGCAAAGTTCAAAAGCCTCTTTTATAAAAGGAACATTTGAAGCTTGAATTTCAAAGCTAATATTCTCATTTATACACTCAAGAGAGTGTCCTAAAAGCCCAAATCCTGTTACATCTGTACAAGAACTCACACGATATTTTTTCATAATTTTAGATGGCAAATAGTTTAAAGTGGACATAATTCTTGCACAATGTTTGATTAAGTCAATATCTATTAAATCTCTTTTAATAGCTGTTGTAATAATCCCCATTCCTATTGGTTTTGTAAGCACTAAAACATCACCAACTTTTGCACCATTATTTCTTTTTATATCTTTTGGATTTATAATTCCTGTTACACTAACTCCATAAAACATTTCAGGCGATTGAATAGTATGTCCACCAATTAATGCTCCGCCACACTCTCTTATTTTATCGTTTCCACCTCTTAAAATTTCTACTAAAGCCTCTTTAGGAACATTTTTGCTATCAAATCCAACAATATTTAGAGCTGTTTTTACTTCTCCACCCATAGCAAAAACATCGCTTAAAGCATTTGCAGCTGCTATTTGTCCATAAATATATGGATCATCAACTACAGGTGTTATAAAATCAAGAGTTTGAACTAGTGCTAAATCATCACTAAGCTGATAAACCCCAGCATCATCGCTTGTATCAAATCCAACTAAAACTTTAACATCTTTATAAGTTAAGTTACAAAGAGCTTGTTTTAACTCTCCAGGTCCCATTTTTGCTGCACAACCAGCAGCTTGAACAAATTTTGTAAGTTTGTAATCATTATTCATTTGTAAACCTCTTTTTTAAATTGTGTTAATTATACTTAAGCAAATTTAAATTTTTAGTTAAACAATAGTAAAAAATATTTTACTATTTAAGTTTTTACTTATGAAAATTTTTATATCATCAAATTCTAATTAGTTCATAGACCATAGGTTATGGTTTGATATAAATATAGAAAAACTTTCATTTATATCTACAATAGAACGAAAAAAATCAGGTAATTAAATCATGAAAAGAAGAACATTTTTAAAAACAACAGCACTATTTTCAAGTGCAATTGCTATAACTCCGAATTTTGTTTTTGCAAAAGAGCAGACAAATCCATTTGGAATTACAAAAAAACCAAGAAAATTTGAAGTAAAAAATAGTTATAGCTTTGAACAAAGCAATGAAGCAACACAACTTTGGATACCACTTCCAAAAGATGAGGATTACCAAAAAGTTGTATCATTTAAATATGATGGAAATTTTAGTGAAGCCAAAATTGTAAAAAATCCTTATAATACAAGAGTTTTATATGTGAAATGGAATGATGCAAATATTAAACCAACTTTAGATGTTAATTTTGGAGTTGTTATGCAAGAAAGAACAACTGATTTCTCACAAGCTAAATCAAATACAAGTTATTCAAGCGAAGTATTGGAGTTTTTAGAAGGAACAGAGCATATTCCTATAACAAAAGGTTTAACAAAATATGTAAATGATATTACAAAAGATGCTAAAACACAACTTCAAAAAGCTCAAGCTATTTATGACTGGACAGTTTCAACTATGTATAGAGATGAGAGTGTTGTTGGTTGTGGAATTGGTGATGCACAAAAATCAATTGAAGAGAAAATTTATGGTGGAAAATGTACAGATATAAGCTCTGTATTTGTATGTTTATTAAGAAATGCAAAAATTCCAGCAAGGGAAACTTTTGGAATTAGAGTAGGGCAATCAAAAATTTCAGATGCTTGTGGAAAAGCAGATGAAAAAGGATTCGCAAATATTACAGGAGCACAACATTGTAGAGCTGAGTTTTATATAGAGGGTCTTGGATGGGTTCCAGCTGATCCAGCAGATGTTACAAAAGTAAAATTAGCTGAAAAGTTACCAAATGATAGCAAAAAACTAAAAGAGGTAAAAGATTATTTCTTCGGTTCTTGGGAGATGAACTGGGTAGGATTTAATAGTGCTAGAGATTTTATTTTAGAGCCAAAACCTACACAATATCCTTTAAATATGTTAGGTTATCCTTATGCTGAAGTTGGAGAAGATGCAAAAGATTACTACAAACCAAAAACTTTTGTATATAGCTACACTTCTCAAGAGATTGTATGAAACAAAATAAGTTAGTGATAATTGGTGCAGTTTTTACTGCACTATTATCAACTATTTGTTGTTTGCCAGCATTATTGTTTATATTTTTTGGAGTATCAAGTGGAGTTTTAAGCTATTTTACTACTTTAGAGTATACTAGAGTTCCACTTGCTATTTTAGCAATTATATTTTTTTTGATATCAATTTATAATTTTAATAAAAAAATATCATGTAGTTGTGATAAAAAAGTTAGATTCAGAACTTATATTTTAGTTTTAATATTTTTTATATCAATTTTGTTATTGCTTTTTTATCCAGAGATTTTACCACTTTTTATGGAGTAGATTATGAGAATTTTAGTTCTGTTTTTTATCTTTTTTAGCTTTGTTTTTTCTTCACAAATTTCAGTTTTTAAAGTTGAAGGAATGCATTGTCCTTTATGTACAACAGCTGTTAAACAGGCTATTTCAAAACTTGAAGGAGTTGAAAAAGTAAGTGCTAGACTTAATACAAAAGAAGTAACAGTTATTTATAGCCAAAAAGTAAAAATAGAAGATATTTTAGAAGCAATTAAAACAACTTCATACCAAGGTGTAGAGGTTTCTACAAAAAGTCATGAATAAAAGTTTAAATATTTTCTAAAGATTTTTCATCAAATTGATAAGTTTTATGTTGAGTTTTAACTAATATATCTTTATCAGCTAAATCTTTAAATAGTTTAATCAAAGTTGGTTTAGAAATAGAAAATTTATCCATAATTTCACTATAAGAGCCAAAAAAGTTATTATTTTCATCAAGATTATTAAAAATATATTTTATAATTTCAACTTGTTTACTATCTGTAATTGCTCCAATTGTTTTTATAATATTACTATTCTTTTTTATCTCTTTTTCTTGTATTTTTGGCAAAACAACATCATGTAAACTACTTAAAAGTTCATTAATATTTATTGGTTTTAAAAGATAGTTTTCAACTTTTAGTTTAATTGATTCTATTAAATAGTTTGTGTCGGTATGTGCGGTTGTTAAAATTGCAGGTATTTGGATATCTTTACTTTTTATATATTTTAAAAAATTGATACCATTTTCATTTTCAAGCAAAATATCACTTATTATTACATCTACTTTTTTTTCAAGTAAAATATTCATAGCATCAATAGTATTTTGAACCCCATAAATATTTGCTACAAAATCTTCTAAAATATCACTAGTGTGCTTTAGAAGATTCTCATCATCTTCTAGGTATAAAATATTAATATTTTTTAAAATATCTAGATTTTTATTCATTTTTTTCCTTTTTATCTTCAATAATTTCTTTATTTATTGGTATTTTTATCAAAAATGATGTTCCTTTGCATATTTGATTATCTATAATAATTTCGACATTTTTACAAGAAATTTGCCCTTTTATATGTTTTTCAATAATCTGCTTTGACATATAAAGTCCAATTCCAGTTCCTGCACTTTTATATTTTGTTGTGTAATATGGTTCAAATATTTTTGGCATAATAAGTGCAGGAATTCCACCACCATTATCACTAATATTTACAAAAACAAAATCTTTTTTGCAATTTACAATAATTCTTATTACTCTATTATCTTTAGAAATATTGTTTATTAAAGCATCTTTTGAATTTGATATTATATTTAAAAAAACATGAGATAGTTCATTTTCAAAGCTATATATTTTTACATCTTTTTTTACAATTAAATCTACTTTTATATGCTCTTTATTTAAAAAATATTTTGATAATTCTATTGAATTTTCTACACAATCTTTTATAAAAAAGCTATTTTTTGATTTATTTGGACTGAAAAAGTTTTTAAAATCATCAAGTGTATTTGACATATTGTGTGCTAAAAGTAGGGCATCTGCAACTTTTTGTTCTACAAAATCGAGTGAAAGTTTATTTAGTCTCATTTTTGTTTGAAAACTTTGAATAATCATAGATAAAGAACCCAAAGGTTGTCTCCATTGATGTGCTATATTGTTTAGCATTTCTCCTAAGCTTGCAAATCTTGCTTGTTGAAACATAATAATATCTTTTTTTCTATTTTTTGAAACCTCTTGAGATATTTTTAATTCTAAGTTTGCATTTAACTCTTTTAGCTCTTTAGTTTTATCTTCTACAATTTTTTCTTGTAAATCGTGAATTTTTCTCAAGTGTACAGTTATAAATAAAGATAAAATTATTGTAAATAAAACAACTAAAAATATAGATATAAAAGAAAAAATTGTTATAAGATGAAAAATATTATCGGTATCTCTTTTTTCATTTATTGCTAAATTTAAATCATAATTTACCAAACTTCCTAGATACACCAAAATAGCATCTATTTCAAAATTTAAATTTGTAAAGTATTCTTTATTATTTTTTTGTTTTATATCATTTAAATAATGTAATATTTTAGCCATTTTATCATCAACATTTTGGATATTTAAATTTTTTATTAACTCATTTTTATAGTAGTTTTTATTTGAAAAATATTTTTGTATATAATTTATTACAAAATTAGTATTTGTAGAATATGAGTTGTTTTTATATTCACTCCAATTTTTATTTATAATCTCATTTGCTATTTGCAAAATTTCCAAAGTTTGTTCATAGTTTAGATTATTTTTCTCAAATTCACTTAAAGTATTTTGAATATTTATTTTATATGAATCATTTATATTTTCAAGTTTTATTAGAGTTTTTGTTCTTTTATCAAAAAGTGTATCAAAATCATTTTTTAAAATAAAAATAGATAATTGAGATAGTATTATAATAGTAAACATTCCGCAGGCAATTATAAAAATTAGAAAATTTGCTTTGTATGAAAATTTTAAGTTATTAAAATAGTTTAAAACTTTTTTCATCTTTTAATTTCTTTAAAGTTTCCATTTTCATACTCAAAAAGATATGTTTTATTTAGAAGTTGATTGTTTTTAAAATCTAATTCTAATTCATACAAAATATTTTTTGGAGGATTTTTTAGAGTATTTAATAGATTTTTTGAGTTTAATTTTCCTGATTTTTCAATTTTTGATATTTGATTTACCAAAACTTTTGAAGCTAAATATGCCTCAAATGATATGAATCCAAGCGGACTATCTTTTGAATATTTTTGCATAATTTCTTGATACTCTTGTACTATTTTTAAAGATTTATCATTGTAGTTTGGTACGATTTGGGAAAATATAAGATTTTTTGTATCTGTATTTGTAGTTTCTAGCTCTTTTACAATAGAGTTTGCATCTCCAAATGAGATATTGCAAAAGATTACATTTTTTAAAACTTCATCATTTTTTGCTTTTTTAATAAATAAAGAGTTTGCTTTATATGCTCCAATCATTACTATTACTTCTGGTTTGGAGTTTTTTATTTCATTAAAAGCATGACTTATTGAAAGAGTATTTCTTTTGTATGTACCTGTTGATAATAGATTTATATTTTTGTTTTTTAGGATTTCTAAAGTTGAAATATATCCCTCTTCTCCATACTCATCATTTTGATAAAAAATTGCTATTTTTTCTAATTTTCTTTCATCTACAATATAATCTAAAAGATTTTCTAGTTCTTGTTTGTAGGAAGGTCTAAAGTTTATTATGTTTGAAAGATTTGTATCTCTTAAAAAGCTTGCTCCTGAAAATGGTGCAAAGTATGGAATTTGACTCTCTTTTATAATTGAAATTACTCTACTGTTTGTAGGAGTTCCAACTATTCCATAAAAAGCTAGAATATCATCTTTTAAAAGGTTTGTTATATTTTCATATGTTAAATCAGGTTCATATTTATCATCAAGAACTTTTAAAACAAGTTTTTTATCTTTTATCAAATTATTATCATTTGCATAGTTAAAATAACTATTTGTAGCTATAAAAACAGCATCTCCCCAAGCTTTCAAAGCAGAACTTTGTGGCATAGATGAAGCTATTAATATTTCATTTTTTGAGTTATTTTTTTCAAAATTAATTAGAAATATAAAAACAATAATAAGTGAAACAAATAAAACTTTTTTAATCATTCATAAGTTTACATTGTTTGTGTTTAAAACTCTCAGTTTAATTGTAATATGATACTTTTTACTATATAAATTCAGGTTTATTTAACTTCTTTATATATAGAATATGGTAAAATATTTTTTACTAAAATTAAGGGCATAGGTTATGCAAGAGTATATATACCATAATAAAAACGGGTTGGATTTCCCTTTAAGTGAAAAAATCCAAGTAGCTACTAGTTTAGATGATATTAAAGATAAAAGTTTTTTAATATCAAACTCAAAAGATGTGAACTCTGAATTTATTGCTTCAGAGATAGACTTTTATATTAAAAATTCACAAGATAATTTATCAAAAAAAATAGAAAATGTTTTAAAGCTGTATGAGATAAATGCTACAAGATTTGATTTTGCACAAGATATTTCCCATAGTGTTGATATTTCAAAAGAGGTTTTGTTAATTACTAAAAACCAAGAGGAGTATGATAGTTTTACTTCAAAAATATCTAAAGATGACTTTGAACTCTTTAAAATAGATGAAACTATTTTAAAAACTATTAGTGGTGAAATTGGAAATTTTGAAGTAGTTGTAAAAGATAGCCATAAAGATATAACTTTAAGAGTTTCTCAAATTGTTTGGTTTGATGCAAAACCATCTCCTAAAGAGAGAATTGGAGTTTTTGATCCAAACTTAAGTAGTATAGATGAAGTAGTTAAAATATTGAAAGATAATATAAACTCATTCTCATATAGAAAATTTACAACTTATGATAAAACTATTTGTCAATATGATGGAAGAAGAGAGGTAATTTGTAGTAAGTGTGAAGAGGTTTGCCCAACTGTTGCTATTACTAAAGATGATACAACAAAAACTCTAACTTTTTCTCAAGTAGATTGTCATGGTTGTGGTGGATGTGTAAGTGTTTGCCCAAGTGGAGCAATAGATTATACTCCTACAAATAAAGAGTCACTTTATGAAATATCAAAGTTTTATAAAGAGACACACCCTTTAATTGTTCCTTCAAAAATGTCTTTGGATAATTTAAATATAAATCTTAAAGAAAATATCTTGCCTTTTGCAATTGATGGTGAAAAATTCTTACATGAAGCAACCCTTCTAACTTTACTTCAAATATCTGGTTCTCAAGTTGTTTTTTATAGTGACTTTTTATCAAAAGGTACAAAAGATGCTATTAGAATATTAAATGATATTTACCAAAAAAAATACCAAAAAGATGCTGTTTTAATTGCTATGAATGAAGATGAGTTAGCTTTGGCTTTAAAAGAAGTATCTTTTGTGGAAAACTCTTATTTTAACTTCAATCAAGATGGATTCAAAAAAAGAGAAGTTTTTTCTCATAGAGTTCAAAAGATTGTTGGAAATGATGATTTAGGAGAGATTAAAACAGGTGAACATATTCATTACGCAAAAGTTGAAGTAAATCAAGATACTTGTACTTTATGTCTAGTTTGTGTAGGTGCTTGTAATGTTGGAGCTTTAGTTGCTGATGCTAGTGATAATACTTTAAGAATAAATCCAAGCATTTGTACAGCATGTGGATATTGTGAAGTATCTTGTCCTGAAACAAATTGCTTAACAATAAAACAAGATGTAATTGAATTAAAACCAACTTGGTTTAAAGAGAGTGTTTTAGCACAAGATAAACTTTTTGCATGTGTTGAGTGTGGGGTTGAATTTGCAACAACAAAAGCAATAGAAAAAATAGCATCTAAAATGGCAACAATTTTTGCAAGTGATCCTGTAAAAGTAAGAAGTTTATATTGTTGTGCTAATTGTAAGCCTAAAATTATGATGCAAAACTATTTTGATAATAGAAAATAAGGATAAAAAATGCAAGATACACAATCTATAAATAAAGCTAGAGCGATATATTACAACTTATTTGCAAACTTTTTTGTTACAAGTTCAGATATAAAAAACTATTTTGAACTTTTTAGACTTTTAAATCTTTTAAAAAATAGCTCTTTGGATGAAGTTTCTGAAGAGTCTATCAAAAATATTTTAAATCTTTTGGATAAAGATTCAAATCAATCTTTAATACAAGAGTATGATGATATTTTTCATAATCCTGTTTATGAAAAAGTTAGACAAACAGCTTCTTTTTATGAAGAGGGTGTTGAATCTGGTAAAAAAAGAGTAGAGATGATTCAATTTGTTGCAAAAACAAAGCTTAGACGAGATGAAAAGAGATATTTTGAATATGAAGATTCTGTTGGCTTTATATTTTCAATAATGTCTGAATTGTCAAATTTAGTTGCTCTTGGAGAAAAGCAGTATGAAAATACTGTTCATTGTATTTTTGAACAGATTTTAAATCCTTTTGTAGATGAGTTTGCAAGAAGTATTTATGAGCATAAAAAAGCAAATATTTATAAAGAACTTATGGTTGTTTTTCACTCATTTATTGAGTTTGAAAGATTATACTTAGAAGTTACAAAACCGATGAAAAAAGATAAAGCTAAAAAACAAGTAACTGATAATTGGGGAGATATATCTTCTGAAGAAAGAGAAAGAAGAGAGAAAAACAGAGCACTAAAAGCTTTAGGTCCTAAAAACTAAAAAGGTATTCCTTTTTAGGGATTTTATAAAAAAAGTTTTGCTTTTTTTATAAAGTCTCTTAAGTTTAGAGGGGCTTAATTTCTATAAGGAGGTCAGTCGTGCAAGAAAGTAGAAGAGCTTTTGCAAAAAAAGCAGCAATTATCACAGCTGCTGCAGTTGCTACAACTGGAACTGTTTTATTGGCTGGAAATGGTGAAACATCTGTTCAAGATGATTCAAACAATGGTGTAATTGTTGGAAAATCTAATAAAAAAGAGATTCTATACAAAAAAACTATGGCTTGGGAAGAGTTTTATAAAAACGCAAAATAAATTTAGTAGGAGAAGCTTATGTCAGCAAATACATATGAAGCTTTAAATGCAAAAGTAGGAAGACGGTCGTTTTTAAAAATGGCAGCAGTTTCTACAGCATTTGGAGTTACATCATCTTTTGCAAGTACAGTAGCAACTAGAGCAGCTACAGAAGAAGAGATTAAAAATCCTTTTCCTGGTTCGAAAATTGTAAAAACAATTTGTACAGCATGTTCAGTTGGTTGTGGTGTTATTGCAGAAGTTCAAAATGGTGTGTGGGTAAGACAAGAGGTAGCACAAGATCATCCTGTATCACTTGGAGGGCATTGTTGTAAAGGTGCCGATATGATTGATATGGTTAAATCAGAGGTTAGATTAAAATATCCAATGGTTAAGAAAAATGGTCAATGGCAAAGAATTTCATGGGATGACGCTTTAAATAATATTGCATCAAAACTTGAAGATTTAAGACAAAAAGATGGACCTGATTCAGCAATGTTTTTAGGATCAGCAAAATTTAATAACGAGCAAGCATATTACTATAGAAAATTTGCTGCTATGTTTGGAACAAACAATATAGATCATCAAGCTAGAATTTGACATAGCTCAACAGTTGCCGGTGTGGCAAATACATGGGGTTATGGTGCTATGACAAATTCTTTGGGAGATATTCAAAACTCTAAAGCAATTATAATTTTTGGAGCAAATCCAGCGGTTAATCACCCAGTTGGTTTCCAACACTTTTTAAAAGCTAAAGAGAGAAACAATGCAAAGATTATTGTAGTAGATCCAAGATTTACTAAAACTGCTGCAAAAGCAGATTTATATGCACAAATTAGACCAGGTACTGATATTCCATTTATGTATGGAATGTTAAATATCATTTTTGAAAATGGTTGGCATGACAAAAACTTTATTAATGATAGAGTTTATGGTATGGAAGATATTATGGCAGAGGCTAAAAATTGGCCAATTGAAAGAGTTGCTGATGTAACAGGAGTTAAAGCTGATTTAATAGTTCAAATTACAAAACTTTATGCAGCATCAAAACCTGGAACTTTGGTATGGGCTATGGGATTAACTCAACATACAATAGGAACTTCAAATACAAGAATGGCACCAATTTTACAATTGGCTCTTGGAAATATGGGAGTTGCAGGTGGTGGAACTAATATTTTAAGAGGTCATGATAATGTTCAAGGTGCAACAGACTTTGGTTGTTTATCAGATTCACTTCCAGGATATTACGGTTTAGCTGAAGGTTCATGGAAATATTTTGCTTCTTCTTGGGGAGTTGATTTTGATTGGCTTAAGGGAAGATTTAAAGATCCTTCTTGGATGGGTAAAAATGGATTTACACTTGCACGTTGGTGGGCTGGAGTTTTAGCTGGAAATGAAGGTGAAGATGCTATTCATAATGCTGGAACTAATCTAAAAGCACTTTTTGTAATGGGTAATGGAATTACTTCAACTGCTCAAACAAAAAAAGTAAAAGAGGCTTTAGATAATTTAGAATTAGCAGTATTTTGTGACCCATTTGTAAATGAGGGTGCAATTATTACTGATAAACAAAACGATGTTTATATTTTACCAGCAGCAACTCAGTTTGAAACAGCGGGATCTGTAACTGCAACAAATAGAAGTGGTCAATGGAGATATGAAGTTGTAAAACCTATGTATGAATCAAAACCTGATCAAGAAATCATGTTTGAATTAGCAAAAAGATTAGGGTTTTATGATCAATTAACTGCTGGAATGCAAAAAGGTAAAGATTTTGTTTGGCCAGAAGATGCAACAAATGAGATATCTAGAATTATTAAAACTATTGGATTAACTGGATGGAGAGCAGAAAGACTTAAAAAACATACTGACAATTGGCATATGTTTGATGAGATTTCACTAGCTGGTTATGGAGATATGGCAGGTGAGTATTATGGTTTACCATGGCCTTGTTGGACAGAAAAACACTCAGGTAGCCCAAATCTTTATGACATTACAAAACCAGTTAAATTTGGTGGTATGGGATTTAGACAAAACTTTGGTTTAGAGCATGAGGGAGTTTCATTATTGTCACCTAAAGGTTCAGCACCAGTTGGTGGAGTTCAAGATGGTGGATATCCAGAAATTACAAAAGAGAATATTGAGGCTATTTTAAAAATTACTTTAAGTGAAGATGAAAAAGCAAAAATGGGTGCAAACTGGAAAGTTGATAAATCTAACTTGATAGTTGAAAAATGCATGGAAGCTGGAATTGCTCCTTATGGAAATGCAAAAGCAAGAGCAAAAGTTTGGCAATGGGCTGATCCTATTCCAAAACATAGAGAGCCTT
Source organism: Arcobacter cryaerophilus gv. crypticus (assembly GCF_002993025.1). Classification (GTDB taxonomy): domain Bacteria; phylum Campylobacterota; class Campylobacteria; order Campylobacterales; family Arcobacteraceae; genus Aliarcobacter; species Aliarcobacter cryaerophilus_B. Next base: position 57,559 of record NZ_NXGI01000012.1, on the reverse strand, counting down.
TACATACTCCAAGAACGGATTTAATTAAAGATTATCCAAGTTTTGCAGATAAAAAAGATCACTGGAGAGTTGATACTAGATATATTAGTGAACAGACAAAACAAGATTGGGCAAAAGATTTCCCAACAAATCTTGTAACTGGAAGATTAGTAAATCTAAATGGTGCTGGTGTTGAAAATAGAGCTAGTAAATATTTAGCTAGATTAACACCTGAAATGTTCTGTGATATTAATCCAGATTTAGCAGGAAGACATGGTATTAGAGATGGTTCTATGATGTGGATTCATTCACCAAATGGAACAAAAATCAAAGTTAAAGCAAAATACTCTTACTCTGTTACACCCGATAGAGTATTCCTACCATTCCACTTTGCTGGAATTATGGAAGGTGTTGATTTAAGCCATAGATATCCAACTGGAACACTTCCTTATGCAATAGGTGAAAGTGCAAATACAGTTACTAACTACGGTTATGACATAGTTACACAAATCCCTGAAACAAAAGGTGGTTTATGTAGAGTAGAAAGAGCTTAGGAGAAGTAACATGAGTAATAATAAAATAAATTTTGCAAGAATGAAGTTCTATTGTGATGAAAATAGATGTATTCATTGTGATGGTTGTTCAGTTGCTTGTGCCTCAGCACATGAGTTACCAGTTGAGATTAGTAGAAGAAAAGTTGTTACTGTAAATGAAGGTAAACAAGGAATGGAGTTTTCATTATCTGTTGCTTGTATGCATTGTACAGATGCACCTTGTGAGCAGGTTTGTCCAGTTGATTGTTTCTACATCAGAGAAGATGGTATCGTTTTACATGATAAAAACAAATGTATAGGTTGTTCATACTGCTTATACGCTTGTCCTTTTGGTGCACCACAATTTCCTAGTAATGGAGCTTTTGGTACAAAAGGTGTTATGGATAAATGTACTATGTGTGCTGGTGGTCCTGAAGATACAAATAGTGAACATGAAAGAGAACTATATGGTCAAAACAGAATAGCTGAAGGTAAAGTTCCTGTATGTGCTGCTATGTGTTCAACAAAAGCTCTACTTGTTGGAGATGCTGAATCTGTAGCAAATATATATAGAGAAAGAGTTTTATCTTTTGGTCATGGAACTCAATCAACACCATTTGGTTGGGATAAAGCTTATGAAAAATAAAAGTTTTCTAAGTGAATATAAAGCTTACGTAATAGTAGGCTTTATATTTATGCTTTTAACATATTGGTATTTTTGGTTAGCAACAATTGCTGATATAAACTATGTTTACCAATTTTTAATGCAAATGTTAAAAGGAAATTTTACTGGACAAATTGTACCTTTTGATAGTTTAACACACTATCAACAGATGGAAGTGGGTCTTTTTGGACCTAGATATGATGCAATTGCTCCTGAAGTTATAAGAGCATTTGAAGAGAGACAACATCTTCTTCCTTGGGTTTTTTTATTTGAATTTTGTCTATTTACAATAATGTTTATTGTTGCAAAAGGTAGAAAACAAGCAAAAATTACAAGAGAAAATGAGAAAGTGCAAGTTTATTCACTTTTTCAAAGAGTTGTTATTTTGTTAAATATTGTAATTATGATTTATCTGTTTATAACTGGTTTTTCAATAACATTTGGAAACTGGACAGGTGGAGGATATATTCCTCGACTTATGAGAGCTACACATGAAGTTGTTGGTGTTGCTTGGATTCCAGTTTGGTTTATTGTTACAGTTATTGCATTTAAAGATCATAAATACTTTGTAAGACCTAGTTCTAAAATATGGCATAAATTCTTTTTAAGAGGAAAATATGATGCTATGAATAGAATCAACTACTATATGTATGTTGCATTTGGGTTTTTACTAGTATTAAGTGGTTTTACAATCTGGTTTATGTTTCCAGATGCAGCAACACATGCTCAAACAATACAGATAAAAAGATTTATTCTGTTTATCCATTTTATGGGTAGTGCAATTATTTCGTTCTTTACATTTGAAACAGTATATTCATACTTTGTTTCAGTAAAAGGTTATCTTCCAGGTGTGATAACTGGGAAATTACCAATTGAGTACTTAGAACAACTAAGAGCTGATGTATTAGAAGAAGATAAAGATTTATTAAAAAGATAGGAAAGGCTTTAGGGCTTTTTCTATTTAAAAAAAAGATTTTAAATATGCAAAATTTGCATATTAAGGAAAAACATGGATAATAGCAAATATTTAAAAACAGTAATTATTGACAAACTTATAGAAAATGAAGCCAATATGGTTGAAGACGTGACAATTGAAGAAGCACGTCTAAACCTTTATTTAAACGGAGAAAAAGCTATATCTATGATGACAATTCCAAAAGACCAAGATGCCCATGCAATTGGTTTTTTAATGAGCGAAAATGTAATCTCTTCTATTGCTGACATAGAAGAGCTAACAGTTAGTGCTGATGGATTAAGAGTAGATGTAAAAGCAAAAATAGATGAAAATTCACTACAAAACTTATATAAAGAGAAGACTTTAGTAAGTGGTTGTGGTGGTGGAGTTACTGGAAATATTGAAGGAAGTTTAGAAATCCCATTTAATCAAACTGCTTTTAAAATAAAACCAGAAACTATTTATACAGAAGTTAAAAAGTTTTATCAAGAGAGTGAACTTTATAACTTAACAGGTTGTGTTCACAAAGCTATGATTTATCTGCTTGATGGAACAACTGTAACAGCTGAAGATATAGGAAGACACAATGCAATTGATAAAGCAATTGGAAAGTGTAAACTTCAAGGTCTTGATACAACAAAATCAATTTTATTTGTAAGTGGAAGATTAAGCTCTGAGATGGTTACAAAAGCTGTGATGCACAAAATCCCAATAGTTGTATCAAGAACAGCACCAACATATCTAGGAGTTCAAACAGCACATAAGCACGGTCTTACACTTATTGGATTTGCAAGAGGTAAAAAGATGAATCTTTATACTCATAGTGGAAGAATAGATGTCTAGCATTGACGATAAGTTAGATTTTACTTTGAGTGATGAGCAACAAAGAATAGTTTTTGAAAATCTTGATGATAATAAAAAACTATCTTGTCTAAAAGCATTTAAAGTAGCAAAAAAGATAAAAGTTGAAGCTAAAGACATGAGTGCAATCACAAAATCTTTAGGGCTTAAAATAACAGATTGTGAGCTTGGAGTATTTGGCTCTTTAGATTTTTTTGCTAAAGATGAAGAGATTTATAATAGATTAAAAAATAGTTATAAAGAGCAAAGAATTCCTTGTGAAAATTTGTGGCAAGAAGCTAAAAATTCATCTTTAAGAGTAGTTGGTTCAACTGTTAAAAACTCTGATATTGAAGTGAGTTATTGCCAACTTGGATGTTTTAGAGAAAAAAAAGGGCTTAAAAGTGGAAATCAAAGTTAAAATTTGGATTGAAGATAATAAGCAAAATCTTATTTTTGGAAGTGGAAAAACAGAAATTTTAAAAGAGATTGAAAAAACAGGTTCAATTAGTGATGCTTCAAAAAATTTAAATATGAACTATAAAAAAACTTGGAGTCATATAAAAATCCTTGAAGAGTTTATTGAAGATAGCTTAGTTATTACAAAAAAAGGAAGAGCTGTTGATAGTGGTTCACAATTAACATCTAAAGCAAAAGAGTTAATAGAGCTTTATGAGATTTTGGATAAAGATATAAAAGAGTATTCAAAAAAGAGATTTAATGAACTTTTTTTAAGTGAAAACTTAATAAAAATAAAGGATAAATAAAAGTGTATAAACTAAATTTTTTGCAGTATAAAAATATGCAAAAACTGCATATTAAAGATAAATTATCTTTGAATATTTTATCAAATAATGAAGATTATAATAGTTTAGAAGATAGTTTTAAAAAAGAGTTTGCATTTGAAAATTTAAACTATTTCTCTTTTTGTAAGAGTGGTTTTTTATATTTATTACTTCAACTAAATAAAAAAGGAAAAATTGCAGTAAGTCTTGGTGAAACACAAAGTTTAATAGATGCTTGTGAAATTTTTTGCTCTCTTGGATTTGAGATCTTATATTTAGATTTAAATAAAGATGGAAGTATTAATTTAGATAAATTAAAAGATAAAAAGATAGATTTTTTGTTTCTATCATCATACACAGTTGATACTTTTTATAAAAATAGTTTAGAAAATGTAAAAATACTAACAGATGCAAAAATTATTTCAAATGCAAGTGCCTCTTTTGATAAAAATAGTGATGCTATATATTTTGATTCATACAAACTAACTGGTTTTTCAACAAAAGCAATAATACTTTTTAATCAAAATTTATTTGAAGAACAAGCTATTTTTGAAAAAGATGGAATTTCATTAAATAATATTTTTCAATCTTTAAAAAATCAGAAATTTGAAAATAGTATGAAAGAGATTTTTAAAACAAAATTAGAAGAGAGTTTAAAAGATAATCTTTACTACTTTATAAACAATAAAAATAGCTTAGAATACACACTTCATTTTGCACTTAAAGGTATAAAAGCAAGAGAGTTAATAAGAACTTTAGCTTTAGATGAAATTTTAATATCAAATGGTGAAGGGTGTAGTTTAGGTTTATCAAAACCATCAAGAGTTATTCAAGCTATGGGTTATGATGAGCTTACTAGCAGAAACGCAATAACACTTAGTTTTGAAAAAAGCTATTCAATTAGTGAAATAGATAAAATTATTAATCTTATTTCAAAAAGATATTTACAAATAAAAGTATTAAATAAAGGATAAAAATGTTTGAAAAATTAAACTATTTAGATTTTAATGAAGCAATTAAAAAGAGTTTAGAGTTGTCAAATACAACTTTAAATAGTGAAATTATTCCAATAGCTTTTTCATTAAATAAAGTTGCTAGTAAAGATATATTATGTGTAAAAAATCTTCCAGCTTTTGATAACTCTGCTATGGATGGATTTGCTTTTAAAGCTATTGATGCTGGAAAAACTTTAAAAATAAAAAGAGCTATTTTTGCTGGAGATAAAGATACAAATAGTGATGAATTACTTGGCAAACTTGAGTGCTACAAAATAATGACAGGAGCAAAGGTACCAAAAGATGCTGATACTATTATTGCTATTGAAAATTGTTTAAGTGTTACACAAGATAGTATAACAATACCTGATGATATAAAAAAAGGTTCAAACTTAAGATTAGAAGCTGAAGAGTTAAAAGTTGCTGATGTTTTAATAAAAAAAGGAGAGAAAATAAACTCTTCTCATATTGCTTTACTTGCAAGCCAAGGAGTTGTTATGGTTGAAGTTTATAAACAAATTTCAATTGCTGTTTTATCAACTGGAAATGAACTCAAAGAGCCATGGCAAAGAGCTTCAAATGAAGAGATATATAACTGTAACTCATTTGCAATTATTGCTCAATTAAATGAAAAAGGTTTTAATGCAACTTATTGTGGTGTTATTCCAGATGATTTAGAAAAATCAACAAAATTTATAAATAGTTTAAAAAAATATGATGTGATTATTACAAGTGGAGGTATCTCTATGGGAGATGCTGATTTTGTAGCTGATGCTTTTTTAAAAAATGGATTAGAGGTAGCTTTTCATGGAGTAAATGTAAAACCAGGGCGTCCTATGATGATGGGAAAGATGGATAATAGTTTGGTTATTTGTATGCCTGGAAATCCACTAACAGCAATGGTAAATATAAACCTTTTTGTAATACCAATGTTAAAAAAACTTCAAGGTGAAAATGCTTTTTATCACGGATATATAAAAGCTATAAATCAAAGTAGTTTTAAAACAAAAAAAGGGAGGGTAAATATAGTTTTAGGAAGAGTTCAAAATGGTAATTTTTATGTTACAGATAACAATAATTATGGTTCTGGAATGATTACCGCTTTTTATAAGAGTAATTCAATTTTGGTAACAAATGCTTCTGCTTCAAATATACAATTAAATCAAGAGGTAAAAATTCTTGATTTAAATGGTATTTATTTTGAAGATAATACAGATATTTTAAATTAAAAATTAGGAGAAAAAAATGAAAAAATTGTTAGTAGGTTTAGGTTTTAGTGCAGTAATAGCTAGTAGTTTATTTGCAAATAGTTTAATGATGGCAACAACAACAAGTACGGAAGATACAGGATTATTGGATAGTTTAGCTCCAAAATTTAAACAAGATACAGGAATAGAGTTAAAATGGGTATCAACAGGAACAGGTAAAGCTTTGAAAATGGGTGAAAATTGTGATGTTGATGTACTTTTAGTACATGCTCCAGAAGCTGAAAAAAAGTTTGTAAATGAAGGTTTTGGTATTGATAGAAAAGAGGTTATGTATAATGACTTTGTTATTGTTGGTTCAAAAAAAGATCCAGCTAAAGTTGAAGGAAAAACTACTCAAGAAGCATTTAAAGCAATTAAAGAAAAACAAGCAAATTTTATTAGTAGAGGTGATAAATCAGGAACTCATCAAAAAGAGCTAGAGATGTGGAAAAATGTTAGTGATGTAACACCTGAAAAAGATAAGTGGTATATTCAATCTGGACAAGGAATGATTATTACACTAAATATGGCTGCTGAAAAAGATGGTTATACATTAACAGATAGAGGAACTTGGATTAAATATGAGTCTCAAAAAGGTGATGCAAATACAATGAAAATTGTTGTTGAAAATGACAATTCACTATTTAATCAATATAGTGTTATTCCTGTAAATAAAAATAGATGTCCAAAAGTTCAAGATGAATTAGCAAAAAAATTCTCTGATTGGCTAGTTAGTGCTGATACACAAAAGTTTATAGGAGATTTTAAACTTTTAAATAAATCACTATTCACACCAAATGCAAAATAATACAAATAGGAAATAGTAATCAAATATGAGTCTGTTAGTAGATGGTTTTAAAGAAGCTATTGAGCTTTTAATTAGTGGAAATGATAGTGTATATTCTGCAATAATTGTTACTGTTACAGTATCTTCTTGGTCAATATTGATTAGTTTGATACTGGGACTTCCTTTGGGATTTTTACTAGGTTATTATCAATTTAGAGGAAAAACTGTAATAAAAACTATTGTAGATACATTTTTGGCATTTCCTACAGTTGTAATAGGACTTCTTGTATATACAACCCTATCACAAGCAGGAGCTTTTGGGGAGTATAATCTACTATTTACTCAAAAAGCGATAATTATAGGTCAGATTTTTTTAGGTTTACCTATAATTATTGCATTAACCGCTGCACAAGTTGAATCAACAGATAAAAGGTTATATCTATCTTTAAAAGGTTTGGGTGCAAAACCTTATCAAATTTTATTAACAACTTTAGTTGAAGCTAGATTTGGTCTAATGACAGCAGCAATGACTGCTTATGGAAGAATTATCACTGAAATTGGAATTTCTATGATGGTTGGTGGAAATATAAAATATCACACAAGAACAGTTACAACAGCAATTTCACTTGAAACTGGAAAAGGTGAATTTGAAACTGGTATTGCTTTAGGTTTGGTACTTTTTGTAGTTGCACTTATGGTTAATATAGCATTATCAATGCTAAAAAGGAGATGGACTCAATGAATATTTTATATGAACTAAAAAATATTGAGTATTTTTTCGATGAAAAAAGAGTTTTAAGTATTGATAATCTTATATTAGAAGAGAATAAAATTATTGGTTTTTTTGGACCAAATGGTAGTGGAAAATCTACACTTTTTTCTATTTTATCTTTTATTTCTAAGCCACAAAATGGTGAAATTTTAATAGATGAAAATATTAAAAAAAGCGTTGTTATGCTTCCTCAAAATCCATATTTATTAAAACGAACAGTATTTGAAAATATTGCTTATGGTTTAAAAATAAGAGGAGAAAAAGTAGATTTAAAAAGTAAAGTTGATGAGGCTTTATCTTTGGTTGGTCTTGATAGTAATTTTTCAAATAGAAAATGGAATCAACTATCAGGTGGTGAGGCTCAAAGAGTTGCTTTGGCTTCAAGGTTAATATTAAAACCAAAAGTATTAATACTAGATGAACCAACAGTTGGAGTTGATACAAACTCAGCACAATTAATAAAAGATGCTATTTTATTGGCAAAGCAAAAATATAATACTACAATATTTATCTCAAGTCACGATTACACATGGTTAAAACATATAAGTGATAAAAAGATAGCACTTTTTCAAGGAAGTTTAGTTGAACATGGCAATATAAATTTACTATTTCCACCATGGAATAAAAATGAAAATGGTGATTTGGTTAAAAATTTTATTGATGGTCAAAAAATTACAATTCCTAACTCAAAGAGTAAAAAAAGAGATTCAGTTGTAATAATTAATCAAAACAGTATAAAAATATCTAAATTTGATGAAAATAATAAAAAAGAAAAATTGATAGCAACAATAACATCAATTCAAAAAGATGAAAATCAAGATAATTTACAAATAGAGTTCTCTATTTGTGGTATTAATTTTTCTTGCTTAATCTCTAAAGATGAGATTCAAAAAGATATTTTATTTCCTGGAGATAAAGTAGAAGTATTTTTTAATTTAGAGAGTGTTTGTTGGATGTAAGAGATAAAATAGTAAACTTCTAACTATTTAAAAATTAGGAGTAAATATGTTTGTACAATTAAATGAGAGAGTTCTTTTAAATCTATCTAAGATAACTAGAACAAAAATAGATCATGTTGAAGATGGAATAAGAGTTAGATTTTATGAAGGTCAATATCAAGTTGCAAAGTCAAAAAGATTTGAAACAGTAGAAGATGCTAATAAGTGGCTTTTTGAATTATTAAAACCTTTTAATACACGAAATTAAAAAATATTTAGAAATTATTTGATAAGCTTTTGCTTTAAAAATAAAAAGGAACATAAATGAAAAAATTGTTGATAGGATTTGTAGTTTTAATAGTAGCTGGAGCTATTTTTTTTACTATAAATAGGTCAGTTGATAAAGCTGTTAATCTAAAAATTGAAGAGTTAAATCAAAATGGTTTTTCTATAACTCAAAATAATTCTAATCTCCCAATGAAAATAAGAAAAGATGGTGAAATTCAAGTTATAGATGCTATAAAAGCATTAGATTTTATAAGTAAAAATATAGAAGAGAGCCAAGCAAAAGAGCTTTTTGTTGAATTTTTAAATATTTTTGATAATCAATCAAAACAGTTAGCGCTTGAGGGTACAAAGTTTGATTATGATTTCTCTTTAAATATTTTTACAAAAGAGATGAATGCAGATTTATACCTAAAAGAGTTATCAGTTGTATTACAAAATGAGTTAGAAAATAGTGAAGATGAAGCTAGCAAAGAGCTTTTAAGTATCTTAAAACAAAAAGCTATTCACTTAAAAGTAGATGATAAAATGAACTTCACTTTAGATGATATTGCATTTAGTAACAGTGGTTCTTTGATCTCACTAAGAGGAATAACTGGAGATAAAAATAGTCTAAATATTACTTTATTTAAAATTATTGGTGCAAACAATGAAAGCTTTGTCTTAGAAGATATGAAAAGCTATTATAAAGAGATTGAAAAAAATATAGATACAAAATTTTCAGTTTCTAATCTATCAATAGATAGTGAATTTGTAAAAATGAGTATAAAAAATATCTTATTTAATGGCTCTTCTAAAAATATAAATGACAAAGTTAGTACAAAAGATAAAATCTCTTTTGATGAGTTTTCTTTTATTAGTAATGATGCTCAAAGCTTGATAAATGGTTCAAATATAGTAAATGTAAAAAATAGTGAAATATCTTTTGCTTTGGATAATTTACCATATAAACAGTACAAAGAGTTAATGAAAGTTATAGATAGTGAAGATGAAGATGCTTTTTCAAAAGCTTTTGATAGTTTTTTTGAAGAGCTTGTAAAAAATGATGTAAAAGTTTCATCTTCTGGAGTTTCATCTTCATTTTCTCAAAATTCAGAGAAAATCTTTGAAAAACTAAGATATGAAGCAAACTTATCTTTAAATAAAAATATGAAACCCGCATTGGTTAGTGGATTAAATGATATTTTTGAAAAAATTGATATAAAAATTGATTTAGATAAAGTTTCAGCAGATAAGTTAATCTTACCTTTAAAAGAGAGTTTAGGATTAAATTATAAAGATATTGCAAATGATGATTTAAAGAGATTTGAGATATCTTTAAAAGATGGTATTTATATAAATGATATTAAATTATTGGAAGAAAAAGATTTAAAATTTACTCAACAAGAGAGTGATTTTGAATATTATGATGATGAAAATCTTACAACTTCTTATAATATGATTGGCGAAAATCTTCTAAAAATAACTTTTGAATATAAATCTTCTTTAAATGAAAATAGTCAAAAAGGTTTAGTTGTATCTTTTCCTCAATTAAAAGATAAATCAAGAGTTGTTTCTACTATTTTAGGAGATTTAAAAGAGATAAATCTTTATGAACCAAATAGTGAGCTTTTTACTATAAATCCTTATGAAAGTATTAAAAATAGCTTTTTGGCTATTGAAGCTTATGATGATACTTTGAGTGAAAATTCACTAAAAGAGTTTAGTATAATCTTAAATATAAAAGATTTTAAAGATGAGATTTTAGAGATAAATTTTAGAGCTTATTCAATTGGTTCAACTGATCCAAATGGAACTATAAACTATGAAATATCGCCAAAAATAGGAACTAGTTTTACAAAAGATGAACAGCAGTATCCTGTGAAAATTTCTGATATTGAATTATCTGAAGTAATTGAGCAAAAAGTAGAGTAAAATTATTTAGAAAGCTTTGCTTTCTAAATAGATTTTTTTGTTTTCATAATCTCTTTTTCGATTAGTATAAATAAAAAAGGGATTAAAGAGTATATAAATAGTTTTAAACTAAATAAAAACCCCCACTTGTACTGTTTCATAGCATTATATAAAGCTATACAAAAAAATATAAAAAATATTCCATGCATCATTCCAAATATTTTAACAGCCATAGGTTCTTCAAAGAGATATTTTAGAGGCATTGCTAGAAAAACTAGTATTAAATAAGAGATTCCTTCAATTACAGAGATAGCTCTAAATTGAGAAAATTTCGTTCGTAACATTTCAAACCTTTTGTTTTTTCTTTTAAGTATAGTAAACTATTCTTTATCAAAGGTTAATATAACACCATTTTAAGTAGAATCCGCAGCATGAATATAAAAAATAAAAATATAATATTAACAACACTAAACTCAAGATTTTCGCACTCAAGTCTATCTTTAAGGTACTTGTTTGCAAATTTAAAAGAGTTAAAAGATGAAGCAAAAATTTTAGAGTTTGTAATAAATAGCCAAACTCAAACAATAGTTGAAGAGATTTTAGAGTACAAACCAAAAATTGTATTAATCTCAACATATATTTGGAATGCCCAAGATGTAGCTGAAATTGTAAAATATATAAAACTAATAAGCCCAAATACAATAGTAGCTCTTGGAGGTCCAGAGATTAGTCATCTTCCTCATAGAGTAGATTTTCAAACTGCAGACTACTTTATGTTTGGAGAGGGCGAAATAAGTGTTTATAACTTGTGTAAAAATATCTTAGGTGGAATTAGACCAAAAGATAAGATAATTCATGCAAAGCCAGTTGAGTTTGATAAGATTGAACTTCCATATGATTACTACAGCGATTTTGATATAAAAAATAGACATATTTATATAGAAAGCAGTCGTGGTTGTCCTTTTACTTGTGAGTTTTGTTTATCTAGTATTGACTCATCAATGAGATATTTACCAATTGATGTTTTTTTAAATGAGATTGATAAACTTTGGAATAGGGGTGCACGAAACTACAAGTTTATAGATAGAACTTTTAATCTAAAAATATCTTATGCAAAAGCTATTTTGGAATATTTTTTGGCAAAAGATGAGGACTATTTTTTACACTTTGAGGTAATTCCTGATAATTTTCCTCTAGAGTTAAGAGAACTTTTAAAAAAGTTCAAAGCAGGAAGTTTACAACTTGAAGTTGGTATTCAAACCCTAAATTTAGATGTAGCAAAAAATATAAATAGAAACCTAAAAATAGATAAAATCAAAGAGAATCTGGCTTTTTTGAGTTCTGAGACAAATGCTCATATGCATATAGATTTAATTGTAGGACTTCCAAGCGAAACAATAGAGAGTTTTGAGGCAAACCTTGATTTACTTTATACTTTAAGTAGTGGTGAAATACAAATTGGAATATTAAAAAAACTTTCAGGTACTACTTTAAATAGACATGATGAGCTACACGGTATGGTATATAATCCAAACCCACCTTATGATATTTTAAAAAACAATTTGGTAAGTTTTACTCTCATGCAGGACATGAAAAGATTTGCTAGGTTTTGGGATATTGTTTACAATAGTGGAAATTTTGTAAAGACTTCAAAACTACTTTTTAAAGATGGAAAAGTGTTTAAAAACTTTTTTGATTTTAGTAAATGGTTGTATAAAAGAAGTGAAAGTACTTTTAAAATCTCACTTGATAGAGTTGCTGAATATCTGTTTGAGTATTTAAGCCGTGATTATGAAGAGGAGATTTTGGTAAAAACAATTTTGGATGATGTGATGATGATAGAGGGTAGAAAAATACCACCATTTTTGAAAAAATATAAAAAATATGAGAAAGATTTTATTCAAATTGAGCAAAGCAGAGCAAATAAAAGACAGATAAAAAGAGTTGATGATGAACTATAGAATGATTATTTTTTCGCTTTTATTACTATATATTTTTGCAGATATTTTTTATACATATTTTATAAAATAAGTATCTTTTTAATTACTTTTTTATTTAAAACTCTTTAGGGTAGAATCTAGTTTTTATAAAATAAATTTCAAATGGATAGATTATAATATGAGTTCAAAATTTTTTACCAATCAAGGTACAAATACATTAGAAAACAAATAAGCTAAAAAATAAAATATTCTAGGAGTTCAAAATGCAACTATTACCACAAGAGTATAAAGAGTTTTTAACAAATATTAAATCAAAAATAAAAACAGCCCAACTAAAAGCACATATAAAAGTAAATGAAGAGATGTTGCGACTATATTGGGATATTGGTTTTATGATTGTAGAAAAACAAAAAGTTTCAATGTGGGGAGATAAAATTTTAGAAAATATTAGTAGTGATTTAAAGCTAGAGTTTCCAGAATTACAAGGGTTTTCAAGAACAAATATTATATATATGAAAAAGTTGTATCAGTTTTATTCATTAGGTCAACAAGCTGTTGACCAATTACAAAACGATAAAATAGAGAAGATTTTTTATATACCTTGGGGACATAATATTCATATAATTTCAAAATCAAAAGATATAGATGAAGCACTTTTTTATGTAAATAAAACCATAGAAAATGGCTACTCAAGAGCCGAACTTATAGAACAGATGAAAAAAGAGCTATATAAAAGAAATGGCAAAGCTATCACAAATTTTAAAAATACTCTTCCAAAACTACAATCAGATTTAGCAAATGAGATTACAAAAGACCCATATAGTTTTGATTTTTTAACTTTAAGACAAAGTTATGATGAAAAAGAGCTGGAAAATGCACTTGTATCAAATATGACAAAGTTTTTGTTAGAACTTGGAAGTGGATTTGCTTTTGTAGGTCAACAATATAAAATAGTAGTAGATAAAAATGATTTTAAAATAGATTTACTTTTTTATCATACAAAGCTACATTGCTTTGTGGTGGTAGAACTTAAAACAACAGATTTTAAACCTGAATATGCAGGAAAACTAAACTTTTATATAACAGCAGTAGATGAACAAGTAAAAACTAAGTTTGATAACCCAACAATAGGAATACTTATTTGCAAATCAAAAAGTGATACTGTTGTAGAGTATGCACTAAGAAATGTAAGCACACCAATAGGTATAAGCCAATATGAACTTAGCAATATTCTTCCAAAAGAGCTAGAATCTTCTTTGCCAACGATTGAGCAAATAGAAGAAGAGCTAAAAGGCTTAATATGAGCGAAATTCTAATCTACCAAAATGAAAATGGAAACATCAAAGTAGATGTGATGTTTGAAGATGGCTCAATATGGCTATCTCAAGCTCAAATTTGTGAAGTGTTTGGTAAAGCAAAATCAACTATTAGTGAACATATTAAAGCTATTTTTGAAGAGGGTGAGTTAGATAGAAATTCAGTTGTTCGGAATTACCGAACAACTGCAAATGACGGTAAAAATTATGATGTAGAGTATTACAACCTTGATATGATAATAGCCATTGGTTTTAGAGTTCGTTCATCTACTGGTACAAAATTTAGAATTTGGGCAAATGATAAATTAAAAGAGTACATCACAAAAGGTTTTGTGCTAAATGATGAGCGATTTAAAAATGGCAACTCTATGGGCTATTTTGATGAACTTCAAAAAAGACTTAGAGATATTAGAATATCTGAGAAGTTTTTCTATCAAAAAATCAAAGATATCTATATGACAAGTATAGATTATGACCCAAAAGATGAAAAAACAATAGAGTTTTTCAAAATTGTCCAAAATAAATTACTTTGGGCAGTATCATCTCAAACAGCAGCTGAGCTTGTACATAATCGTGTAGATATGAGTAAACCTCTTTTAGGGATGAGTTCATACGATAAAGAAAATAAAAATGTAACAAAAAAAGATGTGAGTATTGCTAAAAATTATTTAAACGAAGAAGAGATAAAACTCTTAGGTTTGCTTGTTGAGCAATATTTAGCATTTGCCCAAACGATGGCAATGCAACAAACACCAATGTATATGAAAGATTGGATAATTAGACTTGATGCTGTTATATCTTTAAATGGTAGAGAGTTACTAAATCATGCAGGAAAAATAAGCCAGATAAACGCAAAAGCAAAAAGTGAATTAGAGTATCAAAAGTTTAAAGATGAACAAAAGAAAATAGAAAAAATTCAAAGTCTAAAAGAGCTAGAAGAAGATATAAAAAGGTTAAAATAAATATTAGTTATTAAGTAAGTTAGATTTACTCACTTACTTAAACTATTTTTTAAATACTTTTGTAATTTTTGAAAAAATAGGAGCTATTAAAACTACAATATACCCTACAATTGCTCCCAAAATAATTTCACTAAAAAATCCACCAAGAGGGATAGCTTTTATAATATTTTCAAGTGACTGTAAAATATGTGTTTCATGAGCTATGATTCCACCACCAACTGCAAGCATTGCAATAGTTCCTAAAACTCCAATAGTTTTTATAATATAAGGCATAGATTTTACAAAACCATCTCCAATTTTTTGTAAAGCAATACTTTTTTTCTCTTGTAAATAAAATCCAATATCATCTAGTTTTATAATTAAAGCAACTATTCCATATACTAAAACGGTTGTTAAAATTCCTACACTTATTAAAACCATAAGTTTTGTTATAAAATCACTATTATCTAAAAGGCTTAAACTAATAACAATTATTTCAAAAGATAAAATAAAATCTGTTTGAATAGCACTTTTTACCTTTTGCTCTTCAAAATCTTCATTTGAACTCTCTTTTTGATTTGTTTGTTCATCTTCTTGATGATGACCAAATTTTTCTAAAATAGACTCAACTCCCTCATAAGCCAAATAAGCCCCTCCAATAATCAAAATAGGAGCAATAGCCCAAGGTGCAATATAACTTAAAAGTAAAACAACAGGAATGATGATAAATTTATTTATAAAACTTCCCTTTGCGATTTTATAAACAATTGGAAGTTCTCTTAAGGCTGCTTTTCTTTTTGCTTCAAGAATTGCTACATTTCTTATATTTTCAAGCTCTTTTAAAATCTCTTGTTGAGCTTTTTCATCTAATTTTTTTACATTTTCTTCAAACTCTTCAACATCTTTAGCTTTTTCTAGCTCTTTTTTTAGTATTTCAGAAGTTGTTTCATTTGTAAAATTTGCAATAGCAGCTAAATCATCTACTAAAAGACCACTAGATTTTATACTTGCTAGTTTTGTATAAGTTGCTATATCATCAAATAAAATACCAATATCATCAAGTGAAGTTGCAAGAGATTTTGCAGTTGTAGCTGCAGTTTTTCCTGCAAGTGAACCAATATCATCTGCTAATATTGATAAATAGCCCAATAATCCAGCCATTAAATTCCTTTTTATATTTTTTAAAATTGAAATAGTATTAAAAATCTACTAAGACAAATATATAGTCTAATAATTTTCTATATTCTCAAAACTCCAACCACCATTTTTTAGTAGTTGAATTAATGTTTTTAAATTCTCTTTTCCATTGAAATTATTACTAAACATAAAATCATGCATTAAAAGAACTACTTTATCCTTTTTACTTGAGAGTTTTTTTTCATATATTTTTTCCATAGAGTTATATATTTCTTGAGGAGATAGTATTGGTCTTCCATTTTTTTCATAAGCCCACTCTACATCCCAACCATAGATATAATAACCCTCTTTATAAATATCATCATAACCAACAATCTCTTTTTCTCTTTGTATTTTGTCTATCATATTGTCATTTTTAGTAATTGTTGGAATTCTAAAAACATTTCTTCCAGCAAGTCTTACTGGCAAAAAAGCAGATGAAGTATTTGAAATATTATCAAGTCCTACTATTGAATTTGCTTTTTTTATATCTTCTACAACCAAAATAGGGTCACTATAAAACTTTCTATACCTATTGTTTGCATGCGAATATGTATGGTTTGCTATTAAAATATTTGGATAACTTATAGCATCTTTATATACATTTTGAAAATTTTCAATTTGACAAGCAATAAAAAACATAGTAACAGGAATATTCTCTTCTCGTACTGTTTCTATTATATTTTTTGTTGCTCTTATTGGACCATCATCGAAAGTTAAAAGTGCTATTTTATTATTTGTAGTTGCAAATGAATATAGTGATAAAATTGTAAAAATAGATAAAACTCGACCAAGCATAAATACGAAATCCCCTAAATGCTTAAATTAAATTGTGTATAATACAAGAAACTCAATAAAAGAAGAGAAAATTGAACAAAATTTATGATTTAATAGTTTTAGGAGCTGGACCTGCTGGAATAATGGCAAGTATAAGTGCTGCAAAAGATGGAAAAAATGTATTAATAGTTGAAAAAATGCCACAAATTGCTTTAAAATTAAAAGCAACAGGTGGAGGAAAATGCAATCTTACAAATACTTTATCTCAAGATGATTTTTGTACTAAATTTGGTAAAAGTGGCAGATTCATAAAAGATGCATTAGATAGTTTTACAAGAGATGATTTGCTTACTTTTTTTGCTTCAATTGGAGTTGCTACAATTGCTAAAGATGGATTTAGAGTATTTCCTGTAAATCATAGCTCATCTGTTATTTTGGAAGCATTGCAAAATGAGCTTGAGAGATTAAAAGTTGAAGTTAAAACTTCGATAAATATAAAAAGTATAAAAAAAGAGAAAGATATTTTTGAAATAAAGACAAATGAAGAGATTTTTAAAAGTAAAAATCTAGTTTTAGCAACTGGTGGTTTAGGATATCCAACTTTAGGAGCAACAGGAGATGGATATATTTTTGCTTCATATTTTGGTCATAAAATAACACAAACAACTCCTGCTATGATGCCACTTTTTACAAAAGAGAAAAATTTTGCTTCTTGTAAAGCTGATACAATTGCAAAAGCTATACTAAAAGTAAATATTCCAAAATATAAAAACCTAAAACTAACAGGAGATTTAATCTTCACAAAAGATGGTTTACGAGGTCCAGTTATATTGGATTTTGCAAGAGAAATTACTCCAATTTTAGAAAAATATGATGAAGTTCCACTTTTGATAAATTTCTTAAAAGGTAAAAATGAAGAGGATATTTTTCAGCATTTAAAAAATGAAATAGCCAAAAATCCACAAAATAATATTTTACAAAATTTAGAAACTTTACTTGCAAGTAGTGTTTCTAAAGAGATTTTAAATATTTGTGAGATTGATGAAAATTTAAGATTTAAACAAATAGATGGAATTAAAAGAGAAAAACTAATAAAAACTCTAGCTTGGACACCTTTTACTATTGTTGGGCACGATGGATTTAGACAAGCTATGATTACAAGAGGTGGAGTTGATTTAAAACAAATAGATCAAAAAACTATGCAAAGCAAAATTGTTGATGGTTTATACTTTTGTGGTGAAGTTGTAGATATTGATGGACCTTGTGGTGGATACAATCTTCAATGGTCTTTTTCTAGTGGCTTTTTGGCTGGAAAATTGAATAAAATTTAGGAAAAAATATGAAAAAAACAGATTTAAAACAGTATATATTTATAATTTTAGGTTCATTTGCAATGGCATTTGGAACAGTATGTTTTTTATCTCCAAATGAGGTAATTACAGGTGGAGGAGTAGGTATATCTTTACTTTTACATGCAATTTTCCCACAAATCACTTTAGGTATTATTATTGCAGTAGTAAGTATTCCATTTTTGATTTTATCGTATATCTATTTTGGAAAATATTATCTATTTAAAACATTTATTGTGGTTCTTCTTTTATCAACATTTATAGATATATTAAAGGAAGTTTTAAAAATAGAAGCCATGACACATGATATTCTACTAGCCGCAGTTTTTGGTGGAATTTTTATAGGTTTGGGTGTTGGCTTAATTATAAAAGGAAGAGCATCTACTGGAAGTACATCTGTTGTAGGAGAAATAGTTGCAAAAAAGACAAAATACAAAGCGGCAGAAGTTTTATTGGCTATTGATGCTGTAATTATGTTTGCTTCAGTTTTTGTTTATAATGATATTGATAAAGCACTTTACAGTATGCTTAGTGTTTATGTTGGAATTAGGGTGCTTGATATTATTCTAACAGGGCGACCATCAAAAAAGATAGTAAATATAGTATCAAACAATGTTGAAGTTTTAAAAGAGCAAATAAGAGATCGAATAGAAGAACACGGTACTATCTTAACAGGAATAGGTCTTCATAAAGGACAAAACAAAACTATTATTTATGTTACAGTTGATGCAGGAAAGATTGATTTATTAAAAAATTTAATCACTAAATATGACCCAGATGCTTTTATGATAATCACAGAAGCTTCAGAGTTTTTGGGTAGAGGTTTAAAGTAGTTTTGCTTTGATGCAAAGGTTGATTTAGTTGCAAATTAAAAAAAATATACTATAATGTAAGATTAATTATTAAATATAAATAGGAATATAATATATGTTATTGATGAAACTTGAAGCACGAGAGAAATTTGCATTTTTACAATTGGCTCATTATTTAGCAAGAGTTGATAATAATTTTGGAAGAGAAGAAGAAGAGGTTATTTTAGAGTATTGTGATGAAATGGGAATCGAAAATATCGATTCATTTGATATGGATAATTTTAATTTAGAAGCAACTTTAAATAATTTCAAAAGCCAAAGAAGTAAAAAAATTGTTGTTTTAGAGCTTATGATACTAGTTCATATTGATAGTGTTTTTAATATAAATGAGCAAATTTTGATAGAAAAGATTTCTCAAAACTTTGGTATTGGAACTAAAGATTTAAATGATTTTTCATCTTGGGGAAAATCTGTTGCAAAACTTTATGAGATAGCAAAAGTTTATATGAGTGATGAGTACGAGGAGTTAATATCTTAAATTATGAGTAAAAGTATGGAAATCATTACGCTTTTAAATGAAAGAATTGACAATCTATTAGAAGAGCATGCAAAAATAAAACTTGAAAAAATAGCTCTTGAGAAAAAGATAAGTGAACTAATAGATGAAAATGATAAGCTTGAAAGAAATAATCAAGATATGATTTTAAAAATTGATAGTACATTAACTTTAATAAAGGGAAATAAAAGTGATTAAAGATTTGACATTTCATATAAATAACAAAGCTTACACTATTTCTGTCGATGAAGAGCTTGAAAAAGAGCTTTGTAAATATTTAGATACTGAAAAAAACAATGATACAAAATCCCTTCTTTTGGCATATCTAAAGCTAAATCAAGAGTATAGAACTTTTAGAAAAGAGGTTGAGGATATTACAAATAAAATTGCGGGGTTTTAGAAAAAAAGCATTTTCTACTCTTGAAATAGTTATTTTTATAGTAGTTATTGCTATTATTTTATCTTTTTTGCTCCCAAAAATTAATACTTTTTTAGAAAATAGTGATTTACTAAAACTAAAATCAGATATAGCTCTTATAAAAAATGGTATACAAAAAGATAAAGCAAAAAATATATTAATACAAAAATTTGATTATATAAACAAATTAGATAATGCAAACATAGATGTTGAAAATGAGAAATTATTTGAATATATTTTAGATTTCCCAATTATTTCAACTTCAACAAATGAGTCTAAAAATGGCTATTGGGCAAAAGTATCAGATGATAAATATATATTTTTCACAAAAAAGCACAACTATGAATTTTTATTAAAAGATAGTCAATTTTTATGTGTAAGTAGTTTAGAATTATGTGAGGAGCTTTTTTGAATTATTATGAAGTAGCTATTTTAAAATCTCCTTTACAAAACTTAACTTACCAAAGTGAAGAGATTATCGAAAATGGCTCTTTAGTTGAAGTTATTTTAGCAAAAAGAAAAAATCCAAATTTAGCAGTAGTTATAAAAAAAGTTGATAAACCAGATTTTAAATGTAGTATGATTTTGACTATAAAAGATGAGTTTTATAGTGATTTTATGCTTGAAATTGCTGATTTTGTAAGTAAATACTATATTTGTTCTATGGGATTTGCTTTGAGTTTATTTCAAGCTTTTAATAAAAATATTTATTATGAAAATTTGAGTACTGATTATAAAAAAGAGATAAATTTATCATCTTTTCAGCAAGAAGCAAAAAGTTTTTTAGATAGTAAAAAACAAGCTCTTCTTTTTGCAAAAACTGGTGCTGGAAAAACTGAAATATATATAAAAACTATAAAAGAGATTTTAAAGCAAGGGAAACAAGCAGTTTTTTTAATGCCAGAAATCTCTCTTACTCCACAAATGGAAAAAAGACTTGTAGAAGTTTTTGATTCAAATGTTGCGATTTGGCACTCAAAAGTAACTATAAAAAGAAAAAAAGAGATACTGCTGAAACTTCAAAATGGAGAAATAAAATTAATAGCAGGTGCAAGATCAGCTCTTTTTTTACCTTATAGAAATTTAGGTTTGATTGTTGTAGATGAAGAGCATGATAACTCTTATAAAAGCGATACAAACCCAAGATATAATGCAAAAGATTTAGCAATTTTTATATCAAAAAAATTTGATTTAAGACTTATTTTAGGAAGTGCAACACCATCTTTAAATAGTTTTTATAAAATCCCATATTTTGAGCTTGATAAGACATTTTATGAGACAAAAAAGAGTTATATTTTTGAAAATAGTGGTCAAAATATTTCAGAAAAAACTCTTTATTTGATAAAAAAAAGTATTGAAAATAAAAACCAAACAATAGTTTTTTTACCAACTCGTGCAAATTATAAACACCAAATCTGTTTTGATTGTGGAAAAAGTGTTGAATGTCCATTTTGTAGTGTTTCTATGAGTTTACATAAAAACGATTTGGCTTTAAAATGTCATTATTGTGGATTTGCACAAAAAATTCCAGAGTTTTGTCCATCTTGTAAAACAGGAATTGTAAGAAATCATAGAGTTGGAACGGCACAAATAGAAGAAATCTTAAAAAATGAGTTTCCTAATAGTGTTATAAAAAGATTCGATAAAGATAGTATAAATAGTGAAAAATCTTTAAAAAAGATTTTAGATGAGTTCAATGAGAACAAAATAGATATTTTGGTTGGTACTCAAATGCTATCAAAAGGGCATGATTATCATAATGTAAAACTTGCAGTTGTTCTAGGAATGGATAGTTTACTTAATATGAGTTCATATAAAGCAAGAGAAAATGCCTTGAGTTTGCTTTTTCAAATATCTGGAAGAAGTGGAAGAAATGGCTTTGGAGAAGTTATAATTGAGACAAAAAATGAAGACTTTTTTAGATATTATTTAGAAGAATCAAATTATAAAGAGTTTTTAAAAAGTGAGTTAGAGTTTAGAAAAGATTTGTATCCTCCTTTTGTAAAATTGGCAAGAGTAATTTTATCTTCAACAAATGGTTTAAAAGTAAAAGATGAATTACAAGAGATTGTAAAAGATTTAAAAAACAATAAAGATATTGAAGTTGTAGGCTTTGGTGAGTGTGCAATTTTTAGAATTGCAAATAAGTATAGATATGAAGTAATTATTCGCTCAAAAGATATAAAAGCACTTTTAAAATCTTTGCACTATTTGAAATCAAGTAATATTTCAATTGATATGGATACAATTTATTAGAATTTGAGTAAAATTAATATTAAAAGAGGAGAGAAATATGATAAATACAAAAGAAGATTTTAAGGCACTTGTTGAGAGTATAGAAAAAGAGAGTTGGTATAAACAACCTTTAGGATTTGGAATTGCTAGAGTTAGCAGAGGAGTTTTAAATCCAAGCTTGATTTTAGAAGCTACATTTCCAGTTGTAAATTGGAATGAAAATCATAAAAGTGCTGCAATATTTTTAGCAGCTTTAAAACAAAGTGGACAAAATGTTGATTGTACAAAAAGTGAGGCTGTATTTGATATGGGTGATGGATTTTTAGGATATTGTATAGAAGCATTTAAACCATTTTATGAAGAAAAAGAGCTTCACAAAAATCTTCAAGTAATCTCTACTCTAGCTACATTACCAATAGATAGTGGATTAAGTGGTGATGATTTTAAAGTTGTGTTTATTTTTAAAGATGAAAAACCACAAAGTGTTGAAGCTACATATCTAAAATTATATGCAAAATATAGCAAAAAAACAGATGAGCCAAATCTTGAAGGAATAGAAGATTTACTTACAAATTGTGCTTGGATAGATGCTATTCCTGTAGAGCTTGATTGGTTAAGACAAAATGAGATTTTGCTAAAAGTTGGAGCAAAATATCCAAAAGTTGATTATGTTGGTAAATATTCAAGATTTTTAAGACATATTATTCCATCAAATGATGAAACTTCTTGCAAGGCAACACTTCTAAAATAGTTAAATAGCAAGATTATCTTGCTATTTATTTTTATGAATATTTTTTGTTTTTTGAATCAAATAAGTTTAAAATATTTTTATATTCATTTGCAAACTCTAAGTTTATTAAAGAACTTTTTTTATCAATAATATCTAAAGCTCTTTTGATATTTTTCTCTTCAAAAACATCAAAAAGGGCATCTTTGAAATCTTCAAAATTTAAGTTTTCTTGAGTTATTCTTAAAACCTGAGCCAAAATATAGTTGAATTTTTTATTTGATTGTTCTAGGTAAAAAATTGCTTCTTCATACTCTTTTAATTTAATCAAAATATCAGCTTTGAATTCACCCAAAGAGAAATCCTCTTTAAAAATAACTCCAATAAATGCACCCATATTTATAGAGTCATCAAAACCATTTAATTCATCAAGTAAATTTTCTAAATCATATTTATCTTTGTTTAAAATAAAATCTCTGATTAGTTTTCCTTGATTTTTATTGTTATAAATCATATCTTCAAGTGGATAAATCTCTGAAAATTCTGGAACAATCATATGACAAGAGTAAAATCCTAAATAGTCATATTCTCTAAGATATATTGTTTTGTTTTCTTTGTTTAAAATCTCTTTTAAAATTATAAATTGTTCACTACTTTTTTCTATATCAAACTTCCAAGGAGTATAAGTAAATGATTTTTTTGCACTTAAAAACTGTAAAGCAACTTTTGCATTTGAATCAACAAAATGTGACTCTAAATTTGAATTTGAAGCAATCTCTTCCATATCAAAAGTTGGTTTTTCAAAGCTATCTAGCTCATCTATTTCTCTTCCTTGTAAAAGCTCTGTTATTGTTCTTTCAATTGAAACTTCCAAAATAGGGTGGCTTCCAAAAGATAAAAAAAGTGTATTGTTTTTTGGATTTATAAAAGCTATTGCTGTAACTGGATATATTCCACCCAAAGATGAATCATAAACTTTTATTTTAAAGCCTTTTTCTTCTAAAGATTTTATATCTTCAGATATTTTGGAAAACTTATTTAAAACATCTTTTGGAAACTCTGGAAGAGCTAAACCATCTTTTATAACTTTTATTTTTACATTTCTTTCAAATATCTCACATAAAGCTTGAACTTTTGCTTCATCTTTTGTGTTTCCTGTAGATAAACCATTGCTTGCATATAGATTTGCTAGTAAATTTATAGGAAAATATACTTTTTTTTGTGAAGTTTGATTTATAAAAGGCAAAGAGATTATTTTTGAAGAATCATTTGAGTTAAAATCCAAAAAATCATCTTTTTCAATACCTTCTAAAGTGTAATACTTTTTTATATCTTCATCCAAGAAATCACTATTTTTATCAAATGCTTTTTGGTCTGGAAAAAAATCTCTATTTTCTAAATAGTAATCATTAAAATATAGATTTGTTTGTAATCTTTCTATAAATTCACCATAAGCACTTGCCAAACAAGAGTCAGATATTGAGCCTTTACCATTTGAAAAGATATAGTTGTTTGCACCTTCAAAACTTAGGTTTACTGAAAAACTATTTTTTACAGGATTTTTCTCTTTTGAAAGCCTTATTTTGTAACCTAAATCATCTATTATTTTTTTCATTTTTGTTAAACTTACTTCTAGTGGAGCATCTTTTGACAGTAGTTGCATTTTACTTCTTTCTTAAAAATTTTGTGAAGTATAGCTAAAGATTTTGTTGTTTTAGTGCTTATTTACATATTTTATTAATTTTAAATATTTTTTTTCGATGCTTCAAAAGCTAGTAAATTCTCTTTTCTCTCAATTCCCCATCTATATCCACTCATTGCTCCACTTTTTGCAATAACTCTATGACAAGGAATGAGGTAGCCAATATGATTTTTTCCAATAGCATTTGCAACAGCTCTTACAGATTTTGGTTTATCTACAATATTTGCAATATCGCTATAAGTTGCAATTTCTCCATTTGGAATATTTATTAGTGCTTTCCAAATATTTATTTGAAGATTTGTGCCTTTTACTAAAAGTGGATATTTTTTATTTTTTATAAAGATATTTTCCAAATACTCATTTGCTTGATTTTCATCAAAAACTAAGTTTGCATTCTCCCAAAGTTCATTAAATCTTTGAAAAATATCTTTTTTATTGTTATCACAAAAACCCAAATAACAAATTCCTTTAGAAGTAAATCCAATCAAAGCTTCACCAAAAGGAGTTTTTCCAAAACCATAAGTAATTTGTACATCTTTACCTTTTTCTTTCCACTCTTTTGGAGTAACTCCAATTAGGTTTACAAAAAGTTCGTGAAGACGGCTAGAACTCGAAAGTCCAATATCTAAACTGCTATCAAGAATAGATTTGGACTCTTTTATATGCTCTTTTGCATAGTTTAAAGTAACACTGTGCAAAAATTGTTGAGGAGTAAGACCAACATAATCTTTAAAAACTCTTATAAAATGGTACTTACTCATTCCAACATTTTTTGCAATTTCATCAATACTTGGATGAGATTTAAAGTTCTCATCTATGTATTTGATAGCTTTTTCTATTTGATTATAAGTAGAACTATTTTTTTCTATTTCCACTTTTTTCTCTTTATTAATACGTCGAACTACTGTAAATCACAAACTTACTAGCTAACTCTTCAAGCTCTTTGTTTATTTTTTTGTGTAACTCTTTATCTTCAATGTTATCTAATACATCACAAATTTTGTTTGCAATATATTCAAACTCTTTTTCTTTCATTCCACGTGCTGTTAGTGCTGGAGA
>NZ_NXGI01000012.1:0-31734 GCF_002993025.1 Arcobacter cryaerophilus gv. crypticus | reverse complement strand
CCTCTACTTACTAGAACTTCTCCTAGTACTTTTGCATTAGCTTTTACTTGTTTTGCATAATCTTTCCATTTTGGATCAAGTATCTCTTTAAATGCAACAGCTTTAGCAGCAATTACATGAACAAGTGGTCCACCTTGAAGTCCTGGGAAAATTGCACTATTTATTTTTTTAGCAATATCTTCATCATTTGTCATAATCATACCACCTCTTGGACCTCTTAGAGTCTTATGAGTAGTAGTTGTTACAACATGAGCATGAGGAAATGGACTTTGGTGCTCACCAGCAGCTACTAAACCAGCAATATGAGCAATATCAGCAAATAAAATAGCTCCAACAGAGTCTGCTATTTGTCTAAATCTTTTAAAATCAATCTCTCTTGCATATGCACTTGCACCACATACAATGATTTTTGGCATAACAATTTTTGCAATCTCTTCTACTTTATCATAATTGATTCTTCCATCAAGTTCAACACCATAATAAAATGCAGAGTAGTTTTGCCCTGAAAAGCTTGGTTTACTTCCATGAGTTAAATGTCCACCATGAGATAAATCCATTCCTAAGATTTTATCACCAGCTTTAAGAAGTGCTGCATATACAGCACCATTTGCTTGACTTCCACTATGAGCTTGAACATTTGCATAAGAACATCCAAATATTTCACAAGCTCTATCAATTGCAAGTTGTTCTACTTTATCAGCAAATTCACATCCACCATAATATCTTTTATATGGATAACCTTCAGCATATTTGTTTGTAAATACACTACCCATTGCTTGCATTACTGCTGGAGATGTAAAGTTCTCACTTGCAATCATCTCAAGATGATTCGTTTGTCTTTTTAGTTCTGCTTCAACTATATCAAATACTTCTTTATCTGCTACTTCTAAATTATCGTTTGTTATGTAGTTCATTTATTTCTCCAATTTTTATTTTTCAGATTTTAACAAAATTGCAAATTATAAACAATCCAAAAATTGCTAAATATTAATCTTCTAAAATTTCATCATCATTAGCATCATTAGATAATTTTTTTTCTCTAAATATTGCTTTTGCAACAATTTCAAGATAAAAACTAGGGTAGTTCTCGCTTTGAGCTAAATCTACATTCTTCATAACATCAGCAAAGTTTATATCTTTTGCATCTTCTTTTGTTTGTCCAAATTTACAATCAAAAAACCAAGAGTTGAAACCAATTGGTAGTTTTTTACTTTTTTCTCTTTTTATATATTTTCGTAAATCATTTTTGATACTATCAATTTGTCTTTCTCTTGTTTTGTTTGGTATATCTATTAAAAATAGTTTTTTCATTTTACATCCTTTTATTAAAAGTGGATTATATCAAGAAATATTTGATATAATCATTGATATTATGAAAAAAGAGAAGATTTGCAGTTTAAAATTACAAATAAGATAAAAAATTTAGAAATAGGTGAGTTAAAAGATAATCTTTTTCACTATTCTTACGACAGTAAAACCTTAAAATCACTATTTAAAAATAATATTTCAAAAGATAATATATCTTATATTACAGCTCATAGCAGTTTTAAAGGTGAGGTTTATGAAAATATAATATATGAACTTTTGATGGATTATGCTTTAAATAATGATGATATAAAAGGTTTTGTACTAAAAGGTCCATATCAAGATATGGAAAACAAGTTTATAAAAAGTGGACTTTTAATAGATAGAACTTCACAAATAGTTTTTAAATCAGCATATAAAGATATAAGCGAATTTGATGCAATGTTTTTTACTGAAAATAAGCTATATTTTGTAGAGATGAGTACTTCAAAAAAGACTTCAAGTCTAAATAAAAGACTTGCAAAAAAATATGCACTTTTAAAGATGATATTTCCATATTTGGAGATAAATGCTTTGATTGTCTTGACAGCTGGTTCTATTGGTTTAAACAACTTTCCATCATATGCGACTATTTGGGTAACAAAAGATTTAGATGATGAAGATTTAATAGAAAAAATCATTTTTGCTAAAAAAGTTAAAAATGATTTGCAAACATTAAAAGCTCCAGAAAATAAGAAATATTTAGAAGCTTTTAGTTTAAAATATAAAAAATTTGCATATTTTCCAACTTTGGAGTGGATTTTAAATGGTGCTCGAAAAAATCCAAAATTTAAAATTGATTTAAGTTTTTTCTCAAATTCTAAAATGAATTTATATTTTGATATTTATACAAAATTATATATTGGATATTTAAATATAGATTGTTTTAGAGAGTTTTACAAAGATTTTGAAATGGAGTTAGAAAGTAATAGAGTTTTTGTAACTTTAGAAAAAGTTACTCAAACTCAAATTGATATAGTGTATTATGCAAAATTAAAAAATAAAAAATTATATAGAATAAGATTAGAAGATGCTCAAGCACCATCTATAAAAGAGAAAGAACCAGATGGTTTTACAAATGCAGAAGTAAGATTTTTTTCAAAAGTTTTAGAAGAAAAACATCTTTTAAATGCAAAAGATATAAATCATATTTCAAAAAATATTTCAATAATTGAATTTAAAAAATGACACTACTTGTTACCTATTTACTTTTAACACTTATTTTATCATTTATGTGCTCACTGCTTGAAGCTACACTTTTATCTTCAACATCTTCGTATATTGAGAGCTTAGATAAAAAAGGTTATAGTCCAAAAACTGTTGATTTAGCAAAAGATGTAAAACAAAATATTGATAAATCAATATCTTCAATTCTTACATTAAATACTTTTGCAAATACTATGGGAGCAGCTGGTGTTGGTGCGCAAGCTGCTATTATTTTTGGTTCAAATTGGCAAGCTGTGATTGCTTTTGTTTTAACTTTAATGGTACTTTTTATATCTGAGATATTTCCAAAAACTCTTGGTGCTATTTATTGGAGAAAATTTATAGTTCCAGCTGCTTATATAATATCGTTTATGGTTAAAATTACATATCCTTTTATTTTTCTTGCTACTTTTATAACAAATGCTTTACAAAAAGGTAGAAAAAATGAGGCAAACTTTTCAAAAGATGAAATTATTACAATAGTAGATATGAGTGAAAAAGAGGGTATTTTACAAGCAAAAGAGAGTATTTTAATAAAAAACTTATTCAAACTAAGAAATATTAAAGCAAAAGATATTATGACTCCACGAACTGTTGTATTTGCTTTTGATTCTAAAACAACTGTAAAAGAGGCTCTTTTAAATGATAATTTATATGTTTACTCAAGAATACCTGTATATAATGAATCAATAGACGATATTATGGGAATGGTTTTTAAACAAACAATTTTAGAAAAAAGAGTAAAAAAGAAGAAAAATACTCTTTTAAAAGATATTATGGTTCCTGTTCACAAGGTTCCAGAAAATTTATCTGTATCAGTTTTATTTGATATGTTTATTAGAATGAAAATGCATCTATTTGTTGTTCAAGATGAGTATGGACAAACAAGTGGAATTGTAACACTTGAAGATACTTTGGAAACAATGCTTGGTATTGAAATTGTTGATGAGATGGATCAAGTTACAGATATGCAAGAGTTTGCAAAAGATGAAAACAAGAGATTGCAAAGATTACAAAGAGTATAAAATGGTAAGTATGAATAGCTTAAACAAAGATATAAATTTTACTAGAGTATTTTACTTTTTAAATATGGAAATATTTTAAAAATTATGGTAATTAGACTTGTAGCAATACTTTTTTTACTAACATTTGCTTCTTTTGAAGCAAAAAAATTTATTAGTAAAAGTAAAGAAGATTTATCTATTGAAAATATAAAAAAAGAGATAAATCTTCAAAGTGGAGATATTATTGTAAAAAAAGAAGATAATGAATTAAGTAATTTTATAGCAACTTTTGACTCTTCTGGTTATTCTCAAATTGGACTTATTATTGATACAAAATATGGTTTTAAAGTTGTTCATATAGAAATAGATGAAAAAAATGATGATTTAAAAATATCAGATTTTAATGATTTTGTAAATTTCTCAACTAAAATAGCTGTTTATAGATATGAAAAAGAGATAGATGTAAAAAAATTATCAGATATTATAAATGATTTACAAAAATCAAATACTAAATTTGACTATGATTTTTATCTAAATAACGATAAATTGTACTCTACAGAACTTATAAATTATATATATTTTAAACTTTTTGGTGAAGATTTATATACATATTTGAGTAGTTTTTATGATAAAGATGAGATTTCTATAAATAGTATTATAAAAAATCCAAAACTAGAAAAAAAATTTGAAATAGATTTTAAGTTTTAGATTTCTTAATATTTACTGCTCTTGCCAAAGTAGCTCTATTTTAAGGTCATAAATATCAGTTCTTTTTGGTTTTATAAAAAACTCATCTATTGTGTATTTTGAAATATTAAACTCATCATTTATTTTTTCTATTTCAGTTTTTAGCTTATCTTCTAGTCCATTTTGCAAATATTGAAGAGCATCTATTTCACCTTCAACACTTTTTATATCGCCTCTTTCTTTTAAAGCTCTGTTTACACCTTTTGAGCTTGTAGCTACTTTTGAAATAATTGCTGTTTTGCTAGATTTTCCGAAAAAAGCCCCCAAAATTGATGTTCCAATAGATATTATGCTATTTGTCGTAGCACTAAGAGCATCTTGTTCCTCTTTTTTTAATTTTTCAAAAAGTTTTGCTATTTTTTGTTCCAAAAGAGTATTCTCTTTTTCAAACTTTTGTTTTAGATTTTCTATTTTTTCATCAATTTGTTCGTTTAATCTATCTTGTATTCTTATTTTAAAATCATCTAAACTCTCATATTGTTTTGATGATATTTTTAAAATATCATTTTTATATAGAGTTAATTTGAAATTTCTATATACATAATCAGCAAAACTTCTCTCCAAAAGTTTCAACTCTTTTTCATTTTGAATAAAGCTTGGAAGTTCATAGTAAAATGAGTTTGTTTTCTCTTTTTCATCAAAATTATCAGTTAAAATATCTTCTCTTTCATCAAAGTTTATATTTGTAGCATTTTCATCCAAATATATTTTGAAATTTATTTGTTCTTTTAAATCTACATTTTTTAGAGTATAAAGATAGTGAACACTACAAGAAAAAAGCAAATAACCTTGCATATAGTAAGCATTGTTTTGAGAGCTATAACTATACTTTTCTTTTATATTACTTACTATTATAGGTTTTGATTTTCCTTTTGAAACATCAATAAATGGTTCATTTGGTTTAATCTCTTCTTCTGTTTTTGTAGAATATTGGGATTTTTTATTTTGCATTAGTTTTTTTATTGCATCTTTACTTAAAGGACCTTTTAAATATGAAAGTGCCCATCTTGTTTCAAAAATTTTAATACTCTCTTCATTTATATTTTTCATAATAAAATTTCTTTTAGCAAGTGTTCCTAAAGCCAAAGATAACTCTTGTTTATTTAATCCATTTTCACTAGCACTACTTAAACCATCTATTACTTTTTCTATATCTTGTTTTGTTTGAAGTCTTCCTATAAACCAAGTTCCTATATTTGATAATCCTTTGTAATCAATATCTACTGGATTTTGAGTTGAAAGAATAACTCCTATTCCAAAACTTCTTGCTTGTTTTAAAAGTGTTAGCATTGGTTGTTTTGATGGTGGATTTGCTTGTGGTGGAAAATATCCAAAAATCTCATCCATATAAAGTAGGGCTTTTAAAGATGTAGTTCCCTCTTGTCTTCTCATCCAAGCTAATATTTGATTTAGTAAAATTGTTACAAAAAACATTCTTTGTGAGTCATTTAGATGTGCGATTGAAAAAATATTTACTTTGGCTTTTCCACTTTCGCTATATAGCATTTTTGAGATATCTAAACTCTCACCTTCAAGCCAAGTGCTAAAAGATGGACTTGCAATAATTGTATTTATTTTTAGTGCAAATTTTAATCTATCACTTTGAGGAAAAAAAGTCTCCAAATCAAAAACTCCAATTTTTGAAAAAGGTGGAGTTACTATTAAAGTTATTAACTCTTCTAGAGTTAAATCTTTTTGTTCTTTAAAATAGCTTGTAAAAATAGATGCTAGAAGAATTGACTCTTTTGATGTTTCATCGCTTTTGTTATCTATTAAAGATAAAATTGAGTGTACAGTTGAGTTTATAATATTTGAAAATAACTCCATATCTTCTAAAATCTCTATAGTAGGTGCTTTAAAAGATGAAAGAATTGATACTTGAATTCCAGCACTACTTCCTGGAGTGTAGATTGTAAAATCAGCACTATCTTTTAGTTTTTTTACTCTATTTATATCTTGAAAATCTCTTTGTATTCCTTCTTTGTAGCTATTTGCAACTTTTATAGCTAACTCTTCTTTTGTTAATCCACTGTTTGATATTTCACTATCATCTAGCCAAGGTTCAAAATCATTTGGATTTAATTCTGGAAAATTTAAAAGAAGATTTGTCATATCACCTTTTGGGTCAATTATAATTGATGGTATTGCATCAATAGCAGCTTCTTCTAAAAGAGTAATTCCAAGTCCTGTTTTACCACTTCCAGTCATTCCAATAATTGCAGCATGAGTCAATAAATCTTTGTTTTGATAAACCAAAGGTGTAATTTGACCCTCAATTTTTTCTTTTCCAATATAAAAAAGTTTTAGTTTTTCGTAATCAAAAGTGCTATTCATAAATATCCCTAAATAAAGTTTGAAATATTATAACAAAATAAAATGCTTTTTCTAAAAATATATAGTATAATTAGCTAAATTTAAGAAAAGGAGTATTTATGGA
Organism: Arcobacter cryaerophilus gv. crypticus; assembly: GCF_002993025.1. Classification (GTDB taxonomy): domain Bacteria; phylum Campylobacterota; class Campylobacteria; order Campylobacterales; family Arcobacteraceae; genus Aliarcobacter; species Aliarcobacter cryaerophilus_B. The sequence continues at coordinate 24,996 of NZ_NXGI01000012.1, read as the reverse complement.
ACTTGGAAATATCCCAAAAATTGATCAGTTCAAGGATAACAAAGCTGTAGAGATGCAGCAGGTAAGATCTACTTCAAATTCAGTAAAAACTGATGAACAAAAAGAGTTAAAAGAGATTCAAAAGAAAAGTATAGATCAGGCAAAAGAAAACTCTGATGTACAAAAAGCACAAAATGAATCAACTTCAAATAGTAAATTTGAAGTTACGCTTTCAAATACAAATTTTGGATTTAATACTGGCTCTAAAGATTTTTTTGTAAGAGTTGAAAGAGGATCTGTTGAAAATCAATATCCTACAGAAGATATGATGCGAGTAAAAGCTCAAATGATGTCACTACAAAAAGCAGAGGCTGAATCTTAAAAAATTTGGCTTAAAAAGAATTTTTAAGCCAAATCTACTCTAAAACTTATTATAATTTTGCCTTATTTTAAAAGGTTTATAAATGATAAAAAAAATTGATATTAACTCTTTAGTTTTCCAAAATGAACTAGAAAATACAAAAGATTTTACAAAAGATGTATTAAAAAAGTATGATTTTGTTTTTAATCCTGACGATGAAGTTAATTTGTCTGTACAAATGGGATTGGCTAGAAATATGCTTATTTATGGAAAAAGATATTGCCCATGTTTTATGGTAGTAGAAAATGAAAATGAAAATAGACTTTGTCCATGTGTACCAGCTTTGAGTAGTGAGATACCCAAAAATGGAAGTTGTCATTGTGGAATTTATTGTACAAAAGAAAAAGCCCATGAATTGCTTTTGAATATTGATACAAAAGAGGCTATTACTACACATTTTAGAGGTTTGACAAAAAAAGAGTGTGAAGAGTTACTTAACAATGATGAGATAAATTCTATAGAACTTGAAGCACTTTTAGAAGCTAGAGATGAGGGTGCTGTAAACTTTTGTTTAGTAGATACAAGAGAGTGGATGGAGTGGGTTAATATACGAATAAAAGGTGCTGATTTTTTAGTTCCAACAACTAGTTTTTATAACGCTTTAGAGCAAATAAATGATAAAAAAGATATACCTATAATTTTATATTGTCACAGCGGAAGTAGAAGTGCTTACTGCCAAAAAATAATGCTAAATATGGGATTTTCAAAAGTTGTAAATCTTGATTATGGGATTATGAGTTTTGGTGGTGAAACTTTAAGAGGTGAGCCAAAATAAAATTTGGCTCTTTTAAAATTATTATAAAATACTTTTAGTTTCAACCTCTTTTATATACTTTCTTAAAAGTTGCATAGTAGATACAAATAAGCTTACCATTGCAGGTCCAATTATCATTCCCCAAAATCCAAAAGTGCCAAGTCCTGCAACTATTGCAAAAAAGATTATCAATGAGTTTATCTTTGTAGGAGTTTTTACCATTTTTTTATTTATATAGCTTATTATTAGAGGTTTTATAAAAGTATCTGCGATTATTGAAATAACAACAATAGAGTAAACTGCTATAAAAATTGCATTTGATATAGTTCCTGTACTTGATTCATATAAAGCTACAGGAAGCCACATAATAACTCCACCAACAACAGGAACTAAAGATGCAAAACCATATAAAACTCCAAGTAAAAGTCCATCATAACCAAAACTACTCACAAAAGCTCCAAAAAGAAAACCTTGAAATATTGCAGTTACTAAAATAGAATAAAAAACTACACTCATTACACTTGATGATTCATTGAACAATATATTTGCATCTTCGTTGTTTATAGGAGTTATATTTTTTAGATAAATTGCAATTTGGTTTGAAAATAGGGTAAAAAAGAAGAAAAAGATTAAAATCAAAATCATATCAATCATAAATTTTGCACTATTTTTACCTAAAGATGCACTAAAAGATACAAGCTGTTGTACTGTTTTTCCAATATCCACAGATGATGATATTTTATTTATAAAATCATTTAAGAAGCTAAATTCACCCAAAAAGCCAATAACCATATTTTTTATTTCTGTTAAATTTTGTATTAGGTGTTGTTGGTCAACTTGGTTAAAAAATGTTGCAAATGAGATTATGCAATACAAAATAGGTAAGAAAAACAGAGCTGTCATAGCAAGAGTAAAAATAGTTGTAGAAAAGGCTCTATTTCTTACTTTACTATTTATTCTTAAAAACATTGAGTTTGTAGCAATAGTAAGCAAAGCTGCTACTACAATTGATTTTAAAAATGGGTCAAAAAGTTCTATTAAAAAATAAAATAAAACAAATGCTAAAAGCATTAAAAAATATGCTGGTTTCAAAATAGATTTCCTTGGTTGTTTTCATTTAATTTACTTTGAGGTGGAGTTAATCTAAACATCTCATATGTTTTAACACTAGCAACTCTTCCTCGTGCTGTTCTTTCTATATATCCATTTGCTAGTAAATATGGCTCAATAGCATCTTCAATAGTTCCTTCATCTTCACTCAAAGCTGCTGCCATAGTTCCTAATCCCATAGGTCTTCCTTTATTTGAAATAAGAAGTTCAAGTAAATTTATATCCATTTCATCGAAACCATTTTCATTTATTCCTAGTTCATCTAAGGCATATTTGCAAGTATTTAAAAGTATAGTTTTTTCACCTTTTACTTGTGAAAAATCTCTAACTCTTCGTAAAAGTCTTAAAGCAACTCTAGGTGTTCCACGACTTCTTTTTGACATTTCAAAGCTAGAGTTATCTTCACATCCAATTCCCAACTTTATTGAAGCTTTTTGAATAATTTTTGCTAGTTCTTCTTCTGTATAAAACTGCATTCTAAAATGCATTCCAAATCTCTCTCTTAGTGGATTTGAAAGCATTCCAGCTCTTGTTGTTGCTCCAATTAGTGTAAATCTTGGTAAATCAATTTTTACAGTTTGAGCAGCAGGTCCTGAGCCAATTATTATATCAAGTCTATAATCTTCCATTGCTGGATATAAAATCTCTTCAACAGCAGGACTAAGACGATGAATTTCATCTATAAAAAGAATATCTCCCTCTTCAAGATTTGTCAAAATTGCTGCTAAATCACCACTTTTTTCAATCATAGGACCGGCTGTTATTTTCATATTTGAGCTCATTTCATTTGAAATAAGATATGAAAGTGTAGTTTTCCCTAAACCTGGAGGTCCATAAAATAAAATATGGTCAAGTGCTTCAGCTCTTTTTCTTGAAGCATCTATAAAAACTCTTAAATTCTTTTTTATTTTTTCTTGACCTATATAATCATCCCAAGAAGAAGGTCTTAGGCTTTGTTCGTTTGTTTCTTCTTCAAAAGATACTGATTCAACTTCTACTAATCTTTGCACTATAAAGCTCCGCTTTTAAAATTCATTTTAGTACTCTTCTTCTTTTGATGGAAAATTTTGTGTTTGTACATCTTCTCTATATTGATTTACAGCTTCTTTTACTAAGTTGGCTCCATTTAAATAGTGTCTTACAAATTTTGGTTTAAAATCTTCAAAAAAACCTAACATATCAGACCAAACCAAAACTTGACCATCTGTCTCATTTCCAGCTCCTATTCCAATAGTTGGAATATTTACAGCTTGTGTGATTTTTTTTGCAACATGACTCATAACACCTTCAATAACTATTGCAAAAGCTCCTGCTTTTTCAACTGCTATTGCATCACGTATTAATTGTTCTTCATCTTCTAAAGTTTTCCCTCGAACCTTGTAACCACCTTCACTTCGTACATATTGAGGCATAAGACCAATATGTCCCATAACAGCAATTGCATTTGATGTAAGATATTTTATAATATCCGCTTTATCTTCACCACCTTCAATTTTTACGGCACTTGCAAGTGTTTCTTGATAAACTTTTGCACAGTTTTTTAAAGCAAGATCTTTATTTATATAAGTAGCAAAAGGCATATCAGTTATCACAAAAGCATCTTTTGCTCCATTGCAAACAGCTTTTGTGTGATAAATCATCTGTTCTAAAGTTGCACTTAATGTGTCACTTTTTCCCATAAAACTCATATTTAAACTATCTCCCACAAGTATCATATCAGCACTTTTTGAAAATAAGTTTGAAAATAGGGCATCATAGGCTGTTATAACTGTTAGTTTTTTGATATTTTTTGATTGTTTTATTTTTGTAATATTCATTTTTTCAAAATCGTGTTTAATTATACTCATATTAAAAATCCTATATTAAAATGGTTAAGATTATAACTAAAAATAGATTTTAATTCGGTTTTAGGTAAAATCAAAAAAATTTATTTTTAGGAAAAGAGTTGAAAAAATTAGTTGGATATATTACTACATCTTTACCAGACAACAATTTTACAGTTGATTTGGCATATAGTTTAAAAGATAGTGGAGTTGATATTTTGGAGCTTGGTGTTCCTTTTTCAGACCCTATTGCTGAAGGACCAATCATAGAAAAAGCAAATTTATTGGCTTTAAAAAATGGTTTTAAACTAAATGATCTTTTTGAAGTTTCATCAAAAATAGCAAAAGATATTGATACTTTATGGATGGGATATATGAATCCATTTTATCACTATGGTTTGGAAAATTTTTTAAAAAAAGCAGAAGAATTTGGAGTTTCTGGTACAGTAATTCCAGATTTACCATATGAAATGTCACAAAAATATGAACCTCTTTTTAAACAATATAATAAATCAAATATTACTTTTGTAGCACCAACAACACCAAAAGATAGAATAAAAACTCTTGTAGAAAACTCTTCTAAATTTATTTATATGGTTGCATATGCTGGAATAACTGGAAGTGGAAGAGATGAAGATTTATCACAAATTATAGAAAACGTAAGAGAATATTCAAAAACTCCACTATACATTGGTTTTGGAATAGATGAAAAAACTTGTAAAGCAAAATCAAAAAATCTTGATGGTGTTATTGTTGGAAGTGCTTTTGTTAAGCATTTGTTGGATGATAGTTTAAATAATAATGAAAAAATAAAAAAAATATCTAGCATAGCAAAAGAGATAAAGCAGAAGATAAACGAGTAGAAAATGAATTTTATTAATCCTGATTTAGAGTTTTTTGAAGAAAATAGAGAGTGTTCATATTTTGAAGATCAAAAATCAGATATGAGATATAGATTTTTAAATTCTTGTAGTATTGAAGATTATCAAAAAAAGCTAGAAAGAGGTTGGAGAAGGTTTGGAAAAATACATTTTGTACCTGAATGTAAGAGTTGTACAAAGTGTGTATCGATGAGAATTGATGTAAAAAATTTTGAGTTTTCAAAATCACAAAAAAGGGTTTTAAATAAAAACAAAGATACAAAAGTTTTTATAAGACCACCAACTGTTACAAAAGAGCATATGGATTTGTACCATAAGTATCATAGCGTTATGCAAGCTAAAAAAGATTGGAAGTATTTACCTATTGATCACGAAGATTACATAAAATCTTATGTTGAAGGAAATAAAAAATACGCAACAGAGTTTTTATATCTTAGAGATGATGAGTTAATAGGAGTTGCTTTAGTAGATATTTTACCAAATGCAATATCTTCTATTTACTGTTTTTATGACCACGATTTTGAAGAGTTTTCTATTGGAAAGTTCTCTATTTTAACTCAAATAAATATTGCAAAAGAGTTAAATATTCCATATATTTATTTGGGATACTGGATAGATAATCACTACTCAATGGGATATAAAAAAGAGTATATGCCTTTTGATATTTTAAAAAATAGAGCAAACTTAAATGAAGAGACAATATGGGAAAAATTTGTACAAGAGAAGTAGTTTTTTTCTAAATATCTAAAAAATAATTATAATTAAAATAAATTTTAACTATAATGAAAATTTAAAACGAAGGATTTGTATGAAAAAATTAGTTATTTTTCTATCTTTTGCTACTTTGCTTTTTTCTCAAAGCATAGTTGAGCAACAAACATATAACCCAAATGTTGATTGTCTTATTTTAGAAGATGAGAATTCAATAATTTGTAAATTTGAAGTTGAGTTAAATAGTGAGAATAATCAAACATTGATTATAAACTGGATTGACCCAAATGGTACTGTTTCACGAACAAGAGAGATGATAATTCCAGCTGGTGATACTTCAGCATATGATTTTAGATATTTAGATGGAAGAGCAAAAGGTACGTGGGATTTTATGATTATTTACAACAACCAAGAATATATAACAAAATTTGAGTTAAAATAGTAGTAGCTTTTACGCTAATACTATTTTTGTAATATTATATGCTATAAATGACATTATCCAAGCAGTTGTTGTAGTAAATATAAACAAATAAGCAAGATATTTCCATCCTCCAGCCTCTTTTGCAAATACCATAGAAGCCGCCAAGCAAGGCAGATAAATCATCACAAATACTATAAATGAAATTGCAGCTTCAAAAGGAATATTAGTTTTTATTTTCTCAACTAAAGTAATAGTTGGTTCATCTGGATTTTCACTCTCTCCTAATCCATATAAAATAGATAGAGTCGAAACAACAATCTCTTTAGCAGCTAACCCAGCTTCAAGCGCAACAGCCATTTTCCAGTCAAATCCCAAAGGAGCAAAAAATGGCTCACTAAATTTTCCAAGTTTTCCTAAATATGAGTTTTCAAGATTGTATAAAGCTAATTCATTTTGTAACTCTTGTTTTAATTCATCGTTTATTGCTAATTCAATTTTTTGATTTATTTCATTTTCAATATTTGGATATTTTGGATAGTTACTCATAAACCAAATTAAAATAGAGGCTACTAAAATAAATGTTCCAGCTTTTTTTAGATACATCAAAGCCTTGTTTATAAGCTCTTTGTAAACTAGTTTTAGTGAAGGTAATCTATATTTTGGCATCTCCATAACAAATGGCTCATCTTTTCCTTTAAAAACTACTGCTCTTAAAAATTTTGCAGCAAATAAGCCAAAAATTGCACCACTAATATAGATTATAAAAAGGATATTTCCAGCATTGCTAGCACCAAAAAATGCACCTACAAAAAGTACATAAATAGGCAATCTAGCACCGCAAGACATAAATCCAATAATAAATAGAGTTAATAATTTATCTCTTTCATTTTTTAAAGTCCTAGCTGCCATATAAGCTGGAACACTACAACCAAAACCAGTAACAAGTGGAATAAATGATTTACCATGAAGTCCAAATTTATGAAAAGTTCCATCGAGTAAAAAAGCAACTCTACTCATATATCCAGTTCCTTCAAGTAGTGAAATTCCTAAAAATAAAATCAAAATATTTGGTAAAAACATAACAACAGCACTAACTCCAGCTATTACTCCATCTGCTAAAAGTGAAGAGAGTTGATTTTCTCCAATTATATTTTTAATACCTTCCGCAAATACTAAGAAAAAACTATCTATATAATCCATAGGAATTTGCCCTAAAGTAAAAGTTAGTTGAAATAATCCCCACATTAAAAATAAAAAAATAGGAAGACCAATAAATTTATTCATCAAAATTGAGTCGATTTTTTCAGTAGTAGTTTTTTCTTTAGTTTCTTCAATTTTTACGCATTGTTGAATAATATTTTTTACAAAATTAAATCTTTGGGATAAAATTTCATCATTGTTTAAAATATGTGTAGTAAAAGATTGCTTAAAGACTATTTTATCTTCTTCAAATATTTTTATAATTTGTTCTAATAACTCTTTAAGTCCATTTTTATTTGTAGCACTTGTTTTTATACAAGGTGTATTTAAAAGAGATGATAGTTTTTCATTATTAATCAAAATATTCTCTTTTTTTGCTTCATCACTCATATTTAGTGCAATAATCATTTTTTTATTTAAAGCTAATAATTCACTAGTAAGCAGAAGATTTCTTTGAAGATTTGTTGAATCAATAACATTTAAGATAATATCATACTCATTTTGATTTAAAAAGTTTTTTACAACTTTTTCTTCTAATGAGTAGTTTTCAAGTGAATAAGAACCAGGTAAATCAATAATTTTAATATCATAATCTTTATATTTAAAAATTACCTCTTTTTTTTCAACAGTAACACCTGAAAAATTACCTACCTTCAATCTTGAATTTGAAATTGAGTTAATAAGCATAGATTTACCAACATTAGGTTGTCCTACAAGAGCTATTTTTATAGTTTTATTCATTTGCTTATCCAACTTTAATATTAATAGCTTCGCTATGTCTTAACGCAACTTTTGACTGATTGATTTTTTTCTCAATAGTTTTTTTAGCTAAAGATTTTGCTGTTACACAAATTTGGTTTCCTACAATTATTCCAAAAGAATAGAGTCTTTTTTTTAAAACATCATCACAATTTATAGCTTTTATATTAGCAGTTTTTTGTAAATCTAAATCATTTAGCGACATTTTTATACCTTTAAATATTAATAATGATTATTATAATGTAAAATTGATTAAATTCAATTAACTTATATCAATAAAATATAAGAAATATTTGAATTTTTTTTAAACTTTGGATATACTAGATTTTTATTTTTTTAAAGGTGTTTTTATGTTAAATAATGATTATGAAGAGATTATAGAAGAGTTAAAAAAGATTGTTAAGCAAAAAGGTCTTAAATATACAGAACAAAGAGAGATTGTTTTAAGTATATTACTTCATGCAACTGGACATTTAACTGCTGAAGAGGTTTATAACCAAATAAAAAAAGATTATCCTAACTCAAATGTTGGAATCGCAACTGTTTATAGAGCTTTGAGTTTTTTAGAAGAAGTTGAGCTTATTGCTTCACTTAATTTTGGTGTTGATGGAAAGAAATATGAAAGTAATATTAAATCTCATCATGACCATTTAATCTGTACGGATTGTGGAAAAATAGTTGAGTTCGTTGATGAAGAGATTGAGAAACGACAAGAAAAAATAGCAAAAGTAAATAAGTTTAAAATAACTGATCATTCAATGCAATTATATGGTATTTGTGAAAATTGCCAGTAAAATCTTTTTTATAAAAAAGAACTCATAAACTATTTTATGAGTTCTTTTTATTCTTTTTTTTAAATTTAATTATCTTTGTTTTCTACCTGCAATTACAAGTCTTAAAGCATTTAATCTAATAAATCCTTCTGCATCTTTTTGATTATAAACTTCATCTTTTTCAAATGTTGAGTATGCATCATCATATAAAGATTTTGAAGAATCTCTTCCAATAACCATAACATTACCTTTGTAAAGTTTAAGTCTTACTTTTCCTTCTACATTTTTTTGAGTTGCATCAATAGCAACTTGAAGCATCTCTCGCTCTGGAGAGAACCAATATCCTTGATAGATTAGTTTTGCATATCTTGGCATTAACTCATCTTTTAAATGAGCAGCTTCTCTATCAAGAGTTAAAGACTCAATAGCTCTATGAGCTTTTAACATAATAGTTCCACCTGGAGTCTCATAACAACCACGTGCTTTCATACCAACATATCTATTTTCAACAATATCAACTCTTCCAATACCGTGTTTATTTCCAAGTTTATTTAAAGCTTCAAGTAAAGAAGCAGGAGAAAGTTTGTTTCCATTTAGTGCAATTGGATCTCCATTCTTATACTCAATTTCAATATACTCAGCCTTATCTGGAGCTTTTTCAGGAGATGTTGTCCACAACCACATAGACTCTTCTGGTTCATTTGCTGGATTTTCTAAATGAAGCCCTTCATAAGAGATGTGAAGTAAGTTTGCATCCATTGAATATGGGCTTATTTTTGGGTTTCCATTTTCATCAACGTGTTTTTGAGAAATCTCAATATTGTGTTTTTTAGCATACTCAAGTAGTGATTCTCTTGAGTTTAACTCCCACTCTCTCCAAGGTGCAATTACTTTTAAATCTGGATTAAGTGCTAATGCACCAAGCTCAAATCTAACTTGATCATTTCCTTTTCCAGTTGCTCCATGACTTACTGCTTGTGCACCTTTTTCATTTGCAATTTCAACAAGTTTTTTTGCAATAAGTGGTCTTGCTATTGAAGTTCCTAAAAGATACTCACCTTCGTAAATAGCATTTGCTCTAAACATAGGGAAAACATAATCTTTTACAAACTCTTCTTTTACATCTAAAATGTAAACATTTTCAGGTTTAATACCACAAGCAATAGCTTTTGCTCTTGCTGGCTCAACCTCTTCGCCTTGACCTAAATCAGCTGTGAAAGTAATAACTTCTGCATCATATTCATCTTGAAGCCACTTTAAAATAATAGATGTATCAAGCCCACCGCTATAAGCAAGTACAACTTTTTTAATATCTTTTTTACTCATAATTTTTTCCTATTTTTGGTAATTTATGTTGTGGATAATACCAAAATTTTGTTGTAAATCCATTTAAACAATATTTTGGTATTTATTAATTTTTAAGTAAATCTTTTTTATTTGCTATATTTTGTAGATAATCACTTATTTGGATTAGACAAAAAGTTATTATAAATATCATAAGTCCTGGAAAAAAGCTTAAATGCCAAGCAATATCAATTACAGCTTTCCCATCACTTAAAAGACTTCCCCAACTCATTTGAGGTGGATTTACTCCAAGACCTAAAAATGAAAGACCTGATTCTGCTAATATAGCACCTGCAACTCCAAATGAAAAAGAGATAAGAAAAATAGGAGCTAAAAGTGGGGCAAAATATTTTAAAATAATTTTTACTTTACTTACATTTGCTATTTTTAAGATTTTTATAAAAGGTTTATTGCTAAGTGCAAAACTTTCACTTCTTATCATTCTTGACATTCCCATCCAACCAGTTATTGATATTACAAGTATTAAAACAACAGCATTTGCTTCAATATATGAAACCAAGGCTAAAAGAAGAAAAAATGTTGGGAAAGTTAAAAAAAGATCAATTACAATAGTAATAGTTTTATCAATATTTCCTTTAAAATAACCAGCAGTTATTCCAACAATTAAACCTAAAAAAGATGAAAAAGATGCTGCTAAAAATCCTATTATAAGTGAAGTTTGACCACCTTCTAAGACTCTAGCAAATACATCACGTCCTAATCTATCTGTTCCCATTATATGCTCAAAAGAGGGAGATAGAAGGATTTTACTTGGATTTAATTCATATGGTGAAACTGTATAAAAAATTGGAGCTATAAACATACCTAATTAGCAAAATTAAAGAAAATTTAAACATTAAGCTTTATAACTAAAATAAGATAGTGAACTTTTACCAAACTTTCTAGTTTTTTCTAAACTAAATTTTCCTAAAATTTTTGGAATTTCAAGTTTTGATTCATGCTCTATTATAATTTTGAAAATATTACTATTTTCAATTGCTTCAATCATTCTAAAAGATTTATCATAAACATCTTCCATTCCATCTCTGAAATCAAAAGGAGGATCTACATATAAAACAATTTCTTCTTTAGAATTTTTTAAAAAATCTAAAATAAGAGGAGTTTGAACAAATGTATTTCCTTGAATAGTTTGACACTTTTCAATATTTATACTTTTGCAATTTTTAACTAAAATTGAGTAAGATTTTTTGTCAAGCTCAATAAAATAAGCTCTTTTTGCACCACGACTAATTGCTTCAAGCCCAATAGAACCACTACCAGCGAATGATTCTATAAATATCTTATCAATAATATCAAACTGTAAAACATTAAATACAGATTCTTTTAAAACTGCTTTTGAACTTCTTGTTACATCCAAAGATGGTAAGTTTAAAACTTTACCTTTGTATGCTCCTGCTATTATTTTTGTTGTTGGTTTTATTGTTGTTGGTTTTGTTATCTGTTTCGTTTCATTCATTTTTTGCCTTTATTCTCGATTACCTAGCATAGCTTTCAGCTCTAATTTCTCTTATTACATTTATTTTGATTTCACCAGGATATTGAACTTTTTCTTCTATCTCTTTTGCTATTTCAGTTGCAAGAAGTACGGCTTCATCATCATTTACAAGTTTTGCATTTACTATAACTCGCACTTCTCGTCCTGCATTTATAGCGTATGCATTTGTTACTCCAATTTTACTTGTAGTTATATTTTCAATCTCTTCAACTCTTTTTAGGAAACTCTCTAAAACTTCTCTTCTTGCTCCTGGTCTTGCAGCGCTTAAAGCATCTGCTGCACAAACAGCTGCACTTTCAACATTTATTGGTTCTTCGTGACCATGATGAGCGTAAATTGCATTTATAACAGTTTCACATTCTCCATATCTTTTGCAAATTTCTGCACCTAAATCAACATGGCTTCCAGGTGCTTCATGAGTTAAAGCTTTTCCAATATCATGCATAATTCCAGCACGACGTGCAAGTATTGCATCTCCACCCATTTGAGATGCAATAAGACCTGCTAGATGAGCAACTTCAAGAGTATGAGCTAAAGCATTTTGTCCATAACTTGCTCTGTATCTTAATCTTCCAACAAGTTTTATAAGCTCTGGATGCATAGATTTTATTCCAAGCTCCATAACAACATCTTCACCTTCTTTTTGTATCTTTTTATCAAATTCAGTTTTTACTTTGTTATAAATCTCTTCAATTCTTGCAGGTTGAATTCTTCCATCTTCGAGTAATTCTTGAATTGTTCTTGTAGCAATTGCTCTTCTATATAAATTGAAAGAGGAAACAGTAATAGTATTTGGAGTATCATCTATTATAATATCAACTCCTAAAAGCATCTCAAGAGCTTTTATATTTCTTCCTTCTTTACCAATAATTTTACCTTTTGTCTCTTCATCATTTAAAGGAATATTATTTATAAGTCGCTCCGCTGCAAACTCTCCTGCATATCTTGTAACTGCTTGAGATAAAATATTATTTACCTCTTGTTTTGAGCTTTGTTCTGCTAATTTATATTTTTTTCTAAAGATTGAAGCAATTTCAGCTCTTGAATCCTCTTTTACTTTTTCAAGCATTAGCTCTTTCGCTTCACTTTTTGTAAGTCCACTAGCATTTTCCAATATTTTTATAGCTTCAAAAGTTTTCTGTTCATAAGTTCTTTTTTGCTCTTCAATACCATCTTTTAATATTGCAATTTTTCTATTGTTTTCGCTAATTTCCTCTTTTTGAGCTTTAATAAGTCTTAATTCGCTTTCAAGATGCTCATTTAACTCTTTTTCCTTCTTTTCAATCTTAAAAAGCATATTTTCATACTCTTTTCTAGCACTTTTAAACTCTCTATCACACTCAAATTTTGCTTTTAATTGGGCATCTTTTAAAGAAACCTCTGCTTCGTGCTCTATAACTCTAGCTTTTGCCTTTGCTTGTTCAATAAAAACTTCAAACTTGGCTTTATTTATCTTCTTTGAAATAAAAACTGTAACAATTGAACTAAAAGCCCCAAATGCAACAGATATTAATAAAATCTCCATTTTAACCTATCCCGTAATTATATAATCTGCTTCAATATCGTAATTATCACTTAAAATTTCTTTACTTTTACAAAGTTCAAGTTGTATAAAAACTATTTTTGGTCTGTATTTTAATCTATAAAAAAATCTATCATACATACCTTTACCAAACCCGATTCTTTTGTTTAAAACATCAATTCCAACAATAGGAACTACTGCTAAGTCAATCTTATTTGGTTTTAAAAAAGAGTTTGTAGGCTCTTTTATATTAAACTTTTTTTTATGAAGTGGTAATCTATACTTTACTATTTTAAAACTATCATCTTCCATAAATGGTACATAAACTATTTTTTTTTCTTTTCTTAACTCATTAATTAAAAGTGTTGTATCTACTTCCATATCAAGTGGGATATACAACAAAATATTTTTTGCATCACTGTTTCGTATAATACTCTTTAATTTTTGAATAACTCTCTTATTTTTTGAGTATTTTGAAAAAAGTGCCACATATTTTAATCTTTTAATACATGATTGTCGAAAATCACTTTTGTGATTTGTGTTCATTTAAGCCTCACTTAGGTAAAATCTCTACCTAAAAAACAATTTTATCTAAAGGAATTAAAATGAAGTTTAAAACTTTAGCAATTTTAACTATTTTACCAATTTTATTTTTTGCTGCTTGTGATTCAAAAAGTGATAAAAATCAAAAAACTACAATAAATAGTACTGAAAAGCAATTTAGTCTAAATACAATTAATAACTTACAAATAAATATATCTTTAAATCAAGATAAGATAATTTTAAAAGATACAAATGATAAAATAGTTTTATTAAACTTTTTTACAACTTGGTGTCCAGCTTGTAAGGTTGAAATTTCAAATTTAGTTCAAATTCAAGAAGCCTATAAAAATGATATTGTTGTAGTTGGAATTTTGCTTGAAGAGTTTAAAACAAATGATGAGTTAAATGAGTTACTGAAATCTTACAATATAAACTATACAGTAACAAACTCAAGTGAAGCTTTTGATTTGGCAAAATCATTGGGTGGAATTAAAGCGATTCCTACTACTTTTTTGATAGATAAACATGGAACATTTTTCCAAAAATATACAGGTTTAGTTCCAAATGAGATGTTAGAAATTGATATTAAAAAGCTTTTGGAAAAATAGGATAAAAAATGTTTAACTTTCTTAAAAAAAATAAAGAGAATCAAGTTGTTGAAAATAAAGAAGAGGGTGAGAATTTTTTTTCAAAAGCTTTTAGCAAAACTTTTGCTTCAATAAAAAGTGTAGTACCTCAAAAAAAAGAGAAAATATCTTTTGAAGAGATAGAAGAGATTTTAATAGAAGCAGATGTTGAGTATGAAATTATAGAAAAAGCTATGAATGGTTTACCCTCTATGATTTCAAGAAAAGAGTTAAGACATAGACTTGTAATGCTTTTTGAGCATGCTCCAGATGTTGATTTTTCAAATATTTCAAAACCTTATGTGAGATTGATAATTGGTGTAAATGGTGCTGGAAAAACTACAACTATAGCAAAGTTAGCTGCTAAGTTAAAAAAAGAGGGACAAAGTGTAATTTTAGGAGCGGGAGATACTTTTAGAGCTGCAGCAATAGAGCAACTTAGTTCTTGGGCTACTAAACTTGATATTCCAATTATAAAAACAAAACAAGGTCATGATTCAAGCGCTGTTGCTTACGACACAATTAGCTCTGCAATTGCTAGAAATATTGATAATGTTATTATTGATACAGCAGGAAGACTTCAAACGCAATCAAACTTAAATAATGAGTTAAAAAAGATAGTAAAAGTTTGTGAGAAAGCTTTAGAAAATAGAACATATCAAAAGCTAATGATTTTAGATGGAACTCAAGGAAATAGTGCAATTGCTCAAGCAAAAGCTTTTAATGAAATTGTAGGAATAGATGGTATTATTGTAACAAAACTTGACGGAACGGCGAAAGGTGGTGCACTATTTTCAATATCAAATCAGCTTGAGCTTCCTATTTTTTATATAGGTGTTGGTGAAAAACAAGATGATTTAATAGAATTTAGCCCAGATTATTTTGTAGATAGTTTGCTTGATGAGATTTATATTAAAGATTAATAGAAGAGGGAAATATGAAAAGAAGAACTAAAAATTTTGTTGAAGATATATTGATTATCATTGGTGTATTGTTTGTTTTGTATTTAATCTATTTTTTTGTTTTTTCAAAAGATAATGATTTATCATTGGAAACAATAACAAAAGATACAAAAGTAGAAATTGAAACAAAAGATTCAAAAGTATTTGTTGAAGAAAGTGGTTTTTTATCTAAAATCTATGAAGATATAAAAACTAAATTATTTCAAGATAACAGTGAGGAAGTTTTAATTGTCAAAAAAGTAGAAGATGAAAATAAAGAAGAGAGTACAAAAAATATCTATCTTTCTCAAAGAGCTGAAATATTATCAAAGCAAGAAGAGAGAGTAAAAGATTTAAATACTCAAGAGCAAACTACTAAAAATGAAGAAAATATCTCTACAGATAATACAAATACTGAAGTTTTGAAACAAGAAGAGATAAAAGATAAAGTTGTTGAAAGTATAGTTGAGGAAAGAGTTGAAAATAAATTATCTACTGAGACAAAACAAGAAGAACCAGTACAGCAAATTAAAGATGATGAGCATAAAGATGAAACTATTTTGATTGAGCCAAAAACTACTTTAGAAACAAAAGCTTTAGAAGATGTAAAAACAGATGAGAATAGTGAAGAAGCTCATCATGAAGTATCAAATATTGATGATTTTTTTAATAAATTTGACAAAAAGGTTTATAGCAATATAGACAGAAGTTTTGATAAAACAACTTTTAAAAGAGGTGAATTTGTAAATATTAGAGTAACTATTTTGAAAGATGGAAGTTATGAAAAATTAACTTTTTTAAATGGAAATAGTGATTATTTTAATAAAGTAAAGCCACAAATAGAAGAGATTTTTCCTCTAAAAATTGAAGAAAATCTAAAAACGCATTTTCCTAGATATTATAGAATGAAGATAGATTTTTAAGTCTACCTTCATTTTTTAATTATTGAAACTCTATTCCATATTTTTCTAAAAGATTAACCCAAACAATACTATTTCCATCTTTATCAAATAGTGCTGGAGTTCCTTGCACATTTAAACTTATTCCTAAATTAATATGTTCTTCAAGCTTTTTCTCTAGTTTTTCTAATTCATTTTTAGAGTATTTTGCATTTTTTACTTTACTTAAATTATCTCCAATATTAAACTCAAACATTGCATTAATTTTTTCATCTCTTGTTTTTTTACTCATAATGTATATGCTTAAATCTTTTGCATTTTCATGAAAATCTAAAGGAAAGAAAAATACTTTTATTTTTACTTTATCTTTTATTTGAGGCAAAAATGTTTCAAATTTTTTACAATATGAACACTCTGGGTCTGTAAAAAGAATATACTCATCTTTTCCATTTCCATAAGTAAATGCCTCTTTATCTTTTAATATAGCTAAGTTTACAGGAGCTTTTATTTGCATACCTGTTGTTGTGTTTATAACAGCACCTGAGATAAGATAGTTTTTATCTTTTGTTAGAAAAATTTCATCTTTATTTCCTTGAACAACTATTGAAAGAAGATATAAACTTCCTATATCGTAAGCTTTTTCAACTTTTATACCAGCTTTTTTAAATATTTCTAAACTTTCAAACTCTAATATTTGTTTGTTTGTTAGCTCTTTTTCTTTTGCTTCTAGAGTTAAAACTAGAAACAAAGATAGAAATATTACATTTTTTAATATTCTAAACATTCTTTTCCTTAAAATTTTTTTGCAATTCTTGCTAAAATTTGGTTAATAGTTGATAAATTATAAGATTAAGATTTTAACTAGATATGTTGTAACAAACGATATTAAAATTCCATAACCAACTATTGCAGAACTTAGTCTTGGTGCAAGTCCAGCCATTGTTGCTATTGCACCTGCTGTTATCATTGGAGCCATAGCAGCTTCAAGAATTGATACAGTTCCTGCTAGATTATTCCATCCAAAAATTTTACAAACAATAATTGCAATAATTGGAGCAAAAATAAGTTTTACAAAAAGTGCCACACTAAATGGTTTTATATCCTCTTTTGGAAGTCTAAGTTGTAGTTGAAGTCCAGCTGCTACAAGTGCAACTGGAACAGTTGTTAGGGCAAAAGCTTCTAAGACTTTTGTAATTGTAGGATTAAACTCAATACCAACAAAAAATAGTGCAAGAATCAAACATAAAAATGGTGGAAATGTTAAAACTTTTATAGTTATTAGTTTAAAAGTTACTTTTGTTTTACTTGTATAAAGTGACACTATAAATGTTCCATATATTGCAAATGCCAAGAAAGTTCCTAGTTGGTCATAAACTAGTAAATATGGCATAAAATTATCATTTGGTAAATAAGTATCAAGAAGTGGAATCCCCAAAAATGAGCTATTTGTCAAAATAGCAACTAGCATTAAGCTTCCAGTTACCTCTTTACTAAAATCAAAAACCTTTGATAAAAAAAGTATTAAAAAAGCACTTAATGTCATAACAATCCAAGCAACAATTGCAGGAATCATAAGCTCAAGCGAAAAGCTAATTTTAGGAATTTGTAAAAGAATAATTGCAGGATATGATACATAAAGTACAAATTTATTTAAAGCAAGTGATCCATCTCTTTGCATTATATTTAAACGGTTTAGCATATATCCTAAGAATAGGGCAAATAAAATCAATAATATATTTTCCAAAATAGACCTTCTAGTATAAGTAAATTAGAACTTTATCATAATATGATTTAATTGTTAAATACAGAGATTAAGATAGTTTTTGATACATTCACATTTGAAATAATTTTAAAAGGATATATATATGAAAAAAGTTTTAATTGTAAATGGACATCAATATTATGATGTAGTAGCACGTGGTGAATTAACAAAAAAATATATAGATAAAGCAACAAAGTTTTTTTTAGATAATGGTTTTGAAGTAAAATATACAAATATTGAAAATGGTTATAAAATAGAAGAAGAGTGTGAAAAATTCGAGTGGGCTGATGCTGTATTATTTCAATATCCTGTTTATTGGATGGGAGTTCCTTGGATTACAAAAAAATATTTTGATGAGACTTTTACTCAAGGAAAACACTATGAAAGCGATGGAAGAAGTAGAAGTGATGAGAGTAAAACTTATGGAAGTGGAGGACTTTTAAAAGGTAAAAAGTATATGTTAAGTATCACTTATAACTGTCCAAAAAGTGAATTTAATAATCCAAATGGTTTTTTTGATGGATTATCGCTAGATGAAGCAAATATTGCTACTCATAAAACATTTCAATTTATTGGACTTGAAGCTTTAAAAACTTACTCTGTTCATGATATTTTTAAAGGTGATTTGGATCTAAATAAAGAGTTAATTAAATTTGAAGAGACTTTAAAAGATAATTTTTTATAAAATTACAAAAATACATTAATAGAAAAAATATGGAAAAAACATTTATGGAAGCTATGGATTTTAGACATGCTTGTAAAATATTTGATGAAACAAAAAAGATTAGAAGTGATGATTTAAATTTTATTTTAGAAGCTGGAAGAAAATCTCCTAGTTCATTTGGTCAAGAGCCTTGGAAATTTTTGGTTATTACAAATCCTGAATTAAAAGCAAAAATTAGACCTTTTTGTTGGGATCAGCCACAAGTTACAACTTGTTCACATTTAGTTGTTATTTTAGCAGCAATTGAAAGTACAAAACCAAGTTCAAGTGAAGTTTTAAGAAAGTTTAATAGAAGAGGAATGCCTCAAGATATGGTAGATGCGTATATTAAAAAATATACAAGTCACTTAGAAGATACTTTTAGTAGTGATGAAAAAACTCTTGCTTGGACATCAAGACAAACATATATTGCAATGGCAAATATGATGACAGCTGCTGCTGTTAAAGGAATTGACTCTTGTCCTATTGAAGGATTTGAAAAAGAGAATGTTGAAAAAGTTTTAAACTTAAATACAAAAGAGTATCAACTTTCTGTAATTGTTCCTTTTGGATACAGAATAAAAGAGCAAAGTACACAAATAAGAGATAAATTTGAAGATATTGTTGAATTTATAAACTAAGTAATAAAATGTTAATATATATCAAAATTTAAAAAATTATTTAAGGGCTTAAAAAGATGCTAAGTATTAGTGATATTGAAAACTGGCTTAGAGATTATGGTATAAGCAACTATCATATATCAGAAGATTTTTATGTTTCTGTCCAAGGAAATGTAAATCTAAGTGAGAAATTAAAAGGTCAAAAACTTCCTATTAAGTTTGATAGAATAGATGGATATTTTGATATAAGCAACAATGAATTACCTAGTCTTGAAGGGTGTCCAAAAATTGTAATGAAAGATTTTAATTGTTCATACAATAAATTAACTTCGCTATTTGATTGTCCTGTTGAAGTTGGTGATTTTGATTGTTCTCATAATAATTTAAAAAACTTATCATATGGACCAAAAGAGGTAAAAGGTTTTTATGATTGCTCTTTCAATGAACTAACTTCAATAAAAGCAAGCCCACGTACAGTAAAAGGTCATTTTAAGTGTAATAATAATCGTCTAACTACACTTGAAGGTGGACCAAAAAGTATTGATACATATTTTGATTGTTCAAATAATATTATTGAAAGATTAATTGGTGGACCAATTTCAGTAAAAGAGGATTATCTTTGTCATACAAATAGAATAACTGATTTAGATGGAGTTGCAGATGAAATAGGAGGAGATTTAGTAACAGATATTAAACTAAATATTACTTCAAAATTTGAAGAGGATGGGCAGTTTTATAGATATAAAGGAAGTGAAGCTGTTTCTCATATTTACAGACCAGTAGTTGCTTTAACAAACAATGAAGACATACAAGCATGGCTTGATAAGTTTGATATAAAAGGTACTACAATATTGCCTGATAACTCTGTTGATGTTCACGGTGATGTTAAATTGTCAAATAGACTTCCAAACCTTTCTAAATTACCTATAAATTTTAATTATGTAGATGGAGATTTTGATATAAGTGAAAATGAGTTAGTTTCTCTAGAAGGAAGTCCTACAAGGGTTGGTGGAAGTTTTTTTGCTCATAAAAATGAATTAAACTCACTTCGTGGAGGTCCAAAAGAAGTTAAAGGAAGTTTTGTAATATTACACAACAATATAACATCACTTCAAAACTCTCCAACTATTGTAAAAGATGATTATATATGCTCTCACAATCCTTTAAGAACTTTAGAAGGTGTAAATTCAGTTCAAGGATACGTTTTTACAGGAGTTTATATTCCAAGACTTAAGTGTCAAAAGTATAACTATAAAGGAATTACAACTTATAAATATCCAGGTGATGCTGTTATGAAATATTTAGATGAAGAGTATATTTCATTAACAGATGAAGAAAAAGCATTTGAAAGCACTAAAAAGAATTTAGAGAAAGTTATCAAAAAAATGCTAAATGCAAATACTCTCACAAAAGAGATGATAACAGATAACTTAATCAAAAATCTTACAAAATATCAGCTTGATCAATTAAAAACAAAAGTTTTATGGATAAAAAATCCACCAAATGAAGATAATAGCGATATTATAAGCGAAGATGATATTATGAAATTGGCTTTTGAAAGAGAGCTGTAAGCTCTTTTAAGCCATAAAACTTATTTTTTGGATATAATCGCCAAATTAAAATTAAAAAATCACAAAAAAATTAAAATAGTTAAATAAAAATGGAGAAGTTGTAATATGGTTCAAATAGTTAATTTAAAAAAATCTTTCGGAGCAAGAGTTCTTTTTGCTGAGATAAATCTAAAACTTGATACTGGTAAAAGATATGGTTTGATTGGTGCTAACGGTGCTGGTAAAACAACATTTCTAAAAGTTCTTTCAGGACAAGAAGATGCAACTGAAGGAGAAGTACAAATTCAAAATGGAAAAAAAGTAGGGGTTTTATCTCAAAATCAATTTGCTTTTGAAAACTTTACTCTTTTTGATACAGTTCTAATGGGAAATAAAAGACTTTTTGATGCTATAAAAGAGAAAGAAGAGTTGTATTTAAGTCCTGAATTTACTGATGAAGTAAACAATAGATTAGCAGAGCTTGAAATTATTTGTTGTGAAGAAGACCCAACTTATGAATATGATATTAAAGTTACAAAAATTTTGGAAGATTTAGGTTTTCCAGCTTCTACTCAACAAAATCTTATGAGTACATTAACAGGTGGAGATAAAGTTAAAATACTTTTAGCACAGGTTTTATATCCAAAACCAGATATTTTATTTTTAGATGAGCCTACAAATAACTTAGATATTGATACTATTGGTTGGCTTGAAAATCAACTACAACACCATGATGGAACAATGGTTGTAATTTCTCATGATAGACACTTTTTAAATGCTGTTTGTACAAATATTTTAGATGTTGATTTCAAAAAAATAAGAGAATTTAGTGGAACTTATGATGATTGGTATATAGCTTCAACATTAATTGCAAAACAACAACAAACAGATGTAAGTAAAAAACAAAAAGAGAAAGAAGAGCTTGAAAAATTTATTACTAGATTTAGTGCAAATGCTTCAAAAGCAAAACAAGCAACTTCAAGACAAAAACAACTTGATAAATTAGATATTCAAGCTATTGAAGTATCAAGTAGAAGAGATCCATCTATTATTTTTAGACAAAAAAGAGAGGTTGGAAAAGAGCTTTTAACTGTTAAAAATATCTCAAAATCTTATGGAGATAAAGTTGTTTTAAATGATATTTCATTTACTCTTGAAAAAGGTGATAAAATTGCATTAATAGGACCAAATGGAGTTGGAAAAACAACACTTTGTGAAATATTAATAGGTAATTTACAATCTGATAGTGGAGAAGTTTTATGGGGAGCAACTATTCAAAACTCTTATTTTCCGCAAAATACAACAGATTTTATACATGGCGATATGACTTTATATGACTGGTTAAGAGGTCTTGATAGAGATGCTGATATTGGAGAGATTAGAAATTGTCTTGGAAGAATGCTATTTAATGGTCAAGAGCAGGAGAAAAAAGTAGATTCTTGTTCTGGTGGTGAAAAACACAGAATGATGCTATCAAAAATTATGTTAGAACAAGGAAATTTTTTAGTTCTTGATGAACCAACAAATCACCTTGACCTTGAAGCTATTATTGCTTTAGGTGAAGGTTTACATCAATATGCTGGTTCAGTTATTTGTGTATCTCATGATAGAGAGTTACTTGATGCTTATGCAAATAGAATTATTGAAATTCAAGCTGATGGCTCAATTTTAGACTTCAAAGGAAGTTATGAAGAGTTTATGGAATCTAAATCAGTTTAATTAAGTAAAAAGGCTTTTTTTAGCCTTTTTATCCTTTTGCATGTCTTGATGACATTCTAAAATCTTTTCTTTTTAAAGCATCGTTGTATCTTCTTTTATCATCTTCAGTTACAAGTTCTAATTTAGGAACAGGTACTGGTTTTCCATCTTCATCAACAGCAATCATAGTAAAATAGCAAACATTTGTATTTTTCATAGTGTGATCTTTTATATCTTCTGATATGACTTTTATACCTATTTCCATAGATGTTCTTCCTGTATAGTTTACTGAAGCATGAAAAGTTACCAAAGAGCCAATTTTAACTGGATTTTTAAATAGTACCATATCAACAGAAAGTGTAACAGCATAGTGACCAGAATATCTAGCAGCACAAGCATATGCAACTTGATCAAGCATTTTTAAAATTTCACCACCGTGTACATTTTTCCCAGAAAAATTTGCTTTTTCTGGAGTCATTAGCATAGTCATTGTTACGGTTTTTTCTCTTTTTATCTCTTCATTCATCTTTTATACCTTAAAATATTTTTGATATTGTATTTTATTGAATTAATCTTATTCAATAGTTTTATTTTATTCTATTTCATAATTTTTTTTAAGTAAAGGAGAAAAAGTAACACAAAATCACTCATAGCCTTTTGCTATGAGTGAATAAATTTAGAAACTTTCCCATTCGTCATTACTTGAACTACTTGTTATCTCTTTTGTAGAGTTAATATTTGGTTTTGAAGCTTTGATTATTTTTTTAGGTTCTGAGGCAATTATATGTTCTTTTACCTCTTTTTTTATTCCTATATCTTTTGCTTTTACCTCATTTTTCCCTTCAAACTCTTTTTGGTTTGCATCTTGAACTATTAGTTTTGCTATCTCATCTGTACTTAGAGCAATATCATGTGATTGACTAGCTACCATTGCATTTTGTTGTGTTTGTTGGTCAAGTTGATTTACTGCATCATTTATTTGTTCAATTCCAAGAAGTTGCTCTTTACTTGCATTTTCAATATCAGATATTAGGTTCATTGTTGAAGATATATTATTATTTAGGTTTTTATATCCATCAATCATATTTGTAGCTATAGTTTTACCTTCATTTGCTTTTACTGTTGCTCTTTCAACAATACCTTTTATCTCACGTGCCGCTTCTGCGCTTCTTGTTGCAAGATTTCTTACTTCTTGAGCAACAACTGCAAATCCTTTTCCAGCTTCTCCTGCAGTTGCTGCTTCAACAGCTGCATTTAGGCTTAAAATATTTGTTTGAAATGCTATTTGATCAATTACACTAATTGATTCATTTACTAAATTTACTTGTGTATTTATCTCATCCATTGCAGTTGTTGTTTGATTTGCCATTGCTTGACCTTCACTTACTGCTTTTGTAACACCATTTGAAAGCATAGACATTTTTGCAATACTTTCCGTATTATTTCTAATATTACTAGTTATCTCTTCAAGTGCTGCTGCTGTCTCTTCTAGTGAAGCTGCTGCTTCATTTGAGCTTAGGTTTAGTTTATTTACATTAAATAGAAGCATTTTTGAGCTCTCTTCTAGTGTAAGACCATTTGATTTATTTTCTACTAACATATTATTTATAATATTTGAAAGATTATTTATTCCACTTGCAACTTTTCCATTATCATTATCTATTTTTACTCTAAAATCAAGTTTAGAGAAACTATCTAATACATTTACAACTTTGTTTATATCAGAGCAAACATTTGATTTAGTAACTTCAAGCATTTCATTGAAGTTTCTTTTTAACTCTTCTAACTCATCATTTATAGTTGATTTTTCTATTTTTGAATTTAAATTACCAGCTTTTACCTGATTTACAACTTTTTTTACTTCTTCAATTAGAGCATTGTCTTGATTTATTAAATCTTGTGTTTTTTGAATATTTTGGTTTATTACTTTTGCCATTGTTCCAAATTCATCTTTTCCATCAAGAGTTATTAATTCTACATTTGAACTCTCTTTGTTTGAAAAAGCAAAAAAACTCAAAAGACCATTTTGGAAAATATTAATACTAGATACAATATTTCTAGTAATTAGCTGTATAGTTACTAATATACTTAAAATTGTTATTAATAAAATAGTTATTATAAAATTTGTAGTACTTGAGACTGTTTTGTTTAACTCTTCTCGAATTTCTATATTTCTTTCAAGATTTCTCTCTTGCCATTTTAGTAAAGCAGCTTTTAGTGGTCTCCACTCTTTTGTTGAAAGAGTATTATCTTCCTTTGTTAAGGCTTCACTATTTTTTAATTTTTCAATTATTTTACTCAACTTTCGCACATAAAACCTAACTGTTTTTTAGTGTAAACCCTTAGCATTAAGATGATTTGTTCTAAATCTTTATTTCTCTTGACAATTTTTTGGACTTGAACTAGTTGTTCTAATATTTTTAAAAACAGTTCCATTGAA
>NZ_NXGI01000011.1 GCF_002993025.1 Arcobacter cryaerophilus gv. crypticus | reverse complement strand
ATCTCTAAAAAGCTCTCCTAATGTTTGTGGTTCATTATTGATACGATTGATATAGCTTGTAAGATTATAAGCAAAGAAAGATAGAGTAATCCTAGCAACGAGTGCCTCAAAGATTCTATTTTCTTCTTTTCCAAATTGAAAATACTCTCGTAAATCTTTATATCCTTGTTCAATATTCCATCGTTTTTTATAGGTATTTATAATTTCAATATCAGATAAAATTGTATTTGTTGAGATAATTGGAATTAAATTTTCTTTAGTTTTTATAAAAACTATTTTAATTTTTCCAAGTGTTTTATGTGTAGTTATAGTTGATACATAACTGTATTTAATAGAGTTATAATTTCCTAACTTTGAAACTTTATTTTGTTTTGAATTATTGTAAAGTATTTCAAGTGTTCTATATTTTCCTGTAAATTGCCAAATCCTAGGATTATTTGCAACTCTTGCAATTACATCAAGACCATTTGCTTGCACAGTATTTATAAAATCAGGTTTTGCATACCAGCTGTCAACCAAAAGATAATCTGCATATATTCCAGATTTTAAAACTCTATTTACCATCTCAAGAGCTAAAATATTTTTACCATCATTACCTTCAATTCTTCGTTTATATGCATTACTTTTATGATGAAAACTATTTTCATTAATATTTATAGTTTGATTTTTATTATAATTTATAGAGAAATCTAACATCATATCAGTATGAGAATCACTGTAATTCAAAGATACTATATTTAAACCTTTTACAGTTCTATG
>NZ_NXGI01000010.1 GCF_002993025.1 Arcobacter cryaerophilus gv. crypticus | reverse complement strand
ATAAAATCATCAAGTCCCATAAAAAAGCCCTTTATATAGTTGATTGTAGTGATGAAATTATATCAAAAAGTGCCTATTTATGGGCTTTATTATAGCTTTTATATATAAGAAATTGAAGATTTTTTATGTGCGAAAGTTGAGTTATTTTATTTAATACATTAATTTGTGAAGTATATAAAGGAGCAATTTCAAATTTTTCAAAACCTTGAAATTGTTTAGAGCTATTTTTTAAAACTAAGATTAAAGCATCAAGCTCTTTTACTGCTTGAATAAAGTTTTCTTTTGCTTTAGTATCATTTGGATTTATGATTATTCCTCTTAAAGCATTTGAAACTTGAAGACCTTGTTCACTAGTTTTTGTAATAGTAATAGCTAAATCAGATATAGAGCTACTAGTTTCAAAGCTTTTGTTGATTTTAGACATACCACTATATAAAACAGCTGTTACAACACCTAGTAAAACTATTGTAATAATAGATATAATATTTATCTTATAGTTTACTTTCAAATCTTTTAAGCCCATTTTTATCCCCTTTGAATATTAAGTTGATAAAAATAATAGCATATAATCTCTGATATTAAAATTATTGCTTTAAATTAATTTTATTAAATAATAAAATCTTATAATTAATTTTATATTTATTTATAAAATTATTTTTTCATTTTCGCTTGTTCTTACTATTTCAAGGCTAAAACACTCATTTGAAAGATTTCTTACACTAGTATCTTTATATAAATTTACAACTTTATGAATAGATTTTAACTCATCTTTTGTAAAAATAGTTTCATCGAAATCTTCATCTATTTTTGAAAATTTAAGCTCTTTAAATCTCTCTCTTTCAACTATTTCAATCTCTAAAAAATCCATTAATTCTTGAATAAAAAATACTCTATCATCCTCTTCGTCTTCAAACTCAACATCATCTAAAATTAGAGTAAAAAGTTCATCTAAAACTTCAGCTTTTACTCCTCTTGGAGTTTTTATAAATGTTTCACCCAAAATCTTTGTTCCAAAAAAATTTATGTGATTTAACTCTATAAAAAATACTAAAAGCTCTATTTTTTTGTGATTTAAAGCTTTAACTTGTTTGTGTAGCATATATAATATAATATTTGCTGTTTTTGTCATATCTATATTCATAAAAATCCTTATTTCGTGTAAGCTTGCATTAAAATATCTCTATATTCGTTTAACTTCTTCATTTTTTCTTCATCTCCACCATTTAAATCAGGATGATAAATTTTTGCTAACTCTTTAAATCTCTTTTTTATCTCATCTTTGGAAGGAGTTGATGAAAAACCAAAAAACTCTTTTGCTTCTTGTAGTTTTGAAGTTTTATTATAGAAATTTCCTTGAAAATTCTGATTGTTAAAGTTATTGAAGTTTTTAAAATCAAAATTGTTGTAATCTTCTCTTGTAAAACTATTAAATCTAAACTCAAATTGTTGAGCTCTTTTTTTTAAAGCTCTTTTTACAAAATATATAATAGTTACAAAAAATAGAACAATTCCACCAATAATTGCTAAAAAAACTCCAAAATTTGTGAAAATCAAATATAAAATACCAATAAATATAGCAATTCTAATAAACGAAGCTAAAAAATTCATATATAAAAATACCTTTTTTAAAAAATTTCGGCATTATACAATAAGTAGATTAATCATAATATTTTTGTACAATATCTTCTTTAAAGGATTTATATGAACTATGATGATTTTATCAAAGCTGTTGAACTGTTTGGAATTATTTCAAATATGAGCAAAAAAGATATAAAAAAAAGATACTTAAAACTCTCAAAAAAGTACCATCCAGATATGAGTGATGGAAGTAATGAAAAGTTTATGGAGCTTAAAAAGTCTTATGAAATTTTGCAAGAATATATGGATAGTTACAACTTCTCTTTTGAAGAAAGTGAGTTTAAAAAACAGTTTCCAGCATTTACAAACTACAAGAATTGGGTTAAATAGGAGAATTTATGAAAAGTTTAATAATAGTTTTATTTATGATAGTTTCAAGTTTTGCACAAGAGAACTATTCTAAAAAAGATATTGAAAAAATGATAGCAAAAATGGTTGTATTGGGATTTACTGGTACTAATATAGATAAAAATAGTCAAATTTATAAAGATATTGAGTTTGGTTTGGGTGGAGTTATATTGTTTGATAAAGACCCAAATGATAAGACAAAAGCAAAAAATATAGAGAATAAAGCTCAACTAAAGAAGCTAAATCAACAACTTCAAAGTATTAATAAAAGTAAACTTCTTATTTCTATAGATCAAGAGGGTGGAATAGTTCAAAGATTAAAAACTGATGCTGGATTTGTAAATACTTTAAAAGCTAGCCAAATTGCACAAAACGGTGAAGTTTTTGCAAAAAATAGTTATGAAGCAATGGCAAAAGATTTAAGTAGTGTTGGAATAAATCTTGATTTTGCACCAGTTGTTGATTTAGCTATAAATAAAGAGAATAAAGTAATTGTTACAAGGGGAAGAAGTTTTGGAGAGAGTTCTCAAATTGTTACAAAATATGCTTCTATTTTTGTTGATGAGTTAAAAAAAGAGGGTGTACTTTCAACTTTAAAACATTTTCCAGGACATGGTTCTTCTTTGGCTGATTCACATTTAGGTTTTGTAGATATTACAAAAACTTGGAGCAAAAAAGAGCTTGAACCATACAAATATTTTATTAAAAACAACAAAGCAGATTTGATTATGACAGCTCATGTTTTTAATGAAAACTTAGATAAAAACTATCCAGCGACACTATCTTACAGTGTAAATACAAAACTTTTAAGAGAAGAGTTGGGTTTTAAAGGTGTTTTGATAACTGATGATTTACAAATGAGTGCTATTAGCAAACATTATGATTTAAAACAAACTCTTACTTTGGCTATAAATAGTGGAGTAAACTTACTACTTTTTGCAAATCAGTTAGTAAAACCAATTACTTTAAAAGAGATAGTGGATACAGTTTATAGTCAAATATTAAGTGAACAAATTTCATTAAATAAGATAATAGAATCAAATAAAAAAATAGATTTATTACAAGAAAAAATTAAATAAGTTTTTCTTGTCCTAATCTATATATCGCAAAATCATATTTTATAGGGTCGTTTACATCAAACTCTTTTAGTTTTTGCGATATTTCTAAAGCAGATTTTAGATTGTAAGTTCTATTTTCTAAAAGTCCCAATTTTTTGGAAACTTTAAATGTGTGAGTATCAAGTGGTAAGATTAAATCTTTTTTATCTATTTTTTTCCAAAGTCCTAAATCAAGAGTATCAAATCTTACCATCCATCGCAAAAACATATTCCATCTTTTATATGGAGCATTTGAATCTTTTATTTTTCCATTTTTATCTCTTTTTAGTGGATTTCCAACTAAAAAATCGAAACCAAAAGATGAGTAGTTTGCTTTTTCTTTGATTTTTTGTATTACAAAATCAATACCTTCTAAAACACTATTTTCATTTTTATAGCCTTCAAAAAAAAGTTCTTCAAGGCTATTTTCTTGTTTTAATATTCTAAAAGTTTTGAAAACAGCTAAAACATCAGAACTATTTTGAAATCTATAGTAGTGATTTTTTAATTTTTCTTCAATTTGTTTTTCACTTTTTTCTAGAAGTGAAAAGTCTAAACTATCTAAAAACTTAACTATTTGTTTAGCATTTCCATAAGCAAATAAAGCACAAATAAGTATTGCATACTCATCTTTTTGTCTCTTTGCAACCATCAAAGGGTCTGGTTTTTCGTAACTCAACTCAAAACTATTGTTTCTACTATTTGCTTCAATATCTAGAAGCTCTTTTAATTCTTTATCTTTTTTTGTCATTTTTTACTCAAATAAATTTTAGATATAATAGCCAAAAAATTATTAGGAATTAAATTGCAAAACATATTAATAACTGGATGTTCAAGTGGAATAGGACTTGAAACTGCACTATTTTTACAAAAAAACAGTATAAAAGTATATGCAAGTGCAAGAGATGAAAAAGATGTAAAAATGCTAGAAGAATTGGGATTAAAAGCTTTTAAAATTGATGTTAGAAACAAAGATGAGATAAGTTTTGCATTAAGTCAGATTTTAAAAGAAGATCAAAAAATTGATTGTATTTTTAATAATGCTGGTTTTGCAGTTCCAGGTGCGATTGAAGATATAAGTACAGATATTTTAAAAGAGTTATTTGATACAAACTTTTTTGGACTTCATGAATTGACAATTCAAGCTATGGGAGTTTTTAGAAATCAAGGATATGGAAAAATAATCCAACATAGCTCTGTTTTGGGAATTATATCTTTAAAATTTAGAGGAGCATATAACTCAAGTAAATATGCGATAGAAGGTCTTTGTGATACTTTAAGACTAGAAACATTAAATAGTGATATTTTTATTAGTACTATAAATACAGGTCCTGTTACTTCAAAGTTTAGAGAGAATTCTTTAAAAAATTTCAAAGAAAAAATTGATATTAAAAATAGTTTTTGGAAAAATTCTTATGAAAAAGAGTTACAAGCAAGACTTGAAAGTAGTGATGATAAAGGAATATTTACACTTCCTCCAAGTAGTGTTGCAAAGCTTGTTTTAGAAATAATGAAAAGTAAAAAACCAAAACCTAGATATTATGTGACAAAGGCTACATATATTTTAGGTTTTGCAAAAAGAGTTTTAAGTCAAAAATGGCTTGATAAATTACTTCAAAAAGTATAAGAAAAATCATTTTAGTTTAAATTTGTTATAATCTTTTTTATGAGAATAGATAAATTTTTAAATGCTGTAAATATAACAAAAAGAAGAGCAGTCGCTGAAGATATGTTGGAACACAAAGTTGTGTTTTTAAATGATGTTTCAGTAAAAAAAGCAAAAGAGGTAAAAGTTGGAGATATTATAGAGATAAAATATCTTGAAAATAGTGAAAAATTTAAAATTCTTCAAATTCCAACAACAAAATCAACTCCAAAATCAAAAATAGATGAGTATGTACAAAGGGTAAATTAGATGTTTTTAGAGACAAAAGCAAAGTTTGATGAAATTTTTCAAGATAAGTTATCGCACGATGATATGAGAGAATATTTCTTAGCTCTATATGAAAGAGGAGAAACTGCAAGTGAGCTTGCTGGAGCTGCTAGTTCTATGAGAGATTTTGTAATACCTCTTCCAATAAGTGAAAGTTTGAGAGAAAAAGCTATAGATATAGTAGGAACAGGTGGAGACAAAAGCTATAGTTTTAATATATCAAGTACAGTTTCAATTTTAGTTGCAAGTGCTGGTTGTTTTGTTGCAAAACATGGAAACAGAAGTGTTACAAGTAAAAGTGGAAGTGCTGATATGCTTGAATCTCTTGGAATAAATCTAAATTTAAGTTTAGAAGATACAGCAAAAATGCTAGAAGAGACTGGTTTTGGATTTATGTTTGCTGCAAATCATCATCCAGCAATGAAATATATTACACCTGTAAGAAAAACTATAGACCATAGAACTATTATGAATATTCTTGGACCACTTTGTAATCCAGCTGGTGTTTCAAAACAAGTTATTGGAGTATTTAGCAAGGATTTTATAAATAAAATTGCAACGGCTCTTGATATGCTTGATTGCAAAAGAGCAATGGTTTTATCAAGTCTAGATGGTATGGATGAAGTTTCAATTTCTAGTGTTACTTATGCAACATTTTTAGAAAATGGAAAGCAAAATGATTTGGAGATAAATCCAGAACATTATGGTTTCAAATTAGCTTCAAAAAATGATATTGTAGGAGCTGGTCCAGATATTAATGCTCAAATTACAAAAGATATTTTAGAAGGAAAAGAAAAGGGTGCAAAATTAGATATTGTTTTGATAAATTCAGCTGTTGCATTACTAGTAGATGGGAAAGCAAGAGATATAAAAGAGGGTGTTGAAATAGCAAGAGATGCTATAGATGGTGGAAAAGCAAAAAGAAAATTAGAAGAGATTATCAAATTTTCTCAAAAGTATTCTTGCTAATGAAAAGAGAGTTTTTGCTTGATTTAAGCACTATTTCAATTTTTATTGATGAGCTTAAAAAAATATTAGAAAATAGAGATTGTATTGTAATTTTAAGAGGAGATTTAGCAAGTGGTAAAACAACACTTGTTAAGCATTTTGTAAAATCTTTGGGAATTGAAGATCTTGTAAATTCTCCAACTTTTTCTCTTCAAGTTGTATATGGTGAAGATATTTTTCACTATGATTTATACAACAAAACTTTGGAAGAGTTTATTTCTTTGGGTATGCTAGAAGAGTTTGAAAAAAGTGGTTTGCATTTTGTTGAGTGGGGCGATACTAAACTAGAAAATATCTTAAATGACTATGGTTTTGATGTAGTTGTTATAGATATTTTAAAAAATGATGATAAAAGGTTGTACAAAATAAATGAATAATTTAAGAATTGTTGATATCAAAAAAAGTATTAAAAAAACTGAAATATTACATGGGATTTCGCTTGAAATAAATTCAGGAGAAATAGTTGGTCTTTTAGGACCAAATGGAGCTGGAAAAACTACAACTTTTTACACAGTTTGTGGTCTTGTAAAACCAAGTAGTGGTAAAGTTTTTTTTGATAATGAAGATATTACAGCAATTCCGCTTCATAAAAGAGCTTTAAAAGGAATAGGATATTTACCACAAGAATCATCTATTTTTAAAGACTTAAGTGTAGAAGATAATCTTCTTTTAGCAGCTGAAATTGTAATAAAAGATAAAGAAGAACAAAATAGACGAGTTGAAGAACTATTAGAGCTTTTAGATATTGAACCTATTCGTCAAAGAAAAGGAATTTCTCTTTCTGGTGGTGAGAGACGAAGAACTGAAATTGCAAGAGCTTTGGTTTCAAAACCAAAATTCTTATTGCTAGATGAGCCTTTTGCTGGTGTTGATCCAATTGCGGTAAAAGATATTCAAGATTTGATAAATGATCTTTCAAAGATAGGAATAGGGGTTTTAATAACTGATCATAATGTACGAGAAACTTTACAAATTTGCCATAGAGCTTATGTTATGAAAAGTGGAAGTTTACTTGCTAGTGGAACATCGCAAGAGATTAAAAATGATATAAATGTAAAAGAACACTACTTAGGAGAAGATTTTAATTTTTAATAAAATCTTCTTTTTGTAAGCTATTTATTAAATATTTTTAAAGCTCTTTCTAAATCCTCTTTTGTATCTATTCCAAAAGATTTTGAACTAACTTTTACCATAGCAATTTTAAATCCATTGTCAATAGCTCTTAGTTGTTCTAGTTTTTCAATATTTTCAAGTTTTGAAGAGTTTAAACTACAAAATTTATTTAGAGATTTTTTTGTAAATCCATATATTCCTAAATGTCCAAAATAAGTAGAATTTTCATCACCATCTCTATGATATGGAATTTTTGCTCTTGAAAAATATATTGCTTCTTCAAGATTATTTATTACAACTTTTACCAAATTAGGATCATCTGCACTTTTGTTATTTATCTCTTTATAACAAGAAGTTATCAAAGTATTTTGACAATCTTTTACCTCTTTTACTCTATTTATTACAGCTTTTACAACATCAATTTCAATAAATGGTTCATCTGCTTGAACATTTACAATAATCTCATCATCGCTTAGATTTAGACTATTTACAGCTTCATTTATTCTATCTGTTCCACTATTATGATCAACACTTGTCATAACGGCTTCAAATCCATGCTCTTTTGCTAAATCATAAACTTCTTTTGTATCTGTTGCGATTACTACTTTATCCAAAGAACTAACTTGTTTTGCAGTTCTTATAACCATAGGAATCCCAAATATATCTACTAAAATTTTATTTGCAAATCTACTTGAATTTAATCTTGCTGGAATTATTATCATAACAGTTTCTCTTTCATTATTTTTTATTTTATTATATAGTTTTATATCTTTAAAAATTTATACAATTGCTTTTAAACTTTTTGCACTAAATAGTCTTATTGAATCACTTTTTAGGTTTTTTAACTCATTCGAACAACCATTTTTTGAAAAGATAACAATAATATCAGCAGATATATCTTCACTTTTTAAATCTTCCAAAAATTTATTAAATTCACTCTTTTTTACTTTATTGTCACTATATTTACAAAATCCTGCAACTATTTTTCCTGAAGTTGTTTTTGCTACTATTGGAATTTGAATTTTTTCACTCCAATATTGTCCGTGTTGTTTTATTGGGTCTTCAATAAAGCTATTTTTTATAAAAGTTAAAGCTAACTCTTCAAATATGAAATCACTAAAATCAGACTCTCTTCCTTGAAACTTTGTTTTAAACTCTTCATAGTTTCCATCTTTAATACCCTTATAAATTGGAGATACAAAAGCAAACCAAAATCTAAGAAATGGATTTATAAAAATTAATTTTTTTACAGCTTTTGAATCGCCTCTTTTGCCTAATAAAAAGTGTTCAGAAGAGTCAATATCTATAATAGCTTTTTCATAAAGTGAATCGACACATTTCATACCCTCTTCAAAACTAACATGAGCTCTTTTGAAAGCATTTGTTGTTTTTCTATCTCCTAGTGCAATTCCTGAAAGAATGGCATGTTCTACGTGATAACCACCAGTTAGGTGATTTACTTCATTTCTTAAGTAGTTATAGTTGTTTAATATATGTTTTTCAATGAGTTCTAAAATAGGCTTAGTTGTATCAATTTTTATATCAAGTCCACCAAATACGGTGAAATATTGTATTGCTACTTGCATATTTTCTATATTATTTGTGTTGCAAAAATCTTTAAATTGCTCTTTGAATGATTTATCTAATATAATCATAATAATTTGTATTCCTTTTTTTTAAAATTGATTCTACAATAACAAATATCATATATTGATAAACTATAAATTTAATAAAATAAAAAATTTTATCGTTTATTTTTAAAATAAATAAATTTCTTTGACATTAAAACTATTTTTTGTTATTATTTCGGCTAATAAATTATTTATAAAGAGTAAAAAATGGAAAACAATATGAAAAATATAAGAAAAAGTAGTAATACTAAAATAATTATAGTAAGTGACGATAAAGAAATTTTAGAAAAAGAATTTAAAGATTTATATTCAGATTTTGAAGATTTAAAGGTTGTATCAAGTAGTGATAGTATTAATTATAAAAATATATCATTTAATGATTTACTTGTTTTGGATATGGATATGCCAAGTGAGACTTTTGATAAAATAGCTTTAAAGGCAAATAGTTTGCTTGCATTAACTCCAAAAATTGTTATCTCATCAAAAAGTGATGATGAAAATATTTCTAAAGCTGTAAATATACAAGCTTATTCATTTTTATTGAAACCTTTTAATCCAATGAACTTAAAATTAGCAATAATTATGTGTATAAATCAGACAAAAAGGTCAGATAAAGTTGAGTTGGGTAATGGATTTTATTTTGATGAATACAGAGATCAATTTTTTAAAAAAGGTGGAGCTTTAATTGATTTGACTAGACTTGAAAAAGGATTTTTAAAACTTTTAATTGAGAGAAGAGATGAAATTACTGATTATGATACTATAAAAGATTTAGTGTGGAAAGGTAAGGATATGTCTATTTATACTATGAGAAATATTGTAAATAAGATTAGACAAAAAACATATTATGAAATAGTAAGAAATCACTCTAGCAGAGGTTATACTATAGATATTTTAAAAAAATAAAAGGGCTTATATTGCAAGAAATTATTGTTTCAAAAGAAGAGTTAATAGAACTATTTGAAAAAGAAAAAATCATAGATACTGGTAAAGGTTGGTATATGGATGATAGTTTTATTGATATTATAGCTTTACATGAAATTGAACCAAAATTTCTTCAAGACCTTGCAAATGCAAAACTGTATAAAATAATAAAAAAGAAGAGTAAATAAAATACCTTCTTTTTTATCTTTAAACTCTCACTATAAAGAAAAAATAACTTATTTTTGAATATAATTTACATCTATTAAATATAAAGGATGTATAAAATGAAAAAAGTACTTTTATTTGTAATATTTGCTCAATTTTTATTTGCAAATGGAATAGGTATTTCTGTAAATGGTGGTAAATATGGTTCAATTGATACATTTAGATTTGGTGTGTCAAAAGCTTTTGATAAACCAATATATAGTGGAGATATTATATCTTTAAACGGTTTCCATGAAGTTGGATTTTCATATTTTAGTAGTGAAAATAACAATATAAAAGCAATATCTTATTCTCCTGTTTTTACTTTAGATTTTGTAAGTTTTGATATTGCTTCATTTAGACCATATTTAGAAGGAGCAATTGGAGTTGCTTATTTATCTGATACAAAAATAGACAATAAAGATTTATCTACTAGATTTCAATTTGAAGATAGGATAGGAATAGGTTTAAAAAATAGGAATTTAAATTTTTATTTAAGATTTATGCACTATTCAAATGCTGGAATAAAAGAGCCAAATGATGGATTAAATAGTACAATGGTTGGATTTTCTTATGGGTTTTAAAAAGATAACAGCCTTAAAATTAGGCAGTTATCTTTTTACTTTTTATTGCAAAAATTATTAAACAAATTAATAATATTGCACCTGATTGTAATATTCCCATTGTTAGCCAATTTCCAGCTATAAATCCAATTTGAGGGTCTGGTTGTCTATAAAACTCTGCAATTATTCTTGCAATTGTATAAAAAATTCCGTACATCAAAGCTAGTTGACCATCGAATTTTTTTCTATTTCTAAAATAAACAAGGATTAAAAATACTACAATACCTTCTAAAAACGCTTCATATAGTTGAGAAGGGTGTCTTAAAATCCCATCTACATAAATTGCCCAAGGAACATCTGTAACTCTTCCTACAAGCTCTTGATTGAAGAAGTTTCCAATTCTACCAAAAACATAAGCCGCACTAATACCTAAAACGGCAATATCAGTTATAAACCAAAAATTAATATTCTTTCTTTTGCAAAAAAGTATAGAAGCAATTATAAATCCAATAAAAGCTCCATGATAGCTCATTCCAGCAATTCCAACATAAGTTCCATTTACATATGGATTAAAGATTTGCCAAGGATTTGTTAAATAGTAAGTTGTATTTGAATCATAAAAAAGAATATATCCCAATCTTGCACCTAAAATTACACCAATTTCAGCCCACCAAATGTATGAATCAAAAATATCTTGATTTATATTTATATTGTCATATTTTATAAACCATTTTGCAATAAAAATAGCACTAAGAAGTGCTAAAGCATACATAATTCCATACCAATGAACTGCAATATCTCCAATGCTAAAAGCTACTGGATTAAAATGAGAGTATATATTTTGCCAAAATTCCATTTTTTACTCCTCTAAAGCTTCAGCTATAAGTTCTATTGGGTTTTTAAATACCACATCAACATCAGCTAGATAAAGAGAATTTGTTATTTGCATTCGACATGCACTACATTCAGCACTTACAATTTGTGCTTTTGTGTCTCTTATCATTGCAGCTTTTGGAGCTCCAGCAGCCTTTGAAAACTCATATTTTTCTGTTTGCATAGTAACACCACCAAAACCACAACATCTATTTGAATCACTCATCTCTTTTAAAACATAGTTTTGTTTTAAAAGTTCTCTAGGTTCCTTCCAAACACCTTGCATTTTTTTAGCATGACAAGGGTCGTGGTAAGTTACTATTGAATCAAATTTTTTACCACTTTTTGATAAAAGCTCTTTTAATTCTGTATTGTTTTCTAACCATTTTGTTGCTAAAAATATCTTATTTGATAGTTTAATAGCTCTTTCTTTCCATTGCGGTTGGTCATGTAAAAAATGCTCCCAATCTTTGTTTATCATCGCACTACAAGTAGCTTCTGGAATAATAACAGCATCAACGCTATCTATCCAAGATTCAAAATATTCAATATTTTTTTTAGTTAAATAATCAACTGTATCAAAAGCTCCTGTAAAATATGCAGGTGCCCCACAACATAACTGTTTTTTTGGAATAAAAATATCAAGCTCTAATTTTTTTAATATTTTTACTAAACTATCTCCTGTATTTGTGTATGTGTAGTTACTCATACATCCAATAAATATAGCAACTCTATTTTTCTTAATATCATCAATATTTTTTGAAAATTTCATATTTTCAGGATATTTGTTTAAAAAACTAATACTATCTGCATATGGTAAAGCACGATTCTTTTTAACTATTGGAAGAGAAAATCTAGGAATTGCACTTTGTTTTTCTTCATTTATCTTAATTCCACATGTTTGAAACATATATCCTAGTTTTGACATAAAATCCATAATTTTTCTATGTCTTAAAAGGAAGAAAAATAGTCTTTTGTACCAAGCTATTCCAAATTTTTTCGCAATATCACTTCTTACTTGCTCAATAATCATATCTGTTGGTAAATCATTTGGACAAACTTCAACACAGTTTGTACATAAAAAACATGATTCAAATATGTTTTTTGCATTTTCATCAAGTTCTAATTCATCTCTTTTGTAAGCGCCTAAAAGGTCTATAAATCCTCTAGGACTTGTAGCTTCATCTTGGTTTATATTAAATATTGTACAAACAGGTTTGCACTTTCCACACTTCACACAATCGTCAGAAATCTTTGTATAATCAAATTTATCCATTTAAAAAAAGCCTTAAAAATTTTATAATAAAGGCTTAATATACTTAAAAATTGGTTAAAAGTTGTTAAATAGGTAATAAATAAGCTCTTAAATTAAAAAACGATACTATTTATGAATTTATATGAAAGGCTTTATATGTACTTATTTGGGTTTGGTTCGTTAGTAAATATAAAAAGTGCTCAAAATTCATTTAAAAATAGAGAGCTTAAAAAAGAAGATTTAATTCCTGTAAAAATAAAAGGGTATAAAAGAGTTTGGAACTCTATAGAGTCTATTCGTTTTGAAGATAAACTTGTAAATGGTATTTTTTTAAATATACAAAAAGATGAGAATTCTTCTATTTTTGGAGTTATGATAAAAATAAGTGAAGAGGAGTTTGAAGTTTTAAAATTAAGAGAGAAAAATTATAGTTGTATAACTATAAAAAAAGAGTATGTTTTAAATCAAAAATTAGATGATGATTTAATAGCTTTTATGACAACAAAAGATGATAAAATAGCAAAAAATGGAGATGAGAATTGTTTTATACCTTCAAGATATATTCAAATTGTAAAAGATGGAGTTAAAAATTTCTCAAAAGAGTTTCAAGATAATTTTGAAAATACTTTTACAAATTTTCCATTTGAAATAAAAGATGGTATTTATACTTTTAGTGATCCAATTCAAAATCAAGCTGCAAAAAATAGTGAGAAATTATAATGAATAAAAATATAAATTGTTTTATTATCACATCAAAATTATCAGAAAATAAAAGAAAGAAAAAAGAAGATAGTTCAATTTCTAAAGAAAAAGATATTTTAAGAATAACATATTGTGAAAATGACTCTTTGGAAAAATTTGAAGAAGATGTAAACTCTTTAATTGGAAAAAATAGAACTTTTTCATATTTTTTAAATAAAAGATTTATTCCATTAACAATCTCATTTATCTCAGTATTTATAATTTTAATTGCATTTTTAACAATCTCTGTTTATGAAGATTTTTTAAAAAGAGTAATTTTTGAAACACCAATTAGTTTTGAATTAAAAGATTATATATCTTTAGGATTTGTAATTTTTTTATTTTTATCTCTTTTGTTCATGCCAAAAATTTTAGATGCCGAAGGAAACGAACTAAAAAACCTTATTAACTCATGGTTTAATAAAGAGGTTCGAAAAGCAAAGCGATTAAAATTAGCTTATTTAAATTTTGATATAAAAACAGAAATTCATCTATATAACTTTGACTTAGAAGAACAAAATCATTGGCTTTGGTCTATTTTTGTAAATATGATTTTAAATAGATTTGAAAATATATATTTTTGTGTAAGGGCTGATAAAATTCAAGTTATCCAAAAGAATCTTGAAAATTTAGGTATAAAAAATATAAAAATAGTTAAAAATGAGAAGATAGAAAAAGCTTCAAATATTGAGATTTTATTATCAAAAAAAGAGCAAATTTTTTACTCTTTGATGCAACTTTGCTCCACAAAAATTGTTAAAAGTAAAGATAAAAAGATATTTACATCTTTAGAACTTTTTGAATATTGTGGAAAAAATTTTATAAAATCTGAAGATGAAAATAATTTAAGTTTTGGTTTTCAAAGTTTTATAAATAGAAGTTTTGATGATTTTAATTTTTTATCTCAAGAAAAATCTTTACAAATATTTTTTACAAATAGTGTTAAATTTAAAGAGTTAAAATCACAAAAAAAAGAGTTGTCTCAATATTTGAGAAATCATCTTGAAGATTGTGTTTTAAAGTTTGAAAATCCAATATCTCTTTTAATTTTATATTACTATGTTAAAGATTTAGTTTTAGATGAAAAAAGAGTTATTAAAATAATAGAAAAGTTTATAGTCTCAATAAAAGATAAACAGCAATATGAACTAATAAATGATTACTGGTTTGAAATAGCTGGATTTATGTTTGATTCAAGTGATATTAATAGTTTTGAAAACTCTTCAAAATCTTATTATAGAAAATTATCAATAAGTACATTAAATGATTTGGCATTTTTATTTGAAAGAAGTGGCTATTTTGAACAAGCAATACTTTTAAATAGATATTTATATGAGATTAATCCAAATAAATATATTTTAAATATCTGTTCATTATATGAAAGAATGGGACAATTTGAACAAGCATATAATAGTTTACCAAAAGAGCTAAAGCTTGGCAAAAATGAAAGACCATCTGATATTGAAGTAAGATATTATCAAAGAAAAGCTGCTTGGATAATAATTTCTCAAAGAAATGATAGTTTAAAACAAGAGGCTATAGAATCTTTAGAAAAACTAGAAAAACTGCTTTTCTCTCACAATGAAGATAATGAACCTTTGTGGTTATGGCATTTTTATAATATAAAAGCAAATCTTTGTGAGTGGGAAGAAAACTATGATGAAGCTATAAATTTTTATAAAAAATGTTTAGCAATACCAGCTTTGGGCTCTTTTGAATATGGAGCAACTTTTGTAAATATGGCAATATCTTATAGATTTAAGTATATTTTAGAGATAAATAAAAATGATGAAACTATAAACAAATCTATAAACCTAGGAAAAATTGGTTTGAATTTAAAAGAGTCTGTTGGAGATAGAGATGAGATGCCAGTTGTTTTACACAATTATGCTTTAAATATTTTATATAAAATCTCAAATAGTTTTGATGAAGAACTTTGTAATATTGTTTTAAAACAGACAAATGAAGCGCTTGAAATTTTAGAATATACAAAATCTATAAAAAGATTAGGAATGGTTTTAATTGAGAATTATATTTCAAAAAGTTTATTAAATCTTGATACAAAAGATGTTATAGCTAAACTAGAAAAAAATATATCTCTTTTTAAAGAGAGTGAATTAAGACAGATGAAGCATATTTATAATGAATTTATAAAAGATAAAAAGATAGAAGAGTTAGATTTTTTATGAAATTTTACTTTTAAAATATCTATAAAAAAAGTAGCAACAATCTTTTAAAATCTTGTATAATTTAACTTATGCAAGATTTACAAATATCAAAAAATAGTCTATTTTTTACTCTTTTTCTAATTTTTGTTTTTATGATAAATATTTCATTTAACTATTTTTCATATAAAGAGTTAAAAAAAGAGTATATTTTTGAAACAAAAGCAGAAGTTTTAAATATATATCCAAAAGAAAAATTTGATGTTGTCAAGCTAAAAGGTGAAGGTTTTGAATTTTTTGCATCTTTTTCAAAAGATGATAATATCAAAAAACTAGATTTACTAAATGTAGTTTTTGATACTAGAAATATAAGCTTTTATAGCTATTTAAAAGGTTTCTTCACAAAAATTTTGTACTTTGATAATATAGAAAAAGAGAATAGAATAAAAGATAAAATTGTCAAAAATATAGAAGAAAACCACGATGATTTTATGATAAAAGAGCTTTTTAATGCTCTGTTTCTTGCAATTCCAGTTTCAAGTGAACTAAGAGACATAATTACAGCTTATGGTATTGCACACGTTGTTGCCTTGTCTGGATTTCATCTAGTTGTTTTATCTTTTGTGATTTATTGGATTTTGTATTTTCCTTATAGTTTTTTGCAAAACAGATATTTTCCATACAGAAATAGAAGATTTGATATTTTAATAATAACTATGGTGATTTTATTATATTATTTAATTTTAACAGATATTGTCCCATCTCTTTTACGAGCTTTTGTACTTTTTTGTATGGGAATTTTTCTTCTTCGAAGTAACATAAAAGTTATTTCATATATCACACTTTTTTATACTTTTTTGATAGTTATTGCACTTTTTCCACAATATATTTTTAATATTGGTTTTTGGTTTTCTATTTTTGCAGTTTTTTATATCTATTTATTTATTCAATATTTTAAAGATGGAAATAAGGTTTGGCTATATATTTTCTTTAATATTTGGATGTTTTTAATATTTAACCCAATAGTTCACTACTTTTTTGCTCAAACTGCACTAGAACAGTTTTATTCAATTCCTATTACAATATTTTTTACAATATTTTATCCACTTGAAATAGTTGCACATATTTTTAATATATCTTCCTATTTTGATGATTATTTAAAAATATTTTTAGAAAATAAAATCTATGTTTATGAAGTTTTTACACCTTTATATTTTTTTATTTTATATATTCTGTTTTCATTTTTTTCAATTTGGAGTAAAAAATCTTTTTTTGTATTAAATATTTTGATGATAGGGTTTAATTTTTATTTGTATATAAGTGGGTATATTTAAACCCACTTATAGTTAATTTGGCATATCTTTTATTTTTAAGTTTGTTCTTCTATAAACATTCCCAGGCGGGTAGTTTGTCTCAAGATAAGTTAAAATTTCATCCTCTATTTGGGGAGTAAATTGCCATAAACCTTGAGTTCTTTGCATCCAAACAATCATAGATTTCCAAGTTTCTCTATCACCTTTTTGTGTAGTAATAAATCTTGCACTATGACAAACAGTACAGTTTGCTTTTACAGTTTCAAAACCTTTTGCAATAATCAATCCAGATTCACTATCAATTTTTTGTGCTTGAAGGAAAATAAATGATGATGCTAAAAGTAGTAGTAATACTTTTTTCATACATAACTCCTTTTATACAACTTGAACAGCGATTCTGTGACAAGCGTTGTTTAAATAACCTCTTGGATTCCATCCTGGTAAAATTATTGGTTGCATTTTACCATTGCTATCTTCTGCTCTTGCCCAAACTTCATAATAACCTTTTTCTGGGAATTTAACACTTGCTTCCCAAGTTTGCCATGCAGTTTTATTTAGTGGTTTATTAACTTTTGCTTTTTGCCAAGTTGCACCAAAATCTATTGAAATGTCCATTTTTGAAACTTTTAAATCTCCAGCCCAAGCTTTTCCATTTAGATTTAATTTATCATTTAAAGAGTGAGTAAGACCTGATTTTGGGAAAGTAATAAGTGATTTTACAGGCATAGACTCTATTACACACATATTCTCATTTGGTACAGTAGAACCAGGAGCCACAGGTTCGCAAGGCATTCTATAAGATTGTCCTAACATTTTTTCACCATCATGCTCTTTATTTCTAACTACAATTTTACCTAACCATTTTCCAGAAACAGAAGCTGGCCATCCACCAATTACCAATCTTAAAGGATAACCATTTTGGTATGGAATATTTTCACCTTCATAAGCCCAAGCTATTAAAACTTCATCTTCTAAAGCTTTTTTAATAGGAACTCCTCTAC
Source organism: Arcobacter cryaerophilus gv. crypticus (assembly GCF_002993025.1). GTDB lineage: Bacteria > Campylobacterota > Campylobacteria > Campylobacterales > Arcobacteraceae > Aliarcobacter > Aliarcobacter cryaerophilus_B. The sequence goes on along the minus strand of NZ_NXGI01000010.1, from coordinate 121,210 downwards.
TAATAACTACTTTAGTAGGATCTCCACTTAAGTGTGTATCTTTTCCATAATATCCAATATAAACAGCATCTTTTTTAATTCCACAAGACTCTAAAACATCTTTTAATCTAACTCCTGTCCATCGTCCACAACCAACTGCTCCAAGCTCCCATTGATTTCCTTTTGTTGGTGGATTAAACTCAGCTCTTCCATTTCCACCACATTCTAGTGTTAGTGCATAAGTGTGATGTTTGAATTTACTTTTTAACTCATCAATAGTAAATGTTGTTGGATTTTTACAGCTCTCACCTGATATTTCCAAAGTCCAATTTTTTACATCTATATTTTCCATAGCTGGTGGTGTACCATTGTTTCTAACAAAGAAATGTTTATCAGGTGTAAACTCATCATTTAATAAATGAGGTGGTGTTTCAGCATTTATAGGTCTATCGTTTAAGTATATTAATCCCTCTTTTCCTGGTAGTGAAAAAGGGATATCCGAATTTGCAAGGGCTGCTGGAATTAATCCACTTGGCATATTTTGTGCAAATGGTATGTTTGAGCCAACAATTGCTGCCATTGCTAATAAAGAACTTTTTCTTAAAAATCCTCTTCTAGAAGTTGGTTCAACTTCTCTATCAAATATATCCAAATCAGCTTTTATAGGGTCTTTCATATAAGCTTCATGAATTCCTATAGTTTTAATTTTTTTATTTTTCAAAACTCTCTCCTTAGAATTAAATATTAAGATAAATCTTAATATTTAATTGTAGTATGAAATAAAAAATATAAGATAAATTTTGAGTTTATAAGTTTAATTTAATATTTAAAAGTAAAAATATGTAACATTTTTACTTTTAATATTCTACTTTTGCCTTAAAATTATAATCGTAGCAATTGTTGAAAGCAAAATACCTATCAAAACTCCAAAAGAGATAGTATATCCTTCAAATAAAAACATTATAATAGCAACCAAAGCAGGGCTTAGATAAACGTATGCCATAACTTTTTTCGCCCCTAAAACTAAAGTTGCTTTTTGATATAAAAATAGTGTGATTATTGTTGTTCCTATTACTAAATACAAAAGTAAATAAATGTGATTTAGCTCCAACTTATTCCATTCATAAGGAATATTTAGAATTTGCATAGTTAAACTCATCCAAATAATTCCACCAATTAGTGTAGCAAAAACTAAAACAAGTAATTGATCTTTTTTACTATATAAAAGCTTTATAAATACAGGATACAATGCCATACAAAAGGAAGCAAGTAGAAAGACAATATCTCCATTGTTTAGTGAAAGAGATAAAAATAGGTTTAAATCTGCATTAAATACAACGATACAAGTAGAAATTATTCCTAAAATATAAATAAATAGTTGTTTTAAGGCAATTTTTTCTTTAAAGAAAAAGATACATAAAATTGCAGTCATCAAAGGAACCAAAGTATAAATAGCTCCACTATTTAAAACCGTAGTATCTTCTAAAGCTTTTAGCATTCCAATAAAGTATAAAGTATATACAAGACTTACAATCATAGCTTTTGGAACTACTTTTATTACTTCTTTTACTCTATTTTTGTTGAAAATAACTACTGGGGATAAAAATATAAGAGCCAAAATAAATCTTAATAAAGTCAAAGATATTGGATCAATTAAACTTGACAATTTTTGTGAAGCTAAAAATGAACCAGCTATTAAAATAGTTGCTATTAATATCATAATATGGGCATTTATTCGTTCATTCAAATAAAATCCTTTTATTTATTTTAAGAGTATTTTATCTGATATTTACTAAAATACACTTCTACAAAAGCTAGGACGACCTAGCCTCTTTACTCAACTGAGGACGGCCTCAATATTCAAATAAAGGATTTTTATGAGTTGGACAATACTATTTTTAGCAGGTATTTTTGAGATATTTTGGGCAATTGGTTTAAAATATACTGATGGATTTACAAAACTAATTCCTACAATTTTTACTATTGTTACTATGATTATTAGTTTTTATCTTCTAAGTCTTGCTTTAAAAGCTCTTCCTTTAGGAACTGCTTATGCTATTTGGGTAGGAATTGGAACTATTGGAACTGTTATTGCTGGAATATTTTTGTTTGGTGAGTCTATGAATTTGATAAGAGTTGTAAGTATTTTATTTATTCTTCTAGGAATTATTGGTCTAAAAATAACTACAAATTAAATGTATATATGAAAGTTGTTCCAAAGTTTTCTTTGGAAACAACATCTATTTTTATACTGTTTTTCAGACAAATATTTTTTACAATACTAAGACCTATTCCAAAACCACCTGTAATTTTATCACCTCTGTAATATCTTTCAAAAATTGTACTTGTATCTTTTATTCCAATGCCTTCATCTTTGAAAATTAGTTTTATATTGTTTTCATTTTTTTCTAAATTTACATAGATATTTGAACTATTTTTTGAATATTTTATGGCATTTGAAAGATTATTGTCAATCAATCTAAAAGCCTCTATTTCATTAAAATAAATCTCTATATTTGGTTCTATACTCTTGTAAAAAGTTATATCTTTGCTTACTGCTAAGTCATTAAAAAACTCAACTCTTTTTTCCAAAAATAAAGATAAATTAATATTTGTTTTTAGCTCTTTTACCTCATTTTGTTGCATATAATACTCTAAATCTTCATATATAATTGTCATATTTTTAAGAGCTGATTTTATTCTTAAAATATTTTTATCATTTTTTATCCTCATTGCTAGCATATCTGTATTTATTCTTGCAACTCCTATTGGAGTTTTAAGCTCATGCATTGCATCTTTTAAAAATTCATCTAAATATACATTTAACTTTTTATACGGTTCAATGCTTTGTTTTATAACAAAAAATGAGAGTAAAAAGATAAAAAAGGTAACTATCAAAAGAAGAATTAAAGCATTGTAGATAACTTCACTATAATCAATATTTTTACAAACAATCAAAGATGAAGCATCTAAAATGTTTGCTTCTAAACTTTTTTTATAGCAAAACTTATCACTAAAAATTTTAAAATCTTCATCAAAAAAGATTAAAGAGTTATTTGAAGCAAATATCTCATTTTTATTTTTATCAAAAATTGAAGAGAAATATATATTTGATCTTGGATAGTAAAAAATATTACTATTTTGTTTCTCAAAATTTTCTATTTTTAAAAAAATTTGATTTGAATAGTTTTGTAAGTCTATTCTGTCTTTTATATCTTGATTATTTTTTGTTGCATCTATATAAAAATATATTGGAATAAGAGCGATTAAAAGTGTAATTGTTACTTGAATTACAATATATTTTAGTTCAGATTTGCTATTTATCAATTTTATAACCTAAAAATCTCTTTGTTTTTATAAAATCTTTGTCAGTTTTTTCTCTAACTCGCTTAATACACATTCTAATATCTGCATAAGAAATATCTTTATTATCCCAAACATTTTCATGTAAAGATTCAATAGAGATATAAAAACCTCTATTTTGTACCAAAAAAGATACAAGTTCAAGCTCTTTTGATGATAAATCAACTAGCTCTTCATCTCTGTAAAGAAGAGATTTTTTTATATTGTATTTAAAATCAAGTTCTAACTCTATGCAATCATCACTTGAGTTAAAATGATTTTTTATAAGTGCTTCTATTCTAAATTTTAACTCAATCATATCAAAAGGTTTTCGTATATAATCATTACAACCTAAAGTGTAACCACGGCTTAAATTGTTTATATCTGTAAGTGAAGTTAAAATTATAATTGGAGTATCAATAGAAGCTTCTCTTACATGCTTTACAAGCTCAAATCCATCCATTTTTGGAACTCTTATATCAAGTAATAGTAAATCATATTTTTTATCGAAAATTGCATTTAAAGCATCTTCTCCATTGTCAAAATCATCAACTACAAAATCAAGCTCTTCTAAAAACTCTTTTATTGAAATTTTATATAAATAATCATCTTCAAGAAGTAGTATTTTTATCATCTAATTATTATCTCTTTTTTTGAAATATCTTTTAAATTTTTTTGATTTTCTTTTATATTTATATCTCCGAAGTATTCATATTTAGGTAAGTATTTAAAACTATTAAATTTTTTATCAAAACTTATAAGCAAAATTCCAACACTTTTATTTCCAAACTCTCCTAGGGGAATTTGAGTAAAAACTTTTTCATTTGTTTCATAATAAAAATTATCATTTTTAAGGTAGTTTGGATTTTTTATTAAAATATCAAGTAAATTTTTACTAAAACTACTATTTAAAATAACATAATTTTCCAGTTTAGTATTGTTAGTATGATAAGTTGCAATATCTAAATAATATTTTTCAAGTAAAATCATAGAGTCAATACCTAAGCTTTTTAACCTATTTATAAGTGGATTAAAATCGACTATTACTTCAATAGAACCAATAAATAAGTTATTATGATTGTAAATTGGTGCTATTGCTTTTATATTAAATCTTTTTCCCAACTCAGTTGAAACATACGGTTCATTTGAATCTTTTACTTTTACAAGTCCTTCTCTAAAACTATCTAGTTTTAGTCCAAAATCTACATCTTCCCAACTTCTAGTAAAAACTTCTAAATCTTTTGTATGAATTTGTATATCTATACTGTTTTTTGTATATGTTTTTATAATATTAAGTAGTTTTAAAAGCTCTTTTTTTAGTTCTATATGGTTGTTTTTTTCTAAATTATTTATAATATCTTGATTTTTAGAAAACATTAAAGCTAAAGATAAAGCTTGGTTTTTTTGATTTTCTAGTTCATCTTGTACAATTTGAACTTGATTTTGCACAAAAATATCTAAAGTTTTTTCATTTAAGATATTGTTGTATTTATATAAAAAGAGTAATAAAGTAAATATAAATAAAGTAAATAAAATAAAAGTTTTTTTATAATTTTTTATAAAAGGAAGTATCATAAAGATACTCCTTTTTTATTTATTTGTTTTGATAAATTGTCCAAATGGTCCAAATCTTCTATCATCTGAATCTTTTCCTTGTATGTAAGCATCAGGAGCTTTTACAGCAGCATCTGGAAAATCTTTTTCTCTAGCAGCTTTTTCTGGTCTTTCGTGTTCGTTTAAATTCATATAAACAGCAACATTATAAGCCTCTTCATCTGTTAAAATCGGATGTTCTTTTGTAGCACCCAAAGGCATATTTGCTTTAATAAAGTCCATAGCTTTTAAAGTTCTGTACATTCCAGCACCTTTATTGTAGCTATCTTTTCCCCAAAGCGGAGGAAACGTATATCCATTTGCAAGACCTTCGTTTTTAACACCTTCTCCATTTACTCCATGACAAGAAGCACAGTGAACATCATATACAACTTTCCCCTTAACTGGATCAGCTTTTGTTGTTTGTATCATTTTTCTATTTACTTCAGTCAAACCAATTCCTTCAACTTTTGCTCCAATTGGAACACCTTGACTTAACCAATAAATATATGCTTCAAAAGCTTTCATCTCTTTGCTTGAATTTGGAAGTGCTTTTCCATTCATACTTCTTTCCATGCAACCATTTATTCTATCTGCTAAAGTTCCTATTACATTCTCTCTTGGTCTATATTGTGGAAAATTTCCATAAATTCCTACAAAAGGTGCTGCATAAGGTTTTGTTGCAGCTTCTAAGTGACAAGTTTGACATGATAAGTTATTTCCAGCATATCTCATATTTTTATCTTTAACTTCAGGACCTATATGTTTATATGTATTAACAGTTAGTTCCTTTCCGTATCTTATTAAATCACCAAATTGGTTATTTGGAATTGTACTTTCATCTGGAATTTTATACTCTAGTTTTTCACCTTCATATTTGTATCCAATACTGTTTCTTTCTTGTATAAGTTTTTTATCAAACTTAACTGGCTCAGAAGCAAACAAAGAACCAATACTTAATGCACCAAAAACGGCAACTGTTATAATCTTTTTCATAAATAACTCCTCCTACGATTTATTAATATAAAGAATCATATCTTTTTAATATAACTTGAATGTAACAAAAAATAGATAGACTTTTATAAATCTATCTATTTTGGTTCATTTCCAATCTTATTTATTACAGTTTGAATATCTTTTGTTCTATTTTGTGAGCTTGGATGTGTAGAAAAAAAGTCATTTCCTCCACTTTTACCCTCGCTCATATTTTCCCAAAATTTAGTAGCTTCATTTACATTGTAACCAGCTTTATGCATCAAATAAATACCTATTTCATCTGCTTCACTCTCTTGCATTCTTCCATAAGGAAGCATAACTCCCAAATTTGAACCCAAACCATAAGCTTGATTAAATGCATTTTGATATTGTGGAGCTGTTGCTGAAACTGCTACGCTTCCAATTAATCCAACACCTTGTTGTATCATTCCTTGTGTAACTCTTTCAGCTCCATGACGTGCAAGTGCATGAGCTACTTCGTGAGATATTACAGTTGCTAATTGGTCATCATTTTTAGCATACTTTAAAATTCCCGTATATACAACAACTTTTCCACCAGGAAGACAAAAAGCATTTGCTTGGTTATCATCAACTAAGTTAAATTCCCATTTGTAGTTTGGTTGATTTGCAGCAACTGCAATTTTTTGCCCAATAGTCTGAACTCTTACAGCATCTTTTGTGCCTGTTATAACTTTTACTTCACTTAAAGACTCTTTATATGATTTTTCACCTAAAGCTAACTCTTCTTGTGCTGACATAAGAATTAGTTGTGAACGGTTTGTATATGGAGTTTTGTGCGTACAAGCTGAAAACAAAATAGCTACAAATGTAGCAAATATAATAACTTTAAAATACCTCATTTTTTCCTCTTTAAAATAAAATTTTACTATTTAATCAAAAAAAAGTATAAAAATAGTTTAATTTTTGATTGTACACAAATTGTACAATATTAATATACTATAATCTATTAAGCATTTATATAACTACAAGTGTAACTTTTATTTACAAAATATAAATTTGTACAACTATAAACAATAATTGTACAAAGATATTTAGAACTTTGTGATATAATTCACCCAAATTCTTAAAATTTAATAGGAGAAAAAATGAGTTTATTACAAGATTATAAAGCACACGAAGCACAAAGACAAAGCGAAGGTGGATTACCAGGTCTTGCTCTTACTGCTGCTCAAACTGCTGATTTAGTAGAGATTTTAAAATCAAGTAAAGTGGAAGATGCACAGTATGCATTAGATTTGTTTAAAAACAAAATCAACCCAGGTGTTGATGATGCTGCTTATGTTAAGGCTGCTTTTTTAAATGATGTTGTTCAAGGTAAAGTTGCATGTTCTGTTATTTCAAAAGTTGAAGCTATTGAAATTTTAGGAACAATGATGGGAGGGTACAATGTACCACCACTTGTTGAAGCATTAAAAGTTGCTGAAGTTGCAGATGCAGCTGCTAAAGAGCTAAAAAATACAATTCTTGTTTACAACTCATTTAATGATGTAAAAGATTTAATGGATGCTGGAAATGCAAAAGCTAAAGAAGTTATTGAATCATGGGCAAATGCTGAGTGGTTTACAAATAAATCAGCTTTAGAAGAAGAAATTACTCTAACAGTTTATAAAATTCCAGGTGAAACAAATACAGATGATTTATCTCCTGCAACTGTTGCATTTACAAGAGCAGATATTCCATTACACGCAACTGCGATGTTACAATCAAGAATGGAAAAACCTTTAGAAAAAATGGAAGAATTAAAAGCAAAAGGTCATCCTTTGGCTTATGTTGGAGATGTTGTTGGAACTGGTTCATCAAGAAAATCAGGAATCAACTCAGTTCAATGGCATATGGGAAGAGATATTCCAGGTGTTCCAAATAAAAGAACAGGTGGAGTTGTAATTGGTTCTATCATTGCACCAATTTTCTTTAACACAGCAGAAGATTCAGGATGTTTACCAATCGAAGCAAACGTTGATAGTATTGAAACTGGAGATGTTATTACATTAAAGCCATACGCTGGTGAAATCTTAAAAGATGGAAAAGTTGTATCAACTTTTAAATTAAATCCAAATACTTTAACAGATGAGATGAGAGCAGGTGGAAGAATTCCTTTAATTATTGGAAAAGGATTAACTGCAAAAGCTAGAGAAGCTCTAAAATTAGGTAATTCAACTTTATTTATCGCTCCTGAACAACCAGCTAACAATGGAAAAGGTTATACTCAAGCTCAAAAAATGGTAGGACGAGCTTGTGGTGTTGAAGGTATTAAACCTGGAATGTATGTTGAGCCAATCGCTACAACTGTAGGAAGCCAAGATACAACAGGACCAATGACAAGGGATGAGATTAAAGAACTTGCAGCTCTAAGTTTTGGTGCTGATATGGTTATGCAATCATTCTGTCATACAGCTGCTTATCCAAAACCAGCAGATATTAAATTAAGACACACTTTACCAGATTTTATTAATTCAAGAGGTGGAGTTACACTTAAGCCAGGTGATGGTGTTATTCACTCATGGTTAAATAGACTTTGTTTACCTGATACTGTAGGAACAGGTGGAGATTCACATACAAGATTCCCAATTGGTATTTCATTCCCAGCTGGTTCTGGTCTTATAGCATTTGCTGGAGTTACTGGTATGATGCCTTTAACTATGCCAGAATCTGTTTTAGTTAAATTTAGTGGAAAAATGCAACCAGGTATTACTTTAAGAGATTTAGTAAATGCAATTCCATATTATGCAATTAAACAAGGATTATTAACAGTTCCTAAGAAAAACAAAAAGAATATTTTTGCTGGAACAATTGTTGAAATTCAAGGTTTACCAGAGTTAAAAGTTGAGCAAGCGTTTGAATTATCAGATGCATCAGCTGAAAGAAGTGCAGCTGCTTGTTCTGTTCAATTAAACAAAGAGCCAATTATTGAGTACCTATCTTCAAATATCGCTTTAATTGAAAAAATGATTGAAGAGGGTTATGAAGATTCTAAAACTCTTCAAAGAAGAGCTGATAAAATGAAAGAGTGGATTAAAAATCCAAAACTACTTGAGCCAGATGCTGATGCTGAGTATTTAGCTACAATCAATATCAACCTAGATGAGATTAAAGAGCCAATTTTAGCTTGTCCAAATGATCCAGATGATGTTGCAACTTTAAGTGAAATATTAGCTGATGACTCAAGACCAAAAAATATTGATGAAGTATTCGTAGGTTCTTGTATGACAAATATTGGATTATTTAGAGCTTTAGGAGAAGTATTAAAAGGTGAGGGTGCTGCTAAAGCAAAACTATGGGTTGCTCCTCCTACAAAAATGGATGAAGCTCAATTAACAGAAGAGGGATACTATGCAGCATTTGCAGCAGCAGGTGCTAGAATAGAAATTCCAGGATGTTCACTATGTATGGGTAACCAAGCACAAGTTAGTGAAGGTTCAACAGTATTTAGTACAAGTACAAGAAACTTTGATAACAGACTTGGTAAAAACTCAAAAGTTTATTTAGGTTCTGCTGAAGTAGCTGCTGTTGCTGCACTTTTAGGAAGATTACCTTCTGTAGAAGAGTATTTAACAATTGTTGCTAAAAAAATCAATGAAAGCAACAAAGATGGAGTTTATAAATACCTAAACTTCCACCAAGTTACATCTGAACACTTAACTACACTTTTAACTTCAAGATAATTGAATATAAATATATAAAAAGAGTTTTCCTCTTTTTATATAAACTAAACTCACAAAACCACAAAATAAGCAATAAATTGCTAATATACTTTTTTTAAACAAAGGATATTTTTTTGAATAAACTATATTATAGTTATGAAATGTGTAAAAAAGATACTCAAAAACTAGTAGATATTTCTAAAAGTTTTCAAGCGGATGCATTTTTAAGTGTTGCAAGAGGTGGGTTAACTCTATCTCATCTTATGGCTCAAACAATGAACCAAAGAAATATTTTTACAATAAATTCAATATCTTATGATAGAAAAAACCAAAAAGATAGTATAGATATTTTTAATATCCCAGATTTAAAATCTTATAAAAAAGTTTTGATTATAGATGATATAGTCGATAGTGGTAAAACTATGATAGAAATTTTCAAAATATTAAATGAAAAATTCCCAAATTGTGAATTTAAATTAGCTACACTTTTTTATAAAAAAACAGCTTTGATTAAACCTGATTTTTATATAAATGAAACAGATATGTGGATTGAGTTTTTTTGGGAAGTTGATATACAAATGAAAGAAAAGATATAAATATGATTTATGATAGTAGAGCTAGAAAATATCTAGCATTTTGTTTTATTCTATTTGCAAGTGCGATTGCTTTTGGAGCTTTTGGAGCTCATGGATTAAAAAAAATATTAACACCTGAGATGTTAACAATTTTTCATACAGGTGTAGAGTACCAGTTTTATAACACTTTAGCACTTTTTGTTATAACTTTTTTAACAATGCTAAGAGCTTATAATAGTAAGCTAAAATTGGCACAAAATCTGCTAATTATTGGAACTTTAATTTTTAGTATTTCACTATATGTATTAACAATTTTTAATATTCCAAAACTTGGAATGATTACACCAATTGGTGGAACTTTACAAATTATTGCTTACATAATTGCTGCTTATGCAGTTTTAAAAGATAATAAATAGGCAAGGCTTCATTCTTGAAGCCCTTTAGGTTTTTGCTACTTTTTAGGGGATTTTTTAATCCCTGCTATATGAAATCCTGTCTTGTACAGGTAAAAAGTAGAAATAAATGAAACGGTTCCTTTTTCAATAGGAACTATTTAAAAAGGAGAAAATAAAAATGGCAGTAAAAGAACATTCACTAGATATTTCAGCAAAACTTGATATGCAAGAGATGAAAAATGCAGTTATTCAAGCACAAAAAGAGATAGATAATAGATACGATTTTAAAGGAATAAGTAAAGAGATTGATTTAAATATTGGAGCAAAAACTTTAACTCTTGTATCTTCAAGTGATAATAAAATTGATGCAATGCTTGATATTATGATTTCAAAAATGAATAAAAGAGATATAAGTATAAATTCACTTGAAGAGTTAAAAAAAGAGGATAGTAGCGGTGGAAATAGAAAATATAGCTACAAAATAATTGATAGTATTGAAAAAGATGAAGCAAAAAGAATTCAAACAGAGATTAAAAATTTAAAATTAAAAGTAAGTGCTGTAAATCAAGGTGATACTATAAGATTGACTGGTAAAAATATTGATGATTTACAAGTAGTTATGAAACATTTAAAAAGTTTAGATTTGAAAGCCCCATTGGTTTTTGATAATTTTAAATAGTGAATTTTTATGAATAATATTATTGAAGATTTAAAAATAAGTCCACTAAAAGAGACAAATTATATAAAACCTTTGAAAGTAAACTTTACTTTAAATGGTATAAAAAAAAGCTGGGAAGCAGTAAAAAGTCATGATAGCGTATCTATTTTACTATATCATGAGGAAAAAAAGGCATTTTTATTTGTAAAGCAGTTTAGAGTTCCTGTTTATTTAAATGATAACAATATTAAATATACTTACGAGCTTTGTGCTGGACTTGTTGATAAGGATAAATCTATTGAAGAAATAGCTATTGAAGAGATAGATGAAGAGTGTGGATATAAAGTTGAGCTTGGAAATCTTCAAAAAATAACTTCTTTTTTTACAAATGTTGGAATTAGTGGAGCAAAACAATATCTATTTTTTGCAACAATTTGTGAAAATCAAAAACTTCATAGTGGTGGTGGAATAAATGATGAACAAATAGAGTTATATTTTTTAAATATAAATGATATAGATAGTTTTATTTTTGATGAAACAAAAGCAAAAACTCCTGGATTAATTTTTAGTTTATATTGGTTTTTAAAAAATCAAAAAGAGTTGGAATTAAAATGAAGATTTTAATTTTATCTCTATTTATATTTTTAAACTCATTTGCTGAAGAAAATTCAAATAATATCAATATTAACAACTCTTTTATTACGAAATATGAGTATGGAAAAATGCTATACAACAACCCTAGAGGAATAGGGTGTAATAACTGTCACGGAGATGATGCAAGAGGTAAAAAACTTGTTGAGTTTAAACATATTCAAAATCAAGAAGATTATTTTTGCTCTTTAATTGCTCCTGATATAAAATATATAGAGTATGATGTTTTTTCAAAAAAAGTTAATTTGAAAAAAAATGATAATCTTAAATTTGAAAAAGAGCAAGTTTGTGAAAAATTAATCTATAAAGCAAATGTTATGCCGACATATTTTATGGTTGAAGAAGAGATTGAAGCTATTTATTACTATATTCAAAATATGAAGTAGTAAAATAGTAAAAATAGTATCTATTTAACTATTTTTTCACAAATATGTACTATTATTTTAAAATCAATATTCTAAGGATAAATATGTCTATTTTAAAAAAAGCATTAAGTATTTTTTTGGTTCTATCATCTTCAATATTATTTGTATCTTGTAGCTCTAAAAATGAAGATATAAATGAGATAGCTGTAACTGAATGTGTAATTGCAGGAGCAAAAGCTCCACTTTGGGCTTGTGGGAACTATATTGAAGAGAACAGATTTGTAGCAGTGGGGTCTGCTCCTATGTCAAAATTAGGGCATGATTTTAGTAGAAGAGAAGCTTTGGCAAATGCTAGAACAAATTTAGTAAATGATATAGAACTTGAAGTGAAAAACAAAGTTGAAAGCTATATGAATTCAACAGGATTAAAAGAGAGTGAAAGCATAGAAAGAGTTGTAACTATGGTATCAAGACAAACTTCATCTATGACTTTAAAAGAATCAAAGCAAATAAGCTCTTGGGAAAATCCAAATGATAATTTTATATATATTTTAGTTGCAATTCCAAAAGCAAATATAGAAAAAACAATAAATAGTGAAGTTCAAAAAGCACTTGATTCACTAGATAAAATATAGGAAAAATTATGAAATCTTTATCTATTTTTTTGATTTTTTTATCAATATTTTTTAGTGCTTGTTCTTCAAAAGATAATACTTTGATAGATACAAAAACACAACAGCAAAATGCAAAAGAGGCTTTACGAGGATTATGAGATTAAAATTAGTACTTTTTTTCATATTTGTTGTTATTTTTATATCTGGATGTAGCCCAAAAGTACTTATAAATAGTACAAAACCAGCTATTATTGATAGAGCTTCAAATACAAAAAAAATTGCAGTTTTAAAGTTTGAAAATGACAATGTAGGACTTTCTACAAAAATTGAATCAGCTTTATATAGTGTAAAAGTAGATGATAAATCATATTTTACAGTTATTAGTAAAAATAATAGAGAAAATATCTTAAATGAACAAAAATTTCAATATTCAGGACTTGCAAATAAAATAAATAGTGTTGAAATAGGTGAGCTTTTGGGTGCTCAAGCACTAATTAGTGGAAAAATTGATAGTACAAATGTCCAAAGAGATAACTATTATGAAAAAAGATATAGATGTGTTGATAAAAAATGTCAATATACACAAGAATATAGGGTCTCTTGTACCAATGCAAAGTATTCATTAATAGCAAATATTTCAATGATTGATGTACAAAAAGGTGATGTTATTTATACAAATAACTACACAAAAAATAGAGGTTATAAAAAATGTTCAGATGAAAGTGGTGGTTTACCTCAATCAAATGTAGTTTATGACTTTTTTGCAAAAAGCATTGTAGATGAATTTTTGCCATATATCGCCCCTACAAAACAAAGTTACTATTTAGAGCTTTTTGATGATCCAGATATTTCATATACAAAAAAGCAAGAGATTCTTTTGGAAAATGGTTTAGAGTATTTGAAACTTGGAGAGTTAGATAGAAGTATGGAGATTTTTAGTAAACTTTTGGATTCAACACATGATAAATGTTATGTTGCTTCTTATAATTTAGGTGTTATAAAAGAGAGTTTAGGAGAGTATGAAAATGCAAAAGAACTTTATGCTTTATCAGATAAATTAACACTAAAACCAAATAAAACAGTAATAGAAGCTATAACTAGAATAAAACAGAGAATTGAAGAGAGAAATAGATTAAACAATCAAATAGAAGCTGAAAAATGAAATATTTAATATCTATATTTTTTGCAATTTTTTTTACAGCTTGTTTTGGAATAAATAAAGAAGAAGTTTCACAAAATAACTCTTTAAAATACCCTTCTTGGTACTTAAATCCACCTTTAAATGATGAAAATATACTTTATGGAGTTGGAGTTGCAAATACAAAACAAGAAGCTGTTTTAAATGCTTTAGATGATTTATCTTCAAGATTAATGCTAACAATACAATCAAATCAAGAAATAAGTTTAAAATCTTTTAGAGATTATAGAGAGTATGTTACTAAAACTACAGCTTTTAATATAAATACAAAAAGTGAGAAATTAACTTTTAAAGATTATAAAATAGAGGATTTTTATAGTTTTCAAAAAGAGATTTTTTATTTAATAAGTATAAAAAAAAGTGATTTAATAAATAGTTTAAACAGTCAAATATCAAATCTTTATTATGAATATGAAATTCTAAAAAAAAGCAATGATAATCTTTTAAGTAAAAATATAAAATACAAAGAGCTTTTAGAAAAGTTTTATATAAATTTAAACAAAGCAGAACTTTTAGAAAGCTTACAAAATAAAAAAAATAGTGAAAATAGATATATAAAAACTATTCAAAAAATAGAAGAAGAGATAAAAAACAGTATTTCAAAGATGAGTTTTTTTATAAAAAGTGATACTAATTCAGAAATTTTTAAAGAAATTATAAAAAGTAACTTAAACAAAAAATCATATAAAGTTGTAGAAAAAAAAGATAGTGAAAATGTTTATGAGATAGATTTGAGTTCAAATCAAAGTAAGATTAGACCATCTGGTTTTTTTATTATTGAAAATATTTTAAATATTAAAATAAAAGATGAAAACAATATACAAATATCAAGTAAAACTATTGAGTTAAAAGGTGCATCATCAAATAATTTTGATGATGCAAAGATTAATCTAATTCAAAAACTAAAAAAATATACAGAGCAAAATAGTATTTTGCCATTTGATTAACTAGCACATACTCAAGCGCTTTTTTGATATAATCCAAAAAAAATATAATTTAAAGAGAAAATATGAATGCAATAACAAGAGTAAAAGAAGCAATAGAAGAGATAAAAAAAGGTAATATGGTAATAATGCTAGATGATGAAGATAGAGAAAATGAAGGAGATTTAGTCTATTCAGCAGCTTTAAGTAGTCCAGAACTTGTAAACTTTATGGTAACTCATGCTAAAGGTTTAGTTTGTGTGAGTGTCTCAAATGAAACAGCAAAAAGGCTTGAGCTTTTTCCTATGGTTTCAAATAATACATCATCGTATGAAACAGCTTTTACAGTTTCTGTTGATGATGTAAATGCAGCTACAGGAATTAGTGCAATTGAAAGAGATAATACTATAAAAATATTGGCAAACCCAATAGCAAAAGCTGTTGAACTAGTTCGTCCTGGGCATATTTTTCCATTAATAGCAAAAGATGGTGGAGTATTAGTGAGAACTGGACATACAGAAGGAAGTGTTGATTTATGTAAGTTAGCTGGGCTAAAAGGTGAAGCAGTTATTTGTGAAATTTTAAAAGAAGATGGAACAATGGCAAGAAGAGATGATTTAGATATCTTTGCAGCAAAACACAATTTAAAACAGATTTATATATCTGATTTAGTTGAATATAGACTTGCAAATGAAACTTTAGTTAGTGAAGTTTCTAGTACTGAAATTAAATTCTTTGGTAAAGAGGCTATAAAAAAAGAGTTTAAAGACCATCTTGAAAATATTCATACAGTTATTCTTTTTGGAAAACAAGAAGATGTAAATCATGTAAAATTTCATACAATAAGACCTGATATTAAAATATTCCTAAATGATAATAAACTAAACTCTATGTTAAAAACTGTAAATTTTTTACAAAGTAAAGGTGGAGTTTTGATATTTTTAAATAATTCAAATAAAAATCAAGAACTAGAAAAAAACTATGGAATAGGTGCTCAAATATTAAATTCTTTAAAAATTAAAAAAATTAAGCTAATGACAAGTGGAGGAAAACACTCTTTTATAGGACTTCAAGGTTTTGGTTTAGAGATTCTAGAAGAGATACAAATCGAAGGATAGAAAAGATACATGAAAAGAAGTTTATATCTCTTTTTTTAATATATGTAAATAAAAAAAGGTAAGGATTTTTATCCTTACCTTTTTTGTTTATTTACAATTAATTCTATTATAACTGTGGACCAGCAGCTGTAAAATCATATTCACTTTCTAGTGTTAAATATTTTTTAAAGTTTTCTATATACATCTCTGCTAATTTTCTTTTTGCTTTGTCATACTCTAGTGGGTCAGACCATGTATATCTAGGAGTTAATACATGAGTATCTACACCTTTTAGTGTTTTTGGAATTTGTATGTTAAATATTGTCATATTTTGGAACTCAGAGTCATTTATAGAGCCATCTAAAATAGCATTTATACAAGCTCTTGTATTTTTAATACTCATTCTTTTTCCAACACCATAAGGACCACCTGTCCATCCTGTATTTACTAAAAATACATTTACATTGTGTTCATCTATTTTTTTACCTAAAAGTTCAGCATAAACAGTCGGATTTAGTGGTAAAAATGCTTCTCCAAAACAAGAAGAGAAAGTTGCCATTGGCTCGTTTATTCCTCTTTCAGTTCCTGCTACTTTGGCTGTATATCCACTTAAGAAGTAGTACATTGCTTGTTGTTTATCAAGTTTTGCAACTGGAGGTAAAACACCAAAAGCATCAGCACATAAGAATATAATATTTGTTGGATGTCCACCTCTCATAGATGGCGTGTGGTTTTCTATATGATTTATTGGGTAAGAAACTCTTGTATTTTCTGTTTTTGATTTATCAGAGTAATCAACTACTCCATTTTCATCTGCAACTACATTTTCTAAAATAGCACCTTTTTTTATAGCACCAAATATTTCAGGTTCACTATCTGGGTCTAGATTGATTACTTTTGCATAGCAACCACCTTCAAAGTTAAATACTCCATTATCATCCCAACCGTGCTCATCATCACCAATCAATGCTCTATTTGGATCAGTTGATAAAGTTGTTTTTCCAGTTCCAGAAAGTCCAAAGAATAGTGCAGTATCGCCATTTTTACCAATATTTGCTGAACAATGCATTGGTAGTTTTCCCTCAAGCGGAAGCCAGTAGTTCATCATAGAGAACACACCTTTTTTCATCTCTCCAGCATACCAAGTCCCACCAATTATTGCTTCATTATCTTCAACATTGAATATAACATAAACCTCAGAGTGTAAGCCATGACTTGCATATGCCATATCAACAGTTTTACAAGCATTATAGATAGTAAATTCTGGTTTAAAGTTTTCAAGCTCTTCTTGAGTTGGAAGAATAAACATATTTTGAATAAAATGAGCTTGCCAAGCAACTTCAGTAATAAATCTTACTGCTCTTCTTGAATCTAGCGAAGAACCACAGAAAACATCTG
Organism: Arcobacter cryaerophilus gv. crypticus; assembly: GCF_002993025.1. Classification (GTDB taxonomy): domain Bacteria; phylum Campylobacterota; class Campylobacteria; order Campylobacterales; family Arcobacteraceae; genus Aliarcobacter; species Aliarcobacter cryaerophilus_B. The sequence goes on along the minus strand of NZ_NXGI01000010.1, from coordinate 103,764 downwards.
TTACAAAAATATCTTTATTGCTTAGTTGTTTTTTTGAGTTTGCAAGTAGATCAACATAAACTTCTTTTGAAACTTTTCTGTTTATATCTCCCCAAGCAATATATTTGTTTGATGGGTCTTGATTTACAAAGAACTTATCTTTTGGACTTCTACCTGTAAAAATACCTGTATCAATCATTAAAGCACCAGCAGAAGATATCTTTGCCTTCTCATTCTTTACTGCGAAATCGATTAAAAAATCGACATCCGAATTTCTAAATATCGTACCAACGTTTTCTAAACCTAGTGAGTCTTTAGTATTAGACATAATTCAAATTCCTATTCTAATTTTTAATGCGAAATTTTATCCAAAAAAATATAAAACTTTCTGAAAGATGAGTGATTTTCATAACAAAATAAATATTTCTTAATTTTTATAAAGAAATATCAAAAAAAGCAAAAAAATAGTTGAAAAATATTTCAAAATGTAATATAATTTCAAAAATAATTCAAAAGAAGGATTAAAATGTTTATAGTTGATGATATTCTTACTAAGTTAAAAAATATTTTAAAAACTGATGGTGAGACGAAAAAAGTATTTGATAAAGAATTAGCAGAAGCTTTGGATTTAACTCAAGCAAATTTTGCAACAATGAAGAATAGAGGAAAAATTCCATATACAAATATTTTAAATTTTTGTGCAAAGAGAAAAATTTCGATAAATTGGCTTTTGTATAATCAAAATCCAAACTCTTTAATAGATAGTACGGATAGATACTGGATAAAATATTATCCAACTGTAAACGTAAGTGCGGGGGGAGGTGCTTATGATAGTGAAGATTATTGTGAAAGTTTGGAGCTTCCTGATTGTTTCTTAAATATGTTAGGTGGAAAAGAAAATCTTAAAAATATAGATGCTATAAATGTTGTTGGTGATTCAATGGAACCTACACTAAACTCAAACAATATAATTTTTGTTGATAAAACTAAAAATGATATAAATAGAGATGGAATATATGCATTTACAACAAATCACGGGCTTTTTGTAAAAAGAGTACAAAAAAGAGTAGATGGATTTTTAGATATTATTTCTGATAATAAAGATTATCCTGTTCAGGTTTTAAAAAAAGATGAACTAAATATTTTAGGAAAAGTTATTAGCTCATTTGGAAAAATATATTAAAATAGAGTTTGAAATTTTTGAGAGTTTTGTAGAAATTCAAAACTCTCTTGATTTGTAAAACCTATTAAATAAACACAGTTAAAATTTGAATTTTTTAAAATAATTTTTAAATCTTCTATATTTTTTATAATTATTTGTTCTTTTTCATCTAAAAAAGATATTTTATATTTTGAAATAAATATAGTTTTTGCATATTTAAATTCATTTTTTAAATATTCAATTTCTATAGGAATTAAATTTTTATTTGTTTGACAAATTATAAAACTATCACTTTTCCCACTCTCTATTGGTTCAAAATTTTTATCTATAAATATTGATTTAAAGTTTGAGTATAGTTTTAATTTTGAAATATCAATATTTCCTTTAAAAAAATCATAAATATTCAAAAAACTACTTAAATATATTTTTGATAATCTTAATTTTGAAAAATATATATCTTTGTATGAAAAACTAAGTTCAAATAAAGAGTGTTTTATTAAATTTTTTATATTTTTTTCATCTATATTTTTTTCAAACTTTTTACTATTTGGATAGATACTCTCTAAAATATTTTTATCTTTTGATATTAAAATATCACCATCTTTAATATCATCAATGAATTTAAAGATTTTTTCTATATTTTTTGAGATTAAAAAAATAGGTTTTGTGTGATTGTTTTGATATAACTTCAACATATCAAAAGTTTCATCATTGCAAAAAGAAGATTCAATTTGCAAAATAGATAGCTTATATCTAACTATTTTTACTAAAGCTAATTCTAGATTTTTTACTTTTATAAAAGCAACTTCATTATCAATAACTTCAAAATCTTTTTCAAAAATAACTGCATAAGCTCCATTTGCTATAGCTATTTGTAAATCCTCAATATTTTTTGCAATAAACATATCAGAAGTTTTTACTTTTTTTGCATCACTACTTATATTGTTTATAAAAGAGATAGATGGAGAGTTTAGAAGTTCTCCATCAACTATATCAACTATTGAAGAGATTTTCACTAGCTTATTTTTGTCCCAATTTTTTTAGGTTTTTCAGGTCTTATTAGGCTTAAACCACTCTCATCTTTTGCTGCAAGTAGCATTCCTTCACTTAAAAGACCCATTAGTTTTGCAGGTTTTAAGTTTGCAACAACACAAGCTTGAGTTCCAACAAGTTCAGATGCACTATAAAATTCTTTTATTCCTGCAACAACTTGTCTTGGACGATTTTCACCTAAATCAACTTGAAGTTTTAGAAGTTTTGAAGATTTTGGAACTTCAACAGCTTCTATGATAGTTCCAACTTTAATAGTTGTTTCAAAGAATTTATCAATAGTTATAATATTTAAATCTCCTAAATCAAGAGCTTCAGGCTCATCTTTTGATTCATATTTGCTTTCATCTTTTTGTAAAACTGTAATATCTGAAACATCTGGTTGAGCTAGTAAAATATCCTCAACTCTTGGAAATAGGGTATCTATTTTTGTTATTTTTACATCATTTAAAAGCTCTTTATTTAATATTAATTTATTGTAATTTTGAGTTGATATTTCAAGACCCAAACAAGTTGCAATATCTTTTATTTTATGTGGCATTACACTATCAAGAAGTAGAGCTACTTTTGCCATAATATTTGTAATTAAGGCAACTAAAGCCATAGCTTCATCGTTTTTTCCATCTTTTATTAGATTCCAAGGCTCGTAATCATTTATAGCTTTATTTCCAATTGTTAAAATCTTCCAAATCTCTTCTAGATATCTGTTTATTTGCATATTGTAAATATAGTTTTCTAGTGTTGATATAATATTGTTTACTTCGTCAAGCTCTTTTTTGTGGAACTTTTCTACATCTTTTGAGCTTACATTAAAGTCAAAATATTTACCACTCATTCCTATAATTCTATTTAGTAAATTTCCTAAATCATTTCCTAAATCAGAGTTTATTCTATCTAATAGCGCTTTTTGTGAAAAATCTCCATCTTGCCCAAAAGGAACTTCTCTTAAAAGGAAATATCTAAATGCATCAAGCCCATAAGCATCTGCTACCTCTTTTGGATTTACTACATTTCCTTTTGATTTACTCATTTTTTCACCATCTCTAGTCCACCATCCATGAGCTGCTATATGTTTTGGTAAAGGTAAATTTAAACTTATTAAAAATGCTGGCCAATAAATTGCATGGAATCTTAAAATATCTTTTCCAACTAAATGAATATTTGCAGGCCAAAAATCCATATTTTTTTCAGTCGTTCCATACCCAAGAGCTGTTGTATAGTTTAAAAGAGCATCAAGCCAAACATACATAACATGTTTTGGTTCATTTAACTGTTCTGGTAGTTTAACTCCCCAGTCAAAAGAAGTTCTAGATATTGATAAATCTTTTAATCCATTTTTTACAAAGTTAACAATCTCATTTTTCTTAGCTCTTGGCAAGATACAATCAGGGTTTTCTTCATACCATTTTAAAAGTTTATCTTCATATTTTGATAACTTAAAAAAGTAACTCTCTTCTTTTACAACTATTGTAGCTCTTCCACACTCTGGACAAAACTGCTCATCAATTAGTTGAGTTTCAGGAAAAAAAGTCTCACAAGGAACACAGTAAAAACCTTCATATTCACCTTTGTAAATATCTTGATTTTCATACATCTTTAAAAATGCATTTTGAACACCAGTTTTATGTTCTTCATCTGTTGTTCTAATGAATTTATCGTAAGTTATATCAAAATCATCCCAAAGTGCTTTAAATTTTCCAGAAATTTCATCAGCATACTCTTTTGGAGTTTTTCCTCTAGTTTCTGCGCTTTGAGCAATCTTTTGTCCATGCTCATCAGTTCCTGTTAATAAATATGTATTATGACCAATCAATCTTGAGTATCTTGCTAGCATATCAGCTATTATTGTTGTGTAAGCATGACCTATATGTGCTACATCATTTACATAATAAATTGGAGTTGTTATATAAACATTTTTACAAGAGTTTTGCATTTTCTACCTTTTTTCTTAAAATTCAAATCCACCGCTTGAGCCTTTATTCATTGACTCATAAACGGTTATAACATATCTTTTTCTTAAAACACACTCAAAAAATTCACTACAAGGTTTACAAGAGTTTAGATTTTTTGAGTTTTGGCAAGAGTTTAGATCTTTTAAAATATCTTCAAGCTTCTCTTCCCATTGGTCTAAACTTTTATTTTCATTAGACATTTTTACTATAAACTTCCAAAACTCTATTTATTTCAAGATTTGAGCCAAAGAAACAAGCAGTTGTGTCATGAATATGAGAAGTTTCAACTTCTAAAACTCTTTTTTCTCCATCTATTGCACCACCACCAGCTTTTTCAAAAGCTAAAGCAAATGGAAAAACTTCAAAAAGTTGTCTTAATTTTCCTTTTGGTCTATCAGTAGTTGCTGGATAAGAGAAAAGTCCACCACCTTTTAGTAAAATTTGGTGTAAATCTGGAACCATTCCACCGCTGTATCTTAGTCTATAACCATCATTAAAAATATCATCGATTAGTTTCTTATGAAAAGGTGCCCAACAGTTTTGAGTAGACCCAGGAGAGTTAAGTTTTCCTTTTTCATTAAGTTTAATATTTTGAATAAACTTAAACTCACCATTTAAAAGTCTGTACATTTTCACATCATTCGTAGTTATTACCATCTCAACTCTAGGTCCAAAAACAACATAAACAGAAGCTATTATATTTTTTGCATTGAACTCATTTTTATATATTCCATAAATTGAACCAACACTTAAATTTACATCAACTAAAGATGAACCATCTAGTGGGTCATAAGCTATTAAATATTCACCATTTTCATTTATATTTTTTATACTATTCTGCTCTTCACTAACTATTGCTTTTACACTTGAAAGTTTTGAAAAAATTTCTTCAATAATCTCATCGCTTTGAATATCTAGCTTAAGTTGCGTATCTCCTGTGCTATTTTCACTTTGAGATTTTCCAGTATCACCTGTTTCTATTAGGTGTTTTATTTTTATACTTGCTTGTTCTATAGCTTTTATTATCTCTTGCATCTATACCCTTTTTGCATTTTTATCTATCCACTTTATAATTTCAAGTGGCTTATTTAAATCTAAAATATCAAGACTTTTTGGAATATCTTTTTTATCTATACTATCATCAATAGCCAAAGCATTTGAAACTTCAAAGTAACTTTCATCAAGCTTATTTCTGAAAATAGAAATTCTAGGAAGTTCCAAAGTTTTAAGTCCTTCAACAAGTAGATAATCAAAATCATCAAAAATATGTATTAACTCCTCAATAGTTGAACTGTCTTTTTTAAAAATAGTTGTTTTATTGGGGCTTACAACTGCAACATTGGCACCTGTTTGTGAGAATTTAAAAGAATCTTTTCCTTCTCTATCAAACATTGCTTTATCTTTTGGATCGTGTTTTACTATACACACTTTGAAGTTATTGTCTTGTAAAATACTTGCAACTTTTACAATTGCCGTTGTTTTACCACTATTTGATGGACCTGAAAATGCTACTACTAATCTTTTTTTATTCATAGTTCGGATTTTATCCAAAGAATTGTTAAACTCTATTTATGCAAAAATATATTTTAAAGTGTAGTTTTTGTATAATCTTTACCTTATATATGAGGAGTTTTAATGAAAAAAGGTTTATTTTTAATCGCTATTTCACTTTTGTTTGTAGCTTGTACACCAAAAAATAGTGCATTTAGATATTTTGATAAAGGTGATATTGAGACAAATGCAGTTAGAAATACAAAAAAAGCTGATATTATAAAAGACGATGCAATAGAAGCAACGCTTATGGCAACATACTTAAATAAATTTGATCCAAAAATAAGCCAAAAAGAAGAGAATTTTTTGGTTTATATATATTTCCCAAATCTAGAAGAACAAATAGATTTTTCTAAAAATGGATACGAACTTCTTTTAAATGGAAAAACTCCAATCTCTATTGAAAAATTAGAGAGAGATGATAAAAAATATGAAGATATGATGCTTAGAAATTTTTGGGGAAACTACTATTTAGTAAAATTTAGTAATCAAGAGTTGGTACAAAATTTAAATATTGTTTTAAAACCAAAATCTAGTGATGCCACACTAAATTTTGAAAAATAGAAGATAGTGAGATTTTATTCTCGCTATTTAAATAGTTATTATATATATAAAAATTAGCTAAAACTTTTTTACCATATTCTCTTGTTTCATTGTATGAAATCATCTCCATACTCAAAAATGGTTCAAACTCTGATTTATCTTTAAACAAACCTTTTTTTAGTTGGCTTCTAGCATATCCAGCTCCACCATTGTAAGCATATGCTATAAAAAGAGGATTACTATCGAATTGCTTAATTAATGAGTCAAGATGAAAACTTGCATATTGTATATTTTTTGCAGGTAAAAACTGATCATAAATATTGTAATCATCACCTAACTTACTTGCTATATCTTTTGATAAAAATGGCATAATTTGCATTATTCCCATAGCACTTGAAAATGAAATTGAAGATGGAATAAATCGACTTTCTTGTTTTGCAATAGAGTAGATTAAAACTTTTTTGTATATTCCATAATTTTCTAATAAATCTTCATAAGGAGTTATAAAATATTGATTTCTAAATCTATTATATCGTTCAAGAATAAAAGCTAAATGTGGTTCCATGCTTTTTTGTGTAAAAAGATTTGAGTATTTTTCCATCTTTATATCATCTAAACTTTTTTTGCTATCTTCTGTAACTTCTAGCCAGCTAAAAGCATCATAAATGTCATAAGAACTAGGTTTTATCTGCATATCTATTTTGAAAACTAGATTATCTGGAACTATATTTAAAAGCTCTTTTGCATACAAAGAGTATATATTTGCTTCAAAGCTTTTTGCTAATTCTTCAAGATAAAGAGTGTTTTTTGATAGTAAATATAGCCAAAAGATTGCTCTATCTTTATCACCTCTTAAAAGTGCTATATCGTAAGAGTTTTGAAAAAACTGCTTTGCACTTTCTCGTTTATGATTATTTACTGCATTTATGCCTAGTAAAAATTGAAGATTTGTTGTTAGCATTTTTTCAGTTTTTAAATTGTCAAGAGATTTTTGTATATTATTTAATTTTTTATCATAAACAGCTGTTCTTAAAAATTTTTCAAAATCTTTATGCATAGCAATTTTATGCAAAAAAGTTGGGTTTATATATTGATTTAAGTATTTATATCTATATGAATCACTAACTTCAAAAAAAATTTCCAAAAATTTATCGCTAGAGCTAGTTATAAGTTTTTTAAAAATATCATTTGAAGATATAAGTATAAGATTATTTTTTAAAGTAGGGTAAGTATCTAGTTTTGATATAAAAAAAGTAAGATCATCTTTTGATAAATCAGAGGCTTTTTTAAGTGAGGCTAAACCAAGAGCAATACATCTTGAATCGCTATTTTTAAGCTCTAAAATTGAAGCGTTGTAACAAAACCTATCTTCTGGAGATATTTTTTCATTGAATTTTTGCTTAAAAGCTTTATCAAGAAGAGCGTTTCTTCCATTTCTCATATCGTAAGCTTTTTTTGCATTTTCATAACTTAACTCTTCATCTTGAAGATATTGTAATATGAAAAAATCTTTTGCACTTGATTTTGGCTTTTCTTCAAGCCATTTAAAAGTTATTTTAAAATCTTTTTGCATAAAATCAGTATTTATACTATTTGCAAAAAGATTTAGACTAAGCGTAAATAAAAGAGAAAATTTAAATATTTTTAGCATAATTTCTATAAAAGAACTTTTTGTAAAAATGTCTCTAAAAATATAAGAGCAAAAATCAAAATAAGTGGAGCTAAATCCATTCCTCCAAAAGTTGTTGGAATATATTGTCTCATTTTTGCATAAACAGGCTCTGTTAATCTATATAGCATTTGAACTATTGGATTATATGGGTCTGGTTTAACCCAAGTTAAAAGTGCTGAAATAATAACAATCCACTTGTAAATAAAAATAACACTAAAAAAAATAGTTAAAAATGAACTAAAAAGTGCATCTATCATTTTGTAATCTCCCCAATATAGTTTTTAATAAATGGATAAATATCTGTTAAATTTGGTCCATTTTCAACACCTGTAAGAATATATCTTAATGGTTTAAACAGATTTTTACCCTTAAGTCCTGTTTTTTCTACAACATAATCTTTCAAATCATCATAATTTTCAAAATATGGTGCAACTTTTAAAGCCTCTTTAATATTTTTACTCTCTTGTTCAAAACCTTCAAGTGTAGATTTTTGAGCAAAAATATCATTTAGTTTTGCTTTTATCTCTTTTAGCGTACTTGTCTCTTCTAAATATAATTTTGCTAATTTTCCAATATCATTATCAGCAAATCCTAAAATTTTTGATAATCTCATCTCATCTAATAGTTCTATATGTTTTCTATTTATAAATCTTAGTTTATCAATATCAAACTTTGCTCCACTTTTTGAAACATTTTCTATTTTAAACCATGAAATTGCTTCTTCAAGAGTAAAAATCTCTGTTGGAGTTTTATTTCCCATAAGCACAAGATAGTTTGCAATAGCACTTGGTAAAAAACCTTCATCAATTAGCCATTTTACACTACTTGCATCATCTCTTTTACTCATTTTTTTGCCAGTAGTCGCATTTAAAATAATTGGTAGATGAACATATTTTATCTCTTTTGTATAAGCTAAACTCTCTCTAATGTGTATTTGTTTTGGAGTATTTGAAACATGATCTTCACCTCTTATTACCATAGATATATCCATTAGCATATCATCAACACTACAAGCATAGTTATATGTTGGCGTTTTATCTTGTCTTAAAATAATAAAACTATCAACATCAAAAGGAGCATAATCAAAATCACCTTTTAAAAGGTCTGTAAATTTAATATTATGATCAGGTTTTTTTAGTCTTACTGTAAAAGGTGCATTTGTATTTAAAACAGTTTCATCACTTAGCGTTTCACAAAAACCATCATATCTAAAAGCAATACCTTTTTTTATACTCTCTTCTTTTAGCTCAAGAAGTTTATCATCACTACAAAAACAAGCAAATGCTTTTTTTTGAGTCATAAGTTGCAAAGCCATCTTTTGATGATACTTTAGGTTTTCACTTTGATAAAAAACACTTTGGTATTCAATAGAGAAAAGATTTAAAATCTCTAAAATCTCTTTATCTTTTCCTTCAATATTTCTCTCTTTATCTGTATCTTCAATTCTTATAATAAGCCCTTCGTTTAATTGTTTTGATACAATATAGTTAAAAATTGCAACTCGCAAATTTCCTATATGCATATCTCCTGTTGGGCTTGGTGCAAATCTTAGCATAAACTATTTCCTTACAATAAAAAATGTTAAATTATTTAACTCAGTGTGAGTTTTTATATAGTCGTTTAAATCTTCTAAACTTAAATTTTGGATTTTTTCTAGTTCAAGTTTTGGATAATCAAGACTTAAACCTCTGAAATCTAGCATAAATGCTCTATTTAATCTTTGTGCTAAAGTCTCAGTTCTTAGTGGCTCACTTCCTAAAAGGAAATTTTTTGCAGCATCAAGTTCTTCTTTTGTTACTCCATTTTTTACAAATTCATCAACTAAACTTTTTACAATATTAATAGCTTGAGAAGCACTCTCATTTTTTGTTTGTAAATATCCACTAAAGCTTGAGTAAAGTCTATTTATTCCAATAGTTGCATAAGCACTATATGCTAAACCTCTTTTTACTCTTATCTCTTCCATTAATCTTGAACCAAATCCAGAACCACCTAAAATAAATGAAGCAACTTTTGCTTTGTAGTTCTCTTCATCTTGAGCTTTTGCATTAAAATTTGAACCAAAATAGATATATGCTTGTTCTGTCTGTTTTAAAAGCTCTTTTTCTTCTTTTTTAGATACAAACTCTATTTTTTTATTATCTTCTTTTTCTCCAACTTTTAGCTCTTTTAAAAGAGGTTTTAAAGCATTTTCTAACTCAAGAAAGCTAATATCTCCACCTGCAACAATAGTTAAATTATTTAAAGTTAAAGATTTTTTTAAAAATTCATCTATATTTTTTAGTTCAATTTTTGAAATAGATTCTATTGTTCCACCAGCAGGATTTGCCAAAGCAGTTCCACTATAAAGTAGAGAATTTAAACCCTTACTTGCTACATCATCAAAGTCATTTTCTTTTCTTTTTAAACTTCCAATAGCCAAAGTTTTTACTTTTTCTAATGTATCTTTTGATAAATTTGGAGATTTTAAAAGTTCATCTAAAGATTTAATAGCAAGAGTTGATTTCTCTTTTAGGCTTGAAAGTTCTATTGTAAGAGTTTCAAAACCAACAGCGCTATGAATAGTAATAGCATTGTCATCTAAGACTTCAGAAAATTTAACACTTCCTGATTTTTTTGTTCCTTCATTTAAAACTCTAGCTGATAAGCTAGCAAGTCCTAAATTTTCATTATCTTTTATATATCCAGAATTTTTAAAAATTAATTGTAGATTTAAAATTGGAAGCGATTTTTGTTCTTCAAAAATCACTGGGATATCAATATTATTTATATTTATATGTTTTATTGTTGCACTCATTAAACTTCCTTGTAATAGTAAAAAAATATATAATATATATCTTGTTTTCATTTTATTAAAATCTCTCTAAGATATTATAAGCAGTATCTCTTTTTGCTGGAGTTTCACCTATATCTTTTATTAATCTTATCATTTCATCTTGATTCATTCTATTAGCAGCACCAGCTGCTTTTACAACATTCTCTTCCATCATAGTACTTCCTAAATCATTTGCTCCAAATTTAAGAGCCATTTGACCAATATATGAGCCTTGTGTAACCCAAGAGCTTTGAAGATTTGCAAAATTATCTAAATATAGTCTTGAAACTGCCAAAAGTCTTAAATATCTATTTGAAGATTGTGGTTTTATTTCTGGATGCTCTTCAATTAATTTTGTATTTTCACCTTGAAAACTCCACATAATAAATGCTCTAAAACCACCAGTTTCATCTTGTAATTTTCTAATCAAATCCCAATGCTCAATAATCTCTTCATCTGTTTCAACAGTTCCAAACATCATAGTAGCAGTTGTTTTCATTCCAATAGAGTGTGCAAGTCTATGAACCTCTAACCACTCTTGTGTATCCATTTTTTTTGGAGCAATTATATCTCTTACTCTATCACTTAAAATTTCAGCTCCAGCTCCTGGAATTGAGCTTAATCCCTTTGCTTGAAGTCTTTTTAAAACTTCTAGTATTGAGATTTTTGAAACTTTTGCTATAAAATCTATTTCAATAGATGAAAAGCCATGAATTGTAATTTGTGGATATTTTGTATGAATATGATTTACTAGCTCTTCATAATAATCAATTTTTAAATTTGGATGAACACCACCTTGAAAAAGAATTTGAGTTCCACCAATTGCTAAAAGTTCTTCTATTTTTGCATCAATTTCATCAAATTTTAAAACATAACTATCATTATCTTTTTTGTGTCTAAAAAAAGCACAAAACTTGCAATCAACCCAACATACATTTGTATAGTTTATATTTCTATCCACTATAAAAGTAGTTAGTTTTTCACTATGAAGCTCATTTTTTTTTGCACTTGCCATCTTAGCTAAATCTAGCAAAGATGCATTTTTGATTAAATCAAGTGCATCTTCTTTGCTTAATCTTTTTTTTAAATCAAGCTTGATTTTTTTTGTCATTAGAAACTTGTTCCAAAAGAGAACTCAAAGCTTGATGTATCATCACCTGGTTTATCACCAATAGGTTTAGCAAATATTAATTGTAAAGGACCCATTGGAGAAATCCACTCTAGCAATGCTCCTGTTCCTGATCTTGTTACTTCACTAAAGCTATTTTTACCAATCATACCATAATCATAAAATAGTCCCCATCTCATTTTTGCAGATGGAACTAATGGGAAACTAATTTCTGCTTGATTTGACCACATTTTTTCATAAGGATCTTGATAATATCCAGATTCATTATTTGGGAAAGCATAAGATTTATATCCTCTTAAAGTTTTTGGACCTCCAAGATACAAAGAATCTCCTTGATTTATTTGACCATTGTCAATTAACATTTTAGCTTGAGTTTTAAATCTTAAAATCCAGTCAAGCTCTGTTAAATCTTCCAAAGAGTAGAAATATCTAAAATTAACCCCAGGTTTAATATATTTTGAATCTCCACCAACTCCTGCATATTCAACAGAAGCCCCAGCTTTTATACCAGCTGTTGGAAAATAAAAATCATTTGTACTATCATAGTTTATATAAGGTGTAATAGAGCTATTTGTATAGTCTTGATCTTGAAATAATTTATTTTGATCTTTAAATGCTTGAGATTGTGCATTGTAAGTAGTTAAAAAACTATTTTCATAATTATAAACCTCTTTTATAAAATCAAGTCCATATCTAGCACCAACATATGTATTTCTTACTACCTCTTTCCCAGCTGCAACAGAGAAGCCTTTTGTTTTTACATCTGAATCATATTGACTTCTTCTATACTCAATTTTTGTTGAGTGAGCTTCAACTTCACCATTATAGTCGCTATCGTTGATAGCAGGATTTTTAAGAGCTACTTCGTATCTATTTGATCTTTTTGATAAATCACCACTTAAAGAGAGAGTAAGACCACTTCCAAAGATATTTGTATCACTTACAGATCCGTTTATCATTAATTTATCATAAGAACCATATCCCCCACCTAGCATAATACTTCCAGTTGGTGCTTCTGTTACTTTTACAGATAAATCCATTTTATCTTCACTTATTCTTTTTTCTTCAATTTGAACATCTTCAAAGAAACTAGATCTTTTTAGTTTACTTTTTGCATCTTTTAAATCTGTAAGATTATACATATCTCCAGGTGCTAAATATACATCTCTTCTTACAACTCTATCAAGAGTTCTTGCATTTCCAGATATTTTTACATCATTTATATATACTTGTTGTCCTGGAACTACACTAAATACAACATCAACTCTATGTTCAGCTTCATTTTTCTTTAAATCAAATTTAACATCAGCATAAGCATAACCTTTGTCAGCAACCAAAGTTCTAATATATTCTTGGTCATCTCTTAGTTTTTTAATGTTAAATGTTCTATCAGTTTTTAGTTTTAACTCTGAATAAATCTCTTCAGGATCTACTATTGAAGGGTCTAAAAAGATTTTTATATCATTTGTAGTATATTTTTCACCTTCTTTAACAAAAAAGTCAAGTTTTGCTTGATTTGAAGCAAAATCTATATCTAAAAATGGTTCTTTTATATCTGCATCTAAGTAACCTTTTTCAAAATACAAGTCATTTATTCTTCTAGCATCATATTTTAGTTGATCAATTTTCATCTCACCATCACTTTGACCAAACCACCAAGAAGCAAACTCTTTCTCTTTATTTGCAGTCACTTTTTTAAAGTCACTTCCATCTAATTCGCTAGCACCGTGATATTTTGCTTCTCTTATGATAATTTCATCACCTTTATTTACATTAAAAGTAAGCTTTATAGAAGAATCACTTAATTTTTCTGTTTCAACTTCAACAACAGAGTTGATAAAACCTTCACTAGCTAACATTCCTAAAAGTTGATCTTTTGCCTCTTTAACTCTTTTTTCACTATACATAGAACCTTTGTTTAGTTTTAAGACTTTTTTAATAGCATCAGTATCTTCACTTCTAGTTTTATAACCTTTTATATCAACATTTGCAATTGATGGTTTCTCTTTAAAGATAATTTTTAGATTTCCATTGTCATTATCTATTGCTATATCATCAAAGTAACCATAGCTATAAAATTTTATTAAAGCTTCATTTAGCTTGTCACTATCTAAGTTATCACCAGTTCTCATTCCCAAAGTTTCTTCTAAAACTTGCGGCGATACTTTACTTACATTTAAGTATTCAATAGATTTAATGCTACTTGCACTTAAAACAGTAGCGCAAGCTAAAGATAAAAGAGTTATTCGATTTTTCACAAATGTCCTTGTTTTCAAAATTAAGCAATAATATATCTAAAAATAGTTTATATAAATCTAAAGTAAGCTATAATTTTGGCAAAATTACTTAAAAAAGGTTAAATTTGAACATTGGAATTGTTGGTTTAGGACTTATGGGCGGTTCTTTGGCAAAGGCTGTTAAAAGATATGGTATTTCAAAAAAAGTTTATGGATTTACAAATAGTGAAAAAAGTAAAAAAGAGATAGAAGAGTTAGGGCTTGTTGATGAGCTTGTTGATTTAGAAACTTTAAAAGAAGTTTCAGATGTTATTATCTTGTCTATTCCTGTTGATGCTATTATTTCTATGTTTCCTGATTTTTTAGATATTGATGATAAAACAACTATTATAGATATGGGTTCAACTAAAGAGTATATTGTAAAAAATATTCCTGCAAAGATTAGAAAGAATTTTGTAGCAGCGCACCCAATGACAGGAACAGAAAAAAATGGTCCAAAAGCTGCTATTGACAATCTATATGAGGGAAAAACAGTAGTTTTATGTGATTTGGAAGATAATGCAAATATACATGTTAATAAAGCTTTTAAGATTTTCCAAGAAATAGGTATGAGAATTGTGGTTATGAATAGCCACGAGCACGATGTAAATGCTTGTTATATATCACATTTACCTCATTTAATCTCATTTGGACTTGCAAATACTGTTATGAGTCATCAAAATCCAAAAGAGATTATTGCACTTGCTGCTGGAGGATTTAAAGATATGAGTAGAATCGCAAAATCAAGCCCAAGAATGTGGGGAGATATTTTTAAGCAAAATAGAGAAAATATGCTTGAAAGTATTAAATCTTTTGAAGACCAAATGAATGAAGCCAAAAAAATGATTGAAGATGAGAGATATGAAGAGTTAGAAAATTGGATGAAAAAAGCAAATAGTTTACATGAAATTTTATAAGCTTTGATATGTATCATCTAATGAATAAAAAAGATTAAATATAATCCTTTTTATTCAAAAAAGGATAGCTATGTTTAATTGGTTATTTGGAAAAAAAGAGAAAAGAAAAAGAGAAAAAACTTATGTTTGCAAACATTGTAAACTAACATGTGAAACTTGTACTACAATGTTTTGTTACTCCTGCTACTCAAATCCTGGAAATCCATGTCCAAGATGTAAAAAAACAAATCTTATGGAAAAAGAGTAGTTAATTTTATATCTATGTAAAAACTCTTCTATTTTCAACTTTTTTGATATCACTAAAATTATCTAAATAGTCCAAATAACAAACAAGATATTTTCTACTTAAATCAAATCTCTGTTTAAAGTTAAAAATCTCTATAAAACCATCTTGTTTTATAATATCTCTCATAGATTTTATAATCTTATTTAAACTTTGACTATGAATAAAAAGATTGTGTTGAAGTCTTATTACATCTTTTTTTGCTGTAAGTGATTTTAAAATATCATCTCCAAGTTTTCTATCAATATCTAAATCATCATAGATATTGTAAGGTGCTGTTGGAGTTATATCTTCACTTTTTAATCGTTCTAAAAATATATTTTCAAGCTCTTTTGTAATATCCTCTTTTATATTTGCGTTTTTATAAAGTTGCCCCTCTTTTACTAAAAAGCTATTTTGTACCAAATCATCTAAAGCACTATTTATAAACTCAATACTAGCCCAAGGAACTCTTAAATTAATTGATGAGCTTGAAAGTAGGGCATAAGAGTTTTTTATATAAATGTTTTTTATAAATTCAACTATCTCATCTTTTGTTTTTATTGGATAGATAACTAACTCTTTTTTGTCTATAAAAACATCTTCTAAAGAGTTTGCAAACTCTAAAGACTCATCATGACTTAGAGCAAATCTTTGAGTTGAAGATACAACTCCTAAACCTCTTTTATGAGCTTCTAAAAGTATTTTAAAAGCATTTCTAAAATCTTTTTTATAAAGATTTTTCAAAAGATCTCTTTTTTGATTTTTATTCATTGGATCATATATTGGATTTAAAATCACTCCGCCACAAATAGTATCATTTGCACTTCTTAAAATAATTTTTTCGCCAAAAACAGTAAATATCTTTTCATCAATTTTCAGTGTTGCAAAACCATCTTCAAGCGATGTTAAAGAGTCAAAAAGTAGAACTTTTACATCTATTTTTTTAGCTCCAATAAACAAAGTGTATGTTTGATTGTGATTTAGTTTTTTGTTTTTTAAGCACTTAAAAGAGATATCAATAGTATCAAAACCTCTTAAAAATCCTTTTTTAGTAATAATATCTCCTCTTTGTAAAGAGTTTATATCAATTGAAGCTAGGTTTAATGCAGCTCTAGAAGAGATATTTGCTTCTATTGCGTTTTGATTATGAACTTGAATATTTTTTATTTTTGTCTCTTTTTGTAAATGAGGAATAAAAACTTTCTCTTCAAGTTCAATTTTTTTACCTAAAACAGTCCCTGTTACAACTGTTCCGCTACCTTTTACACTAAAAACTCTATCAACATAAAATCTAAAAAAGTTCTCTTCATCTTTTGTGCTATTTGAGATTGTAAATAGAGTGTTTTTTAAATCTTCAATAGATTTTTCATCATAAATAGATACAGCTTTTATAAATTTTATATCAAATTCAAACTCATTTAAAAACTCTACAATCTTTTTCTCTTGCTCTTTTAAGCTATTTTTATCTACTAAATCTTTTTTTGTAATTACTAAAATAAGATTTTTTATTCCCAAAAGCGATAAAATCTCAATATGCTCAATAGTTTGAGGCATAAGGGACTCTTTTGCACTAACAACTAGCAATACATAATCAAAACCAAAAGCTCCAGCAATCATATTTTTTATAAGCTTTTCATGACCTGGAACATCAATAAAAGCAATATTTCTCTCAGCTCTTGTAAGATTTGAGAAGCTTAAATCTATTGTTATTCCTCTTTGTTTCTCTTCGTTTGTGCTATCACCGTCAAAACCATTTAAAGCACGAATTAATGCAGTTTTTCCATGGTCAATATGACCAGCAGTTCCAATTATAATATTAGACATTTTTAAACTCTTTTTTTAATATCTCTTCAATTTTGTTTATATCTTTTTCTAATATTGTTCTAAAATCAAGTAATACTTTGTCATTTTCAATACGGCTAATAATTAGATTTTTTCTTAATATTTTTTCTATCTCATTTGCTTTTAGGTTTTTATACTCAAGGCTTAAAGCAAATGTAGGGATTTTTTTATTTGGAGTTGTTCCTCCTCCAACCATTGTAAAGCTTTTGATTACTTCACATTTTATAAAGTTATCTATACTATTTTTTAAAACATTTGCTCTTTGTTCTAAAACTTCAAGCTTTGTATTTAGCATTTTTAGAGTTGGAATTTTATCTAACTCATTTTTTAAATAGATATTCAAACTCTCTTCTAAAAGTGCTAAAGTAATTTTATCAACTCTTAGCATTCTTAAGAGCTGATTTTTTTTCAATTTTGCTATTAACTCTTTTTTTCCAACTATTATTCCAGCTTGAACGCTTCCTAGAAGTTTATCTCCTGAAAAACTAAGCAAACTTGGATTTGATTTCATAAGCTCAAGAATAGAAGGCTCATCTTTGCTTAAATTAAAAGGTAAATCAAAAATATGTCCACTTCCCATATCAAAATAGTCTATCAAGCCATTTTCTTGTGCTAGTTTTGATATCTCTTCAAAGCTAACTTCACTTGAAAATCCTTCAATACTATAGTTTGATTTATGAACTTTCATAAGCATAGCTGTATTTTCATTTATAGCATTTTCATAATCTCTTAAGTGAGTTTTGTTTGTAGTTCCAATCTCTTTTAATGTAGTTCCACTTTGAGTCATAACCTCAGGAACTCTAAAACTTCCACCAATCTCAACAAGTTCACCACGGCTTACAACCGTTTCTTTGTTTTTGCAAAAAGTGTTAAGGATTAGAAAAACAGCACTTGCATTGTTGTTTACAACCAAAGCATCTTCACAATTTATTAGTGCTTGTAGAGATTTTGTGATATGTTCATATCTCTCTCCTCTTTTTCCCTCTTCTAAACTATACTCAAGATTGTTGTAAGAAGTTGCAATAGCTATTGCATTTTTAAATAAGCTCTCATCAAGCAAACTTCTTCCTAAGTTTGTATGCACAATAATTCCAGTTGCATTTATAACTGGTTTTAGTGAAGATTGTGTAAGATTTTCGTACTTTTTTAAAACATTTAAAATAAGAGTTTGTTCATCAAAACTATCTATTTTTTTATTTAATATTTCAACTCTTAGATTTTCTAAAACTTCTTTTGTGATTTTTGTTATTAAAGTTTTTGATAATCCTTCAAAAGCTTTGTTTGTGATAAACTTATCAACCTTTGGAATGGATTTTAGTAACATTATTTTTACCTTTTATAAATTTTTAAAGAGTATTATTATACTATTTTAATCTTTATGGAGGGTTTGTGTATCTGGTGAGCACCACAGGCTTCAAATCTGATTGACGGTTTTTGTGTAAACGCCGTGAGAGGTTCGATTCCTCTACCCTCTCGCCATAAATAATCTAATAAAATATATATAAAACTAATCCCATTTCTATAAATAGTAGAAAAAAAATCTTTTATTAAAATAATACAAATTGTGAGTTATAAGAAAAGTATATTTAAAAAATTTAATTTAGGTTTAGAGTTTTATCTCCAAACCTTTTCTCTCTTCAAGTCCTAGCATGATATTCATACACTGAATAGCAGCTCCACTTGCACCTTTTCCTAGATTATCAAGTCTTGAAATAATCACTAAATCAGTTTTGTTTTCATAAATTGATACTTCTATACTATTTGTATTGTTACATCTCATTGGATTTAAAAAGCCATTTTCTAGGTATTCTTCATTGTTTTCAACTATTTTTATAAAAATCTCATCAGCATAATAATCTTTATAAATTTTTATAAGCTCTTCACGATTTTTTGCTTTTTTCATACTCTTTTTTTCAATATATGACATTACAAGCATACCTTGTTTAAAATTCCCAACACTTGGTGTAAAAATAGGGGCTTTGTTTGTTTTTAAAACATATTTCATCTCAGGTAAATGCTTGTGATTTAAACCTAAAGAGTATGGTCTTTGAGCTGCAAAGATTTCAAAATCACCATTTTCATAATCACTTATCATTGAACTTCCACCACCACTATATCCAGTTATTGAGTGACAAATAAGTTTATGATTTTTACCTAAAATTTTATTTATAAAAAGAGGTTTCATAGAGATAATTAGCCCACTTGCATGGCAACCAGGGACACAAACTCTTTTTGAATTTTTAATTTTATCTCTTTGTTTGCTTGTAAGTTCAGGAATACCATAAACCCAAGATGGATTTGTTCTGTGTGCTGTACTTGCGTCTATTACCTTTACATTTTCATTTTCGATTAAACTTACAGATTCAATAGAAGCTTCATCTGGAAGGCATAAAAATACCAAATCAGCACTATTTAAAAGCTCTTTTCTTTTTTCTATATTTTTTTTATCATTTTCATCTATTTCTAAAAGTTCTATCTCATCTCTTTGTTCTAATAATTCGTGAATTTTTAATCCAGTTGTTCCGTGTTGTCCATCTACAAATACTTTAAATTTCATTATTTTCCTTCATAAATTGTGTTTTATTATCCTATCAAAATATCTCTTTTTATGTGCTTTTTGTTTAATAAAAAAAGATTACTTGTTTATCTCTTTATCCAAATAGTAACCTGTATATGAGCCACTATTTTTATGATTTTGTGCTAAAAATTCAGGTGTTCCCATATCTACAATTTTTCCACCTTTATCTCCACCTTCAGGACCTATGTCTATTACAAAATCAGAGTTTTTTATAACATCAAGATTATGTTCTATTACAAGTACTGAGTTTCCAAGTTCTACTAAATGGTGTAGAACTTTTGTAAGCCTATCAACATCTGCAAAATGAAGTCCAGTTGTAGGTTCATCTAAAATATACAAAGTATTTCCTGTATCTTTTTTACTCAACTCTTTACTTAATTTTATTCTTTGAGCTTCTCCACCACTTAAAGTTACAGCATTTTGTCCTAAAGTGATATATCCAAGTCCTACATCGCTTAGAGTTTGAAGTTTTGCTTTTAGTTTTGGCACCTTTGCAAAAAACTCTAAAGCTTCATCTACGCTCATATTTAGAACTTCAGATATATTTTTTCCTCTATAAACTATTTCAAGTGTTTGAGCATTGTATCTATTACCATTACAAGCATCGCACTTAACCATAATGTCTGGTAAAAAGTGCATCTCTATTTTAATTTCACCTTCACCTTGACATTTTTCACATCTTCCACCTTTTACATTAAATGAAAACCGTCCAATCTTATACCCTCTAAGACTAGCTTCTTTTGTTTTACTAAAAAGGTCCCTTATTTCGTCCATAAGTCCTGTATAAGTTGCTGGATTACTTCTAGGAGTTCGACCAATTGGGCTTTGGTCAAGATAGATTACTTTGTCTAGTTTTTCTAAACCATCTATTTCTACACCGTCTACTTTTTTTACTTTTCTAGCACGATTTAAAAGCTCTTGAGCAACAGGAAGTAGTGTTTGAAGAATAAGTGAAGATTTACCACTTCCACTAACTCCTGTAATACTTACTAGGTTTCTAAGAGGAAGTTTTACATCTAGATTTTTTATATTGTTTATATTTACATTTTTTATTTCAATATAATCTTCTTGTTTTCTATTATGAGGATATTCAACTTTTTTTGCTTCTGTTATATATAAAGCAGTTAGAGTTTTTGCTTTTTTCATCTTTTCTAAAGTTCCAGCAAATACCACTTCTCCACCAAATTTTCCAGCATTTGGTCCAATATCAACAATAAAATCAGCAGACTGTATAGTCTCTTTATCATGCTCAACTACAATTACAGTATTCCCTTTTTCTTGTAGCGCTCTTAATGTCTTTATTAGTTTACTAGTATCTCTTTCGTGAAGTCCAATAGATGGTTCATCTAGTACATACATAACCCCCGTTAAACCACTTCCAATTTGTGAAGCAACTCTTATTCTTTGGGCTTCTCCACCACTTATTGTTCGGGCATCTCTTCCTAAAGTAATATATCCTAAACCAACATCATATAAAAAGAAAATTCTCTCTTTTATCTCTTTCAAAATAGGAGCTGCAATCATCTTATTTTGTTCACTTAAATATGAAAAATTGTTTTCATCTTGAAAAAAAACATGAGCTTCTTCTATTGGAATATTTAAAATTTCAGGAATAGTTTTTTTAGCTACATATACAGTTTGGCTAGCTGGTTTTAGTCTATTTCCATTGCAAGAGTCACATTTTTTTTCTGTCATAAATTCAGATAACTCTTTTTCATCTTTTATCATATCATAGGCTAATTTTACAACACCATCCCATTTTCTTGTTAGTTTGTGTTTTTTCCAAAAGAATTTTACTTCATCAACAGTTCCATGTAAGATAGACTTTTTTTGATGTTCTTCTAACTCTCTAAAAGGAGTTTTTATATTTATTTGTGATTGTTCACAAAAAGCTATTAACATTTTAAAATAGAAACCTTTGTTAAAGCCATATATTATCTTTATTGCACCATCTTCTATAGCTAAATCTTCATCAATAACTTTTTTCATATCAAGTGCATATCTTATTCCCAAACCATCACAAGAGCTACAAGCACCTTTTGGTGAATTAAAAGAGAAAGATATTGGCTCAAGTGGTTCAAATGAAATTTTACAATCAAAACAAGCCATATGCTCTGAGTAGTGAATACTTTTTTCAACTCCAAGCTCTTCGTGATTTATTATCTCAATTTCAAGCTCTCCAAAGCTCTCTTTTAGACCTTTTTCAACATCTTGAGCAATTCTATCTTTGTTTGTTTCATTTGCTGTAACTCTATCTATTACAACTTTGATTGTATGCATTTTTGTTTTTTCTAACTCAATATCTTCATCAAGTCTTACCATAACTCCATCTATCATAGCTCTTACATAACCTTTTGCTCGAAGAGTTTCAAGTAAATCAGTAAAGCTTCCTTTTTTTCTATTTATCAAAGGTGCTAATATTATAAGTTTCGCTTCATTTGGTAGTGATAACACCTGATTTATTACATCAGTTGCACTCATTTGTGAAATTGGTTTATTACATTGATGACAATGTTGCTCTCCAATTCTTGCATATAAAAGTCTAAAGTAGTCATATACTTCAGTTATAGTTCCTACAGTTGAACGTGGATTTTTTGAAGTTGTTTTTTGGTCTATTGCAATTGCTGGAGTTAATCCTTCAATTCTTTCAACATCAGGTTTTCCAACTTTATCCAAAAACTGTCTAGCATAAGAAGATAAAGACTCAATATATCTTCTTTGTCCTTCTGCATAAAGTGTATCAAAAGCTAGTGTAGATTTACCACTACCACTAAGCCCTGTAAAAACTATTAGCTTATTTTTTGGTATTTCTAAGTTTATATTTTTTAGATTATTCTCTTTTGCATTAAATATTTTTATTGTATCACTCATAATTTGCCTTTAAAAATTTAAAGTGACTATTATATATAAAGTTTGTTAATAGTTAGTATTATATTTTGCTACTACACCAACTCTTTTGGCTCATCTATAAAAAAACCTTGAGAGTAATCTATATTTAGATTTTGTACACAATTTAAAACATCTTCACTATGTACAAACTCAGCTACTGTTTTTATATTAAGAGCTTTTGCAAATCCAACAATAGTTTGAACTGTAAGATACAGATTATTGTCCGTATTTATGTTTTTTATTAAAGAACCATCTATTTTTATATAATCAACATCTAATTTTATAATATACTCAAAATTTGAGTATCCAGTACCAAAATCATCAATAGCAATCTTACAACCAAGTTTTTTTGCTTTTTTTATAAAATTTGATACTTCAGCAAAACTTTCAATTCCTTCGCTTTCAACTATCTCAAAAGTTATCTGTTTTGCAGTATTTGTTTTTTTCATTGAATTAATAATAAAATCCATAGTGTATTCATCTTTAATATCTTCAAGAGTTAAATTTAAGCTAAAGTCAATATCTTTACCCTTGAAATATTCACAAGCTTTTTTTACAAGTATTCGTGTCATTCCAAGATATATCTTTGCTTTTTTTGCCTCGTTTAGAAAACTAAAAGGTGATAAAATTGAACCATCTTCTAGTTTTATTCTCATTAATACCTCATATTTCTCTTTTTTTGAAATATTATTAATTATTTTTTGACCATAGATTAAAAGATTATTTGAAATAAGAGAACTTTTTAAATCTTCAATTAGTTTTTTATTCTCTTTTAATTTATTGTAAAGTTCTATATGTTCATCTAAAAAAAGTATTGAAATATCTAGTTTTTTAGCCATTCTTAGTGCATATTCTGCTTTTGACAAAAGATTATTTTGAATAGCACTATCTTTACAATTTCTAGCAACACCAATTGATATACTTAAATAAAAGCTATTATTATTTATTAAAATTGGATTTAAAGATACATTTTCAATAATATTTGTACATATAACTCTTATCTCTTCTACATTATCTTTATTTTTTGTACATATTGCAAAAAGATCATTTGCAACTCTGTATAAATCTATATTTGCAGAGATTTTACCAAGAAGTATTTGTGAAAATTTTTTTAGTACTAAATCTCCTGTTTCAAAACCGTAAAAGTTATTTATATCTCTAAAACTATTTATATTTATCATAGCAATTTTTGTAATTTTGTTATCTTTTAAATCTTTTAAAAGTTTTTGTCTATTTTGTAATAAAGTTAATTCATCTATAAATTGTTCTTCGATAAGTTTTTTTTGCTCATATACTTTTGTAATATCATGTCTTATTGCAATAAACTCATCTATATTTTTATTTTCATCTAAAATAGGAACAATAGTTGTATCTACATAATAAACTAATCCATTCTTCTTTTTATTTATAATTACACCTTTAAAAATACCCTTATTTAGAATAGTTTTCCAAAGATTATTAAAAAACTCTTTTGTCATACTCGGATGTCTTATGATGCTATGATTTTTTCCTATTAGCTCATGTTCATCATAACCTGAAACTTCACAAAATTTTTTATTTACAAATGTTATGAGACCATTTTTATCTGTTTTAGAGACTATAGAACTTTCATCAATGGCTTTTTTGTACTCTAGCAGAAAATTGTAGCTATATTTCAAATCTTCTTTTTTCATATGTTATCCTATAAAAAATATTTTAATTTGATACATAATACATTTATTTCTATAAAAAAAGAAATAAATGAATGAAATTAATATTAATTTAATTTTAAGAAATGTAAAATGTTTTAAAACAAAAGGAGTTATCTATGCAAATCCAAAATAATACAAATCAGGCTTTAAATGCTTTTAAACAAAATTCTACTTCAAAAGTAGATGAGAACTTAAAAGAACAAGTTGCTCCTAAAACAGAGAAATCTGTTGAAGAGATAATAAATAATTCAGCTGCAAAAGTTGCTATATCTATGAATGCTCAATATATTTTATTTGAGATGAATGCGAAAGCTATCGCTTCTGGTAACTCAGTAGGACAAGCTGGACTTAATGCTTCAAAAGATCAACAAAGTGTTTTAGATTTTTTAAGTGGAAAAGGTAAAATAGATGATAAAAATCTATATGATATTGGTTATATTGGAAAACCAATTATGGATTTATCACCACAAGAGGCAACAGATCTTGTAAGTGAAAATGGTTTTTTTGGAATAACTCAAACTTCAGATAGAGTTTCTAACTTTGTTTTTAGTTTTGCTGGAGATGATTTAGAAAAACTTCAAAAAGGAAGAGATGGAATTGTTAAAGGTTTTGACGAAGCAAATAAAATGTTTGGTGGAAACTTACCAGAAATTTCATATAAAACTCAAGAAAGAACATTAGCTTTATTAGATGCAAAAATTGAATCTTTGAAAAATCCACAAGCAAAAGTAGAAGAGTAGTAAAAAATAGAAGCAAAAGCTTCTATTTTTTATGCTTTTACATCGTGAACAACTGCTATTTTTCCACTCCAAACTTTGAAAATATCACAAGCAACTTTAGCTCCATCTCCACTTGCACATGAAAACATAGTAGGAACACCACTTGCAAGTCCAGCTACATATAGATTTTTAGAGATTAAATTGTTTTTATTTTCTAAATATATATTATTTGGTTTTGGAACAAAGATATTATCTTTTACATTAACATCTTCACACTCTATATCAAATTTATGAAGACCAGTTGCTAAAACTACAATTGAAGCTTCATAAGTAGAGTTTTGTGTTGTAACTTTAAAATATTCACCAAAATTCTCAATTTTAGTAGCTTTTTCATCTTTTAGTTCAACATCTTTGTATATTTCTAGCTGTTTTTTCATTTTAAAAACTAAATCAACACCATTGATTCCACTATCAACTCCAGCAACATTGAAATATTTTCCAACATTTAAATCACTTTTATTATCATCTAAAATTAGATACTTTTTATCTTTTGCCCAGTCAAATTTATCATTTGCACTTCCTAAAGTTAAAGCACAAGCAAAACCAGCAGCTCCAGCTCCAATAATTATTACATCATATCTCATAATATTTTCCTTTCATTTAAAATTTTTCGTAGTTTAGCAAAAGAGATATAAACTTACTCTTTTATCCACTTTTTAATGCTTGAAGCAAATAGCTCTGGAAACTCCAAAGGAATATTGTGGCTAGTACCATCTCTTTTTATTAATTTAATATTATGTTTTTGATTATGTAGTTTATGCAAAGCTTCTAAATCCAAAAGTCTATCGTTTGAGCTATAAAGCATATGCATAGGAATTGTTTTATCTTTTAATTTATCAAACAAATCTACTCTATTAAAAGTGCTTTTTAGTTGAGTTAAAAAAGTATTTCTTCCTAAATCATTAAACATATCAACCATAGTTTGAGCCAAAGATAAATCACTTTGATTTTGCTCTTCTAAAAGCATAATTGCTTTTTCAAAATCAAGTCCAAAAAAATCACTGATATTTTCGAACTCTTCGAGTTTCTTTTCTCTTCTTGCTTTTTCTATTTTTGAAGTAGTTCCAGGAGTTGCTGCAACTGTAAATAATCTTTTAACTCTTTGTGGATATTTACAAGTAAAATATGATGCAATATAGCCACCAAGTGAAAATCCCAAAATATTTATCTTCTCTTCTTTAAACTCTTTGTTTAAAATATCAACAATCTCATCAAAATTTGTTGAGTTTGGAATAGGAGTATGAACTATTTCAAACTCATCTTCCAAAAGTGGTAATGCTTTTCTCCAAAGTCTAGCATCTGTCATAAGTCCTGGTATAAAATATATTTTCTCTTTTTTCATATGATAATTCTCTTTTTATTTTTTTAACTATTTTTGTATTAAATTCTATATTAAATTAGCTTAATAGTTTAAAAAATAGTATATTTTAATAAGTTTTACTTATTTATTTTAAATTAAGTTATCTTATATATAATTTGCTAAATTATAAGGAGTTTAAATATGAATACATTTGATAAAATTAGAGCTTTTTGCAGACCATTTAGAATTGTTGTTGGAATTATTTTAATTATTGCTGGGATTTATACTGGGATTGTTTGGTTTTATTTAGGAATTATTCCATTACTTGCAGGGGTTTTTGACCTTTGTCCACTTTGTAAGTTTAGTGGAAAATGTACACCGAAAAATTTAAAGTAGAGTTATGCTCTACTTTAAAACTTATTAATCTATAAATTTTATTGTAATCATTCCATAAAATATATTGTCATGATAGAACTCAACTCTATAACTTTTGTTAGAATTATCTATTGAAAAGTTACTTACCATATCACTTTTTTTAAGAACTAAACTATCTTCACTATCAGCACCTGATTTACTAAAACCAATAACATTTACTCTAAGTGGAGATTTTAAAACTTTGAAACTTTTTTTAACTTCTAAAATTTCACCAAATTTAGTTTTTATTATATTTCCATCTATTTCTAAATCAACACTGTCAAATGAGCCATTTTTATCAAATATTTGAGAAGATAAAGTAGTTATTAGGTTATTTCCTATATATATTTCATAGTTACCATTTGTAAATTTACTATTTCCTAAAGAGTGTTCAAATTTAAAATTATTTTCACTCTTTTTCATAGGAATAAATCTTAAAATTTTTCTAATATCATTTAAATTAAAAGAGATATTGCTGTTTATTTCAATTTTTCCAAAATCAAAAAGTAACTTTTGTACCTCTTTGTAGTTATTTACATCAAAATTTCTACTAAATTCAATATCCATAATTCTCATAAACTCTTCAATAGATTTTAATTGATAAATTACTTTTTCTGTTAAATCTGTAATATTTTTACTTGTTTCTATTGCAAATGCTGGTTTATTGCTTGTAACTGCAAAAAAAGTCAAAGATAGTTGTTGTTGTTCATCTTTTGCTTTTGTTTCTGTATTTTTCACTCCAAAATAGTGATGGTCTTGAAAAAGTTTATCTTTGTTTAGATTATCTCGTACTGTTGATGCAATCTCATCTAAATTTCCAAATTTTTCCAAAGAGTCTATTTTATCTTGGTCAATAATAGTTGCTTGTCCCCATGCTCTTGGATTAAAAATTGCATTTTCATAGTTTTGTCTATAAAAACCATGTCCATCGTGTAGATTTAAAATTAAATCTACTTTTTTATCCAAAATAAGAGATTTTATCTTTTCGATATTTTTTAAATCTTTATCATCTTTTGAAATAGTACTAAATTTCCTATTCATATCTCCATATATGCCTCTTTGGTTTGCAACCATACTATCTATATTTACACTAGGAGCAATCCAAACACTCCCTTTTTTTATAGTGTAATATTTTTCTAAAAATGCTGGTGCAAAATACCCACCTGGCTCATCACCGTGTATTCCACCAATTATAAGTAAAGTGTGTCCTAATATTTTCCCATCTTTTTTGTAAAGAGTAAAATCTTTATTTGTATTTGCATAAATATTTGATATTAAAAATATAATAAGAAAAAGAAATCTCATATGTCTCCAAGCCTATAAAATTATTAAAAATGGCTCGTATAGTATCTAAAGCTTATTTAGATGAGGATTAAAATTAGTTTTCTTATTTTAAACATTATTAAAAGTATTATTCTTTATTTTATGTTAGAATCTTAGTAAACTAAGATAAAAATGGATAAATATAATAATGAAAAATAATATTAAAAAAAATATAGAAACTTTTAATGAACTAATTAATCTAAGCAATTACTCTTTTATAGAAAACCTAAACAGCGACCCTGATGCAAAAAAAAATGGTGACAATAAATTTTCAAGAGAAGTATTTTGCGGACACTATGTTCTTGTAAGTCCAACTGCTATTAAAGAGCCAACATATATTTCACACAGTAAAAATCTTTTTAAAGAATTGGGTTTTAGTGATAAATTATTAAAGTCAGAAGATTTTATTAAGCTATTCTCAGGAGATATGTCTAGCATCGATAATCTTAAACAAAATAAAGCTTGGGCAACTGGATATGCTTTATCAATCTATGGTCGTGAGTATTATGCACAATGTCCTTTTCAAACAGGAAATGGTTATGGAGATGGAAGAGCAATTTCTGTTTTAGAAGCTTTAATAGATGGTAAAAGATGGGAATTTCAACTAAAAGGTGCTGGAAAAACTCCATATTGTAGAGGTGCTGATGGAAGGGCGGTTTTAAGATCAAGTGTAAGAGAGTTTTTGGCTCAAGAGCATATGCACTCTCTTGGTATTCCAACATCTAGGTCTTTGACTTTATTTACTTCTAAAAAAGAGCAAGTAACTAGACCTTGGTTTAGAGATAACTCCTATTCAAGGGACCCTGAAGTTATGATAGAAGAAGATGTTGCAATAACAACAAGAGTTGCATCATCTTTTTTGCGTGTTGGTCAAATTGAACTTTTTGCTAGACGTGCTAGAAAAAATGAGCATAAAGATGCTTTAAAAGAGTTAGAGATGATAGTTTTACACCTAATTAATAGAGAATATAGCGAAGTAATCAATCAAAATTTAAGCCTAGAAGAAAAGATAATATTACTTGCAATTGAGTTTCAAAATAGGCTTACATCAATGGTTGCTAACTGGATTAAAGTTGGATATTGTCAAGGAAATTTCAATAGTGACAACTGTGCAGCTGGAGGATTTATACTTGATTATGGTCCATTTGGATTTATAGAGATGTTTGAGCCAAAATATCAATCTTGGACAGGTGGAGGAGTGCACTTTTCATTTTTTAATCAGCCAGTTGCTGCTTTTAAAAACTTCAAATCATTTTGTAGTGCTTTAAAACCACTACTTATTTCAAATAAAGAGGCTTTAGAAGAGCTAGAAAAAATCGAAAATAACTTTAATAAAGTTATGGAAGAGAAGATGCAAAATATGTGGGCTAGTAAGTTGGGTTTAGAAAAGTTTGATTATGAACTTTTTGATGAGCTTATAAATCTTATGATAGATACAAAAGTTGACTACACAATATTTTTTAGAGAGTTATCAAATATTCCAGATGATATTAGTAGTTTTAAAAAAAGTTTTTATGGAAGTTTAAAAGATGAAAATATCAAATTAAGATGGAATAGGTGGCTTGAGAGTTGGAAATCACAGATAAATGTAAATAATGAAGAGTCTAAGCAAAAACTATCAAATCAAATGAAACTAACTAATCCAAAATATATTTTAAGAGAATGGCATTTGGTTTGGGCATATCAAGAAGCACAAAACGGAAATTATGAACCAGCAAATGAACTACAAGAGATAATGACAAATCCATATATTGAGCAAACAAAAGAGATAGAAGAGAAATATTATATTAAAAAACCATCAGATTTTTTTGGAATAGCTGGTATATCGCATGTTAGTTGTTCGTCTTAATAATAGTCGATTTTATTGACCATTGTTTATAGCATCTTTTACAACTTGAGCTACAGTTTCAAAAGTAATATTTTTTTCTTTGCAATATTTTGAATTAAGCCAAAAAGAGAGTTGTTTTTGTCCTTTGCTTGCATTACAAGAACAACAACATAAAGCAATATTTTCTCTAGTAATTATTTTGGCATCATTAATTATATGCTCCCAGCTTGCAGCTGTTTTTTTAGATATTTTTGCTTTAGTAAATGGCACACTACAATAAATACAAACTTTATCTCTTTGTCTAATTTCTTGTTCTAAAAAAGAAGGTATATTCCAATTATTTGCCATTGATTTTCTTATTTGACGCAGTATCAAGTTAAAAGATACTGCTATATATTATTCCCACTCAATAGTTGCTGGTGGTTTTGATGAAATATCATAAACTACTCTATTTATTCCATCAACTTCATTTATAATTCTTCTTGAAATAGTCTCTAAAATTTCGTGAGGAATGTGTGCAAAAGTTGCTGTCATACCATCTGTTGCATCTACTATTCTTACACAAACAGTGTTGTCATAAGTTCTATTATCACCCATAACTCCAACAGATTTTACATTTAATAATACTGTAAATGCTTGCCATGTTTTTTCATAATATCCAGTTGAGTGTAGAACATCTAATAAAATAACATCTGCTTTTCTTAATAAATCTAAGTCAGGTTTGTTTACATCTCCCATAACTCTAATAGCAAGACCAGGCCCAGGGAATGGATGTCTATTTATCATCATTTTAGGAAGTCCAAGCTCAAGTCCAAGCTCTCTTACTTCATCTTTAAAAATCTCTCTTAAAGGCTCAACTAGTTCAAATTTCATCCAATCAGGAAGTCCACCAACATTGTGATGAGATTTTATAGTTTTTGAAGGACCTTTAACTGAAACAGATTCAATAACATCTGTATAAAGTGTTCCTTGAGCTAAAAACTCAACACCTTCGTGTTTTTTTGCCTCTTTATCAAATACTTCAATAAATGTTTCACCAATTATTTTTCTTTTTGTTTCAGGATCAGTAACACCTGCAAGTTTTGTTAAAAATTGCTCACTTGCATCAATAGTTATTAAATCAATACCTCGACCTTTAAAAATAGTCTCAACTTGTTCTCTTTCATTTGCTCTTAAAAGTCCATTATCAACAAATACAGGAATAACTTGATTTCCAATTGCTTCAAAAAGAAGAGTTGCTACAACAGAGCTATCCACTCCACCTGAAACAGCACATAGAACTTTTTTATCTCCAACTTGTTTTTTAACTCTTGCTATTTGCTCTTTTGCAAAAGAACCCATATTCCAAGTGCTTTCACACCCACAAATATATTTTGCAAAGTTTTTAAGAAGTTTGCTTCCGCATTCTGAATGATAAACTTCAGGATGAAATTGGAAAGCATAAATATTTCTATTTGTATCAGCAATAGCTGCATAAGGAGAGTTTTCACTAATTGCTATTTTCTCAAATCCAGATGGAATTGATTCAACTTTATCTCCATGGCTCATCCAAACAATTTGACCATTTTGTGTATCTTTGAAAATTTCATTTTCTACAATAATATCTAGTTTTGCTTTTCCATATTCATGACTTGTTGCTGGAATTACACTTCCACCAAAGTATTGAGCAATTAGTTGCATTCCATAACAAATTCCCAAAATTGGAAGTCCTAAATCAAAGATTGTAGAATCAGGGTGATATGAATCGCTAGCATAAACAGAAGCTGGACCACCTGAAAGTATAATCCCTTTTGGAGTTCTTGCCATAATATCTTCAATTGATTCATTGTATGGAACTATTTCAGAGTAAACTCCGCTTTCTCTTAGTTTTCTTGCAATTATTTGTGTATATTGACTACCAAAATCTAATACAACTATTGGTACATGCTTCATATATTTAACCTTTCTTCTATATTTTAATCGAATATTTTATCTAAAAACTCTTTTTAATCTTCTTTTATAAAATGTGCACCTAAAGATTTTTCTCTAAGAAGACAAGCTTTTAATATAGTTTTTGCTGTTAAAAGCCTAAGATACAACAATCTTCCAACATCAAGTAATAAATAACTCTCTATTTTGTTTAAAGCATCTTTTATCTCTTCTTTTGTTCTCACAATTCCAGCAGATTCCCACATAGTTCTTCTTAAATCATCTTTTATATCTTTATCAATCTCTTTGTTTCTTATGTACTTTTTTATCTCTTTTTTATAGTTTTGTTTATCTATTTTAAAATCTACTTCTAAAGATTTATTAACTGCAATTCTTGAAAAAACAAGACCTTCTAAAAGTGAATTTGAAGCAAGTCTATTTGCTCCATGAACTCCATTACAAGCTACTTCACCAATAGCATAAAGATTTTTAAAGTTTTTTACTAATCCATTTAAAGAAACTTCTATTCCACCCATACAGTAGTGAAAAGCAGGGCTTATTGGAACATTTTCAAATGGAAGTTCGTATCCCAAATCTTTTATGTTTTCATAAATATTTGGAAATCTTTGTTTAAATGCTTTTTTCTCAAAATTTTTAAAAGATAAAAATATACCCAAACCTGTTTTTTTGTTGTAGTCAAAAATTGCACGGCTTACAATATCTCTAGGAGCTAACTCCCCACTAGGATGATAATCAAAGAGAAATCTGTTACCATTTTCATCTACAACAAATGCACCTTCACCTCTTAATGCTTCACTTAAAAGTGGTTTTCTAGCAAAAGATGTTCCTTTTAATACTGTTGGATGAAACTGTGTCATTTCCATATCTTTTAAAGAAATGTTTTTTTCAGCAATAATCCCATGAATTTCACCAGCATTTGCAGTTGAATTTGTGTGATATTTGTATAAAGAACCAACTCCACCACTTGCTATAATTGTATTGTGTGCAAAAGCTACTTTTTGTTCATATTCGCTAGTAAAATATTGAACTCCATAACAAATATCATCTTGTATTAATAAATCACAAACTACAGCTTGAGTTACTATTTCGTGAGAACAATGTTCTAGTAAAAATAGATGAATCTCTCTTCCAGTTGCATCACCTTGAGCATGTAATATTCTATTTCTACTATGTGCTGCTTCTTTTGTGTATGCTAAATTTCCATCTACATTTTTATCAAAAATCATACCAGCTTCTATAATTTCTTTTATTGTAGGAATTGATTCATTGCTTAAAAGCTCAACTGCTTCAAGGTTGTTATAATTAGCACCTGCTTCTAAAGTATCTTTTATATGAGTTGGTATATCACTTTTATCAACAGCACTAGCAATTCCACCTTGAGCCCAAAAAGTGTTTGAATTCCATGTCGACATTTTGCATAAAATCAGAACTCTTTTGTTTTTTGGTAGAAGTCTAGCAGCATTAAGTCCTGCTATTCCAGCTCCAACTATAATATAATCATATATCATTGTTGTTGTGTTGTTTCTTGTTTGTCGCTTGGTTTGTAAACTGGATTAGCTTTAAAACCGCAACCACTAAAACTAAATAAAACTCCTGCTATAATAAAAGCATGAAAAATATTAACGAAATTCTTAATCATATTACAAATAATCCCTCTTATGATAAATTAAATATCTTTTTAGAAATAAAAAGATTTGTAAATATACTACCTTTAAAATTAAAAAGTGGCATAAAGTTTGTTTATATAAAAAATCAAACTATGCATTTTGTGTTAACACACCAACTTTTCAAAGTTGAATTCGAACACAACAAAGATACACTAAAAGCTCTTTTAAAAATGGCAGATATAAAAGATGTTTCAAATTTTGTTTTTTTTGTATCAAATAGTGTTGATAATTTACTTAGAAAAAACAATCAAATTATAGATGAAAAATATACAGAAAAAAGTGTTGGAATTTTTGAAAATAGGGCAAAAGATGAAAGATTATTTAAAAAATTTGAAGATATAAGAGATATTATAAAAAATTCAAATAATCAAAGTAATGTCTAAATTATAAAAGAGTTTTAAATATTTTTTCTATCTCTTTATAATTTGGAGAGTATTTCTCAACTAAGTCCCAAAATCTTTTTGAATGGTTTTTATGTTTTATATGAGCTAGTTCGTGAATAACAATATATTCCATAATATAAAGTGGAAATTTCATAAGCAAGATATTAAAGTTTAGCTCATTTTTATAGTTACAAGAACCCCAAGTTCTTTTATTTTTTCTATAAGAGATTTTTGTTGGAAATAGTTGCATTAAATTTGAATATTTTTCAATAAAAGTAGAAATAAAACTATCAATCTCTTTTTTATAAAAACTATCAAGATTTTTTATAGAAAAATCAGTTAAAAGTCTTTTTTCTCCCAAATATAAAAAATAACCATCTTCTAGTGTTTTATTTTCAACTTTTTTTATATTTTCTATTATCCAATCTTTTTTTCTATCTATCAAATCTTTTGCATCATAAATTGTAAAATATCTATTTGCTTTTATTTGTAATAAATCTTTTCTCAAAATTCTTAAATAGCAATGTTTTATATGCTTTTTATTATGTAATTCAACACTTATTACACTATTATTCAAATTAATTTCAAAATTCAAAAAAAACCTTTAAGTAAAATTTAGATAAAATCCGCCCAATTATACCATAAGTGTAATGATAATTTAATTGAGGAAAACTATTATGAAAATTGCAAATAGAATGGAGAAATTAGCTCCTTCACTTACTTTATCTATAACAGCTTTAGCAAATGATTTAAAAGCTGCTGGTAAAGATATTCTAAGTTTTAGTGCAGGAGAACCTGATTTTGATACGCCACAAGTTGTAAAAGATGCAGCTATTAAAGCAATAAATGAAGGAAAAACTAAATATACAGCAGTTGAGGGTATTAAAGAAACTAAACAAGCAATTATTAATAAGTTAAAGAAAGACCACAATTTAGATTATACGCTAGATAAAATTGTAATAAGTAATGGAGCTAAACACTCTTTATTTAATCTAGCTCAAGCACTAATTGATGAAGGTGATGAAGTTATAATTCCTAGTCCATATTGGGTTACATATCCTGAATTAGTTGTTTACAGTGGTGGAGTTCCTGTATTTATTGAGACAGATGAGAGTACGGAATTTAAAATTACAGCAAAACAATTAAAAGAGAAAATTACACCAAAAACAAAGATTTTAATGTTGAATTCTCCTTCAAATCCAACTGGTTCAATTTATTCAAAAGATGAATTATTGGCTATTGGTGAAGTTTTAAAAGGTACAAATATTGTAGTTTTATCAGATGAAATGTATGAAAAACTAATATATAAAGGTAAAAAATTCACTGCAACTGCTGAAGTTAGCGAAGATATGTATAATAGAACAGTTACAATAAATGGTCTAAGTAAATCTGTTGCAATGACTGGTTGGAGATTTGGATATGTTGCATGTCCAAATTCTACACTTGCAAAAGCTATGTCAAAACTTCAAGGGCAAGTTACATCAAATGTAAATTCTATGACTCAATATGCCGCAATTGTAGCTTTAGAAGGTGAAGCAGATAAAGATATTGAGATGATGAGAGTTGAGTTTGAGAAAAGAAAAAATTATGCAGTAGAAGCTATAAATAATATTCCTAAACTATCTTGTTATGACCCAGATGGTGCTTTTTATCTATTTATAAATATTAAAAAATATTCAAATGACTCTATGAAATTTTGTGCTGATTTACTGGAAAGTAAAGGAGTTGCACTTGTTCCTGGGCTTGCTTTTGGAATGGAAGGATATGTTAGATTATCTTTTGCTACAAGTATGAAAGCTATAGAAGATGGAATAAATAGAATCAAAGAGTTTGTAGAAAAATAATTTTAAAATTAAACCTAATTTTGATACAATAATTTATAATCTAAATTAGGGAATGCTTATGAATTATCTAAAAATACTCGGAAGTAGTGGCAATAAATCAAAGAATTTTGGTACTACTTCTTTTCAAATCTCAAATGACACTACTAAAGCCTATAAAATAAATCATATTTTTTTAACACAGGCTCTCATTGTTCTTTAAATAAATAAAAAGAATAATTTATTAACTTTTTATTAATTTAAGATTAGGTAAAATC
The DNA here is from genome assembly GCF_002993025.1 of Arcobacter cryaerophilus gv. crypticus. GTDB lineage: Bacteria > Campylobacterota > Campylobacteria > Campylobacterales > Arcobacteraceae > Aliarcobacter > Aliarcobacter cryaerophilus_B. Next base: position 67,732 of record NZ_NXGI01000010.1, on the reverse strand, counting down.
CGCACAATTTTAAAAAAGGTATTAAATCTTTTGTTAATTTAAAATTTATTAGGGGGAATTTATAAAATGATGGGTCCTATTACACTTGCAAATGATGTTGTATCATTTACTAGTCTTCAGTTATCTACTTTTGTTGTTATTGCTTTTGCAATATTGGTTTTGTTTACTACTTTAAAACAATCAACTCATAGTGATGTTTTTCCAATTTCTGTTACAAATGAGCTAAAAGGTCTTGGAATTTTAACAGTTGTGTTTGCTCACTTCGCATATATGAAAGTTACAAATGCTGAATTCTTATTTCCACTTTCTATAATTGCTGGAGTTGGAGTTGATTTATTCTTATTTATGTCAGGATTTGGTCTTACAGTAGGAATGCTTAAAAGACCTATGAAGACAGTTGATTTTTATAAAAAAAGAGTTATAAAAATCTTTATTCCATTTTGGATTGCTTTAATTATTATGTTTATCGCAGATGCAATATTTATGGATAAAACTTACTCTGTAGGATATATTATAAAATCTATGCTAGGATTTTTCCCAACAGCAGATGGTTTTGGTGATGTAAACTCTCCATTTTGGTATATTACATGGATGATTATGTTTTATCTTTTGTATCCATTGGTATTTTTTAAAGATAAGCCATGGTTAAGCGCAATTATTTTAGCAGTTATTGCTACAATTATTGGAACTTTTAATATCTTTGATTTAGGAAGTAACTGGCTTCATAGACTTCATACTGTTGCTTTTTCTATGGGTATTCTTTTAGCTTGGCTTTTACAAGTAAAAGAGGGTGAAAAAAATAGATTTATAGAATATATTAAAGATTTCAGAGACAACTCTAAAGATATGAAATATATTATTATTTTTATTATGTTTGCTATTGTATTTTATGTATCACAAAGAACAGGTGCTGGTTCATGGCCTGCTTTAACTGCTATTTTAGGTGAAGGTTTTTTTGTAGAACAAATAATGTCAATTGTAATAATGCTAGCATTTACAGTGATTTTTATACTTAAAAAAGTTGATAGTAAATTTTTAACTATGTATGGAGTTTACTCTTATGAAGTTTATTTAATTCACTGGCCACTAATGGCAAAATATGATATTTTCTTTGTATATCTTCCAGCTTGGGCTGCTGTTATTGCTTGGTTGGTTGCATTTATTTTAGTAAGTATGATTCTTCAAAGACTAGTAACTCCTGTTAGTAATTTTGTAGATAAAATTACTAAATAAAAATATATAAAAAAGTAGGCTTTATAGCTTACTTTTTACTTTTTGAAAATTACAAAATATATAATTCTTAGTGTAATAAAAATAAAAAATACAATTTCAATAATATTTTTAAAATATTAAATATAGAGGTCAAATGATTATAGAAGATTTAAAAAATATTATAGAGAAAAATTTGGAAAATAGAACAAATGAAGTAAAAAGAGTTTTTCATGGTCGTGGGAACTTTTATGATAATTTTTCATATTTAAGTGTTGATAGTTTTGATAATACTCTCTTTGCAACTTTTTTTGAAGAGAGTTTTGATGAAAAAGAAATTATAAATAATTTAGAAATTATTTCAAAAAATAGTGCTTTTACGAATTTTATTATTCAAAGAAAATATAAAGAAAAAGATTTTTATGAAGTTATTTATGGAGAGATTGTAGAAGATTTTTTTGTAGTTGAAAATGGATTAAAATATAAAATAGATTTTAAAAATCGAAATATTGGTTTATTTTTAGATATGAAAAAAGGTAGAGAGTATATAAAATCTATTTGCAAAGATAAAAACGTTTTAAATCTTTTCTCATATACTTGTGCTTTTAGCGTAGTTTGTATAAGTGGTAAAGCTTCAAGTGTAATAAATATTGATATGTCAAAAGCTAGTTTATCTATTGGGCGAATAAATCATCATATAAATCATTTAGATACAGAAAATGTAAAATTTTTACCACATAATATTTTAAAATCATTTGGTAAAATTAAAAAAATGTCACCTTATGATATTGTTATAATAGATCCTCCATCTTTTCAAAAAGGCTCATTTGTTGCTACTAGTGACTATATTAAGATTATAAAAAAGCTTGATTTGATATTACCAATAGGTGGAATAGTTTTAGCTTGTTTAAATGATCCATTTTTAAGTAGTAATTTTTTAATAGATATATTTAAAGAAGAAGCGCCAAATTTTGAGTTTTTAGAAAAATTAGAAAATGTAGATGAATTTTTAGTAGAAAGTGAAGAAAAAGCTCTTAAAAATCTAATTTTTTTTAAAAAAAACTGATATAATCCAACATTTTTAAAGAAAGAAATCACAATGGAACACTTCTTATTTACTCTATTTATGGCAATTTTTCTAGCAACTGTCTTAAATATAATTTTAAAAAAATTAGGTATTTCACAAATTATAGGTTATATATTAACTGGAATTATAATATCTTATGGATTTCATTTTCAAGGTGCTAATATAGCATCATTAGATGCAATAGCAGAATTTGGAATAGTTTTTCTAATGTTTACAATAGGGCTTGAAATAAGCTTTGATAAGATTAGAAAGATGAAAGAGATTCTTTTATTAAATGGTTTTTTACAAGTTCATATTAGTGCATTACTTATTTTTGCTGTTACTCACTTTATTTTTGATTTATCAATAGAAATTTCAATAATAATTGCTTTTGCATTTTCTCTATCTTCAACTGCAATTGTTTTGCCTTATTTAAAATCTTCAAAAGATATTTATACTCCTTATGGTGAAAGAACAACTGCTATTTTAATCTATCAAGATTTAGCAGTTATTCCAATTTTACTTTTGATTTCATTTTTGACAAATGATAATTTATCTATTGGGCAAGTTATTTTGAATACTTTTATATCAGCTGCTGTTATTACAGTATTTATGTTCTTTTTTGGGAAAAGAATAATAGATTGGTTGCTTCAATTTTCATCAAATACAAGACTTGAAGAGCTATTTATTGGAGCTGTTTTCTCAATTGTTATTGGTGCATCTTTATTGGCTGAATATTTAGGATTTACATACTCTTTGGGAGCTTTTTTGGCTGGAATGATTATTGCTGATACAAAATTTAGAATAAAAGTTGAATCAGATATTTCAAATTTCAAAGATTTACTTTTAGGGACATTCTTTTTTACAGTTGGAACAAAAATAGATATTTTATACTTTTTAAATAATATCCATATAGTAATAGGTCTATTTTTATTAGTAATGATAATAAAAGCCTTGGTTGTATTTTTAATTATTAGAAGAAAATCAGACAAAAATACATCTGTAAAATCAGCAATTGCACTTTGCCAAGTTGGTGAATTCTCTTTTGCTATTTTAACCCTTGCTTCGAGTCAAAATGTTATTCCAGTTGAAACTGCAAATTTTTTGGTTTTGATTTCTGTTATGTCAATGATTTTAACACCATTTTTATTAAATAATATCTATAAAATATCAAATTTAATTTCAGCTGATATTTATCAATCAGATAATTTAGAGCCTATTAAAGAGACTAATCATATTATAATTTGCGGTTTTTCTATTTTAGGAAGAGTTGTTGCTAGAGATTTATCAGATAGAAATATGCCTTTTGTTATTGTTTCAAATGACCTTAGACAAATTCAAGTTGCTACAAAAATGGGATATAAAGCATATTTTGGTCACTTAGATAAAAAATCAGTTTTGGAAGCTTTAAAAATAGAAGAGAGTTCAAGTGTTATAATAACTATTAATGAAACACATGAAAAAATACTTATATGTGATGCAATACTAAAATATTGTCCAGATACAAATATTATTTTAAAATATGAATCATTAGAAGAAAGACATATTTTAAATGATTTAAAAATTAAAAAATTTGTTCACGCACATGCTGAAATTGGAAGATTATTAGTAGAAGAGGCAACTCATTGTTGTGATTTAAGACTTCATAAATATGATTAAAAAAAGATTTATTTTAAACCAAAAAGCTATTAAGCTTTTTGATTTTTTAAAGAGTAAAGTTCCAATATTCTCATAATAATTGCAGAGATATAAGGAATAGTTTGAATAAATATTGTTGCCGCAAATACATAAATCTCTGTAATCCCAGATTTATTTGTGTAGATTAAAGATACAAATGCAGTTAAAAGTAAAATACATAAAATTGTTTCGTATTTTATTGGGTTAGCACTTTTTTTAGCTTTTCCACCTTTTTCTGTTCTTTTAAATGGTAATCCATCTTTGATAAATCCATCAAATACAGCTTTAAATATTATTAATTGTAAACTCATAGAAGCTATAGAGCTAAGAATAATATCTTTAAAACTAGCTTTTACTTTTGTTCTATAAAGTATAAAAGTATGCAAAATATTTACTATAAACGCTGTAATAATAGGAATAGTAAGAGGAATTGTAGGAATTGTAACACCAACAAAGATAATAACAGGAACCCAAATAATATTCATAACTGCCATAACTGGACCCATAGCATCACTTAACCAGAAAAACCAACCTGTAACAAATTTATTTTTTTGAGCAGGACTTAATTTTTTTGAACTAGGTTTAAACTCTCTCCAGTGTTTCTTAAGAATTTGAATAGCTCCATAAGCCCATCTATGTCTTTGAGTTTTAAATGCTTCAATAGTATCTGGTAAAAGTCCAAATCCATATCTTCTATTTGTATAGTGCGCTATATATCCAGCTTCAAATAGTCTAAGTCCTAATTCACTATCTTCAACAATAGTGTCAGTTCCCCAACCACCAACTTCCATCATAGCACTCAGTCTTACCATTACCATTGTTCCATGAACAACTATTGCATTTTCTTCATTTCTATCAACCATACCAATATCAAAGAAACCTGCATATTCTGCATTCATAGCTTTTTTTATAATACTTTCATCACCATCTCTATGATCTTGTGGAGCTTGAACAATTGCAACTTTTGGGTCATCAAATAGTGGAACCAAATCTACAAGCCAAGGCGATTCAACTTTATAATCAGCATCTATAACTGCAATAATTTGTGCATCTTTTGAAGTATATTCAAGAGCCGTATTTAAAGCTCCAGCTTTAAATCCAGTACATTTAATATCAAGATATTTAAACTTATCTCCTAATTTCTCACAAAGCTCTTTTATTGGGGTTTTATAAAAATCTTCAGGAGTATTATTTATAATAACTAAAACTTCATAGTTTGGATATGTAAGTTTTGATAAACTCTCTAAAGTTTCGGCCAAAACATGAGGTTGTTCTTTGTATGCAGGAACATGAATAGATACAAGCGGTGCATTTTGTGATTTTAAATCAAGAGGAACTAGTCTTGAAGGTTGTATACCAATCGAGCTTCTAAATAGTTCATTTGCTTTTGCTAAAGTTATTATTACAAGAGGAATCATAAGAAAACTTCCCATTCCCCACATAATCCACATTCCAAAGTTCATATAGTTTACAAATGGGTATATCGCAGCCATTACAATACCAAATGCCATACCTTGAGCAGCAATTGCATAAGCAAAAGCATGGCTAATATTTACTCTTTGATTTTTTAATCCAAAAAGTGTCAATAATGCTCCAATAATAATTGCAGCAATCATTTGATAAAACCAATATTGATTTAACTCAACTTCACCAGCTAATTGAAATTTCAATGCTCTAGAAGTTGTGAAAATTCCCCAATATTGCCCAACACTTCCCTCATCATAACCTTTCCAAGGTTGGTCTAAGGCTTCAATTATATTATAATGCCAACCTTTTTCATGAGCTAGATTTACAAAACCTCTTATAGCTTGTGCTTGATTTTTGATACTAGGAATTGCACTATTATTGTTGTACCCATGGCTAGGCCATCCAGTCTCTCCAATAACTATTTTTCTATTTGGAAAAAGTTCTTCAACTAGTGTATATTTTTCAATTATAAATTCGTTGTATCTTTCTATTGGAACTTTTTCCCAATATGGTAAAATATGAATAGTTAAAAAATCAACATGACTAGCTAGTTGCGGATGTTTTTCCCAAATATCCCAAGTTTCTGCAGTTGTTACAGGCTTTTTTGTGTTACTTTTCATAAAATCAATGTAAGCATATAGTTCCAAAGGCTCAAGTTCTTTTCTTAAAAGTACCTCGTTTCCTACTATTACAGATTGAATTCTATTTGGATACTCTTTTAAAATTTCTAATGCTCTTTGTATTTCAAGATTATTCTCTTCTGAATCACCACTTATCCAAAGTCCTAAATCAATAGGAAGATTTGAATCTTTGCTAGAGTTAAGTATTTTATAAGCTTCCAAAGTTCCATAAGTTCTAAGTTTGTTCGTAAAATTTTCAAATAAATTCACATCATAAGCAATTTGTTCACTTGAAAGTAAATTTTTATCGTATCCTCCAAATGGTGAATATGACAATGATTCAATTTTTTCAAATGAATTTTCATTTAGTGTCACTAAGTTATCCCTTGATAACCAAAAAAAGACTTGGAAAAGCCCAGCCATAATAAGCCCTAAGATAATATATCTCAAATAAAATCCTTCTACAAAAAATATGCGAATATTAACATTATTTTGATAGAATAAAACTTATTTGAATTTTAAAAGGATTTTTGTTTTGAATTATATATTTTTTGCTTTTATTATTTCTTTGTTTGCTACATTAGGAAGTCTTTTTTTCTCTGAAATTATGCATTTTGTTCCTTGTAGTTTGTGTTGGTATCAAAGAATTTTTATGTATCCATTAGTTTTTATATTTTTAATTAATTTATTATATCCAGACGATAAAGTTTTTAAATATAGTTTTCCACTTGTAGTTGTTGGTTTGTTTATCTCAATTTATCACAATTTATTGATTTTAAAAATAATTCCTGAAACTCTCTCTCCTTGTGTTAGTGGAGTACCTTGCAGTGTTGATTATCTGAACTATTTTGGATTTATTACTATTCCATTACTCTCTTTTATTGCTTTTTTGACTATTTTTACTCTATTAATAGCTCATAAAAGAAGAGTTTCTTAATCTTTTGTTATCTTTTCTAAGTTAGAGTTTTATAAAAATTTTTAAGGAAAATTAGATGCAAAATAAGGTTTTGGTTTTAGGTTCTTTGGTTTTGGTTTTAGCACTTTTTATTGGATTTTCATTTTTTTATAAAAGTGAGCAAAAAGTTGAGCAAGTAGCTACAAATACAAATATAAATGAGCTACTTTTAAGAGATTACTCTTATAAAATGGGTGATAATCAAAAAAATATTAGTGTTGTTGAGTTTTTAGATCCTGAATGTGAATCATGTGCTATATATTCGGAAGTTGTTAAAAAGTTATATAAAGAGTATTACAAAGATATTCAAATTGTCGTAAAATATTTGGATAATCATAAAAATTCTAGACTAACAATTCAAATGTTAGAAGCAGCAAGAATTCAAGGTAAATACGAAGATGTTTTAAATATGATGTTTGAAAAACACTCATTATGGGCTTCTCACTATGCTTCTGTTGATAAACCAGAGCTTTTATGGCAATTTTTAAAAGAGATTCCTAATTTGGATATTGAGAAGTTAAAAGTTGATATGAATAATCCAAAAATTGATGAAATTATTGCGCAAGATAGAGCTGATGCAACAGCTTTAGGAGTAAGAGGAACGCCAACACTTTTTGTAAATGGAGTTTTATTAAATTCTTTATCACAAAAAGCTTTATTTGATTTAGTAGAAAAAGAGATTTATAAATAATGGAGTATTTAGGAACAACTGTTTTAACTATTATTTTAGTTGTTTTATTTATATATTTTACAAATAAAAATATATTAAAAAAGACACAAAGTAAATTAGACATAATAAATCGATATAAAATTGCTCTTTTAAAAATTTTAAATGAGTCAAAAAATGATAAAGAGTTACAAAGAAATAACAAAATAGAGTTTTTAAAAAGAGTAAATGACGAGCTATCAAGAAATATATTTTTTGAAAAGCATGAAATAAAAGTTATTTTAGAAGAGTTATCAAAAATGGAGAATGAATGAAAAAATTATTAACAACAGTTTTAACTGGATTTCTGTTTTTATTTACAGCTTGTGATAGTAATTCAACTATTGATGCAAAATCACTATCAAAAACAAAAATAGAGGCTGAAAAAAAAGAGTTTGAACCAACTCCTTTTGTTTTATTAACAACAGATGAAAAATTTATTGGATTTAAAACAAGTGAAAATGGACTTGATTTTGATGAGTTTAAAGGTAAAAAAGCAGTTATTGTAGATATTTTTGCAACTTGGTGTCCGCCTTGTATTGAAACAATTCCAAAACTAAGAGAGTTAAAAGATAGATATGCTGATAGTTTAGAGATTGTTTCAGTACTTTTTCAAGATGAAAAAACAGTTGAAGAGATGAAAGAGTTTATTAAAGAGTATCAAATTAACTATCCAATTACAATGGGTGAAGAGAACCAAAAATTAGCAGATGAGCTAGGTGTTACAAAAGTTCCAGAGATGTTTTTATTTTCAAAAAGTGGAAAATTTATACATAAATTTGTAGGAAATGTACCAAAAGAAGAGTTAGAAAAATATCTTAAAATAGCTATGGAGAATTAATCAAAATTAAATTTTATGATTAAGGAAAAAATAATAATATATTACGATAAAGAGTGCCCATTTTGTAATAGTTATGCTGGATATTTGAAGTTAAAAGATGCTTATGAATTGATTTTAAAGAATGCAAGAGAAGATAAAAATATTGATTCAAAATTTGATATTAACAATGGATTTATAGTAAATTTTAAAGATAATTTTTTCCAAGGCCAAAAAGCTTTGGAGTTTTTAAATAGTGTTGTAAATAAAACTACATTTTTGGGAAAACTACATTTTTTATTTAAATATGATAATGTTTTTTCAAGTCTTTTATATAAAATATTATTTATTTTAAGAAAAGTAGTACTTTTTTTGATGCAAAAAAAATCTAAAATCTAAAATTACTCTTTTTAAGATTTTAAGATTTTAAAATACTCTTCTCTGCTTATCTCATAAGCTCCTAAACTTTCTAAATGTTTATTATAAACTTGACAATCAATAATTTTAATATTATTCTCTTTTGCCCAATTACAAAGATAAAAAAATGCTACTTTTGAAGCATCATTTACAAGAGAAAACATACTTTCACCACAAAAAATATCATTTATAACAAGTCCATAAAGCCCACCTACAAGATTTCCATCTAAATAAACTTCAATACTATTTGCAATCTCTAAATTATGCATTAAGCTATATGCTTGTACAAAATTATCATCTATCCATGTGTCATTTTCGTGTTTTCTTTTTACTTTTTGACAATTTTTTATAACATTTTCAAAATTTGTGTTTGATTTTATTTCAAAACCTCTATTTTTTATTGATTTTTTTAGGCTTTTTGATACTTTTAAATCATTTGGATACAAAATCATTCTTTTTTGTGGGCTATACCAATTTATATAGTTGTAATCATCAATAAACCAAGGAAATAAACCATTTTCATAGGCATTAAGCAATCTTTGCGGGTGAAAATCACCACCAATTGCGACTAAATCACCACCCATTTGTTCTAGTTTTGGAAAACTTAAATTTTCATCATCTAAAAGCCAGATTTTTTCTTTTTTATCAAGTAATTTCATTTTGGCATTTTATTTAAAATTATGTTAATATCCAATTTTTAAGAGGTTTAATATGAAAAGAGTAGATGCTTATTTATCAAGTTTGGGATATTGTACTAGAAGTGAAGCTAGAAAGTTTTTAAAAATGAATAGTGTTTTTATAAATGAAAATAGGGTATTTAATCCTAGTTTAAAAGCAAAACATAATGAAATTAAAGTAAATGATGAAAAGCTTGATAGTGAAAAAATAATAATTTTAATGAATAAACCCTCTAATGTTATTTGTTCTCATAATGACTCTGGAAAGCTGATTTATTCACTTCTTCCACAAAGATGGCAAAATAGAAATCCAAAAATTTCAACTATTGGAAGATTGGATATGGACACAACAGGAGCTATTTTATTAACAGATGATGGAGAGTTAAACCATAAGCTTACAAGTCCAAAAAAAGATGTAAAAAAGATATATGAAGTAACTTTACAAAATCCACTAAAAGGTGATGAAAAAGAGATTTTTGCAAGCGGAACAGTAGTTTTAAATGGAGAAGATAAGCCACTAAAACCAGCAAAATTAATAGTTATAAATGATAATTTAGTTCATCTTGAAATTGTTGAAGGAAAATATCATCAAGTAAAAAGAATGTTTGCATATACAAAAAACAAAGTTACAAAACTTCATAGATTGGAATTTGCTGGTTTTAAAGTTGATGATTTGAAAGAGGGCGAGTTTAGAGTTATTTAATATAAATCATAACTCTAACTCCAAATTTTAAGCTTTTAAAAACTCATTTTCAATTTTTTTTCTTAATTCACAAACAGTTTTTAGTGCATCTTCTTTATGGTCTGAAAATCCCCAATTAACTAAAATCCCTTCAATCCCAGCTTTTTTTGCTGCTGCAATATCTTTATTTGAATCGCCAATAAGTTTTGTTTTATCTTTTTTTGTATTATATTTATCAAGTAAAACATTTACCATATCTGGATTTGGTTTAGGTTTAGCAACATCGTTGTATCCTAAAATTGTAGAAAAATATCTCTCTATTTCAAGATGAGATAACATTTTTTTAGCAGCATTTGAATTTGCATTTGTTGCTATACAAAATTTAAAATCATTTTTAAAATCATCAAGAATATCTTTAATTCCATCATAAATTACTAAATCATTCAAACAGTTTTGATTATAATACTCTTCAAAAAGATTTGTTACTAAAGGTGTAAACTCTTTTTGATTATAAAAAAACTCTGCACTATTTATATTTATATCATTTACATGTTCTAAGATAAAATCATGTTCAAATTTTTCAAGCCCTAAATTTTCTCTTACATAATTTACTGTATTTGCAATTGCATGTCCGCTATTTATTAGCGTTCCATCCATATCAAAAATAATCATTCTCATAAAAACCCCTTAAAATGGCTTCAATATTATATAGTTTTTAAATTAGTATGAAGTTAAAAACATTTTTTGTTAAATAAGACAAATTTTATCTTATTTTAATATTTCTTTTATTATAATTCTTTCATAGGATATTTGTATTGAATCCTCCTACAATTAAATACAATTTTTTTATAGTATCCTATACTTTTTTTGAAATGAATTTATATAATATAAGCTTTGCAGTTTTTCCCTCTGCAAAGCTTTTTTTTATGCCAAAAAAGATACAATCACCCCTAAATTTATTATATTTTGGAGACATATGAAGAAAATCTTACCAATATTAACAGTTGTTTTAATAATCGCAATAATTGTAATAATATTTATATCTATGGCAAAAGAGCAAAAAATGGTAGTAATAAAAGAGGGTAATATTTCTCAAACTCCACTTGAAATAATTTTAGGTAAGTATCAAGATAGTGATTGTGGAATGATTATTAATGATTTAACTTTTGCTTCTCAAGTAATTTCACAAGATGGAAAAACTTGGTTTTTTCATGATCATGGTGGAATGGCAAATTGGTTAAATAATAAAAATTTTAAAAATAGTGTTAAAATTTTTGTTATGACTAAAGATACAAATAGATATATAGATGGAAAAACTGCTTTTTATAGTACAAATGAAATAACTCCAATGAGATATGGTTTTGGAGCTTATGAAAACAATCAAGATGGTTTTATAGATTTTGAAGAGATGAGCTTAAGAGTTTTGAGAAAACAGACTTTAGCAAATCCGCAACATAAAGAACATAAACATTAATGGAAACTTTTAGCCTTATTTCAATTATATCAATAGCTCTTCTAGGTTCTTTTGGGCATTGTATTGGAATGTGTGGAGGAATAGTTGTGGCATATTCTAGTACAAAAATAAAAAGTGAATATTCAAAAACTATTCAAAGTGTTGCTCATCTTTTGTACTCTTTTGGAAGAGTTACAACATATACAATTTTAGGGGCTATTTTTGGTTTTATTGGTGGAGTTGTAACTTTCTCAAATACTACAAGTGGAGTTTTTTTATTAATAACTGGTTTTTTGATGGTAATAGTTGGATTTTCACTTTTAGGAAAAATAAAATTTTTAACTATTTTGGAGCATAGTTGTTCAAAATCACCACTTTATCAAAAAACATTCAAAAATCTTTTAACATCTAACTCTTTGTTTAGTTTCTATCTTTTAGGTATGTTAAATGGTCTTTTACCTTGTGGCTTCGTATATGCTTTTGCAATTACAGCTGCAAGTACAGGAAGTGCTTTTTGGGGTGCAGTTGTTATGTTTATTTTTGGTCTTAGTACTATTCCAGCACTATTTTTCTTAGGATTTTTTGTTGGATTTTTTAAACAATCAAATTTAAGAGATATTTTTATAAAAATAGCTTCTATTTTAGTAATTATTTTTGGAATATATATAGCGTACAAAGGTTATGAATATATTATTGACCCAACAAAATCAATACTAAATTGTCATATATAAAATTATTAGGCTTCATTATTGAAGCTCTTTAGAGATTTGCTACTTTAATAATTTTTTTAAAATTATGTTTAAAAGTAGACAAATATGAAAGGTTCCCTTTTTAAATTTGGGAACAAAATTTAAAAAGGAGGAAAAAATGAAAAGATATTTTAGTTTTTTTGGTATTTTAATGGCAACATCAAATGCAAAACTTAATATGTTTTATTCAAAATTTGATAACTATTTAGAAAAATTACCAAATATAAAAAATAGTTTAATAAAAACTGAACTAAAACCAATCAAACAATATTCAACAAATAATTTATAAATAAATATAGGAAAAAAAATGAAAAAAATAAATGTAAGCTTAGTTGCAAGCTTTTTAATAGCAACAAATTTATACTCACAACAAACAAGCTCTTTAGATGAAATTACTATTTCAAGTGCTACAAAATCAGAAGAAAAATTAAAAAATGTTACAGCTAATGTTGATGTTATAACAGCAGAAGATATTGAGTCAAGAAAGTTTAAAACAGTTATCGAGGCTTTAAATAGTTTATCAGGTGTTAGTATTTCAAGTAATGGTGGAATAGGGCAAACTAGCTCTGTATATTTAAGAGGAATGGATTCAAAAAGAACTTTAGTTTTAATTGATGGTGTAAGATATAACGATATTACAACTCCAAATGGTGGTGCTAATTTTGAACATTTAATGATAAATGATATTGAAAGAATTGAAGTTATTAAAGGTGCTCAAAGTAGTATTTGGGGAGCAGATGCTAGTGCTGGGGTTATAAATATTATTACAAAAAGTGCACAAGATGGGACTCATGGAAATGCAACTATTGAGTATGGAAGATACAATAGTAAAATAGCTCGTGCAAATATTTCACACAAAAATGAAAGTTTTGATGCAAAATTAAGTGCTACTAGAGTTGATACAGATGGTTTTTCAGCTATGACTCCAAAAGGAGAAAAAGCAAAAAATTATGAAGATGATGGATATGAAAATACAACAGTAAATTTAAAATTAGGATATAACTTTGATGATAGTAATAGAGTTTCAACTTCATATGAAATAATAGATACAAAAGTTGATATTGATGGATATTTTGGAGCTCCAACATATGCTAATGACCCAAATAATTTAGATATAGCCAAAACAAAAACTCATTTAGCAAATATCACTTATGAAAACAGAAATGATATAGCTCTTACAAAAGTTTATACAAACTTTACAGAGATAAAAAGAAGTTCGACAAATAGTCAAACACCTGATTATAAGGGTATTACAAAAGAGTATGGAGCAAATACTAGTATTGATTATTTAAGTTCTTCAAATGTAACTATTGGAGCTGATTATAAAAAATTTGAAAATAAAAAAGATACAGTAGATGATTATGATAACAAAGCTGTTTTTGTATCAAATACAAATAAATTTTTTGATGATAAAACTATCTTTACGCAAGCTTTACGATATGATAGATACAGTGATTTTGACAACAAAACAACAGGAAAGATAGGAATAAAACAGTATATTGTTGATGAGCTAAATATTAGTGCAAACTATGGTACTGGATATAATGTGCCAACAATTTATCAACTAAATGATATTACTTATGGAAATAGAGATTTAAATCCAGAAAAAATAAAATCTTATGATTTGACTGTTGAATATAAAGGTTTTTCAATTACCTACTTTAAAACAAAGATAGAAAATATGATTAATTCTAATTCTAATACTTGGGTTTATGAGCAAATAGAAGGAACAAGCAAAATAAAAGGAACAGAGATAGCTTATAAAAATGAAGTTGTAGAAGAGACATTTTTAAATCTTTCATATACAAACTTAAGTGCAAAAGATTCAAAAGATAAAAAACTTCAAAATAGACCAACAAATAAGTTTAATTTTGGAGTTGATTATTATGGTTTAAAAGATTTTCATTTTAATGTAAATGGTGAATATATTGGTACTCGTTACAGCCCAAATAGCAACTGGGGAGATCCTGATGTAAAAACTGGAAACTATACAATCTGGAATGCAGTAGTTGATTATGATATTAGTAAAAACTTCTCAACTTATATAAAACTTGATAATATTTTCAACAAAGATTATCAAATAGTTGATGGATATGCTACAAGTCAAAGAGCAGCATATGTTGGATTAAAGGCTAGTTTCTAAGATGAAAAAACTACTATATCTTCTACTTTTTATAAATTTTTTAAATGCAACTGAGAGAATTATCACTTTAAGTCCAGCAATAAATGAAATAGCTTTTGCCTTAGGTTTAGGGGATAAGATTATTGCAAATACGGAGTTTTGTGATTTTCCAATTGAGTCAAAAAATATTCAAAAAGTTGGAGGATATGGAAGTGTTAGTTTGGAAAAAGTTGTAAGCTTAAATCCAACTATTATATTAAATCAAGATTATGATAAAAAATTAAACCAAAGTTTAAAAGATTTAAATTTTAAAACTTTGGTTTATAAAACAAATAGTTTAGAAGATATTAAGTTTACAATAAAAGATTTAGGTGAAGTTTTCAATAAAAAAGAGGAAGCAAAAGATTTAAATAATCAGATAGAAAATAGTTTGGAATCTTTAAAAAATATTATAGAAAATCAAAAAATTCTTATAGTAATAAGTCCACAAAACACGCTATCAAATCAGATTTTTGTAGTAGGAAATTTTATATATTTTGAAGATATTATAAAAGCTAGTAACAATATAAATGCCTATCAATCAAGTTTGAAATCACAACCTTCAATAAATAGTGAAAAATTGATTACTTTAAATCCAGATATTATTATATTATTAGCGCCATATTTAAAAGATGATAAAGAAAAAGATGATATGTTAAATCTTTGGAAAAAGTTACCAGTAACTGCAAGTAAACAAGAGAATATTTATATAATAGATGATGAATACTCAGGAATCTCAAGTCACAGAGTAAAATATTTAATAGATGATTTTAAAGGTATTTTAGAAGATGTTAGAACTAAAAAATTTTAGTAATTTTATTTTAAAAGATATATCTTTTATTTTAGAAAAAAGTGAAAATTTACTTATTTTAGGTGAAAATGGAGCAGGTAAATCTACTTTAGCAAAAGTTTTATCAAATCTTTTACCATCTTCTAATCTTTTTTTTGAAAGTAAAAATATAAAAGATTTAAGCTCATATGATAGAGCAAAATCTATAAATTATATTCCTAGTCGTTTTGAAATATTTGATGAGTATTTGAATGTTTTAGAGTATTTAAAACTATCAATTATAGAAGAAAAAAATATAGAAGATATAGAAAAAATTATATCTTTACTAAAACTTGAAGATTTAAAATTTAATTCTTGTGTAGATTTAAGTTCAGGAGAGCAACAACTTTTGCTTCTAGCTAGTGCTTTACTACACAATGCAAAGATTACAATTTTTGATGAATTAACTGCAAATTTGGATTTGAATAGAGTAAAAGATGTTTTTGATATTTTAAATTCAAGCTTACTTTCTCAAAAAATAGTAATTACACATAATCTTGATTTTGCTTATGCTTTAAAAGATTTCAAAGTACTATTTTTACAAAAAGGTTCTTTGAAATTTTTTGGCTCTCATAGTGAGTTTTTTATACAAGAGAATTTAAATAGATTTTATGGTGAAAATTTAAAACTTTTAGATTCTCATTTGGTACTTGATTTATGAAAAAAATATTATATATTTTTGCTATTTTGATTATATTTTTATCTCCTTTTTTAGGAGAAATTACAATAAATATTAAAGATATTTTAAATTTAAATGATAGTTTATCTACTGTTTTTTGGGACTTAAGAGTTCCTAGAGTTATTTTGGCATTTTTTGTAGGTTCAATTTTGGCTTTGGGTGGTTTAATTTTTCAAATAGTTTTTAAAAATGAGTTAATAACTCCATATACTTTAGGAATTGCAAGTGGAACAACACTGTTTTCAGCTATTTCTATAGTTTTTTTTCCTTTGATACCACTATTTTTTTCTAGTATTTTTGGATCACTTGTAACTATTTTAATTCTATTTATAATTTCTAAAAAAATCAACTCCAAAAAGCTTATAAGCTCTACAAATTCAATGCTTTTAATAGGAATTGCACTATCATATTTTTATAGTTCAGCACTTATGCTTATATTTTTTATGAGTAATCTTCAAGAAAACTATTCAATAGTAAGATTTACCTTAGGAAGTCTTGATACGGTTGGGTTTCTTGCTTCTTTTGTTGTAGTTGTTGTAGCTGCTTGTCTTATTCTTTTTGTTTATAAAATGAAAAATAGTATAAATTTACTTCTTATTTCAAATGATATGGCTTTTTTAAAAGGTTTAAATGTAAACAAAACTATTTTGACTCTACTTTTGTTTATTACTATTTGTGTTGGAATTTGTATTAGTTTTACAGGACCTATTGGCTTTGTAGGGCTTGTAATTCCTCATATTGTAAAGCTAATATATAAGCAAAGTGCAACTAAACTATTTATACCAACACTATTTTTTGGTGGAACTTTTTTAGTTTTTTGTGATTTAATTTCAAGAGTTTTACCAACAGCTTCAAGCTTACCAATAGGTGTTGTGACTGCTTTTATTGGAGCTCCATTTTTTGTATATCTTTTAATACGTAAATAAATATTTTTATTTAAGATTTATCAAACATTTTTGGATATATAAAAAACTCTAAAATTCCAATTTTTTCTTTAATATCTTCCCATTTTGATATATTAAAATTTAGTTTTAATACTCCACATGTAGGGATATTCTCTTCAAATCTTCCTAATAAAAAATCTGCTAAATCATTAAGTCCAGGATTATGTCCAAATAAAAATATAGTTTTATGTTTATCATCTATATTTTTTACAACTTTTAAAATATTAATATAAGGTGCTTCATAAATTGATTCTTCAAAGATAATTTCTCCTTTATAATCAAACTCTTTGATAAAAAAATCTAAAGTATCTTTTGTTCTTTTTGATGGTGAAGAGATTATTAAATCTGGATTTACCTCTTTTTGTTTCAAAATTTTTGCCATAAAAGGTGCATTTTTTGCACCTCTTTTATTTAAAGGTCTTTCAAAATCTTCTAAAAGAGGATTTGACCAACTAGATTTTGCATGTCTTATTAAAATCAACTCTTTCATATAAAATCCTTCAATTTTTTTCTCATTTTATCATATATTACAGAAAAGAAAAAATATATTATTTTTAGATATAATAATTACATGAAAATTTTAATTAGTATATTTTTTCTACTGTTTTTTACCATAAATGCTGATTTTGTTGATACCTCTTTAATCTTAAAAGTTGAAGAAAAATATGGAAAATTTGCAAAAAATAGGTTTATTGCATTAAATACTATGTTGGAAAAAAGCAAAAACTCTGATTTAAGAACAAAGCTTGAGAAGATAAATGATTTTTTCAATGGTATAAAATATGCAAGTGATCAAACTGTTTATGGTACTAGTGATTATTGGGCAAACCCTTATGAATTTTTAGCAAAAGATAAAGGAGATTGTGAAGATTATGCAATTGCAAAATATCTTGCACTTGAATACTTAGGAGTTCCAACTTCTAAAATGTTTTTATCTTATGTTAGAGTTAAATCTTCAAATGAAGCACATATGGTTTTGACATATTTTGAAACACCAAGTTCTGAGCCATTAGTTTTAGATAATTTAAGAAAAACTATACAGCCAGCTTCAAAAAGAGATGATCTGATACCAGTTTTCAACTTTAATCCAAATATTCTAAAGGGTGAAAAAACAGCTGCTCACAGAAAGTGGGATACATTAATTAAAGATTATAAAGGAAAAAAAATATGAGTTTATTAAAGCAAGTTTCTATTGTTCTTGGTTTTATTTTTTTGATACTTTTTGTATCTATTATTGGTCTATCTTTTAATATTATAAAAGATTCATCGGCAAAATCTTTGTATGAAAATGTACAAAATAGTGTTACAAGTACTAGTTTATCAATAACAAATGCGGGAGTTGATGAAGGAACTATAAAAACAGTTATAAATGCAGCTTTTGATAATGGAAATTATGAAAAAATTGTGTTTAAAAATATTAATGATGAGATAGTTTATGAACTAAAAAAAGATTTAATAATAAGCGATGAGATACCACATTGGTTTATTAATATTG
Organism: Arcobacter cryaerophilus gv. crypticus; assembly: GCF_002993025.1. GTDB lineage: Bacteria > Campylobacterota > Campylobacteria > Campylobacterales > Arcobacteraceae > Aliarcobacter > Aliarcobacter cryaerophilus_B. The sequence goes on along the minus strand of NZ_NXGI01000010.1, from coordinate 49,129 downwards.
TAGATACTGGTGAAATTTCAGCACTTGCTAGTATTTCAGAAGGCTGGAATGTTTTAGGAGTTTTAGAAATTTATGCAGATAGAGCTATATACTATAATCAAACATATAGTATGTTTATTAAACTTTTACAATCTTTAGCATTTAGTTTTGTTGTTTTAATAATTATTTTATCTATCTTTTTTAATTTTATACTAAAACCTTTAAGAACAATAAATAATCAAGCAAAAGCTGTAATGAACAATGAGTTTATACTCTCAACAGAGCAACCATTTACAGATGAGTTTAAAACTTTAACAACTAGTATAAATAGTATGGTTTCTAAATTTGAAAAAATGTTTCAAAATACAAATGAAGTATTAAAGACAAATAAAGAACTTTTATATTTTGATGAAGTAACAAAAATAAATAATAGAAAATATTTTATATTAAAAGCAAATGAGTATTTAGATAAAGATAGCTCAAATAATAAAGGTTTTATAGTATCTCTTGCAATAAAACTTGATGTAATAAACAAAACTTATGGATTTATAAAAACAAATGAGATTTTATTTAAATTAGCTTCAAAGTTAAAAAATAGTTTTGAGGCTGATCATGATATTGTTGTTAGAATGAATGGTTCAGAGTTTTTAGCACTTGTTCCAAACGCAAAAGAAAAAGATGTAAAAAACGCTTTAGAAAAACTGATAATTGATTTAAAAGCTATTGTAGAGCTTGAAGATAATATTTTTATAGGTCTTTGTAAATATGAAAATGAAGAGAGTTTAAGAACTCTATTTACAAAGATAGATTATTCACTTTCTCAAGCAAAAGTAAATAGCGATAAAGATTATTTTTATGTAACTCATATGGAAAATATTAAAACAAAAGAAGAGTGGATAAATATACTAAATATATCTTTAAAAGAGGAGTTCTTCAGACTTATTCATAGAGATATTGTTGATATAAATTCAAAAGAAGAGTATTTAAAAACAATTAGTTTTGAGCTTGATTTTAAAGGAGAAACTATTAGATATGGTGAATTTATAGCTTCTGTTTTAGAACAAAATAGATTAGATGAAGTATATTTGCATATCATTGAAAAAGTTTTCAAACAAAATAAAGCAAATGAGTTTTTATCAATTCAACTTCCTACTTTATTTATAGAAAAATTAAGTAGTTATGCAAATCTAAAAGAGCTATTAATTAAATATAAACATATTTCAAAAAATATTATTTTTGAAATTGAAGAAGATGCATTTAATAAAAATTTCAATAGTACTTTGATGTATATTTCACTATTTAAAGAGTTTGGTTTCAACTTTGCTATATTTAATTTTATTGCAAATAGCGATGATTATAACTATTTAAAAGAGTTAAGACCACTTTATATTAAAGCTTCAAAATTCTTCTTACTTGAATCAAGACAGAGCTTAAATATGTTAAAAATACTTACACAATCTTTAGATATTAAACTTGTTGCTACAAGTGTTGATGAAATTGAAGAGATAAAAACTTTAGAAGAGATAGGAATAAATGCAATTTCTGGCTCTGTTATGTCAAAACTATAAAAACTACTATTTAACCAAAGAAAGGCTTTTTTTAGCTTTTTTTGGTTAATATCTATTTCTACTTATATCAAATGAAAGATAAATTATGATTGTAAAAATAGACTTAACAAATGATAATTCATACGAAATTTATATCGAAAAACTAAAAGCTTTGAGCTTTGATAGAAAAGTTGTTGTTGTTACTAATCCTACTGTTGCTGGGTTTCATTTAGAGTATTTAAAATCAAAATTAACAGCAAAAGAGCTATTTTTTTGCACAATTAAAGATGGTGAAGAGTATAAAAATATACAAACTTTAGAAGATATTTTAGGTTCGTGCTTTGAAGCAAAACTCGATAGAAAATCCCTTCTTATTGCCTTTGGTGGTGGTGTAATTGGAGATATGACGGGTTTTGCTGCATCAATTTATCAAAGAGGAATTGATTTTATTCAAATTCCAACTACACTTTTATCACAAGTAGATGCAAGCGTTGGTGGAAAAACAGGAATAAATAATAAATATGGAAAAAACCTAGTAGGAACTTTTCATCAGCCAAAATCTGTTTACATAGACTCTAGTTTTTTAAAAACTCTTCCAAAAAGAGAGTTTGGTGCGGGAGTTGCTGAGATTATTAAAATGGCTGTTTGTTTCAACAAAGATTTTTTTATTTGGCTTGAAAATAATGACTTAAAAGATGAAAAAAATATTGATATAGCTATACAAAAATCAGTACAAACAAAAGCTTATGTAGTAAGTGTTGATGAGAAAGAGCAAGGATTAAGAGCTGCATTAAATTATGGGCATACTTTTGGACATGTTATTGAAAATATTACAAATTACAAAACATATCTTCATGGTGAAGCTGTTGGAATTGGAATGTGTATGGCAAATTCTTTAGCTCTTAAACTAGGAATTATGAGTAAAGAAGATGAAAAAAGAGTAGAAAATTTACTTAAAAAATATGACATACCAACAACTTTTAAAATAAACGATGTTGAAGATTTTTATGAGCATTTTTTCTTGGATAAAAAGTCTAGTAATAGTAAAATTAAATTTATTTTGCCTGTTGGGATTGGTGATTGTAAAATTACAGATGAGATAAAAAAAGATGATGTTATTGAAATTTTAAAAGGATTTTAATTGTTTAAAAAAATAGTTATTTTAATACTTTTTTTAGTTGGTGCTACAGTTTTAAATGCAAATCAAGATAATACAAATGACACAAAAACAGAAAAAGTAGATCAAAAAAAAGGTTCTTCAAAAAATAGTCAAAAAAAAGATGAAAATATTTTAGATATTGAAAATATGGTTGAAGCAAATATTTTACTTGAAAAAATAAATAAAATAGAGTCTGGATTTAAAGATAATATTCTTTTAAAAAGATACTCAAATTATCTATCGTATAGTAAAATTTCAGCTGATTTAGAGCAATTAAAAGACAGCTTAAAGAGAAAAAATAATTTAAGTGATGAGCTTGAGTATCAACTTTTAAATAAAATCAGAGTAAAAGAGAATGAACTAGAGTTAATAAGTGAATATAAAGGTTCACCAATAGGAAGTTTGATAAATCCACCAGAAATTGAAATAGTTGAAAAAATTACAAATCCTTTTGGAATAATTAATGCTTTATCAAGTATAAAAAAGATGGAAGATAGTAAACAACAATTTACTAGTTTAGAAGCACAATTAGAATTTTTATCAAAAAATCTTCAAGAAGAGCTAGATAGCTATAGAAATTTATATGTTTTAGAGCCAAAAGATGAGTACAAAGAGAAAATAGTATTTTTAGATAAACAAAAAAGAGATTTTGAAATTGTCTTAGATATTGTAAGTACAACTCAAGAGGTTTATGGAAGAAAAATTGAGCAGGTTATTTTAGAGATAAAAAATCAAATATCTCAGCAAGTACAAAAAATACTTTTGATATTTGCTATTATTGTGATTATGCTTATAGTCTCATTTTTAGTGAAATTAACACTAAAAAGATATTTTTCACAAAATGAAAATTACTATATGGTAAATAAAATTATAAATTTTACATTGGCTTTTTTAGTTTTAATGCTTCTTCTTTTCTCTTATATCGATAATGTTTCATATCTTGTAACAATTTTAGGATTTGCATCTGCTGGTATTGCAATTGCACTAAAAGATTGGTTTATGTCTATTTTTGGTTGGTTGGTTATTGTAACTTCTGGTTTTATTCAAGTTGGAGATAGAATTCGAGTTACAAAAGGAGATGTTGAAACGGTTGGAGATGTTTTAGATATTTCGTTATTTAAAATTACTATAAAAGAAGATGTTACACTTGTTTCATATATGAAAAATAGAAGAGCTGGAAGAATTTTCTTTGTACCAAATAACTATATTTTTTCTGAACTTATTGCAAATTATAGTCATAGTGAACTAAAAACAGTTTGGGATGGAATTGACATAACTTTAACTTTTGATTCAAATTTTAAAAAGGCTCAAAAGATTATTAGAGATATTTTAAAGCATTATTCAAAAGGTTATAGCGATATTACAAGAAAACAACTTTCAAAAATGAGAAATAAATATCAACTTAGAGCAACTGGAGTTGAACCAAGAGTATTTACTTTAATAGAACCTTATGGAATGGTTATTTCTGGTTGGTATCTTACAAACTCTTTTGCTGCACTTGTTTTAAGAAGTACTATTTGTGCTGAGATAATTGAAGCATTAATGAAAGAGGATGATATACATATAGCTTATCCAACTCAACAAATAAATATAAATAAAACTTCAAATCCTTATGGACCAGCATCAAAAATGCCAAAAAAAGAGTTTGAAATACATGATAATTAGGATAAAGACTTTATGAATTTTAGTGAACACAGACCAAAGGTTTTTTTTAAAACTTTTGGTTGTAGAACAAATATTTTTGATACTCAAGTAATGATTAGTAACCTAAAAGATTTTGATGTAACAAATAATGAAAAAGAAGCAAATGTTGTAATAATAAACTCTTGTACAGTTACAAATAGTGCAGATACAACTGCTAGAAGCTATATAAATGGTTTAAAAAAACTTGAAAACTCTCCAAAAGTAATATTTACAGGTTGTGGAACAAGAACAAAAGGTGAAAAACTTTTTGCAGATGATAAAATTGATGGACTTTTTGGTTCAAGTGAAAAAGAGAATATTAATGAACTTTTAAAATTAGATGATAAATTCTATAAACTTGGAGATTTAAATAGTCTTGATACAACTGTTGTTGAAGAGTTTGTTGGAAAAAGCAGGGCATTTATAAAAATACAAGAGGGGTGTGATTTTAGATGCTCTTACTGCATTATTCCATATGTGCGAGGTGATGCTAGAAGTTATGAAGAGAGTGTTATTTTAAATCAAGTGCAAACTTTGGCAAATAATGGTTTTAGTGAATTTATTTTAACAGGTACAAATGTAGGAAGTTATGGTAAGAAAATGCACACAAGTCTTGCAAAACTTCTTAAAAAAATGTCACTTATAAAAGGTGTTAAAAGAATTAGAATGGGAAGTATTGAGCCTATTCAAATTGATGATGAGTTTAAAGAGCTCATAAATGAGCCTTTTATGGCAAAACATCTTCATATAGCGCTTCAACACACTTCAAAAGATATGTTAAAAATTATGAATAGACGAAATAAAGTTTTAAGTGATTTAGAGCTTTTTGAATTTCTAAGCCAAAATGGATATGCTTTGGGAACTGATTTTATAGTTGGTCACCCAGGAGAAACGCAAGAACTTTGGAGTGAAGCTATGAAAAATTTGCATAATTTTCCTCTAACTCATGTTCATGCATTTACATACTCAAAAAGAGATGGAACACCAAGTGCTTCTATGAAAGATATGGTTAAAGGTGATGTTGCAAAAGATAGATATATTGAACTTGTCGAGATAATTAAACAAAAAAATTATGAATTTAGGCAAAATATCAAGAATAATAAAGTTAAATTAGAAGTTTTAGTTGAACAAGAAAAAAATGGTAAGTATTTAGGATTTGATCAGTTTTTTAATCAAATTGAGATAAGTTCAAATGAAGATTTAGTATCAGATTGGTTAAATTTAGAAAATTATAAAGTGGAGTTTAATAAGAATGAAGCAAGATTTAAATAATAAAAATATAGATAAAAACTTTAAATTAATGGTTTTATCAGCCATAGTTTTGGTTGTTTTATTTTCATATACAATCTATAAAAGTAGTACAAATATTCAAGGTATAAGCTATTATATAGGAGTTGGGTTTTTATTTATCTTACTTATTATGTCATTTGTTTTAAGAGCTAAACAAGATAAAATAAGAGATTATTTCCTTAAAAAAAGAGGTTTAAAGCAAGAAAACTCTGCTTTTGAAAAAGAGCTTCAAGAAAAAAGCTTAGCTTCTAGTGATTCTAAAAATATTGATATGACTATCAAACCGGTTACTTCAAATATTACTTTTAAAGATATTGCTGGAATAAAAGAGATAAAAGAGGAGCTTGAAGAGATTGTTGATTTTTTAAACAATCCTAAAAAGTACCAAAAATTTGGTGTAAAACTTCCAAAAGGTGTTCTTCTTGTAGGACCTCCAGGTGTTGGAAAAACGCTTATTGCAAGGGCGGTTGCAGGAGAAGCTCAAGTTCCATTTTTTTATCAAAGTGGAGCTAGTTTTGTTCATATTTATGTTGGAATGGGCGCAAAAAAAGTACGAGAACTTTTCTCAAGTGCAAAAATAAATGCACCATCAATTGTATTTATAGATGAAATAGATGCTGTTGGAAAGATGCGAAGTGGAAAATCAAATGATGAGAGAGAATCTACTTTAAATGAACTTCTAACTCAAATGGACGGATTTGATGGAGAAAGCGGAGTTATTGTAATTGCTGCAACAAATAAGATAGAAGTTTTAGATGACGCACTTTTAAGAGCTGGAAGATTTGATAGAAGATTATATGTTGGATTACCTAATATGGAAGATAGAAGAAAGATTTTGGAGCTTTATTTAAAAGATGTTAAATATGAGATAAATATTCAAAAACTTTCAAATGAGACATCAGGTTTTAGCTCAGCTGCATTGGCAACATTAGTAAATGAAGCTCTTTTAAATATGATAAAAAATAATAATAAAGTATTAAGCGAAAATGATATTGAAATTGCAAAAAACAAGCTAGAGTTTGGAAAAAAACAGCTTAAAATTCTTGATATTGAGCAAAAAGAGATTCTAGCAATTTATCAAACTTGCAAAGCATATATTACAAAATCAAAAGTAAATTTACTAGAAGAGGGTGTAAAAAAAATAAATAAAGTATTTTTGTCTTTTGAAGAGTTGCAAGAAAATATAAAAAGAGAATTATCGGGAAGTGTTGGACTTGAGCTAATAAAAAATAAAAAATTTGCAATAGGTGAAGATGATATAAAAAGAGCAGAAGATATTGCAGTTTTGATGGTAGAAAAATATAAAATGGCAAAAGATAGCAAGGATATAATTTTTAATGCAAAAGAGAGTCTAAAGCTTGAATTTTCACAAAATATTGAAAAGATAAACAAATTAAAAGAAATTATGCTTAAAAATGAGGTAATAACTATTGATGATTTGCAATAACTTTTATAGTGGATTTTGTTTTAAAAATGAGTGTGAACTTTTCAAAGATTATTTGGAAATAGGGGATTTTATAATCTCTGGATTTTCATATGGAGCTATTAGAGCTTTTAAGCAAGCTTTAGAAAGCCAAACAAGAGTTGATAAACTTCAACTTTTCTCACCATCTTTTTTTCAAAATAAAGATGAAAAATTTAAAAAAATGCAAAAATTATTTTTTAAAAAAGATGAAAAGAGTTATATAAATAATTTCTTAGAAAATGTAAAATATCCGCAAAACAAGGATATAAAAGAGTATTTACATATAGGAAAATATGAAGAATTAGAAGAGCTTTTAGAGTTTGTTTGGAAAAAAGAAGATTTTGAGAAGTTAATTTCTAAGAGAATAAAAATAGAAGTTTTTTTAGGCGAAAAGGACAAAATAATTGATAGTTTTTTTGTAAAAGAGTTTTTTAAAGATTTTGCAACAGTTTATTATTTTAAAGATAAAGGACATTTACTATGAGTGAAGAGATAAAAAAAATAGCAAAAATTGGAATAGTTACAACAAGTGATAGAGCTAGTGCTGGAATTTATGAGGATTTATCAGGAAAGGCTATTATTGATACTTTAAATAGTTATTTAAAATCTCCTTGGCAAGAGGTTTATAGATGCATTAGTGATGATAAAGCTACTATTGAAGAGACTTTAATAGATTTAATAGATAATCAAAAGTGCTGCTTGGTTGTGACAACAGGAGGAACAGGACCATCTTTAAGAGATGTAACTCCAGAAGCAACTGAAACTGTGTGCGATAGAATGATGCCAGGATTTGGTGAGCTTATGAGAAGTGTAAGCTTACAATATGTTCCAACAGCGATTCTTTCAAGACAAACAGCAGGTTTAAGAGGAAGTTCTTTGATTGTAAATCTTCCAGGAAAACCAAAATCAATTAAAGAGTGTCTTGATGCAGTTTTTCCAGCTATTCCATACTGCATAGATTTGATGGAAGGTCCATTTTTAGAGACTAATGAAGATATTATAAAAGCATTTAGACCTAAAAAATAATTTCTATGAAATATTTAGACTAATATAGTATAAAAAATACTATATCTTAAGTCTTTATATTTATTCGTTTCTTAAAACATCAATAACATCTATTTTTGTAGCCCTGCTAGCTGGATAAAAAGATGATAATAATACAATAACAATAGAGCCAACAACAATAGATATAAAATCTGTTACAGCTAAATCAAGCGGTAATTTAGCACTTCCATAAACATCAGCAGGTAAGCTTACTATATCAAAAGTATCAAGTAAGAAATACCCAATAAACCCTAAAATAATACCTAAAACAATACCCCCAAAACCAATAGCAATACCAACTTTAAGGAAAATAGATTTTATCTCTTTTGCACTAGTCCCCATTGATAAAAGAAGTGCTATCTCTTTTCTTCTACTCATTACAGTCATTAGTAAAGATGAAATGATATTTAATGAAGCAACTAAAATAATCAACATTAAAACTATAAAAAGAGCAGTTTTTTCCATCTTCATAGCAGCAAAAAAGTTTCCATTTTGTTGCCACCAACCAACAACACCAACTCTTTTATCTTGTAAGAAAGTTCTTAATTTTTCAATATCAACAAAAGCATCATCTGAGTGTACATGAATACCATCATATGAGCCAATATCTTTTTGAAGAAGAGTTTGTAAAGCTTCAATAGTTGTGTACATATAGGCTTTATCGTACGCACTAAGACCAGAATTAAACGATGAGATATAGTCAAACCTTTTCATTTTTGGCATAAGAGAAAAACCAGCTGGATTTAACTCTGTAAAATATAGAGTTAATTTACTATTTTGAGTAAGAAGAAGTTTGTCACTTATTCCAACACCTGTTATTATGTCAAATTTATTAAAATCAAAATCCCTTAAAGCCTCTTTGAAAATAGGGTTAATGTTTGCCTCTTTTTGTGGTATTACTCCAAAAATCATTCCACCACTCATATTGTTTGCATTTTGAACAATAGCTTGAGTTGATATAAATGGCGAAAATTTAAGATCTTTAAAATTTGCTTCAAGATCCAAAAGTAAATCTTCAGTTACACTATTTGCACTTTTTGAGTAGATAGTTAGTGGATAGTTCATAGTAAAAAGTTTTCTTTCAAACTCTTTTGCTGTTCCATTCATAATTGCCATTGATAATATTAGTACCATAACTCCAATAGCAACCCCAATAAAAGCTAAAATAGCACTAATAGAGATAAATGGATTTTTTTTATCAAACTTTAGATACTTTTTAACTATAAAATTTATTAATTCTTTATTCAAATTAAATTCCTGCTACCAAGCCTCTTTTTGGACCACTTTTCCCACAACACTGTTTGTATTTCAATCCACTTCCACAAGGACAAACTTCATTCCGAGCTATCTTTTTTTCACTACTTTTTACAGCTTCTTGTGCAATATTTGTAGTTATATGCTCATTTGATTTTTCCATAGTCTCTTTTATTTTTTCTAGAGCTTCTTTCTCTTCTTTACTTTGAAGTTGGATTGTAAAAAGAATTTTTATAATTTCTAGTTTAATATTTGCAACCAAATCTATAAACATATTATAAGACTCTTTTTTATACTCAACTAGTGGATCTTTTTGGTTGTATCCTCTAAGTCCAATTCCAGTTTTAAGAGTGTCCATAGAGTAAAGATGCTCTCTGTAAGCATTGTCTAAAATTTGAAGATATAATATTCTTTCAATTTCAGCTTTTTGTTTATCTCCTGCTTGGCTCATTTTTTGTTCATAAACATCTTTTAAGATTTGGATTAATCTATTTTCTAAATTTTCATAATCCTCACTTTTTATATCTTCAACTTTTACTATAAAATGAAGTTCCTCTTTAAGCCTTGCCATTAGTTGTTCATAATCAAACTCTTCTTCACTTAATGCTCGAGTAATATTTAATTCAGATAAAAGATTTTGAACATATTCAACTCTATTTTCATCTATTTTAGAAGCTATGTCATAATCCTCTCTTAATAAATCATTTCTAAATGCATAAATTACTTTTCTTTGCTCATTTGCAACATCATCATATTCTAAAAGATGTTTTCTGCTTTCAAAGTGCATAGCTTCAACTTTCTTTTGAGAGTTTTCAACAGCTCTTGTAACCATTTTTGACTCAATAAACTCTCCTTCTTTTATTCCTAATCTTTCCATAATAGATTTTATTCTATCACTTCCAAATATTCTTAAAAGATTGTCTTCTAAACTCAAATAAAATTGAGATTCTCCAACATCTCCTTGTCTTCCACTTCTTCCTCGAAGTTGGTTGTCAATTCTTCTACTTTCATGTCTTTCTGTTCCAATAATTGCTAATCCACCAAGTTCTAATATTTCAGGTGTTAATTTAATATCAACTCCACGTCCTGCCATATTTGTTGCAATTGTAATAGCACCTTTTTGACCAGCATCAGCAATTATTTTTCCCTCTTTTTCGTGCTGTTTTGCATTTAAAACAGTATGAGGAATTTTTTTATCTGATAAAAATTTATGAAGCTTTTCACTTTTTTCAATACTTGCAGTTCCCACAAGAACTGGTTGCCCTTTTTCGTGGTAATATTTTATCTTTTCGCAAACTGCCTCAAACTTTTCTCTCTCACTTTTATATATTAAATCACTTTTATCAACTCTTTTAACAGGCACATTTGTAGGAATTGATACAACATCAAGATTATAGATTTGTGCAAATTCTGTTGCTTCTGTTTGAGCTGTTCCTGTCATTCCTGAAAGTTTTTTATACATTCTAAAGTAGTTTTGATATGTTGTATCAGCTAAAGTTTGACTTTCATCTTGAATAGCAACTTTTTCTTTTGCTTCAAGTGCTTGATGAAGTCCTTCGCTAAATCTTCTTCCTTCACTTAATCTTCCTGTAAACTCATCTACAATAATAATTTGATCATCTTTTACAACATAATCAACATCTTTTTGGAAAATATAGTTTGCTTTAAGAGCTTGGTCAAGAGAGTGCGATAACATAGCATTTTCAATAGAGTAAAGATTTTCAACTCCAAAAAGCTCTTCGGCTTTTATATGACCATCTTCTGTTAAACTTACAGCTCTATTTTTTTCATCTACAATAAAATCTCCAGTTGTAGTTGGTTTTTCACTAGCATTTTTTGGTTCTATTAATTCTCCACGAACTAATTTTAATGCTATCTCATTTGCTTTTACATAATTTGAATTTTTGTGATTTGTTGGACCACTAATAATTAAAGGAGTTCTAGCTTCATCTATTAAAATAGAGTCAACTTCATCTACAATTACAAAGTGATGACCTCTTTGAACTTTCTCTTTTAAATCATAAACCATATTATCTCTTAAAAAATCAAAACCATAAGAGCTATTTGTTCCATAAGTAATATCACAAGCATATTGTTCTCTTCTTGTATCATCATCTCTTATTGCATCACTTAAAGCACCAACACTGTATCCTAAAAACTCATATAGTGGTTTTAGCTCACTTGCATCTCTAGAGGCTAAATAATCATTTACAGTTACAACATGTACGCCTTTTCCGCTTAATGCATTTAAGCAAACAGCAATAGCACCAACAAGAGTTTTTCCTTCTCCTGTTTTCATCTCTGCAATATTACCATCGTTTAAAACCATAGCACCAACTAGCTGTACATCATAAGGTCTAAGACCTAAACTTCTAACACTAGCTTCTCTAGTTATTGCAAAAACATCTTTTAAAACACTATCCAATGATTTTTCATCGTTTTGTACTTCTTTTTTAAACTCATTAAATTTGGCTCTAAGCTCATCATCGCTTAGCTTTGAGTATATTGCTTCCAAATTTGTTATTTCGTTTGCTATATTTTTATATTTTTTTACAACTCTATCATTTCTTGTACCAAAAACTTTTGAAAAAACATTTAACATAAAATTAGTTCCTTTTCGTTATAATGAAGCAATGATTATATATAAAAAAAGGTTAAAAAATGTTTTATAAGCTTATCTTTACTCTGTTTATTTTTTCAAGCTTCTGTTTTTCTTCAAATGATATTCAAAATCTGAAAAGTTTTCAATCAAAATTTACCCAAACTATTACATCAAGTTCAAGTGATATCATAACTTATAAAGGCGAAGTTTTTATAAAAAGTAGTGGACAAATTTTGTGGAAATATAAAACTCCAGTGGTTAAAAATGTTTATATTGATAATAATATGGCAATAGTTGATGAGCCAGAGTTAGAACAAGCTATTTTTACAACACTTGAAAATGAGATAAATATATTAAAGCTTTTAAAAGAGGCTAAAAAAATTGATAATAACAACTATGCTTCAACAATAGATGGTACAAAATATCAAATCTCTATGGACAATAACAAAATAAAAAAAATAATTTATAAAGATACTCTTGATAATAATGTTGAGATAATTTTCTCAAATTCAGTTCAAGATGAACCAATTGATGATAATATTTTTGTATTTGTAGCTCCTAGTAATTATGATTTAATAAGAAAATAGATACAATTTCGACTAAAGGTAGATAGACAATAGCTTGATTTCAAGAGGAAAGTCCGTGCTGCAGTGAAGCAAGGTTCCATCTAACGGATGGCTAGAGTAATCTAAGGGATAGTGCAACAGAAAGTATACAGCCAATTTTTTTGGTGATGGTGAAACGGTAGAGTAAGAGCCTACCAGTGTTTTGAGTAATCTTAACAGCTTTGTAAACCCAACTTGTAGTAAGAAGACATGGTATTTAGCTTCACATTTTTCGTCTTCGCAGGAGTATTAAAGTGATTTAATACCTAGATAAATTATTGTCAAATACAAAACACGGCTTATAATCTACCTTTTTTAGAAATCTAACAAAAATATATATAAATTAAAACAAAAACTTATAATTCTTTTAGTAAAATAATTTTCAATAAACACAAAAGGGTTTTTTATGAAAAATTTATCAATACGGATTAAGTTACTAAGCATTGTAATAATTACTATTATATTAGTTTCTACTATAATAGCTACAAAGTCTATTTATGAGGTTAATAACCTTACAAATCAAACTATCGAGGAATACAAGCAAAATGCTTTTAATTCAAGCATAGAAGAGCTAAAAAACTATACAGCGTTTGCTCAAAATATTGCAAAAAATGCTTATGAAGAAGCAAAAATTGAAAATGTTAAAGTAAGAAAAGGTGAGTATTTAAAATCACAAACTGATTTTTTGTTTGCAATGATATTAAAAATTTATGATGAACAAAAAAATAAAATGCCAGAAGCAGAACTAAAAAAAATACTTTTAGAAGCTATAGGTTCTGTTAGATATGGAGAAGAAAAAGATTACTTCTTTGTGTATGATAAAAATTCTACAATACTAAAATTACCTTTGACTCCAGAGCGAGAAGGTACTAAAAACAATGGAAAACATATTTTAGAATTTATAAAAACCGCTTTTGAAAAAGGTGAAGGTTTTGTGCCTTATGAGCAAGTAATTCCAGGTAAAGAACCAAGAGCAAAATTATCTAATATAAGATTATTTGAACCTTATGGTTGGGTTGTTGGAACAGGAGTTTATATAGATAACGAAGAAAAAGAGTTAAAAGCAAAAGCTTTAAATGAGATTTCAAAAATTAGATTTGGTCAAGATGGATATTTCTTTGTTTATGATTATAATGGTACAAATATAATGCACCCAATAAATCAATCACTAATTGGAAAAAATTTAATTGAAAATAAAAGCCAAAAAGGTGTTTATTATATAAAAGATTTGATAGAAGCTGCAAAAAAAGGTGGAGGAACAGTAATTTTTGATTTTCCAAAAAGTAAAGATGATCCAATTTTATATGACAAAATAGGGTATGCAGATGGGCTTCAAGAGTGGAAATGGATGATTGGAACTGGAGTTTATGTTGATAATATTGAAAAAAATATTGAAATTATGCACAAAAATTCAAAAGAAAAAATTGCTTCAATTATTTTAGGAATAGTTATTATTGCTATAGTTGTTTCGGTTATTTTAATTTTCCTTATCTCATTTTTTATTACAAAAGAGATTATATCTCCTTTAGAAAGATTTGAAAGTGGACTTTTATCATTTTTTAAATATCTAAATAAAGAGAGTTCAGATGTTTATAAAATAGAGATAAAATCTGAAGATGAAATAGGAATAATGACAAAAGTAGTAAATGATAATATTGAAAGAACAAATAATCTACTAAAACAAGATGAAGCTTTAATTAATAATGTAAAAGAAGTTGTTTCTCAAATAAATAAGGGAAATTTAAGAGAAAGAATTATAGCAAAGACAGATAATGATAGTCTAGAAGAGTTAAAAAATATTTTAAATGATATGCTAGAAATAATATCTAAAAAAGTAAACAATGATTTAGTTTCAATAGATGAAGTATTATCTAAATACAAAAATATGGACTTTACACCAAGAATAGAGAACTCAACAGGTGATGTAGCAAAAGAGATAAATATTTTAGCAGATACGATAAATCATCTTTTATTAGAAAATAAAATCAATGGACTTACACTAGAAGATAGTTCAAAAATTTTATTAGAAAATGTAAATAAATTAAATATTAGCTCAAATGAAGCCGCTGCTTCATTAGAAGAAACAGCAGCTGCTTTAGAGCAAATTACTTCAAATATAAGAAACAATACTGAAAGTATTGCTAAAATGGCAAAATTATCAGATGGTGTTATTCGATCTTCAAAAGATGGAGAAAATCTAGCAAATGAAACAACAAATGCTATGGATGAAATAAATAAAAAAGTAAATATGGTAAATGAAGCAATTTCAGTAATTGACCAAATAGCATTCCAAACAAATATTCTTTCACTAAATGCTGCTGTTGAAGCTGCAACTGCAGGAGAAGCTGGAAAAGGATTTGCAGTTGTTGCTCAAGAGGTGCGAAATCTTGCAAGTAGAAGTGCTGAAGCTGCAAAAGATATAAAAAATATTGTACAAGATGCTACTATAAAAGCAAATGAAGGAAAACAAATAGCTTCAAGTATGATATATGGGTACAAAGATTTAAGTGAAAATATTACTCAAACTATGGATTTAATATCTGATATTGAAAATGCTTCTAAAGAGCAATTAATGGGAATAGAGCAGATAAATGATGCAGTAAGCGAACTTGACCGTCAAACTCAACAAAATGCAATGGTATCATCTCAAACTCACGATATAGCTTTGGTTACAGATGAAATAGCAAAAGAGATTGTAAAAGAGGCAAATTCAAAAGGGTTTATAGGAAAAGATAGTGCAAAAGCTAGAGATTTTCATAAATCTACTACAGCTACAATTTCAAATAAAACACAAACTATAGAAAAAATCGAAAAAAAAGAGCAAGTAAAAGATAATGATGAATGGGAAAATTTCTAAAACTCTTAAAAAATAAAAGTTGAGATTAATTCTCAACTTTTAAAGACTACATACTATTTGCAATTTTTTTAACTACTTCAAAAACATTTTCAATAGATTTTTTATATACAAACTCTTTTTTTGAGTGAGGAAATTTTATAGTTGGACCAATTGAAGCTATTTTTAAATTTGGAAATTTATCTTTAAAAATAGCACATTCTAATCCAGCATGAATAGCCTCTAGGGATGCATTTGTATCAAAAGTTTTGTAAATATTTAAAACTTTTGATGTGAAGTCATTTATATCAGGACTCCAAGCTGGATATTTTCCATAAGTTTCTACACTAAAATTATTATTTATTAACTCTTTTTTTGTTTTCTCTTTTAACTCTTTTAGGTTTTCATTATTCATTGACCTAGCACTAAATTCAATAACAATTTCATCTATATTTGTCTTAATTAATGCTAAATTTATAGAGTCTTGAACTACATTTAACTCTTTATTAAAATCTCTTACACCATTTTCAAATTTGTATAAAAAATTAATAATTTCATCATCATAAATATTTAAATGTTCAGATTTTGTGTTGATTTTCTCTATTTTCATATTTTCATGATTTTTTTGTGGAATTTTTTTTGAAGCAATTATAGCTTTTGCATTTGCAGGAATTGAGTTTATTCTCTCACCTCCATTTATATCCAATAGTTTTCCTTCACACTCTTTTATAGCTTTTACGATTAGTTTTATAGCATTTGGAATATTTTTATCTATATCAACACCACTATGTCCACCTTGTAGATTTGATATAGAAATTTCATATAAATCTAAATTTTCAATATTTGGAACTATTTTTTTATTTTTGTTTTTTGCAATAATATCAACTCCACCTGCGCAACCAATACAAATTTTACCTTCTTCTTCACTATCAAGATTTAGCATATATTTAGAATTTATAGGAAGATTTAAAGCATTTGCACCTATAAGTCCAATCTCTTCATCGCTTGTAAACAAAAATTCACCATCGAAATTTTCATACATTAAGGCTATCATGTATGAGCAACCAATTCCATTATCAGCGCCCAAAGTTGAATCTATCGCTTTTAAAGTTGTATCATCTTCAATAATTTGAGGAATACAAAAATCATTTAAACAAACAATATCATAGTGAGATTGAAAAACTATATTTGCATTTGAGTTCTCTTTTTTACATAAAATATTATTTGTTTCATCAACTAAACAAATATAGTCTAGTTTTTTAGATATTTCTTTCATATATTCTATAAATGCTTTATGATTTCCACTGCATCTTTGAATTTTTGTAATATCTTTAAATATTTCTAAAACTGTTGGCATACTTATCTCTCTTTTATAAAACTTGAAAAAAAGCAATTTCAATAAAAAGTATGTTTGCTTTTTTACAAAATTATATTTTAAATGAAAAAAGGGCTTTTAGCCCTTTTTATCTACTCTATATTTTTTAAATCTCTATTTTTATAAGCTAAAATAATTGCAGCAAAAGCAGTTGCAACAGTTAAATAAGCCCACATTGGAATAGGTACAGGATCACCTGTCGCATAAGAGTGCATTCCAGATAAGTAGAAGTTTACTCCTAGATATGTCATCATAATAGAGCTAAATGCAAGTAATGAAGCAGTTGCTAAAACATATGGTGTATTTAAAGATTTTACAAATCTAAGATGCAGAACTAAAGCATAAACAACTATTGAAACATATGCCCAAGTCTCTTTTGGATCCCAACCCCAGTATCTACCCCAAGACTCATTTGCCCAAACTCCACCAAGGAAATTTCCAATAGTAATACAAGCTAAACCAATAATTAGAGAAATCTCATTTATTGCACTTACATGTTTAACAACATCATCTAAATGTGGTCTATTTTTTCTAAAAATAAACATTATTAAAGTTAAAAATCCCAATATTGCACTAAGTCCAAAAAATCCATATGAAGCAGTCAAAATAGATACATGGATTGTAAGCCAATAAGATTTTAAAACAGGCACTAAACTTGTAATTTGAGGATCAACATCTGTTAAGTGAGCTGTAAACATAAAAATTCCAGCGATAATTGTAGCTGCACCTAAAGCTAATAAAGAGTTTCTAAAAAATATAACTCCAGCAAATATAGCAGACCAAGATATATAAATTAAAGTTTCATAAATATCACTCCAAGGAGCATGTCCTGATAAATACCATCTATAACCCATACCAAAAGTTTGTATAGCAAAAAGTATAGATAAAATAGCAAGTATAATTTTTGTTGTTTTTGCTGGTTTAAACTCTGGTTTGAAAATAATAACAAAAGCTAAAACAACCATTACAAAACCTAAAAGAACATAAGCTAAAGTTAGATTAAAGAAAATATCTAGTTTATTGAAAACTATTTCAGCATTTACTTTTGAAGCAGTAGGTTTTATATCTGTTCCTACTTTGTCTTGATATAAAGCTATCATATCAATATAATTATTTGCACTATTCCAGTCAAAATCCATAGTTGAGTTAAATAATCCTCTTACAACAGATCCAATAGCAGCTTGATTTTGTCCTGAAAATTCTTGCATTGCTTCAAGAGGAGAATACCATTTGAAATTATCATCTGCACTTTGTTCATCATAAACTTTTGGAAAGATATTTAATAATGCACCATTAAATACACTATAAATAATATTTAATTTTTCATCTACTTTTATAATATCTTTTTCGTAAGTTCCTCTTTCAATTGGCTTTGTAAGAAGAGCTTTTTCTGACTCTTTTGCAAGTAAATAATCATTCTTTTCCCCAAATGCTTCTGAAAAAGATATATACTTTTCACTTTCAGCTACTCCTAGAAATTTTTTAAGTTTTGGAGTATTTATTTTTATTATTTTTACATCTTTCCAAATATCAGGTCTTGTAATCATTCCTAAAACAATCTGATTTGCATCCATTCCCATAAATGATGATTTTCCGCTTAGTTTTTGAACTATTTCTCTATTTAGAGTTGCAAGTGGTTTCATTCTTCCACCACTACTTTGAACTACTAGATGTCCAAATTTATCTGCAGTTACTTTTGATTCATCTTTTAATTTATTTAAGTAATCAACTCTCATAGTTATATCATCAACTACTTCAGGTGATGCAACATTATCGTTTTCATTAGCTTTTAAATTTTGAGTTGAAAGAAGAGCTAAAGTTAAAACAAACATAGCTAAGTTTTTGTTTGCAACAAATTTTGTTAGTTTTCTAAATCTTGATTTTTTATCAAAAAAGTTTAAAAATAGTCCAAGAGTTAGTAAAAAATATCCAAAATATGTAGGCCATTTTCCAGGGTCATTATTTACTGATAATACCGTTCCACTCTCATCTGGGAAATATGAGCTTTGGAAAAATAGGAAATTTCCTTCATTTAAAGTTCTATTCATAAATATTCTATAATCATAAGTTTTATCATCTTTTATAACTGTAACTTCACTAGCATAAGATGATGGAGCCATACTTCCTGGGTATCTTTCTAATTGAAATTCATTTAATCTAATAGCAAAAGGAAGAGCAATAAACTTAGAACCATACTCCAAAGTAACTGTGTATTTATCAAAAACAAGATCTCTAGGAACTCCTAATTGACCACTTAAGCCTGGCAATCGAATAGTCTCTTTTTTGTCATTTAAAGTTACATCAACAGTAAGTAATCCCATCTTTGCTTGTTCTTTTTTTTCAAACTGAAATCTTTTGTAGTCTATGATTAAATTATTGTTGTCAAAATCAACTTTGTAAGAAAAATTGTTTAATTCTGGAAGCAAAGATGTAAACTCTTTTTGCCACTCTTTATATGCAACAACTTTTTCACCTTCTTTTACTGTAACTTGTAAGTATGGTTCTAGTGAAATCATCTGATTTTCTGTAGTACCTTGTGGTATTTGCATAATTCCTTCATACCCAACATATCTAGTAATAATTGCTCCTAAAAGTATCACAACAAAAGAGGAGTGAAATAAAAATCTAGGAAGATTATTCCACATTTTAAATTTATATATTATTCCACATAGGTTTATAGTAGTTAAAACTAAAGCTATTTCATACCAAGTGTTGTTGTAGACTAAAACTCTAGCTGATGATGTTCCAAAATCATTTTCAATAAAAGTAGCAACTCCAGCACCAATTGCCAAAATAGCTAACAAAAGCAAGGTTGCTTTAAAAGAGAAGAGAAAGTTTAAAAGCTTCAAAAATATCCTTTTTTTGTATTCATTTTTGGCAAATTGTATTATTATAAAATTAACATTTAGTTAATTGATAATATTCTTTAAGAATAGAATTATAATGAAAAATAAGATTTATATTCTCAAAAGTTATTTTTTGATAAGATGTTGTTCTATAAAAAAGCTTATGTTAAAAGCTTTAAAAAATCAAAAGTATTCTTAGCTGCATTAATATTAAAATAACTACCTTAAATAGTTGTTTTAATTATGCTTTTGAAACTATTGATTATGGGTTAAATATTTAAAATTAGGGGGTATTATGCAAAAAAAAATTAATTTTATGGAAAAAGTATTTAACAAGGAAAAAACTCTAAAAGCTACTGTACTTTCGCTTTTCATATCTATTATGATTTTACTTTTGATTATTTTTGGTATTCAGTTACTATATATTGACAACAATCAATCCAAAAAAGATATAAGTGAAAAATTTAAAAATCTTTCACATAGTTTAAATGAATTAATCAAAAATAGCGATAATCAAAACTTTAGAATTGTCGAGATGTTAAGTATAATAAATCATGAAGATAAAATAGACCAAGATAAAAATTTTGAAACATATATCAAAGTTTTAAATATCCAAAAAAACTTTTATTCTGTTTATACAGGTTATGAAGATGGAAGTTTTTATGAACTTATAAATTTAAATATTAATAAAAAATTAAAAGATGCTTATAAAGCAAGAGAGCTTGATAGATGGGTTTTAATTAAAATAGATGGTAATAATATAAATAAAAAAGAGGTAACACTTTATGATGAAGATTTAAATCAAACTGCTAAAAGAGTCGAAGAAAATAGCTACAATCCTACAAAAAGACCATGGTATGAGATGGCAATATCTAGTGAGAATAGGGCTATAAAAACAGTTCCATATAAATTTTCACATATTGACTCTTATGGACTTACTTTTTCAAAAGAGTTAAATGGTAGTAAAAATGTTGTATCTGTTGATTTTTTGATTGAAGATTTCAAAAATATATTTAAAGATAGTATAAATCAAGAGACTATGGATATGTTTTTATTTAAAAAAGATGGAACTATTATTTCTTCTATTGCAAAAGATGATTATTTATTAGCTACATTTTTTGAGAAAAATAAAGATTTAGAGAAATTTGAAAATGCGAGTATTGTAAATATAAAAGATAAAAAATATATTGTACAAATTGCAAAACTTAATAATTCAGATAATAATGATTATATTATTCTTTTTGCAGATTACAAAAAGACTGTTGCTCCTTACTTATTTCAAACTTTAAATTTAATATTGAGTTTGTTTATTGTTTGCCTTATTATGATACCTTTGATAATATATTTTTCAAAAATTATTGTATATCCTATTCTTAAGCTTGTTCGAGAGAGTAAAAAAATAAAAAATAGAAAGTATGATTCTATTTCAAAAGTTGATAGCTCTATTTTAGAAGTTTCAATTTTGTCAAATGCATTTTTGGATATGTCAAAATCTATTTATGAATATCAACAATCATTAGAAGAGAAAGTAGAACAAAGAACAAAAGAGTTAAATATTAAAAATGAAGAGCTTTTTAAGCTATCAATTACAGATAAATTAACAGGAATTTACAACAGAGTCAAACTAGACAATGTTTTGCAAGAGAATATGAGCCTATCTTTGAGATATGGAAATATTTTTTCTGTGATTATTATCGATATAGATTTCTTTAAAAAGATAAATGATAATTTTGGACATCAAGTTGGAGATGATGTTTTAAAAGAGTGTTCAAATATTTTAAGTCAAAATATAAGAAATGTCGATACTTTGGGAAGATGGGGTGGAGAGGAGTTTTTAGTAGTTTGTCCAGAAACTTTAAAAAATGGTGCAAAAGATTTAGCAATAAAACTAAATAAGGCTATTAAACTTCACAAATTTAGTACTTATCCAAATAGTGTAACTATTAGTGTGGGTGTTGCAACATGTAGCTTAAACGATTTAAAATATGATGACATAATCTCAAATGCAGACAAAGCTTTATATGAAGCCAAAAATAATGGAAGAGATAGAGTTGAAGTTTTTTAAATATGACTTAAAGTTTAAGTTTAAATATCTATAATTTCACCTATGAATATTGAAAAACTAAAAACTAAAAAAAATGAGTGCAGAACTTGGAAAAATGTAGAGCCTTGGTTTAATCAACTGCAAGAGGCTTGTAAGATTGAAAAGAGTAATTTAGCTATTGATTATGGTGATTGGTTTAGTATTGGAAAAAAAGATGATTTAAGCTCAAAAGAGTATGAAGTTATTTTAGAAACAGCAAAAAAACTAATTCCTTGGAGAAAAGGACCTTTTAAAATTTTTGACCTTGAAATTGATAGTGAGTGGCAAAGTAATTTAAAATATAATCTAATAAGACCACATTTTAATCTAAAAGATAAAATTGTTGCAGATATTGGTTGCAACAACGGCTACTATATGTTTAGAATGTTAGAAGATAAGCCAAAAAAACTTATAGGATTTGATCCATCACCTTTGACGCTTCATCAATTTGAGTTTATAAACCACTTTGTAAAATCAGATATTATTTATGAGATGCTTGGAGTTGAGCATTTAGAAGTTTATAATCATAAATTTGATTTTATATTTATGCTAGGAGTTTTATATCATAGAGCTGATCCTGTTGGAACTTTAAAAGCATTAAACAAAGGATTAAATAGTAAAGGTGAGATTATAATTGATACTTTTATGATAGATGGAGATGATGAGATATGTTTAACTCCAAATCAAAGATACTCAAAAATCCCAAATATATACTTTATTCCAACAATTCCTGCACTTAAAAATTGGTTAATAAGAGCTGGATTTGAAAATATTGAAGTATTAGCAACAGTTGTTACAACAAAAGATGAACAAAGAGCTACTCCTTGGAGTTTTGATGAGAGTTTAGAAGATTTTTTAGATCCAAATGATAGTAGTAAAACGGTTGAAGGTTATCCAGCTCCAAAAAGAGTTTATGTAAAAGCTAGAAAAGTTTTATAAAATCAAAAATAGAACTAAAAGAGTTTAAAATTATCAATACTATTTATTTTTGAAAATTTCAAAAACTCTCCTCTTCCTTTATTTTTTGCTTCAACTAGTGCAATATCAGCATTTTTTATAGCATCATCAAGTGACATATTTGAGTTTAATGCAAATTTTTCAAAACCAATACTAACTGTTTTTTGTAGAATTTGTCTAGTTTCTTCATTTACAATTACTCTAGCTTTCGAGAAATCACTAATAATCTTTTTTGCAACTTCACAAGCTTGATTTTCATCATCATTACTTAAAATAGACACTAAAAAAGTATCTGTCTCAAGTCTTCCTACAATATCAAACTCATTTATATTTGAGTGTATAACCTTTGCTAATTCTATTAAAACCTTATCAGCAATTTCATAATTAAACTCATCAACTACAGCTTTAAATCTATCTATTCCTATCATAAGTAAAAAAATCTCATTTTGTTTGTTGTTTGACAACTTAAGATATGAAGATAGATTTTCAATAAAATAATGGCTTGAAAATACATTTGTAACAGAATCAAGAGAAGCAGAATCAATAAAATTTTTCTTTAAAATAGCATTTTGAACAATTGTTGAAATAATAAAAAATGTTGCTTCAATTGAGTTGTATTTATTTTCTAAAAATAAAGAGTGTTCTTCTGATGATGCACAAAAAGATATAGTTGCATTCAAATTTGTATGTGTGTTTATTATAAAAAACTGTGATAAATCATCATCTAAATAAAATTTATCGCCTTTTGCTAAAATATCAGTTTTATTATTTTTGTTTATATCAAATAATGAAAATACCATATTTTTTATAGCAAATTCTTCTTCTAGCCATAAAAAAATATCATTTGCAAGTTGGTTTAAATTTGAAGAGTATTGAAGCTGTTCATATAGCTTAAAAATGCTATCCAATGTTTCAAATGCAACTTTATCAAATGCCGATTGTTTAATTAACTCTATAATACTATTTCTCATCAATCTTACCTAAAAAAGTTCAATCTTAGCTGTTTCATCTTCACTAAATACGAATGCAATACCTCTACCTTTATTTTTAGCTTCTCTAATTGCTATATCTGACTTTTTGATTATTGTATCTAAATCTTCTCCATCTTTTGGATAAAATGTAATTCCAACACAGATTGTTTTCATTAAAATTTGATTAGTATCAGGGTTTATAACTATCTTCTCTTTTTTAAAAGCATCTATTAGCTTATTTGCAACAAAAACAGCATTTTCTTCCTCTTGTATATTTTGAAGCAAAACCAAAAAAGCATCATTTGAAACTCTTATTACTAAATCAGAATCTCTAGTTCCAGCTTGTAAAACTTGTGCCAATTGTTTTATTACCCTATCACCAATTTCATAGTTAAATTCATCTAAAACAGCTTTAAAGTGATCAACACCAACTTTTAAAAATGCTATTTTTTTTTCTTCTCTCAAAGCCAAACTGAAAATAGATCTTATGTAATGATTTAAATAGGTTCTATTATAGCACCCTGTTAATAAATCTATAATCAAAATATCAGAGATAGTATTTTCTAAATGTTTTGTATAGATATTCATAGATAAAATATCTAGTGAAATATTAATATTTGTAGTATCTTTTTTTAAATTATCTAGCTTATCTTTATTTTTAAAAATAATTCCGAAAGTAAGCTCAAGACTATTTGTAAGTTTTGTTTTATATGTATAATAAAATGGTGAATTTTCTTGATCTGAATTATCAAAAACACTACTTGAAATACCATTTTTCTTAAGATAAATTTTTAATGAATCTATATGAAAATTAAACTGTAGAAATTCAAAAATATCATCAAAAATCTCTTGTTTTTCGCTTATTGATAGCTTATGAGATAATTGAGTGATAGTTTCATAGAAATTTCTCATTTTATATGTTTTTCCCATATAGTAATATTGTCAATTTCATTAAAAAGAGTAGTTTTATCACCATGTCCTGGATAAATATTATAATTATCTTTCCATTTTAAAATTTTATTTAAGCTTTTTTTCATCTGTGTTGAACTTGAATTTGGAAAATCGAATCTTCCAATAGTTCCTTTAAAGATAAAATCTCCACTAAAAAATGTTTTATTTATTTCAATCATACTACATCCAGGAGTATGTCCAGGAAAATGGTGAAATTTTACTTTTACACCTTCAATTTCAATTTCTTCATCTGGATTTACTAAAATATCTGCCTTTGAATGAGGCATTCCTAAATTATATGGGTTTAAAGTTAACATAAATTCATCATCTTTTGGAGTATAAAGCTTTATATTAAAAAGCTCTTTTACTTCTTGATTTGACCAAATATGATCAAAATGTCCATGTGTATTTAAAACAGCAACTGGATTTTTAATATTTTGCTTAATCCAAGCAGTAGCGTTTACACCAGGGTCAATTATAAAATCTTTATTATCGATAGTAACAATATAACAATTTGTGGCATAATCACCCATAGGATGAACTTTGATTTCCATTTTAAACCTTAATTTGCTAAAATTGTTTCATTATATCTAAAAAAAGGTTAATGTACATGGATTATTTCACAATTTTAGAGGATATTTTACTCACAAAATTACCAAAAGAAAAGTTTATAAAGTTTGATAAATTTTATAAACTTTTTTTAGAAAATAAGCTTATTTTTAATCATAATTATAGAGCTTTAGATATACAAAATCCATCTTATGCTGATTTTTTATCTATAGTAAAACCAACAGAACTTCCTCCAATTAAAAACTTTAAAACGAAAGAGGGAAAAAAATATTTAATACACACTATTTTACATATTGAGTATAGTGCTGTTGATTTAGCTTTAGATGCAGCTTTAAGATACCAAAATATGCCTTTTGAATTTTATAAAGATTGGCTAGAAGTTGCTAGTGATGAGATTCGACATTTTTTGATGTTAGAAAAATTATTAAAAAAGTTAAATGGTTTTTATGGAGAATTTGAAGTACATAAAAATCTATTTGAAGCTATGCAACAAACTCCTGATTTATTAAGTCGTATGGCATGTATTCCTAGGTATTTAGAGGCAAATGGTCTTGATCAAAATCCAAAAATTATGGAAAAACTAAACTCAAACAAAGATGAATTTAATATTGAGTTAATAGAGGCTTTAAAAATTATTTTAGAAGAAGAGATAAGCCATGTAAAAAAAGGCGATTTCTGGTTTAAATATGAGTGTGAAAAAGTAGGGTGCAATCCAGAAGTTGCTTATTTTGAAGCCATAGAAAAGGTTTTTCCAGGTAGCACTAAAAGAAAAATGGATTTGAATTTTAGTGCTAGAAAAGAAGCTGGATTTTCTTGTGATGAACTTAAGTTTTTATCAAAAAAAGACAATTGTATTTAGCTTGATATAAATTAATGGATTTTGTTTTTATTTTCGTTATATTTTATATAATATTTCAATAAAGGGTATTTTTTATGATAGATGTTGTTATATATTCTGTTTTTGTTTTGGCATTGATTGCATTTTGCCTCTCTCCGGCTATTTATGTAACAAATAAATTATCAAATAAGTTTATTTTTGTAGAAAATAACTCTACAAAGATATCTATACTTTTTGCAATTTTGATTTCAAATATTGCAACATTTTTTATATTTTGGTTTTAATAAATGATAAACTCAAACTATGATATTTTAATATTGAAAACAAATACAAACAATATTTTAGAAAAAGATATAGACAATATATTTTCAAATAGTGTTGAAAATATATTAAATAAAGATAAAAAAAGAGATGACTCATTGACCTTTTTTAATATAAATGGAATTACACTAAAAGAGATTGATGAGCTTTTTAAAGATGTTGAGAAAAAAGATTTAGCAAAAAATCTTAGATTAACTACACTTTTTACAAGTGATGAAAAATTAGCAAATATTTTATTTGATACAGTTTTAGGAAAGAAGATTTAGATGATATTTTACTCGAAGTAAACTCTTTTGATTTTATAAGTGCATTATCTTCAAGCTCAAAAAAAGGCTCTAATAAGTATAAAAATGAAGAAAAATACTCTTTTTTATATAAAAATTATGAATTGGAATATAAAAATATAATGGAAAAATATCAAGATTTAGATAAAAAAAATCTTGATATTATTAAGCAGTTTTAAGATAACGATGTAGTAAATTTAAGCTCTAATTTTGTATCTAAATATACAGCTTTTATATTACTAGATATTTTTTCAGAACTCAAAACACCTTGAAGAGTGTTTAAAACATGCCAAAATTTATTGTGATATGGAATATCTATTTCTTTAATTCTTTTTTCTTTTATTACTTCTACAATAGTTGCTATTGTAAAATAATAGAATATTTTGTTTTTTGCCCTATTTACTCTATAATTTTTCATTAAATCAAGATTTGTAAGAAATATATTTTTTTCTATATCACTCAAGTGTGGTCTTGAAATTATATCTTCTCTCTCTTCTTCTAAATGTTCTTTATATTTTTTGAGCTTATCTTCTATAGATTTTTCAATATCTGGAAAATATGTTTCAACAACTTTATATAATTTATCAATATTTGAATTATCAAGATTTATACTATTTGAATATTTATTCTTATTTGCTGTATATTCATGATTTAATGCATTTAAAATTTCATAAACATAAGGTAAATAAATAAATTTATCATCTTTCCCTTGCTTAAAAGTAATTCCATGGTGGCTAATAACAGGTCTATATCCAACGTATTCAAATTTCATTCATGCTCCTTGTGTATATTTTCAATTTATGAAAACCATTTTTTAACTTTGTTAAACATTCCTTCAAATTTTATTTCAGAAGGAGTACTTTCTACCCCAAAGCTATCTTGTAGTTTTTCTAAAAGCTCTTTTTGTTCGTTTGTTAAAGTTTTTGGATACTCTATTTTTATTTGAACAATTAAATCACCTTTTCCATATCCTTGAACACTTTTTACTCCCTCATTTTTAAAAGTAAACTGTTGTTTATCTTTTGCATTTTTTGGTATTTCAAGCTCTAATTCACCTTTTAAGCTAGGAATTTTTATTTTTGCTCCTAAAGCTACTTGAGTAAAGAAAATAGGGGCTTCAAAATATATATCATCATCATGTCTTACAAAGTGACTATCTTCTTTTACTTTTGTTTGAAGATACAGATCTCCTCTTTGACCATTTGGTGCTATATTTCCCTTATTTGAAACTCTTATTCTCATTCCATCATTTACACCTTCTGGAATATCAACAGTGAAATTTCCTTTAATCTCTTCAAAACCATTTCCATTACATGATTTACAAGAGTTTGCTTTTGATTGTCCGCTTCCGCTACAAGTAGGGCATGTTTGTGCATATGTCATAAAACCTTGTCTTGTATGAACTTGTCCAACTCCACCACAAGTTTTACAGTTTTCAATCTTACTATCTTTTGCACCAGTTCCATTACAAGGCTTACAAGCTGTTTTATATTTATAGTTTATCTCTTTTTTGCAACCAAATACTGCTTCATTGAACTCTAATTTAACTTCAACGGCAGTATCAAGATTATAGTTATAAGTTTTTCTCTCTTTTTTGCTATGATTTCTTGAAAAACCAAACATCTCTTCAAAAATAGAACCTAAATCATCAAACCCACCACCAAAACCAGAACTTCTTCCACCATGACCTTCTAAACCAGCTTTTCCATATCTATCATATAAAGCTCTTTTATCATCGTCACTTAAAACTTGATAAGCTTCATTTATAGTTTTAAATTTCTCTTCAGCTTCTTTGTCGTTTGGGTTTTTATCAGGATGATACTGCATAGCTAGTTTTCTATATGCTTTTTTTATTGTTGCTTTATCAGATGTTTTTTCAATCTCCAAAAGCTCATAATAGTCAATTTCAATCAATTTCAATCTCCAAAAATGTATTAATTTTATAATAAAGTTGTTATTTTATCCAATTATTGATAAAACAATATTAAGTTAAAAAATATCTGTAGTCTTTCTTAATCTTTCTTTATCAAAGTGAGTATAAATTCTGCTTGTATTTATATCTGCATGACCTAAAGCTTCTTGAACAAGTATTAAATCATGGTGTTTTGAGTAAAGTAAAGTTGCAAAACTATGACGTAGCATATGTGCTCCATTCTTCTCTTTTCTAATACCAGCACTTACTAAAATGTTCTCAACAATACGACTAACATAAGCTTGAGTTAATCTCTCACCTTTTTGATTACAAACCAAAATATCACTATTGCAAACTCTTTGAGTTAGCCAGTTTTGTAGTTCATGTTCAATAATGTCTTTTTTAATCATAACAACTCTTGGTTTATTTCCTTTTCCACGAATTTGAAGCATATAAACATCTTTTTCGTTAAAAATATCTTTTAATTTTAGATTTAACATCTCACTAACCCTAATTCCTGTATATATTATTATTTTTATAATAAGTCGGTTTCTATAAGCTGTATTATTGGAAAATTCAAAATTATTAATAGCAGATAAAAATCTATCAATCTCATCTTTATTCATAAAAGAGGGGAGTTTTGAACCACTTTTTCCACTTAATCCACCCCAATTTTTTAACTCTATTTTGAATAAATATGAGCTTCCATCTTCATTTTCATTTTGTTTATCTATGTACGAAAATAAAGATAGTAGGGCGATACGATGGTTTTTTTTGGAAGCATCTGATAGAGCACTGGTTTCACTAGCTAAAAAATCACTTAATAACTCTTCATCAATCTCTTTAAGAGAAGCTAAACCTAAATTATTTGTATAGTTATATAGTTTTAAAAGAGGATTAAAATATGTATTTATTCCATTTAATCCAATATTTCTAGCTTCTTTTACTAAAGCATCAAGCTCTTCAATTGATTTTGTACCTTTTACTAAACTTTGAATAATAAAAGCTAGTTTATCTTTATTTGATACTTGTCTATTTGATAGACTTGTTAATTTATATCTTATAAATCTCTCTATCCAAAACAGAATCGTGTCTTTAAAGTTGTTTTTAAAATCTAAATCATATCTCATATGAACCTCTAAATATTTTTATTAATTTATAAGAAAGTATAACAAAAGAGATATTAATATTAGTTTGAAAATTATAGTTTTCAATACTAAGTATATTTTTATT
This sequence comes from Arcobacter cryaerophilus gv. crypticus, assembly GCF_002993025.1. GTDB lineage: Bacteria > Campylobacterota > Campylobacteria > Campylobacterales > Arcobacteraceae > Aliarcobacter > Aliarcobacter cryaerophilus_B. The sequence goes on along the minus strand of NZ_NXGI01000010.1, from coordinate 19,327 downwards.
TATTAAGAATAGAACATTTATAAAAATTAACGCTCTACTTATAAATGCATTCTTATCTAACTTTTCCTTTTGAAAAAGCTATTATATAATCAGCAATTTCATCTAAAGGAACTATATCTTTTACTGCTCCTGCTTGTATAGCTTTCATAGGCATTCCAAAAACAACACAAGTAGCTTCATTTTGTGCAATAGTATATGCACCATTATCAAAAAGTTCTTTCATGGCAATTGTTCCATCATCTCCCATTCCTGTCATCATAACAGCCATGGCACTTCCACCTACACTATTGTTTACAGATCTAAATAATACATCAACACTTGGTTTATGCTGACTTACTTTTTTTGTGTCAAGAAGCTTTGTTCTTAGCTCATTTCCTACTTTTTCAATAGTTAAATGCATATTTCCAGGAGCTAAATAAGCATGACCAAATTCTAATATCTGCCCATCTTTTGCTTCACAAACTTCAACAGCTGAATGATCATTTAATCTTAAAGCAAAAGAGTTTGAAAATCCATACGGAATATGTTGTGTCATAACAATTGGTGGTAAATCTGAAGGCAATCTACTAAATACTTTTAATAAACTCTCAACCCCGCCTGTTGATGATCCAATTGCTATTACTTTTTGTCCTCCAAATTTTGCAGCTCTTAGAGGAATAACTTCATCTGGATGAACTTTATAATTGGGTGTTTGTGTTGGTTTATAATCTTTTTTCAAAGGAGCTGGTTTTTTTAGTGTATATCTTTTTAGTAAAAAAGTAAGGCTTAAAAGTGTATCTTTTATTCTTGATTCAAAAGATACCATACTCTCTCTAGAGTTTGGTTTAGGAATAAATCCAACTGCACCATCATCGAAAATATCGCTTCCTCTTACACTCTCCCCTGAAATTACAACTGCTGGCATAGAGTGAAGTCGCATTAGATTTCTTAAAAATGTAACTCCATCCATTTTTGGCATATTTATATCAATAGTAACTAAATCAGGTTCGTATTCTTTGATTTTTTCTCTAGCTTCGTAAGCATCATTTGCAACTGCAACTACTTCAAATTCATCAATAGAGCTTATCATATCTTTTAAAATTCGTCTCATAGAGGCAGAATCATCAATTACTAATACTGTGTACATTTTTTATCCTAAAATATTTTTTAAAAAAGTTCAATTTCCATAGTTTGTTCAATTTTCTTATTATTTGTACCAAATAGCTCAACTGCACCTGTGTACTCTTTGATAACTGGAGCTTTAGAGATTTCAATTTGTAATGATTTCTCATTTGATAGAATTTTACTATCAGTTTCAGTTTTTTGAGTAACTTTAATAAAAGTTTCAAAGTTATCAGCAAGAAGTATCAACCTTCCATGCTCTCCTCTTACATGTTCAGAAATTACTCTAAACCCTTCTTTGTGACAAAATTCTTTTGCAAATTCAACATTTCTTGAACCTATTGAGTTTTTTAGATTTAAATTCATAATATCAGCACCACCTGATATTTTAGCAACAATATCAGATTTTGAGCAACCTAGTTTGTACATCTCATTTAGCATGGCTTCAACTGAATATAGTCCGTACTTCATATCATTTGAATTATCATTTGTATCAGGTAATAAAAAGTGATTCATTGCTTTTATTTTCTTTTTTCTATCATAAAACATTAAAGCAACACAAGAACCCAAAAGAGTTTTTAAGGCAATATCATCACTATCAGGAGCTACAGCAAACTCACCACCAATAACTGTATGAGTAGGAAAACCTTTTGTTTTTTGAGTTATTTTTGCTAAAGATAGTTTTTCTATGTTTCCATCTTTTCTACCAATAGTAATCATATTAAATCTTTCTCTTTAACAAATATATTTTGCCCTGCTCTTTTTACATAATGTATTAAATCTTGAGGGTTTTCTGAGTGCCCTAGATATAAAGTCCCACCAATTTTGAGGTATTTAAATAATTTTTTTAAAATATTATTTTGATCTTCTACTGAAAAATATATTAAAACATTTCTACAAAAAATTACATCAAATTGATGATTTGAAAAAGGATAACTATCATTGTTTAGATTCATTATATGAAAAGTTACCATTTTTTTTAACTCATCATTTACTTTTATTAAAACTTCTTCTCCTGATAGATTTTTTTGTACTCTTCTTTTAAAATAATTTTGTGGTTTAATCCAAGATGGAAACTCTTTTGATGATTTTGAGTATCTATAAATACCATCAGCTCCATACTGTAAAACACTAGTATCAATATCTGTTGCTATTATATTTGCTTTAATGTTTGAAGATAGTGCTTTATTTGCTTCAAATACAGTCATAGCAATAGAATAAGGCTCTTCTCCTGTTGAAGAAGCAGAACACCATATAGATATATTTTCTTTATTTTTTGAGAAAGTAGGAAGAACTCTATCTCTTAAATCTTCAAAATGAAACTCTTCTCTAAAAAAATGAGTTTTATTTGTAGTAAAAGTATTGATAAACTCTGTAACATTTATTCCTTTTTCAACAGAGTCTAAAAGTTCCATAATATCGCCATAATTATTACAATTTCTTTTTAACTTATCTATTCTATTTGAAATCATAATATCTTTATTCTCAGTAAGAGTAATACCTGTTAGAGAATAAAGAATTTTTTTTATTTTTTCATGTACATCTTGTGTTGTATATGCCATAATTATTTCTTAAGAGGCTCTTTTTGTTGCATTCATATCTTTTTCTATTTTAATTTGAGCATCTATAATTCCTAAAACATCAAGAATAAGTCCAATACTTCCATCTCCTCTAACTGTTGCAGCCCCAATTCCTTGAACACTTCTAAAGTTTTTATCAAGAGGTTTTACAACAACTTGGTGTTGATTTAAAAATTCATCAATAGATAGAGCTACTTTAGTATTTCCTGATTTCACAACTATTAACATACCATCTTCAAGTTTTTCAAAACTTTTTTTAAGTCCAAATAGTTGATGAAGTTTAACTACAGGAATAAACTCTTCTCTTAACATTAATAAATCTTGAGTTCCATCACCAATTTTTTTAATCATATTAGCTGTTGGCTGAAGTGATTCAACAATAGAGCTAAGAGGTAAGATATATTTTTGATCTCCAACTCTTATATCAAGACCATCAAGAATCGCAAGAGTTAAAGGAAGCATAATTGTAATAATTGTACCTTTCCCTAGTTCTGTATCAAGCTTAATTATTCCACCTAATTTATGAATATTTGTTTTTACAACATCCATTCCAACACCACGACCTGAAATATCAGTTATTTGATCAGCTGTTGAAAGCCCTGCTCCAAAAATCAAAAGAGCTTTATCGTTATGAGACATACTTGCAAATTGGTTTTCATCAATCTGACCTTTTTCTAGTGCTTTTTCAGCAACTCTTTCACTGTCAACACCTTTTCCATCATCTTTAATTGTAATTATCATTTGACCATTTGCTTGTTCTGCAGAAATACTAATAGTTCCTGTATCAATTTTACCAGATTTTATTCTATCCTCAGGCATTTCAATACCATGATCTAAAGAGTTTCTAATAATATGCATTAAAGGATCTGTTAATCCTTCAATCATAGCTTTATCTATTTCAACATTATCACCATAATGTTTAAATTCGACTTTTTTACCAAGTTTTTTAGATATATCACGTACTACTTTTGGAAATTTTGAATAAATAGAGTCCATAGGAACCATTCTAATACTCATAATACTATCTTGCATATCTCTAATATGTCGCTCAAGAAGTTCAAGTCTTTCTAAAACAGAACCTCTAGTTTTAGTCTCTTCAATAGTTGATGAAAATTGTGTAAGCATAGCATTTGTAATAACTAAGTCCCCAACATTATTCATTAATAAATCAATTTTATCAAGATTTACTCTAATGCTGTTATTATTATTTGAGATAGATTTTTTTTCGCCATCATCACTATTTTCTTTAACTCTTCTAGTAGTAGTTGGTGCAGAAGCTACTTCTTTTTTATCTTGAATAACTATTTTATTATCATTAGAAGTTTCAGATTCAATATCATTTGTTTCCATAATAGAATTTGGAGAAATCTTTTCCATATCATCAAAGAAACCAAAATGTTCTTTATTCTCATCAATTTTAAATTTATTATCATCTATATTATTTGATAAATTTTCAAGCTCATCATCATAAAAACCAATATTTTTATCATCAATATCATCATCTTCAAAAATACCAAAAGGCATATCTTTCATATCTCTTTGATTATTTAAATCATCATTAAAAAAACCAAATTGTTCTTTTTCATCAGTAATTTGAGTATTTGTTTTTTCTGATGTCGTAACAGCTTGTGGAATTGGTTCTTGCTTTAATTCAACTGTTTTAGCAATAATGCTACCATTTGAATATGCTCTAAGCTCTTCTAATAAAGAAGTTGTTAAATCTTGGAATTTTTCTCTAGTAATCTGGTTTGACACTTCTAATTCTAAAATTTCTTTCATTACATCAAGACCATCTATTAGAGTTTCAGCCATTTCTGGTTTATAGTCTATTTTATGGCTTCTTAATTTGTCCATTAAGTTTTCAACATCATGCGTAAATTCAGCAAAAAAAGCCAATTCAACAGAAGCACCGCTTCCTTTTAGTGTATGAACATCACGAAAAAGTTGTCCCATCTCGTCATCTGTTAAACTTCCATTGTTTTCAGCAGCTAACAAAACATTATCAGCTGATTCAAAAAGCTCTGCTGCTTCTTCTAAAAACATTTCTCTATATTTTGAAATATCAAATGACATAATTAAAGTCTCCCCTTTTTGATTTATCTACTTAGCACTATATTTACAGCTTTTAAAAGCTGATCTGGAACAAAAGGTTTAACAATCCAACCAGTAGCTCCTGCAAATTTACCTTTAGCTTTCATTTCATCACTTCTTTCAGTTGTTAAAACTAAAATAGGTGTTTTTATATATTGAGGAATTTTTCTAAGTTCACCAATTAAGGTTAAACCATCCATATTTGGCATATTAACATCTGTAATAATTAAATCAAAATTTGTATTTTTTGCCTTAGCTAGACCATCTACTCCATCAACTGCTTCAACAACATCTGTATAACCACCCTCATTTAAAGCATAGTTCAACATGTCTCTGAGCATTGTAGAATCATCTACTATTAAAAGTTTAGCCATATATTAGCCCCTTGATTTTATTCATTTAAAAATTTTTCCCATCCTAACACAAAATTAATTAATATTAATTTAAACCTAGTTCTATTTTATCTTTTTGAATTTTTAGAACTTTTACATCTATTTCTTGTCCAACACTTAGAATATCGCTTACTTTTTCTACTCTTTGTTTTGAAATTTTAGATATATGCAAAAGACCTTCTCCTCCTTTTGAAAGAAGAATAAATGCACCAAAATCAACTATTCTTTCAACTTTTCCAGAAACAATTTCATCTACACTATAAAGTTTTTCAAAATCTATTTTTGCTGGTGCTTTATATGCAGTTGAATTATTTACCAAATCTTTTATAAAATCACTTGCTTCTGCTATTTTAGAAGAGTTATCACCACTTACTTTTACAATTCCATTATCTCTATCTAAATCTATGTTTACAGAGTATTTTTCAATAATCTCTTTTATTGTAGCTCCACCTTTTCCAATAATAACCATCATTTTAGAACTATCAACCTCAAACTCTTCAATTTTTGGTAAAGCAGGACTTGAAACAATATCAAGACTTGCTTCTTCCATAATATTCAAAATATGCAACCTACCCTCTTGTGCTTGCAAAAGAGCTTCTTTTAGAACATTTAATTCAATTCCACCAAGTTTTATATCCATTTGTAAAGCTGTAATACCTTTTGAAGTTCCAGCAACTTTAAAATCCATATCTCCATCGTGATCCTCAAGACCCATAATATCTGTTAGAACAGAGTACTTATCACCTTCAACAACCATTCCCATAGCAACACCTGCTACAAGATCTGAAACGGGGATATTTGCAGCTTTAAGCGCTAGTGAACCACCACAAACAGTTGCCATAGAAGAAGAACCATTTGATTCTAAAATTTCTGAAACTATTCTAAAAGTATCTTTGAAGTTTTTATTTATTGTAGATTCTAGTGCTTTTTTTGCTAGATTTCCATGACCTAATTCTCTTCTTCCTACATTAAAAATTGGTTTTGCTTCACCAACACTAAATCCAGGAAAATTATAATGAACCATAAGATTTTCCATAGATGTTGATTTGTCTGTTAAAATCTCATACATTTGTCCATCTTTTGCTCCAGCAATAGTTCCTACAACTAAAGCCTGAGTCTCACCTCTAGTAAAAAGGCAAGAAGAGTGAGCCGATGGTAAAATATTTGTTTCAATACTTATTGGTCGTACATCTTTAAGCCTTCTTCCATCTGCTCTAATTTTTTCATTTACTATCATAGCTCGAACTAATTCTTTTTTTACAATATTAACAGCTTCAAAAATTGTTTTAAATTCAAATTCATTTGTAGTGCAATAATCATTTTTTACGATACTTTTTGCTAATTCTTTTAACTCAACTGCTCTTTCACTTTTTGCAAGTTTTTTGATAGCATCTTGTATATCATTTGCAAAATTATCTCTTACATAATCAATAACTTCTTTTTCTATTGCAAATTCAACTAATTCTACATTAGCTTTTATTTTACAAGCTTTCTCAAAATTTATCTCATAAGCTATATTTGATTTTTTTAGAGCTTCTTGAGCAAAAGCTATTGCTTCTATTAAAGCTTCTTCTTCCATTTCATTTGTAAAGTGTTTAGAATCATTTAAAGATGAAATTGTTTTCATCTCAATCATAAGCAATTCATCTTTTGAACCAGCTATATATAAATCTAAAGTAGAATTTTCTAAGTCTTCTTTTGTTGGATTTATTACAAGTTTATTATCAATTTTTCCAACTCTTACACCGCAAACAGATTTTTTAATAGGTAAATTTGAAGTGTAAAGTGCTGCATTTGCTGCATTTAGTGCCAATATTTGTAAATCTACATTTTTATCAGCACTTACAACCATTACAGTTATTGTTGTTGGATATACAAAACCTTTTGGAAAAAGTGGTCTTAAGCTTCTATCTATTACTCTTGAAGTTAATGTTTCAAAATCGCTAGGTTTTCCTTCTCTTTTGATAAATCCACCAGGAAGTTTTGCTGAAGCATATGTTTTTTCAATGTACTGAACAGTAAGTGGAGTAAAATCTTCACTTACAGGATTATCAAACTCACTAGCAACTGCTGCTATTACAACTGCATTACCCATTTTTGCCAATACTGCACCATTTGCTTGTTTAGCAATTTTATTAAACTCAAAAATCTCTTTTTGTTGATTTAGCTCTAATTCACATTTTATTATCATTCTTTTTCTTTTCCTTCATTTTTAATTCTATTTATATCTTCATAAGTTAGCTCTTCTAATGTTTCATAATAATACTCTGCCTCAATAAAATGATCAAGACTTTTTATATAGTATAAATCATCTGTAATACTGTCGATTGCTTTTATGCTAGCAGTAGATAGTATTGGAGTTGCTACACTTATAGATTTTACTTTTTGATTTATAATAGTTTTTATACAAGCCATCATAACTAAACCAACATTTATATCTTCATCTACAATTAAAACATTTTTAAAAGCTAGATTTTGAAATTTCTCACCATTTCTAAATCTATAAGCCACTGGTTTTATTTTCTCTTTATATATCTCTTTTGACATAGTATAAATTGAATCAAGATTTATATCAAAAGCTTTAACCAACTCTTCATGTATTAAAACTTCTTCTAGTTCCGTTACAACTGCTATTTCACACTCATCATTTTGTGGTGCATAAATTTTTTCATTAAACATAATATCAAACTCTGCATCTAAACTATCTGCTACTATTTTTGCAATTTCAAAACCACCATATGAACAAGCAATTACCGTCCACTCTTCAAGCTTCATGCTATCTATTGGTAATATTTCCAGTAGTTTATAAGCTGCTTCTTCTCTATTTTTGAAATATATTTTATCTTTACTCATTATTACTTATCGCTATCTTTAACTATAGATTTTTGTCTTATTCCACCAATTGGTTTTAGCATTAAAACGGCATATACAATAGTTTGTTCATGACTATCATAACTTCTTGTACTTTCAACATATCTGCTTCTAGGAGTTATCTCTTTTTCAAGTAATAAATCTAAATTCCAACAACTATCATCTATATTCAACCCTATTCCTTGTCTATTTCTTGTCTTTTCTTGTAAATCATAGTTTTCGTAATATTTTATAGAGTAATCTTTAGCCAGTTTATAAGAAGTTGATAATCTATATGATTCTAAATCATCTCTTGTATTAAACTCATTATTCGTTTTTTTAGTATAATAATAATAACCCGCACTAAAAGTTAAATTTTCATAACTTAATGAGTTATCAAAACTTCCTTCAACAACTTTGTTATCATCCATATTATAAACAACTTTTCCAGATAATGAACCATAATCATGATTTATCTTTACATAGTTATCTAAATCTTGGAATTTTGGTTCATCGAAACTATTATATAAAATAGATTGTGACATTTTATGATTTATAAACTGTTTTAAATTATCTTTATCATAAATTGATTGGTTTAAAGATAATTTTATTGTTTTTTGTTCTTGCAAAGTTGGAAAAACACTTAATTCATTATATTTTAGTGGTTGATTCTCTTTTACTGTTATATTGTACAAATCTCCATCTTTTCTTAAATTTTCAGGAATATCATAACTAGCGTTTAAGTTTAAAGTATGAATATAGTCACTATATGGTTTTAATAGGTCTGTTCCAACAATAAAAGAGGTCCTATTTTGTATTAAAGTTCCATCCTCGTATCTTAAATTATTATATAAAGAGTTACTGTAATCATATTGAGTTAAAATAGTTCTATTTTCAACTCCTACATACATATAGTCATCTAAAATATTTTTTGTATAACTAATAGGAACATTTATATCATAGATTTTTGCGTTTAAGCCCTCTTTTCTTGTGAAATTTTGTGCTTTTGTATCTATAGAGTATATAAGGTTTTCTAAAAACAGCTCTTTATTGTAGGAGTGAAGCTGAATTTGTGGTAACTCTTGTAAAGTATTATCATTTGTTTTTTGTGAAGCATCTACATAGTATTTTCCATAAACTCCACCATAATATTCAGGTGTATTATAAAAATAGTTTACTTTAGATTCTACTTTTTTATCAGTTCCTAAATTGTCATCTTCTTCTTTTAATGTTATATATTCAATATCATTTAAATATCTAACAGAAGTAAAAACTCCATCTTGATGCTCTTTTTTTGTTGCGAAAATATTTTTTCTCTCATAATCAATATCTAAACCATAATGTTCACTATTCTCAAGTTTTTCTTCTTTTCTGTAGTTATCAAACTCTTTGAAATATCCTGTTTTTACATTAAGCATACTATCAGGACTATCAGCATATCTAAAATTTGCGTAGCTTCCATATCCTCTTTGTGTTCTAATTTGTGGAATTAGCTCTATGTCATAGTTATCAGCAGGAGCTATAAATATTGGTTGTGAATATAAAAAACCTTCACTACTTGAATATCCCATAGTTGGAAGCAAAAGTCCTGTTCGTCTAGTTGTATCTGTTGGAAAACCAAAATATGGAAGATAAAAAACAGGTACATTTTTTACATAAAGTCTAGGGTTGTAAGTATTCATCCACATAGCTTCAGTATCATAATCACTGCTTGATGACCTAATACTCCAAACTGGATCAATACAATCACAAGAAGATAAAATAGAGTTTTCAAGAGTTATTACATCTTTATCTTTATTTGCTTCTTTTGAGTTTGACCAAATATTTGAAGTATTATCCATTAGAAATACTGGGTCTTGATTTATAATATCATTCTTCATATCTACATAAGCGTAGTTACTTTGAGTTTGGATTTTATTATCTTTGATAATTAAAACATTATCAAAAAGTTCTAAAATCTCTTTGTCTTTATCATAAACCATTTTATCGGAACTTAAATAATATGTTGGAGAGTATGCAACAACATCACCAATTGCAGTTATAATATTATTTTTAGTATCAACATCTTTTGCAACAAGTTGCAACTTTTCCATATCTAACTCTTGTGCATTTACTTGAATTAAAAATGAAGCTAAAGCTAATGAAACAACTATTTTATGCATTTACTACCAACGTTTTACCAGTAAAATCATGAAAAGTTCTTCTACCTTCAGTAAAAAATCCTATTAAAAATCCTATATAAAAAAACATTTCAGATATAACTCTTCCTAAGCTTCTTAAAAAAGATGAAAAAAAGCTAACTCTTTCCCAAGAATTAGCATCTATTACTCTAATCTTTACTATTTTTTTACCTAAAGTTTGCCCATAATACCAAATAAAAAAAGTATGATATACAAGCTTTAATACTATTAAAGGCACTACAAAAGTTGTTTGCATTAGGTTTATTAAAGCCTCTTGATTGTCACTTACAGCAACTATACTATTCCAATAAATAAGACAGATTAATAAAGTTACGATTAAATCATCAATAACAAAAGCCAATGCCCTACTTCTAAGAGTTGCTAATTGTAAGTTTGAGTTACTATTTTGCTCTTGCATTTTAGTTCTTTAAAGCTTGGTATGCAATATCATTTCTAAATTTCTTTCCATCAAAATGAACTTCAGAAGATAATAAATAAGCTCTATCTCTTGCTTCTTTTATACTCTTTCCAACTCCGACACAAACCAAAACTCTTCCTCCTGTTGCCAAAAGTTTTCCATCTTTTTCTTCAACTCCAGCAAATGATATATGAGAGTTATCAAGTAAATCTTTATCTACAATATTATCAATAGTTATAATAGAGTGAGCACTAGCACTATATGGATAGTTTTCACTAGCCATTACAACTCCAACAGCAAATTCATTTTTTATTACTATATCAAGTTTATCAAGCTGTTTTGTTGCTCCATAGTAGAATAATTCAGAAACTTTTGACTCAATTAAAGGCATTAAAATTTCACACTCAGGATCCCCAAATCTAACATTATATTCCAAAACTATTGGTTCACCTTTTACAACCATAACTCCAATAAATAAAACACCCTCAAAAGGAGCATTTTCTTCTTGCATTCCTTTTAGGGTAGGCTTAATTACTCTATCTTCAAGTTTTTTATAAATCTCATCATTTATAAGTGGAGTTGGAGCGTAAGCACCCATTCCACCAGTATTTGGTCCTGTATCACCATCACCTACTCTTTTATGGTCTTGAGCGGCTGGAAGTATTTTGTAATTTTCACCATCACAAATTGCAAAAACTGAAAGCTCATAACCATCTAAAAACTCTTCAACGATAACTTTTTCACCAGCTTCTCCAAAACTACTTCCATTTAACATATCATCAACTGTTTTTTTAGCTTCTTCTTTGCTTTGAGCTATTATTACACCTTTTCCGCCACAAAGACCATCTGCTTTTACAACTATTGGAAGATTTTTCATATTATCTATAAAACTATAAGCATCTTGCTTATTTGATGTTTCAATAAATGCTGCTGTTGGTATATTATATTTTTTTAATATATTTTTCATATAAGCTTTTGAACCTTCAAGCTGAGCTGCTTCTTTTGAAGGTCCAAAAATAGTTAATTCGTATTTTTTAAATATATCAACAACACCATCTACAAGTGGACCTTCTGGTCCAACAATTGTTAAATCTATACTATTTTCTTTTGCAAAAATTGCTAGTTTTTCATAATCTGTAATATTAATATTTTTTCCTAAATTAGAAGTTGCACCATTTCCTGGCATAAAGTATAAATTGTGAGATTTTTCATTTTTTAGTGCAAGTCCAATAGAGTACTCTCTACCGCCACTTCCAAGTATTAATATATTCATTATTTTTCCCTTTAATTTTTAAAATCCAAGTAGCCGATAACCATAAAGGTGGCCCTAAAAGCCAAGTAAATATACAAGAGAAATACTTTAGGAGCAAAAACCAAAGGAGATGCTGCACACAGTATAAACTACAAATTTGTATAAAATAAAATATTATCGGACCCGCAAGTAATGGAAATCCCGTACTACTTAGAATTGATAATTTTATCTAAAAAAATTTAAAATTGTGATTAAACTAATCTTTAAGAGCTAGTTTAACACACTCCTCAACACTAGTAATAGAACTTATTTCACACTTTATATTTTTTGGAAGATATAAAGCTGTTGTTTTGCCTATAGCTATTGCCTTAAAGCTATCTTCCCAGCTATATTTTTGAAAAAAGCACTCAACACTAGATGGAGAGGTGAAAATAATTGTAGAGTTTTTATCTAAAGATTTTCTTTCTTTTTTATTACAAGATGTTTTGTATGCAATTATTTCATCTATATTTATACCGTTTTCTTTTAAAATATTTGTGAGATTTGATACGGTTTTTAATGCTCTTACATATAGAGTTTTTTTATCTTTTAAATATGGGATTAGTTCATTTGCAAAATCATTTCCATGACCACTAAATCCAATAAAAGCTATATTTGCACCAACTTTTTTTGCAATATCTGCTGTTTTTGGAGCTATTACATAAGATGGAATGTTTTTCCAATTTATACCATTTTCTTCTAGTGAAAAAATACCATTTTTTGATGTAAAGACTAAGGCATCATATTTTTTTAAATCTAAATCAAATTTTAAATACTCTATCTCAAAAACTTCAAGATTTTCTACTCCATCAAATTTTTGCTCATTTAGTAGATATATTTTGCTCATTTTTCAACTCTTCTTTTATATGTATTTTTGCATGTTCTAGGATTCTGTATATCTTTATTGTATTAAAAATTTTACCTATTTTCAACAATCTTCTTTTGTGAGTATACTTTATAACCAAAATAATCTCAATATTTTTTTCTTGATATTTTTCTATAATATCTTCAAGTTTGAATATAGCAGACATATCTAAATAACTAACTTCTGTACAATCAATTACTATTTTTTCACTTTTAGCTTTGTTTATAACTCTCTCAAGAAGTATTGCTGTAGCAAAAAATAAAGCACCTTTTACTTTTATAATATCTATATTTTCATCAACTATTAAAACTCTATGATGTTTCATTTTGATATTTTTTGATATTTGATAAACAGCCATAAATGATGAGATAAAAACTCCAGCCGCAACTGCTATTATTAAATCTACAAAAACTGTTAATAAAAATACAGTTATCATAATAATTAAATCGTCTTTTGTTACTTTTTGTATGATTTGTAAAAATCTATAATCTAAAATATCAAAACCAACTTTTATAAGAATTCCAGCAAGAAGTGCCAAGGGAATTTTTGAAGCAATTGGAGCTAAAAATAGAGCTATGATAAGTAATACAATTGCATGAGTAACTCCAGAGATTCTAGTTGTTGCTCCATTTTTCATATTAACAACTGTTCTCATAGTTGCACCTGCTCCTGGAATTGCACCAAAAAATGAGCACATAGTATTTCCAATACCTTGAGCGATTAATTCTCTTTTTGAATTATGATTTGTTTTTAGTTTTGAATCAACCAAAACAGATGTTAATTGAGTATCAACAGAACCTAAAAGTGCCAAAGTAATAGCAAAAGTAAGAATACTGCTTAAATCTAAAATATTAAAAGATGGGAAAATAAAATCTGGTAACTGAGATGGAATTTCACTTATTGTTGGAATATTTAAGTTTAATATCGTAGCTAAAATAGTTACAAAAAATAGAGCCACTAAAGCTGCTGGAACTATTTTTGTAATACTTTTTGGAGTTAAAAACATTATTAAAATTGTAATTAAACCAACAAAAAGTGCTTCGTAATTTGTATTTTTAAATGTTTCAAAAAGATGAGTAACTATATAAACAATTGAACTATTTGTATTAGCCCCAAAAAGTGGATTTATTTGTAAAATTATAATAATAACACCTATTCCACACATAAAACCAGAAATAATTGGATATGGAATAAAATTTATCCATTTTCCTAAATCTACAATTCCAAAAGATATTTGAATAATTCCAGTAAAAAATACAATTGCCATAACAGTTGAAAAATCATTTGGAAAAGTAGCAATTGCAGCTGCTGTTACTACAGTCATCGGACCAGTTGGTCCTGAAACTTGAACAGAAACGCCACCTAAAAGAGCAGCAATAAAACCTAATATAATAGCTCCATAAAGTCCTGCAATAGCCCCTGCTCCACTTACAACTCCAAAAGCCAAAGCCAAAGGAAGTGCAACTACAGCAACAGTAATACCAGCTAAAATATCATTTTTTACAGTTTTAATTGTCAAAAAAATTCCTATCTTTCTAGATACTCTTCATCACCCATTTTATCATTTTTACCACGAGCAATAACATGAATTGGTGTTCCTTCAAAATTAAACTTCTCTCTTAAAAAGTTAATCAAATATCTTTTATATGAGTAGTGTAAAAGTTGTGGTTTATTCATAACTAAAGCAATTCTTGGTGGTCTTGAGCTAAATTGTGTAGAGTAATAAATTCTTAAATATGCTCCATTTGGACTTGGAAGAGAGTGTCTAATTACCGCCTCTTCTATTACTTTGTTTAGTTGTGAAGTTGGAATTCTTTGTGTATAGTTTTCAAAAATCTCTATAATTTTATCTTTTAATCTATCTACACTTCTTCCTGTTTTTGCTGAAACTGCTATGATTGGAGCATAAGATAAAAATCTAAATCTTCTTCTTACTTCTTCTTCCATTTTTTGAAATGTATCCATATTTTCATCCCATTTATTTAAAACAATAATTGTTCCAAGACCATATTCATCAACTAATCCAGCAATTTTTTCATCTAAATCTGTAAGCTCTCTTGAAGCATCAAGAATAACCAAAGCAACATTTGCTTTTTCTAGCATCTCTTTTGTTCGCATTAAGGCAAATTTTTCTATACCTTCAATACTTCCTCTTCTTCTAAGTCCAGCTGTATCAACAAAAGTTATCTCTTTGTCTTTGTAAGAGAAAGTTTCATCAACAGGATCTATAGTTGTTCCAGCAATACTTGAAACAACTGATCTTTCCATTCCCACAAGAGAGTTCAAAATAGATGATTTTCCAACATTAACTCGACCAATAATTGCAACATTTATAGAAGTATCATCAATAATAAGTTCTTCTTCTATTTTTTCTAATCCCTCAGCAGAAAAATCCTCTTCATCATCAAAGTCTTCTTCAAAAAACTCACCTTCTAGCTCTTTTCTTCTTTTTTCTTCTTCCATTCTTGCAACTGTTTCAGGATTTTCTGGAAGATGTTTATAAATCCACTCATAAAGTGTTTTTGTACCACGATTGTGAGAAACTGATATTCCAAAAAGGTTTTCTTCTCCTATTCCAAATTCAAAAAATTCCCAAAGTCGCTCTAGCTCTTTATCATTGTCAATTTTATTTACAATCAAGGCAAGCTCTTTACCTAATCTTTGAAGCTCATAAAATAGTTCCTTATCTTTATCATCGGGGATCTTTTTTCCATCTACAATAAAAAGTATTATATCAGCCTCTTTTGCAGTTTTTACAGCCTTCTTTTTTACATTTGAAAAAATTTCATCATTTGTATCATCAATTCCTCCTGTATCAAGAATCAATGCACTTCTATCAATAATCTCTATCTCATGTCTTCTTACATCTCTTGTTGTTCCAGAAACATCTGATACAATAGCTATTCTTTTATTTGCTATTCTGTTAAAAAGCGATGATTTTCCAACATTTGGTTGCCCTATTAGTGCAATTTTTTTTAAGTTTTTTTCCATAAATTTTATCTAATCCTATTTTTATAAATTAAAAAAGGTACTAGCAAAAGCTAATACCTTTTTGTATACTTTTTTCTGTATTAATAAAGTCCAAATTTTCCAGCAGCATTTGCCTTGTAAAGAACTCTCATATTGTCATCTTTGTCATAAAAAACTTTAAACAAAGCAGTTGAATTTTTCAACTCTTCTAAAGCTTCTTCAATATCTATTGGCTTATAAGAAGTTAATCTTTGAGGTATAATCTCATCTTCAAACTTTTCAAGCTCTTTTGCTATACCATCTTCTACTTCTATAGCTTCGCTAAATTTTGTTGCTTTATGAGCAGTTATTTTATCATTGTGTCTTCTTAAAACTTTTGCAACTCTATCTGTTGCAATATCAATTGCAGTATATAAATCTTTATCTTTTTGTTTAATAACAACTGTATCTATATTTGCAATATTTAAAGAGAACTCAAAAGTAAAACCTTTTGCTTTTTCATCTCCAACAATCGTAGAAGTAACTGAAATAATATCCAAGTTATATTTTTTAAATGTATCTATTGAACTATTTATATAATCTTTTATTGCGTCCGTAAGTTTTATATGTCTTCCTACTATACTTGTATTCATAATTACTCCTTGAAATAAAATATCTTTATTCTAGCATAAAAATTCTTTTATTGGGTGAGAATTTGAAATAAAATGTTATTTGAAGGTATGTTTTAAAAGGATTTAATAAAAATATATAACTTAAGAGTATAAAAAGAGAGATTAACCCTCTTTTACTTTTTCTAATATTTTATTTGTATTTCTATTGCTAAAATAAATTGCAAATAAAAATAAAATTAAACATAAAGAGAAGAAAAGAATAGTTAAATTATCCCACTCATCTTCATTATGAGTCTCTTTTGATAGTTTTGCTAAAACTTCATCTGCTGTTAATTGATGTTGTTTATCAAATCCCTGAATTGGAGCAATACCAACTTTTGTTAAAACTTCAAAAGAAGTATCAAGAACAACTTGATAAGGTTCTTTTGGAATATCAATTGTAATTTTACTCTCTTTTGGAAATCTATCTTTAAAAAGTATATCTCCACTTATTAAAGATTCAACTTTGATTAAAGCTCCTGCTAAACCTTGATTATGTTCTTCATCACCTACTATTGTAATAGTATTATTTTTATTATCAATTATCTCTAGTGTAAGTTCATCATGAGCGTATAAAGAGCTAACAGCAAATATTGTAATTAAAAATATAAATATCTTTTTTATCATTTTTTCTATCCTTAAATATTGTAAAGTATTATTAAAAGTATTCCAAATATTAAACTTGGAACAACACATCTTAAAAGCGCTATATATTTTGTTTTAGATAAACTAATCCACAAAGCAATAATTGCCCAAGTTAAAGTATTTAGTAAAAGTGAAACTATTATAGATTCACCAGCAGTTCCTGGAATAATAAATACTAAAAAAGTCATACTTAAATATGCAACAATTAATCCACCAAAAATAGAACAAATAGTTCTAAATAATCCTATTTTTGTGCCACTATTTTCTGCAACTTTGAGTTTATTGAGATACTTTGTCATTTAACACCTCTTTTTGTCCAAAACTCTTGAATCTTTTCTTTATTTGTTGGTAATTTATAAGCAACAAAAAGTAAAATTACTCCAAATATAAATAATCCAATATCAACACCTAGTATAGAATACATTTCACCTACATATAAAGATATTGGATTAAACCCACTATTTATAAAATGTATTATTGGACTTAAAATAAATAAAATTCCACCAAGATATAAAAATTCTTTAGCTGTTTTGTAGGAGTTTAGTTGATAGAAGCTATAAGCTAAAGTAGCTATCCAAAGAGTTGCAAATAAACCTTTTTGAATTAATACTCTATTTTCCATATCAAAAGGAAGTAACCATTGTAAAACAAATAAAAGTCCAGTTGCAGGAATAACTCCAATCATAACTGCTAAAGATAGTTTTCCAAATCCTTGATAAGTTGGAGTATTATTTGGTAATTTTCTTGCTTTCTTCTCTAAACATAACAGATTACCAAAACCTATTGCTAATGTAGATAAAGTCATAAGAAAAAGTATAAAGAATCTTGTAAATGTATCTACTCCAAATAAAAAGTGTAAAAAGAAAATACTATCATAAAATAATCCACTCCAGTGTTTATCCATAACTTTTTGTTGGTGTATTAAGCTTCCATCAACTCCGCTTAGAGTTACAAAAGGTTTATTTGAAATACCATTTAAAAATGGCATATATGGATTATATCCTTCAAATTTTGCTATTGCACTACTATCATTCCAATTTATAATTCTTACTCTTTGAAAATCTATTTGAGGTGCTATCTCTTTTGCTTTTATAAGTAATTCATTTATAGGAAGCATAACTATACTATCATTTCGTAAATCAAGTCGTGGTTGCTTAGGAAATAAGATAGGTCCAGTTAAATCTCCTATTTCATGAGTATTACCTTTTGAAGCAATATATGTCATAGGAGCTGAACCGCTATATCCTATATTCATCAATGCACCTGTTAGAGTGATAATGATAAAAGGTGCAAATGTCCATATAAATATCTTTCTATGCCACTTTGAAAACTTACTTGTAGCATTTTTACCACTATTTGTATATTTTATTTTTAGGACTAGATAAACTCCTCCTATAACCAAAAACATAATTCCAACAGCCATAAATCCAAAAGTATATATTCCAACATCTTTTAGTGGTCTTCCATAGTGCATAGAGTTTAAAAACCATGCTAATTCTGATAAATCACCTTCATTTTCAACTTCTAGTGAAGTATTTGGATTAAAAACTTTTGTTTTTACAAAATCTGTTCTTATTTTTAAAGCAGGATCTTCCATATATCCAGGAAATGATATTGTTATTGGATTTACCTTTGGATAGTCTGGATCTGCCAAAATGGGATCTATCATAGCTCCATAATTTATAGTTGTAATATCAGCCATTTTAAAATGTCTTGATGGCTTCTCCCAAACTTGAATATATGGGAGTATAATAGCAAATATTCCAAAAAATACAGCTATATACATAAGTAAAGAAAAACTTACTCCTGTTGACACATGTACTCTTTGGAGTCTTTGTTTAAAAATTTTGTCTTCTTCTTTTTTCATATCTTATCTTCTTTTTATTTATTATTTTTAATAATTTTGTTCTCAATATTTATTATTGAGAACAAAAAGATAGCTTAATTTATTAAAACTCCATTTTCATAGAAAATGCAATATTTGTTGGTTCTCCAAAAGATGTTGAACTTCTCCAATATTTTTTACCTGTCAAATTTGTAGCATTAACTATAAATGTTGTTGGGAATTTATCAAGTTTTGTTTTATATCTAACTCCACCATCATAAACTGTATAAGATGGGATAACATCTGTATTTGCACCATCTCTATATGGAATGACCCCGAAAATATAGACACAAATTAATTCAGTTAATTAAAATAACAATTTAGAGAAAATTGTAAATAATTGAAGGAATTAAAAATGGCAAGAAGAGAATATAGTGAAGAGTTTAGAAGAGATGCTGTAAAACAAGTT